>NZ_CP090642.1:0-600000 GCF_029633825.1 Burkholderia contaminans | reverse complement strand
CGAGCGCCTGCGGGTCGAGCGGCCACTGCAGCACGTCGCGCGCGCCCGCGCGCATCGCGTCGAGCAGCACGTGCGGCGACGTGTCCGCCGTCACGAGAATGCAGGTCAGGCTCGCGTGCGCGCGGCAGATCCGTTCGATCGCCGACAGCTCGGACGGCTCGAGCGACGTACCGTCGACCAGCAGGATGTCGAACGCGTCGAGCCCGTCGGTGCGATGTTCGATCTGCGACGGGCGCCCGGTCGCCCGTGTCGCGCGATAGTGACCGCAGTCGGCCACGAGGCGCGCGATCTGCGTGAGTCGCGCGGTGTCGTCGGAAGCTACGAGGATGTTGATCATGTCGTGTGCCTCGCCTGTTCGATCAATTGCAGTTGGCGCCGCCGGTCGCGGAAGTGAGACTTTCGCGCGGCAGTGTCGTCGTGAACGGCGGCATCGTCACCGTGATGTTCACGAACGGGATCATCGTCTTGACGGTGACGTTCGTGACGCTGACCGTCACGAACGCGCACGAATTCACGTCGCAGCTCGCGGGCGAGTAGTTCACCGACACGTTCGCGGTCTGCAGCAGCGGCAGCAGCGCTCTCACCCGCTTCACGACGCCGGCCGCATTCACGTCGCACACCACCGCCGTGCGCGCGCCCAGGCGCACGGCTTCGCTCGCGGTGCCCCAGTAGAACAGCACGCGGCCGAATTCGAAGATGCCGATCAGCAGCATGATCAGGATCCATGCGATCAGCGCGAACTCGACGATCGCCGAGCCGCGTTGGGCACGCCGGCGTGACGGGGGGGCATGGCGCGCGTTCATGAGACTTGCCTCATCACGGTGACGATGTTGTTGAAGGTGATCGACGGCAGCCCCGGGAACGCGGGGATCGGCTGGTACTTGTAGCCCGTGATCTTCACTTCGACGACGCTGATCGCGCCCGTCGCGGTGCCGCCCGACGCGTTGTTGTTCGAGTCGTAGGTCGGCAGGTTCGCGAACTGCGCCGGGTCGGACGGGTCGCTGCAGCCGGTCGTGCGCTGCGCGTCGCAGATCGTCACCATCGACGTCTTGAGCCCCGGCACCAGCTCGGTGCCGGCCGTGCCGCACGTCGTGCTGCCGTAGACGACGAGGCACTGCGCCTGCGAGGCCGGATACGCGCTGTCGGTCGGCAACCAGACCGACAGGTAGCGCGCCGCATCGCGCGTCGCCTTGGTCAGCGTCTCGAACTGGTAGATCGCGCGGCCGAACTCGGCCACGCCGGTCGCGAGCATGATCATCGGCATCAGCACGAGCGCGAACTCGACGGCGACGGCGCCGCGGGTGCGCGAACGGCGAAACGGGGGCTTGTTCATGATCCGCTCTCCGCTATTGGACGAGCATCGGGACCTGGGTCCCGGACGCGCTGCCGCTGCCCGGCAAGCCGTGCGTCGCGCACGGGTTGTTGCCGGAGACCGACGAGCCGAGGTACTCGAGATGCGCGACGATAGCGCCGCTGCCCGCGCTGAACGGCAGCGGATCGAGCATCAGCACGCAATCCCATTGCGTGACGTGCACCTTGCCGCTGCTGCCCTTCAGCGTCGAACAGTCGCCTTCCGGCGCGAGCGCGACACGGCGGTCGCTGCCGTAAGTCTGGTAGTTGCTCGCCGTCGCGGTGCCGTTGGTGTTGATCCCGCTGCCGGTCGGCGGCGCGCCGTCGCCCTGGTAGGACTTGAAGGCTGCGCGGTCGGCCACGAACTGCGTGTACGCGTCGCCCTTGATGCCCGCCGTTCCGGGCGGCCCGTAGTTCGGGCCGACATACGCATAGCCGGTGAAGTCGGGCTGGCCGCTCGAGCCGTTCGCGCCGTTCGTATAGATGCCGAAGCGCGTGTTCCAGGCCCGCAGCGACGCCGACTTCAGGCCCGTGGTGGCAAGATCCGGCGGGCTCGTGATGTTGCAGGTGTTGCCCGACAGCTCGCTCGCGAGAGTCGGTTCGTTCGTCGAGCCGTCGAGCGCCGCCCAGCCGAAGTTGCCCGGCCCGTACGTCGACGACGACCCGGACGGCGACGCGATCCAGTCGCCGACCTTGTAGACCGGATCGGACGGGCCGCGACACACGAACACCGGAATCGCGCAGGTCGTCTGCCCGCCGCCGACGGTGGCGATCGCGCTGGCCGACACCTCCGCCGCATTCGCGAGCTTCGTGCCCGGCAGCACGTTCAGTATCTCGATGAACCAGTGCGCGATGTTGCTCAACGTGGCGGTGCACTGCACGTACTTGATGTTCGCCGGCTTCGTGACCGAGGTCTTCGTCAGGAACGGGTTGGACAGCGAGTCGCTGAACGTGACGTTCGCGTTCGTCGACATCTGCACCGACTTGTTCTGGAAGAACACGAAGTTCAGGTGGCCGGCGGCGATGCCGTCCGCCTCGGCCACCGACAGGCTGATGGCCGACGTCAGGTCACGCGCAGCCGACAGCGCGCAGGCATCGGCGCTGTTCTGCAGTTCGCTGCGCGTGACGTACAGCTTGCCGAGATCCAGCGCGAGGCCGACGAACCCGATCATCACCGCCAGTGCGAGACCGACGATGATCGCGACGGCACCGCGCTGGCGATGCAGGCGGCGACGCATGACTTTCGGATGGCGAGCTGCGCTGTTCATGGCGTTCTCCCTGAGCGTGCCGTCGTTACTGGGTGGTCTTGCCGATGCCGATCACGAACGCATTGGCAGGCGGCACGGTCTGCTTGAACGACTTGTCGTAGTTGTCGAGCGCGGCCGCGGCGGCGGCGCCGTCGACGCCCGGTGCCGACACCGAGGCCGCGTGTTCGCCGGCGTGCGGGTCGATGATCTGGGCCTGCGTCACGGCGCGGACCGAATCGCCGAAGCGGGTGTCCCACACCGGGGTCGACGACATGCAGCCGGCAAGCGCGAACGCGAGCGGTGCGGCGAGCGCCACGCGGCGCACGATGACGAGGTAGGCGGATTTCATGAGCGTCCCCTTGGATGGCTTCAACGATCGGTGGATTCGGGTGCCGCGCTCACGCGCGCGACCTGCTGCGCATGGGCCGCCGCCGGTGTCCGGCGCTTCGGCTGCCCCGCGGGCGGGGCCGGCGTGTCGGAACCGGCTGCCGCAAGACGTGCGGCGGCGGCTTCGATACGCGCGATGCGGGCCGCGTTGTCGGGTTCGTGCTGCGAGACGGCGGCGGCCACCGGTGCAGGCGTCTTCTGCGGCTCGGCCGTCGCCGGCGGCTGCGCGTCCGTCCCCTGCGGCGCGCGCGGTGCGGGCAGCGCGGCGGCCGGGCCGGCGGGCGCTTCCGATTGCGGTGCCGGTGCCGGTGCCGGTGCCGGTGCGGGGCCGGTGCCTGGGCCGGTGCCTGGGCCGGGGTCTGCGGTGCGGCTGCCGCGCCGGTGGCCGGTTGCGCACCGGGCTTGCGCACCCCACCGCGGCCTTCCATGTTGCCGGTCGCATACACGTCGATTTCGTTCGGCTTCGAGAAGCTGTCGGTCGGCAGCGGCACGTCGGCGGTCTGCAGCGGCTTCACCAGGTGCGGCGTGATCACGAAGATCAGCTCGGTGCGGTCCTGCTGGAACGATGTACTGCGGAGCAGCGCGCCGAGCACCGGAATTTCGCCGACGCCCGGGAGCGCCTTCAGTGCGCCGGTCCCGTTGTCCTTGATCAGCCCGCCGATCGCGAACGTTTCGCCGTCGCCCATCTGCACCGTCGTCGATGCGCGCCGCGTCGTGATCAGCGGCAGGATCGACGTGCCGCCGATGTTGGTCGCGCTCAGCGTGACGCCCGTCTGCGACAGCTCCGACACTTCCGGCGCGACCTTCAGGCTGATCCGGCCGTTGCCCAGCACGGTCGGCGTGAACTTCAGCGCGACGCCGAACTCCTCTTCCTGCAGCGTGATCGACGACGTGCCGTTGCCGCTGCTCTGCGGGATCGGGATGAAGATCTTGCCGCCGGCGAGGAACGTCGCTTCCTGGCCGCTGATCGTCACGAGATTCGGCTCCGCGAGGATCTTGACCAGGTTGTCGGTGTTCTGCGCGTCGGCCGCGAGGTTGAACGGCCGGTTGTTCGCCTTGCTGAAGGCGATGCCGGTGGCGACGCCCGCGAGCAGGTTGCTGACCAGCGCGCCGCTCCACGACCCGAAGCCGCCCTGGATGTTGAGCGCGCTGCCCATCTGGTTGATCAGCGTCTTCGACACCTCGGCCACCTTCACCTCGAGCATCACCTGCTGCGGCGACGTGACGTTCAGCATGTTGAGCACCCCGCCCGCCTTGCCGCCGCTCGCCGGATCGCCCGCGCTGTCGCCGTACGCCCGTGCGATCTGCATGGCCTGCTGCGCGGCCATCGAGCTCGACACGGTGCCGGCCAGCACGATCGTGCCGGCGGCGGTCGACACATGGATGTCGCGCTCGCTCGGCATCAGCTGCATCAGCGACGCCTGCAGGCCGCCGGCATCCGCGCCGACCGCGACGTCGATCACGCGGCATGCGCCGCTCTTGCCCTGCACGATCATGTTGGTCGTGCCGACCGCGAGCCCGAGGATGTACAGCGTCTGCGGCGACACCATCGTGGCCTGCGCGACGGCCGGATTGCCGATCGTCCGATTGCGCACCGGCTCCGGCATCGGCACCAGCAGCGACTTGCCGAGCGGCACGCTGACGCTGGTCGATTCGCGCACAGCGCCGACGCAGTTCGGCCCGCGCAGCGGCCCCGCCGCTGCGGCGGGCGCGGCGGCCGCCACCGGCGCCATGCTGATCGTCATCTGCATCGGCCCCTTGCCGACCGCGGCCGGTGCGCTGGCGCCGCCCTTGGTCAGCACGGCCGATTCGACGCCTTCCTGCGCGAGTGCGCCGTAAACGGTCAGCCATCCAGAACAAAGGATCGCGGCCATCATCGTGCCCCGTGCGACGCGTGTCTGCCGCGGGCCGGTACCTGTGCGTTGCGGTTTGATCTTCATTTCGTCTGATCCCCCGAGAGACCGGCGCCGTGCCGGTGATCGACTTCCAGGGCCGCCGCGCGTTGACGGCGGCCGTTTATGTGACTGTAATGAATCGATTCAGAAGCACTCGACGCTGCCCTTCACGCCCGTCAGCACGCCGACGCAGTCGCGCCGCACTTCCGGCGCCGCATGCGATGCGACGTGCACGCGCACCGTCTTCACACGGGCCGGTGCCGGCGCTGCTTCGGGTGCGGGCTCCTTGCCGAGCAGCGTCAGCTTGGTCGCCCCGTCGGTGTTCAGCGTCTTCTGGTCGACCTGGTTGCGCAGCACGAGCGACAGCGTGCCGACGCTGCGTGCGAGGTCGAGCCGTTCGGCCTGGTCGGGCGTGACTTCCAGCGTCACCGCGTTGACCACCTTCGGCGCCGTGTCGTCGCGGCTGACCTGCTGCGCGACGGCGAGCACGAGGATGTGCTCGAGCACGATCTTCGAGATGCTCTGCCCGTCGGTCTTGCCCTGTTGTTCCTGCGTGTTGACGATCACGTCGACGTAGTTGCCCGGCAGCGCGAAGCCCGCGACGCCGACCACGTCGTTCACGCGCACCGTGATCGCGCGGCTGCCGTCGGCGATGACCGCGGACAGCCCGCCCTTCGTGCCGACGGGTGCGAGCTTCGACTCGATCACCGGCTCGCCGCGTGCGAGGCTGGTGCGCACGACGCGCCCTTCGAGTCCCTTCGTATCGGTGAACGCGCCGGTCGGCACGCTGCCCGACGGCCAGCTGACCATGTGGATCTGGTTCGGCCCGAGCGGTTCGCCCAGGTTCAGGTCGGTGGTGGCCACCGCGACCGGCGTGACCGAACTCGTGGATGTCTGCACCAGCCAGTGGGACGCGAACACGACCGCGGCAAGACCCGCGATCATCGCGACGACCAGCATCATGACCGCTCGACTGTTTTTCATGGCAATGCTCCTCGACGAATCGTGAAAGAAACGGCTCAACCGGTGACGTAGGTGCGTCCGCCGCGCTCGACGGGCGGCGGATGGCTGCCGTCCCGTTCGGGCACCGTGCCGAAATAGCTCGCCCATGCGTCGTACAGCGCGTCGTGCGTCACCTCGGGCGGATCGCCGCGGTAGCGCGCGCCAGCGGCCACGAGACGCAGCAGGTCCGCCGGGAAACAGGCGAGAAACGCCTTGCCGGTCGGCAGGTGCAGCCGATGCAGCAGGTAGTCGAATGCATCGCTCGCGGATACGAGCCCGAGCGATGCGCAGGCCGCGTTGTACACCGCGCGGTAGTCGTCGATCGACATCGCGCCGACGTGCAGCTTCGAACCGAGGCGGCGCAGGAACGCGTCGTCGCCCAGTTGCTCCGGCGACAGGTTGCTCGAGAACACCGGCCAGACGTCGAACGGCATCACGAAGCGGTTGCCGGATTCGAGCGTCAGCAAATCGACGCCGCGATCGAGCGGGCGCAGCCAGCGATTGAGCAGGTCGCGCGGCTCGACGCGCTGGCGGCCGAGATCGTCGACGACGTACATGCCCAGGTTCGCCTTCATGTGCGGCGGCGCCTGGTAGAAGCCGGCGGCTTCGTCGCGGCGCAGGTCGAGCTCGTCGAGCGTCAGTTCGCCGCCCGACATCACGACCGGCCGTTGACACAGGCGCCAGCGGCGATCGACCGACAGGCCGCCGGACGGCCCTCCCGCGTCGACGTGCACGAGCGGGTCGTAGATCTGGATCACTTCGCCGGCCGCGCAGATCGCGTGCGGCACCGGCACGCGGCCGCGCATCAGCGAGCCGAGCCGCTCGGCGAGGAAGGTCTTGCCGCTGCCGGCCGGGCCGTGGATCAGCAGCGGACGGCCGGCGTTCAGCGCGGCCGCCGCCGCGTCGAGCAGCGACGTGTCGATCACGATCCCTTCGAATGCCGCCCACACCTCGTTCTGGCTGATGCGAAGCTTGCGCACCGAATGCGCGTCCAGGCACGCGATATAGGCATCGAGCGTCACCGGTGCTGGACCGCTGTAGCCGCTGCGCGAGCGTTCTTCCAGCGCGAGCACGCGGCCCGCGTCGGTCAGGCGGAACGTCACGTCGAGATCGGTCGCGCCGCGATGGGTGAGCTCCACGAGGTGCTCGCGCACCAGGAATGCGAAGACGTCGTCGAGCACCGCGAGCGACAGGCAGTGCCGCTCGACCAGGTCGCCGTACGACGGGCGGCCCAGCATCAGCGTCGACTTCAGCACGAGGCCGGCAACGAACGTCATGCTCAACCCGGTTTCCTCGAGCGAGCGCGGCGCCGCAGGCAACTGCGCGCCCAGCTTCGTATGCGCTTCCCGCGACGGCAACGGATCGGGCAGGCGTGCCACCTGTGCGTCGCGTCTCGGTTCGGTGTGATTCGTGTTCATGATCGTTGCGTCCTCGTTGCGGATGCGTCGCGCTATGCGCACGACACGAACAGCATGCCCAGCGTGCCGGCCGCGATCGCCACGCCGTACGGCAGCGTGCCGACCGATGCGATGGCGACGGGGCCGCCGGCAGCCTCGGCGCTCGCGCCCGGCGAGCGCCGCGCGAGCAACGCGCGCACGTTCGCCCACATCTGGCGCAGCCGCCCGCGCAGCAGCGCGAAGGCGATGGCGCCGATCCCGCCGGCCAGGAAGGTGGCCAGCACGATGTAAAACGTCATTTCCGCGCCGACCCAGGCGCCGATCGCGAGCATCAGCTTCACGTCGCCGGCCGCCATGCCGCGCAACAGGTAGAACGGCAGCAGCATGCCGAAGCCGGTCGCGGCGCCGGCGAGCCAGCCGAGTGCACCGGCCACGACGCCGTGCAACAGGCACTGGGCAACCAGCGCGCCGACCAGGCCGAGCAGGACGAGACGGTTCGGAATGCGACGGGTCGCGATGTCCGTGCTGGCCGCGGCGACCGCGAGCAGCGTCACGCACAACGGAACCGGGTAAGGCGGCGCAACGGGGAGCATGGCGAACCTCGCAGTCGAATCGGTCGAGTCGGTGGAATCGGTGGAATCGATGGATCAGGAAACCATTGCCAGCGCGGTGGCCACGGCAGCCGTCACGGCCGTCGCGATCACCTCGTACGTATCGGCAAGCGAGCCTTTCAGCGTGACGACGCTGCCCAGCACCGCAACGGCAAACATCGCGCCGAGCAATGCATATTCGGTCGACGTCACACCCTGCTCGTCGCTGATCCAGCGACGTACGACGCGCATCCTGGCTTGCATGATGGTCTCCGGTTCCCGGTTGATCAGAGGACCGGGGACGGCTCGCGCGCTGCACCGGCCGAGCCGTCCGCGGCACGATCCATCAGATGGCTGCGACCGCCGAATCGAGGTCGTCCGCGATCGTGGCGAACACGGTCTTGAGGTCCTTGCCGACCGTCGTCAGCGCGGCGATGATGCCGATGGCGATCAGTGCGGCGATCAGGCCGTATTCGATGGCCGTCACACCGTCTTCGTCGCGGATGAAACGGCTGGCTTGTTGAATGAACTTGGACATGATGATCTCCTTGCGTAGTCACTTTCAGATCCCTCGCGCGCCGGCAGGATCGATCGATCCGGCATCGATACGTCGAGGCATGGTGTTAATGCCGTGTGGCGCCAACAAACGAATCGGACGAGCCGTTCGCCGCACCGTCCATCAAATCGCAGCTACTATCGAATCCAGATCGTCGGCGACCGTGCTGAATACGGTCTTCAGATCGGTACCGACGGTCGTCAACGCGGCGACGATGCCGATCGCGATCAGCGCGGCGATCAGGCCGTATTCAATGGCCGTCACGCCGCCCTGATCCTCGACGAGCCAGGCGATCTTCTCGATGATTCTTGACATGAGCATTCTCCTTTCGGACTGCTATGAAATACCCTTCGTCCGTCAGGACGTCGGGGGCGGGCACCACCGGCACTACTCGAAAAATCGGAATGCGTCGCTCAGCCGCGGGAGCGGGGATAGACACCCCTGTCCGTGCGAACGGGTATCAGTGAGGCAGAGAGCGAGAGAGGCGTGTACGGTGCGACCGGCCGGATGAACCGAACGATCCGATCGACCATAACGGCACGACTGCCGTTCGACGCATGGAATCCTGTTGAGCGGGAAACAAACTCCCGGCAAAGCTGCAATGTGTCTTTAACGCGGTTTGCAAGCCGCGGTGTGCTGTGGTCTTTCATTTTTATTCCCCATATGCTGCCATGCCGATTTCTTATTGCCCTGACGATACCGGGTCTCTTGGGTCATTCGACGAAGTCTTGCCCGGTTGATCGACCTGGAGCGCGTGTTCATCGTCGCGCTCCGGCCTTTCTTTCCGCAGGTGATTCCGAAGCGGGTTCCGTCCGACTTTGCTGGAACCGCCCGGTCGTCACCTCGTCGACTGCCGTGCCAACGCTTACGCAAAGAGCAGGCCACCCCGAACGAAATCCAGGCGCATCAAGCGTTCCCGGCATGCCCGTGCGCTTCGGCCCGAGGCGCGATGCGCGAAATGTTTCAAAATTGATCTATCCCGCCGGCGCCAGCGTTGCACGCCGGAACGCCCGCAGCCGCCCTGCAGCAAGGGTCCAAATTTTTTTCTCGGGACTTTCCCGAACACGTCACGCCGCTCGGGCGCCGCGATATCGGCGGCACGCGAACCCGGTAAAAAATGCGGAATGTTTCAAGCCAGATACATGAAATCCGGTCGCGCCGTTTTCTCATACGTGAAAACGCGGTTTTCACGCGCATCGCTGAACAATTTAAATACCCGCCGTCCGGGTGCGGTTTGCATCGCGCGATTTTTTCTTCAACAATGAATTCACCGGACAACGCGATTTCAGCGCGATTCGATCCGCAGGCACGCCAACATGAAAACGGCTGTGAAAGACCACGCAGCCCTCACGACAGACGGGGAATCATGTACACAGCCAACCGTGAAATCCGCGGGCGTGCAATACGCCGCGTCCAATGGCTGACAGCCGATCGGATCATTCCGTACAGCTGCATCATGCTGATGCTCTTCATCGCATTGCTGATCGTATGGGGAATCGTGACCGACGGCTTCACGTCGACCACCACGGTCCGCCCCGGCACCGACTTCTCCGTCTTCTGGACCGCATCGCATCTCGTGTTGCAAGGCCACGCCGCATCGGTCTACGACATTTCGTCATTCAAGCAGGCCGAGTTCGCGCACTTCGGTGCGTCTCTGCAGCATCAGCCGCTTCCCTGGCTCTATCCGCCGACGATGCTGCTGTTCATCGCGCCGCTTGCCCTTGTGCCTTTCCTGCCCGCGTATTTCCTCTTTTTGGCGGGCAGTCTTTTATGCTACGCGTTCGCCGTCTCGCGGTTGTCGGGATTGCGCGCGCATCTTCCCCACCCGCGCGCTGCCACGCTCGTCGTGGTCGCGTACTCGGGGGTGTGCCTGTCCGCGCTGTTCGGCCAGAACAGCGTCCTGACCGCCGGCCTCGCCGCGCTCGCGCTGCATCTGCTGGGCAAGCGCCCGGTCGTGGCCGGCGTGGTGATCGGGTTGCTTGCGATCAAGCCGCAACTCGCCGTCGTGTTCCCGTTCGTACTGATCGCGGCGCGGGCATGGCGCACGTTCGCGGCGGCCGCGCTGAGCGCGACGCTGTTCGCGGCGGCCGGGATTGCACTGACCGGCCCGGGCGCGCTGCACGGTTTGAGCCAGGCCATGGCGACGGTACGCGACATGCATTTCATGCTCGCGTCGTACTGGTTCGCGTCGCCGACGCCGTTCGCCGCGTTGCGGCTCGCGGGTGCGCCGGTGGCCACCGCGCTTGCCGCGCAAGCGGCAGTCGCACTGCTCGCCATCGCCGCGGCTGTCGACGTATGGCGCCGTACGCCCGACATGCGCCTGCGCGGCGCGGTGCTGGCGGTCGCCACGCTGCTGACGACGCCCTATCTGTGGCACTACGAACTGACGTGGCTCGGCATCGCGATCTTCTGCCTGATCGCGCACGGCCTCGACGAAGGCTGGCTGCCCGGCGACCAGGGCATCCTCGTGCTCGCATGGCTGCTGCCCGTCTTCGAGCTGTTCAACCGGTTGACGAAGCTGCCTCAGATCGGGCCGCTCGTGCTGCTCGCGGTGCTGCTCGTCGTCGTGCGTCGCGCGACCCTCGCGTCACGGAACACGCGATGAAAGCGCCTTCGTTCGCCCGTCACGCGCATGCCGCCACCGATGTGCACCCGGAACTCCCGATCGCGGGCCCGCGCCGCTATCCGCACTGGCTCAATCGCGAACGCGTGCGCCTCTATGCGACCGCCGCGCTGATGGCGGAACTGCTGTTCATCGGCATCTACTCGATCCGCGTGCTCCTGTCGCACCACGGCGCACCGGAACCGCTGTCGCCGGATTTCTCACCGATCTGGAGCGCGGCGTGGCTCGCCGCGCACGGGCAGGCGGCCGACGCGTGGCATTTCCCCGCGCTGTTCGCAGTCCAGAAGCTCGCGATTCCGGCGATGAACCTCGCGGACGGCTCAATGCCGTGGCTCTATCCGCCCTCGATGCTGCTGCTCGTGCTGCCGCTCGGCTGGCTGCCGTACACGCTGGCGCTCGTGCTGTGGCTCGGGCTCACGTATGGGCTGTTCGCGGCAGCGATCCACGCGACCGTGCAGCGCGACGCGGCGTGGCTGTGCGCGCTCGCGTTCCCCGGCGCGTTCCTCACGGTGATCGTCGGGCAGACCAGCCTCTTCACCGCGTTGCTCGCCGGCGCCGGCCTGCTCGCGCTGAACCGCCGCCCCGTGTACGCCGGGATCTGCTTCGGTTTGCTGACGATGAAGCCGCAGCTCGCGGTGCTGTTCCCGCTCGCGCTGCTGTGCGCGGGTCAATGGCGCGCACTGGCCGCGTGGGCCGCGACGATCGCGTGCAGCGTCGCGCTCTCGACCCTCGCGTTCGGGTTCGGCCCGTGGCTCACGTTCATGCATGTGATCGACAACGTCTACGCGATCGTCGGCGCCGGCCAGGCCAGGCTCGTGCGCATGCCGTCGGTGTTCGCGCTCGCCACGCTGGCAAGCTGGCCCGCCATCGTCGCGAACGGCCTCCAGCTGCTATCCGCCGCGACCGCGGCCCTCGCCGTCATCTACGCCTGGCGCGGCGCCTGCTCGTACGCACTGCGCGCCGCGACCCTCGCGTGCGCCTGCCTGCTCGTCAGCCCCTATCTGTACGACTACGACCTGACCTGGTACGGCATCGTGATCGCGTGGTACGCGCGCTATGCGTGGACGCACGGCTGGCGCCGCTTCGATCGCGAATGGCTGCTGCTGCTGTGGCTGATGCCGCTCGCGGGCCTCGCGGTCGTGCCGCATCTGTCGTTCCAGTTCATGCCGCTCGTCACGCTGGCGTCGCTCGCGCTGCTCGTCAGCCGGGTCGCCCGGGAACGACACGACGTGCCGTCGATGCCGGACACCCACGACACCTCGACCGAAACCGCGTTCACCCATCAGGCCCGAACGCACCACCGCCCGGCGTACGGAATGCGCCGCACCGGCCGACCGACCATCGGCGCTCATCGGTGAAACGACATCACAAGGGGAATCACCATGCGGGAACCACTCTATACACCGCTCATCTCGCTGGTCGTGCCGTTCTATAACGAAGGCGAGGCCGTCGAGCACTTCTTCGACGTCGTAATTCCGCTGATGACGTCCATCGACGCGATCCGTTTCGAGATCGTCTGCGTGAACGACGGCAGCCGCGACGACACGCTCGACCGGCTGATCCGGATCAGCACCGCCGAGCGGCGCGTGCGCGTGATCGATCTCACCCGCAACTTCGGCAAGGAAGCGGCGCTCACGGCCGGCCTCGACGAAGCGCTCGGCGACGCGGTGATCCCGCTCGACGCCGACCTGCAGGATCCGCCGAGCCTGATTCCCGTGATGATCGAGCACTGGCGCGACGGCGCGGAAGTCGTCGCGGCGAAGCGCAGCAACCGCGCGTGCGACTCGTTCGCGAAACGCACGGCGGCCGCGATCTACTATCGCGTGCACAACCTGCTGTCGGACGTGAAACTGCCGGAGAACGTCGGCGATTTCCGGCTGATGGACCGCAAGGTCGTGAACGCGCTGCGCAGCCTGCCCGAGCGGCATCGCTTCATGAAGGGGCTGTTCGCGTGGGTCGGCTACCGCACCGTGATCGTCGAATACCAGCGCGACGCGCGCAGCGCCGGGCACTCGAAATTCTCCGGCTGGAAGCTGTGGAATTTCGCGCTCGAAGGCATCACCAGCTTCAGCACCGTGCCGCTGCGCAGCTGGACCTACATCGGCGTGGGCATCGCCGCGCTCGCGTTCCTGTACGGCGCGTTCATCATCCTGCGCACGCTGGTGTTCGGCAATCCGGTGCTCGGCTACGCGTCGCTGATCTCGGTCACGCTGTTCATCGGCGGAATCGAGCTCATCGGGATCGGTGTCGTCGGCGAATACATCGGGCGGATCTACGACGAGTCGAAGCAACGGCCCGTCTACCTGGTCCGCCGCCGCTACCAGGCGCACGGCAAGGTGATCGAACTGCCGGTCGCGCGCGACGCGCGCCGCCAGATGGCCCGCCGGCGCGTGCAGCCGACTCGCGCGCGGATCGGCGAACGCTGACGCGCGCCGACGGCCATGATCGGTCTGCTCCAGGCCGAACGCACGCGGCTCGTGCGCTTCGGCGTGTCCGGGCTCGGCTCGACCGCGATCCACACGCTGGTCGCAGCGGCACTGTTCGCGCAGTTCGATGCGACGCTGGTGACGGCGAACGCGATCGCATTCCTCTGCGCGACGGCGTTCTCGTACGTCGCGAATACGCTGTGGAGCTTCTCGTCGACGGTCGGCACGCGCAACGCGGTGCGCTTTCTCGCGGTCACGCTGGCCGGCTTCGGCGAAACGATGCTGCTCGCGCGTGCGACCGAAGCGCTGGACGGCTCCCGCGGGATGAGCATCGCAGCGATCGCGCTGCTGGTTCCGCCGACCACGTTCGCGCTGCACCGGCTGTGGACCTACCGGTAAGCGATCCTTCCCCGCCCCACGGCAGCCGGACATTGCCGGACATAATCGGCGATTCAATTAACAGGTTCAATGTCGTTATATTTATGTAACGCATCGAGCCGATTGAATCCGATTTTCAAATTACCGTCTGAAATAATATTAAATACCCTGTTTACTTTTACAGCTTCCAGAATTAACCGAACGGGATAATCTGCATTCGCCATCCCGCCCGCACGTGCCTTGATCGGCGCGAAGCCTTGCAGGGCAAGGCGATGGCGGCCGCACGAAGAAATTCGCGCAACAATAAGTCCCATTCATTCAAACGGGAGCTTCTATGTCACGCGTCACCGATGTGCTCGTCTCTTTCGATACCGAAACCATTCTCAAAAAATATCCGAATCCCAGCAAGAACCCGGCCGCACCGACGCTGATCGACTGGCGCTATGTCTATATGGTGACCAACCAGGACAACGTGATCTCCGGGCAGGCGGGCGGCGAACTCGACCTGAAGGCGCAGGTCGGCGACCTGATCCGCTGGCGTGAAACGAGCCTGTCGCTGGGCTTCGAGAACCAGGTCGTGTTCTACAAGTTCGTCGGCAACGTCGGCAACGAACTGATCTCGACGCCCACGCCGCGCGTCGCGGAAGCGTCCATTCCGGTGCCGAACACCAGCAAGCCCGAAGTGCCGACCTGCCAGAAGGTCGCGAACTACTACTGGTCGTCGGAATGCCTGAAAGTCGGCCGCGTGACGTACCACTTCCAGTTCCAGATCATCGATCGCAACTGCCAGAGCCAGGGCTGCTTCTCCTGGGATCCGTTCATCTCGATCCATAACTGATCGCGGCAGGCGGGCGGCCGCGCGGCGGCTGCCCGCGTCATCCACTTGTTGCGGAGGAAGCGCTCATGTCTGGTCTTCGTTGCGATGTGCTGGTGATCGTCGATGCCGTCACGTTGCTGTCGGCCTACCCGGAGGCAAGCCGGGACCCGGCCGCCCCGACCGTGATCGACGGCCGGCACCTCTATGTGGTGAGCCCCGGCGACGCCGCGCAGCTCGGCCACAACGACAGCCGCCTCTTTACCGGCCTGTCGCCGGGCGACCAGCTGCGCCTGCGCGAAACCGCGCTGGCCCTGCGCGCCGAGGTGAGCGTGCTGTTCATCCGGTTCGCGTTGAAGGATGCGGGCATCGTCGCGCCGATCGAACCCGAAGTGCGCGATGCGGCCACGCCCGTGCCGAATGCCGACGACCTGCTGCATCCGCCGTGCCATCCGATGAAGGACCACTACTGGCGCAGCGACGTGCTGGCCGCGGGCGCCACCACGTGCACGGCCGATTTCGGCGTATACGACCGCGACGGCAACGTATCCGGCTATTTCCGCTGGGAAACGTCGATCGAGATCGCGGGGAGCCGGCCGGACACGAAGCAGCCCGGTTTCAAGCCGTCGTCGGATCGCAATGGCCGCTTCACGCTGCCGCCGAATACGGCGTTCAAGGCGATCTTCTATGCGAATGCCGCCGACCGGCAGGACCTGAAACTCTTCGTCGACGATGCGCCGGAACCGGCCGCATCGTTCGTCGGCAACAGCGAGGACGGCGTCAGGATGTTCACGCTGAACTCGAAGGGCGGCAAGATCCGGATCGAGGCGTCGGCCAACGGCAGGCAATCCGCGACCGATGCGCGCCTCGCGCCGCTGTCCGCGGGCGACTCCGTCTGGCTCGGCTGGCTCGGCGCGGAGGACGGCGCCGATGCCGACTACAACGACGGGATCGTGATCCTGCAGTGGCCGATCACGTGAGCATCGCGGCAATCGGCACACGGGCGGCTCAGGTGCGCGGCAGCCCCGGCGGGTTGGTCTGCGACCGGTCGATCGCTTCGGCGTCGAGGCTCCAGCGGCCGAGCACCTTCCGGTAGCTGCCGTTCGCGATCAGCGCATTGATCGCGACCGTCAGCGGCTCGGCGAGGCCGCTGCCCTTGCGTGTCGTGATCGCGATGTCCGCGGTGCGCGGCCAGCCGCCGCTCACGGTGCCGATCAGCTTCGCATCGCCGCGCAGCGACGCCTGGTACGCGAGCATCGAATTCACGCTGAAGATCGTGTCGACGCGCCCCGACTGCAGCGCGACCCAGCGCTCGGCCGCATCCGCGTAATACTGGATCTCGACCGGCGCGAGGCCGCGCGCGACGTTCTGCCGGTTCCACTCGAGCAGGATCTTTTCCTGGTTCGTGCCCGAATCGGTCACGACGCGCAGCCCGGCAACATCTTTCGGCTCGCGGATCGCCGCAATCCGGCTGCCGTTCTTCACGTAGAAGCCGAGCTGATCCTTCCGGTAGGTCGAGAAGTCGAATTTCTCCTTGCGCTGTTCGGTCACCGTCACGTTCGAGATCACCGCGTCGACCTTGCCGGACTGCAGCGCGAGCGGCCAGTCGGCCCAGGAAAGCGGCACGATCTTCAGCTTGCGGCCGATGCTGTCCGCGACGAGCTGCGCGAGATCGGGATCGAAGCCGACCACCGTCCGCGCATCGGTCGCATAGGTGCTGAGCGGCGGCAGGTTCGGCGCGATGCCGATCGTCAGTGTGTTCGCTTCCGCAAACCGGAAGCCGGCCGGCAACGCCTGTTCGACCGCCGGGTTCACGGCGCCGCGTTGCCGGCCGGGCTGCTCGGGGCTCAGGTCGAACGTCGCGGCCTGCGCGGCCACGCTGCTGCCGATCAGGACGGCGGCCAGCACGCGAACGACGCGCACGACGGGGAATGCTGTTCTTATCATGTCTTCCGGATTCCTTTGTTTTTTGATGATGCGGGCGCGGAACGCGGGCGGAGCGAACGATTTTCAGCGCCCGTCGCCGCCTGGCGTTCCCGGCCCGCTCAGGCGGGCGTCGCCTCGAGTTCGGCCGCGGCCGCGCGTTGCGTGACCGGTTGCGCAACCGGCGACGGGCGCGTTGCTTGCGACTCGCCCGCATACAGCGCCTTCGGATCGAACACGCGCGCCTGCAGCGGCGTGAACGCGCGGAAGTTCCACAGGCTGCGTGCGACGAACACGCGCTGAACCCAGCGCAATGCCCGGTCGTTCTCGTCGTATTGCGGATCGAAACGGTCGCGCGAATGCAGCGTGAAATGATTGTTGATCAGCACCAGCTTGCCCGGTTGAATCTGCACGCCGAACGACACCTCGCGCACCGCGCGATACAGGTTGGCCAGCGCCTCCTGCGCGCGCGTGTTGACCGCCAGCACCATGTCCGGATAGAACGCGACCGTCACGCGCGGCGCATCGAGCGGCCCCGACAGCACCGCGCTCAGGTCGGTGTTGTCGCGCGGCGTCGGCGCCGCCCCGCGCCACCGGTATGGCACGCGGATGATGTAGTGCTCGCCGTAGAGCTGCGCGATATCCTCCGGCGACAGCAGCTGCAGTGCGCGACGCGCATCGGCGAGCCGCGTGTACGGGCCGCCGCCTGCTTCACTGCGCACGCCGAGCAGCAGCAACGCGAACGGCGACGTATCGCCTTCCGGCATGTGCGCCTGCGCGGCGTTCTCGATATGGAAATCGAGCTCGACCTCGGAGCCCAGGCCCGTATAGTCGCGCGCGGTCGCCTTGTGCGGCGTGAGGTTGTTCACGAGCTCGCGGCCTTCGTGCGCAATCGAATACGGCTCGCCGGCCAGCGTGCTCAACGCGACCAGGACGTTCTCGCTCAACACGCCGGCCTTGAACGAGCGGCCGGTTTCCTCGAACCTCGGGCTGCCCTTCACGCCCTCGTCGATCGGCAGGTTGTCGATCTCGATCGAGCCGTGCGCATCGGCGGTCGGCGCCTTCGCGCGATCGAACGCGTCGACGACCCGGTCGGGAAACGCGTTGTAGGCGAGCTTGCGCACCGCGCTGATGTAGCCCGCGCCGCCGGCCGGATCATAGGCCAGTGCGCCGAGCGTCGTCCGGATATGACTGGATTCCGCTGCCGTCAAAACGATGCGTTCATCTGCGAGATAGGTCATAGGTCTCTCGTATAAAGATCGGGGGTCGATAAGCGGTAGGGCACTACCGCCGCGCGTTGCCGTCCTCGGGGCTCAGCGCTCGACAAGACTAGGAGACCGTCATTGCATTTCGAAATGATATTAATTCGATTGCAAACAAAAAATTTCGATATAAGTTCTGCAATGCTGAGAGTGGCTGTCCACGTCGTTCGCACCGCCGCTTAACACGAATAGTTGTTAAATAATCGCGGCATATTATTTGTATTCGCTAACGGGTCGATGCTAGTTTTCTGTCGGATTCGACGATGCGCCGGCCGTCGATCGGCAGCCGGCGCCCTTCCTCCGCCCCACGGAAACCCGTTAGATGAACCGATTCCATCTGCTGCGCAGTTCGCCCGCAAACGACGCGCCGCCGGCTGCGTGCCGCCCCCCCCGCCACGCGACGCGGAGGACACGATGAGCGATCGCGCGCCGGCACTCGAGCGCTCGCTGCCAGCCGGCGCGAGGCCGTACCGCACGTCGCTGCGCGCGATCTTCCCGACCGTCGCGGCCGCGAGCCTCGGCTTCGCGATCGTCCAGCTCGACGTGACCGTGGTCAACGTCGCGATTCCGAGCCTCGGCCATTCATTCGGATCGAGCGTCCACGGGCTGCAATGGATCGTCGATGCGTACACGCTGTCGTTCGCCGCGCTGCTGCTGACGTCCGGCACGCTGGCCGACCGCTTCGGCAGCCGCCGGCTGTTCGCATACGGTCTCGCGCTGTTCCTGCTGGCATCGCTCGGCTGCGCGCTCGCGCCGTCGCTGGCCGCGCTGATTGCCGCGCGCGTCGCGCAGGGCGTAGGCGCCGCGATGATCCTGCCTACGTCGCTCGCGCTCATCACCCATGCTTGCGCGAACGATGCCGCCGCCCGTGTGCGGGCGGTCGCGTGGTGGAGCGCGACGGGCGGCGCGATCAGCGCGGCCGGGCCGACGCTCGGCGGCCTGCTGATCGATTCGCTCGGCTGGCGCGCGATCTTCTTCATCAACCTGCCGATCTGCGCAGGCGGCCTGTGGCTCACGCTGCGCCATGTGCGTGATTCGGCCGCCGCGCGCACGCGGCTGTTCGATCCGGCCGGCCAGATCGTCGCGGTGCTCGTGCTCGCGCTGCTGACGGGCGGGATCATCCGGGCCGGCGCGCAGGGGATCGGCGATCCGTATGCGGCCGGTGCGCTGGCCGCGTCGGTCGCGCTCGGCGCGCTGTTCGTCGCGATCGAGCGGCGCGTGGCCGCGCCGATGCTGCAGCTCGCATTCTTCCGGATCGCGCGCGTGCCGGGCGTGCTCGCGATCGGCGCAGTCACGAATGCCGCGTTCTACGGGCTGATCTTTTCGCTGAGCCTGTATTTCCAGAACGCGCGCGGCTTCACCGCGACCGAGTCGGGGCTCGCGCTCGCGCCGCTCACGATCATCATGCTCGCCAACATCGCGAGTGCGCGTCTCGCCGTCCGCCATGGATTCCGCGCGACCGTCATCGTCGGCCTCGCCGTGTCGTTCGCGGGCTACGTGTGGCTGTGGCAGACGCTCGGCGCGCACACGCCGTATGCGCTGCTGGCGCCCGGGCTCGCGGCGATGGCGATCGGCGGCGGCATCGCGATTCCCGCGCTGACGTCGACGATGCTCGGCAGCGTCGAGGCCGGCCGCTCGGCCACCGCGTCGGCGATCCTCAATACCGCGCGCCGGTGGGCGCGGCCGTCGGCGTCGCGGCGCTCGGCGCGCTGGTCGCGGGCCGGGGCGCGGCGATCGTGGCCGGCGCGGCGCGCGGGTTCGCGGTCGCGGCCGTGCTCGTCGCCCTCTGCATCGTGCTGGCCGCGCGCTGGCCCGGCGACGCGCCCGACAGCGGCTCGCGGGCCTGAGCCCATCCCCCCTTCAACCGACCCCACAGCACAGCGAGGAATCCATGCCGCATCGTTTCATCGATACCGTCCTGATCGTCGACGGCGCGTCGACAGCCGCCTATCTGGCGCCCGCGTTCCGCGCCTACGGCATCCGTTGCGCGCACGTGATCAGCGATCCCGACCTGCCGGAAATCTACCGGAACCAGTTCGTCCCGTCCGACTATATCCGCCAGGTCCAGCACCACGGCGACGTCGACGCGACGCTCGCGCAGTTGCGCGATCTGCGGATCGGCGCGGTGCTGCACGGCCTCGACGCGGCGCTGGAGCTCGCCGACACGCTCGCCGAGCGGCTCGACGTGCCGACGCGCAATCCGCTCGCGACGTCGGCCGCGCGGCGCGACAAGTACGCGATGAACGAGCGCATTCGCCAGGCCGGCCTGCGTGCCCCGGCGCACTTCCACAGCACGTCGGTCGACGCCGCACTCGAATGGGCGCGCGCGTACGGCAAGCTGCCGCTCGTGGTGAAACCGGCGCGAAGCGCGGGCGTGACCGGCGTGAAGATCTGCCGCACGCTCGACCAGGTCGAGGCCGCCGCGCGCGACGTGCTGGCCACCCGTTCGCTGTACAACCAGCCGAACGACGACATCGTGATCCAGAGCTATTCGGAGGGGCAGGAATACATCGTCGATTCGGTGTCGTTCGAAGGCCGCCACCGGGTGGTCAGCCTGTGGGAAGTGCACCGCGACCGCACGCACGCGCCGCGGCTCGACAAGATGCTGGTGCTGAATCACGCCGATCCGCGCTACGCGCCGCTGCTCGACTACGCGACCGCCGTGCTCGATGCCCTGGACGTGCGCTTCGGGCCGACCCATCTCGAACTGTTCGATACGGCCGACGGCCCGACGATCGTCGAGCTGAACGCGCGGCTGCACGGCAGCCTCGATCCGCGGCTGACGAGCGCGGTCAGCGGCGAGAATCACGTGTCGGCTGCCGTCGAAGCGGTGCTGCACCCGGAGCGACTGTTCGGCGAAGTCGCCGCGCCGACGGATTTTCGCGGTTTCTGCGGGCACGTGCTGCTGCTGTCGTCGCGCAACGGCGTACTGCGGCAGGACTTCACGTGGCAGGCGATCCAGGCGCTGCCGTCGTTCGTCGGGCTCAAGCAATGGGCCAGGGTGGGCGACACGCTGCGCGTGACGACCGACCTGCAGACGGCGCTCGGCACCGTCGGCCTTTACAGCCCGACGTTCGAGCGACTGCTGGAGGATTGCCGGCGGATTCGCGAGATCGAGGCTGAATTCTTCGCGGATGAACGGGCGGTCGTGCCGGCGTAGCGCGACCGGCGCAGCACTTGCGGTGCGGCGCGCCGAAGTGCGCTCCGCTAGCGCCCGAGCAGCGCCCCTGCCTGCCGCCCCAGCACCGCACGCAAGGTATCGAGCTCGGGCAGCTCAGGCGCTTCTTCGGACGTGACGAGATAGGTCGTCACGCTGTCGAGATCGTCGAACGCATGCGCCCGCAGCTCCTTGCGCGCCACGTGCTCGGTCGTGATCCGCTTCGGCACGATCGCGACGCCCATCCCGGCCGCCACGCAGCCGAGGATCGCGCCGAACGTGCCGAACGATGCCACCGACTCGATCGCGACGCCGCGTGCCTTCAGCCAGTGCTCCGCGACCGCGCGATACGGGCAGCCGTCGTGAAACGCGAGCAGCCGCACCGGGTTGTCGGCCAGCACCTGCCGCCGCGTGGCCGTGGCGACGCTCACCAGCACCATCTCTTCGGCGAACGCCGGCTCGTAGCGCAACCCGGGGCGCACGACCGCGCGCGCCGTAAGCGCTGCGTCGATCCGGCCGCGCAGCAGCGCGTCGGCCAGATCCGGTTCGCTGCCGATCTGCACCGCGAGGCCGAGCGCCGGGTCGCGCGCCTTCAACGCGGCGGCGAGCGCCGGCAACCGCGTGGCCGCCGTGCTTTCCATCGAGCCGAGCCGGAAGTTGCGCGCGACCGGTGCTTCGCGCACCACCTGCGTCGCTTCGTCGACGAGGCGCAGGATGCGGTCGCAATACGGGATCAGCCGGCGCCCGGCGTCGTTCAGCACCAGCCGCTTGCCGTGCCGGTCGAACAGCGGCGCGTCGAGCGACGCTTCGAGCTGGCGCAGCCGCGCGGTGACGTTCGACTGCGTGCAGCCGAGCCGTTCGGCCGCGCGCAGCGCGCTGCCTTCCTGAACGACGGCCCGGAAGGTTTCGAGCAGAGGGATGTTCATATCACTTTCTCTTGTTACAGATTGTGTTTATATCATTTTACTTCGCCAAAAATCCGGATTAGCCTAGCGAATACCCGGTGCCCGACGGCCCGCTCCCGAGGAATCCGCATGCCCTTCTCTGCCTGCCCAGGTCGTACGCCCGTCCGCCGTCGCTCCGAGGCGCGCCCGTGGGCACGCTGATCGCCGCGCTGGTGCGGCGCGGTCCGACCGTGCTCGCGTGCGGCGTCGGCCTCGGGCTGCTGGTGCCGCCGCTCGCGGATCTCGCGCGGCCGCTGATGCCCGTCACCGTGTTCCTGTTCGTGCTCGGCACGCTGCTGCGCGTCGAGCCCAGCGCGGTGCGCGCGGTCGCGCGGCGGCCGGCCGTGTCGCTGCTGCTGCCCGCCGCGACGATGATCGCGTGCCCGGTCGCGCTCGGCATCGCCGCCCGGCTCGCCGGCATGCCTTACGACTGGGTCGTCGCGCTGGTGATCGCGTACTGCGCGCCGCCGTCGAGCGGCACGTCGACGATCGCGCGGATGCTGTCGCTCGACGCCAGCGTCGCGCTCGTCGCGACCCTCGCGTCGATGGTGTTCGTGCCGCTCACCGCGCCGCTGCTGACGGCCTGGTTCAGCCACGATGCGGCCGTGTCGATTTCGCCATTGACGCTCGCGTGGCGGCTCGCGCTGCTGATCGGCAGCGCCGAGGGCGTCGCGCTGCTCGTGCGGCGCTTCGCCGGCTCACGGCTCGACCGCTATGCGACGCCGATCGATGCGACCGTCGTCGTCGCACTGCTGGTGTTCGCGCTCGGCACGATGGCCGGCATGCAGCAATCGATCGTCGACGCGCCGCACCGCGCATTCACCGCGATCGCCCTCGCGTTCGCCGTCAACGCGGGCTTCCAGGTCATCGCGTACGGGCTCACGCCCGGCGATGTCCGCACGCGGCTCAATGTCGCGCTGATCGTCGCCAATCGCAACGTCGGCCTGATGTGGGCCGCGCTCGGGCTCGCCGCGACGCCCACCATGGCGCTCGTGTTTACCTGCGCGCAGTTGCCGATCTACACGCTGCCGCGCGTCGTCCAGCATCTGCGGCCGCGCCTCGAAGCACAGCGCCTGCGCCGCCGTGCACGCTAGCCGGCACGCGATGCCGTTCCATCTTTCCGCCTTCGATCAAGGATCCAGCATGAAGCGACTCATCGTGATCGGCGCCCGCGCCACCGGCAGCAGCCTCGCGCTCGTGCGTGGCGCGCTTGCGCGGCAAGCGGCCGTGACCGTGATCACCGCCCCCGGGCACCGTCTCGACGGCGTTTTTCCGGCGGGCGTCGAGACGATCAACCTCGAACCCGATGCCGGCCAGCTCGCCGGCTGGCTGCGCACGCGCTATCCGGACGAGATCGACACGCTGCGCGTGACGACCGCGCACGACACCTATGCGCGCACCGCCGCATGGGTCGCCGACGCACTCGGCCTGCCCGGCCCCGATGCGCGCCACGTCGCGCACGCGGTGTCGAAGTCGAACCAGAAGGCACTGCTCGCCGCGCACGGCATCCCGTCCGCGCAATTCGTCACGGGCACGCTGGCCGCGCCGGCGGCGCTCGCGGCCGACCCGCTGCGCTTCCCGGTCGTCGTCAAGCCGTCGGAAGGCTCGGCGAGCGACGGCGTGCGGCGCTGCGAGAGCATCGCCGAGGTGCGTGCGCAGCTCGACGCCCTCGCCGCCGGACACGCCGACGCGCAAGCGCTCGCGACCGAGCGCGTCGTGATCGAGGAATTCCTGAGCGGCAGCGAATACTGCGTCGAGTATTTCGACGGCCGGTACGTCGGCGCGCTGCGCAAGCTGAAACGGCATGGGGCAGGCTTTCTCGAGCGCGGCTATACGTCCGAACTCGACCTCGATACCAGCACGCTGCGCGCACTGATCGACATCGGGACGCGCGCCACGGCGGCCGCCGGGCTGACCTGGGGGCCCGTGCACCTGGACTGCATCGTGCACGACGGCGTGCCGCACGTGATCGAACTGAATCCGCGCATCGCGGGCAGCTTCATCTGCGACATCGTGCGCGACGGCTATGGCTTCAACATGGCCGAAGCGTTGCTCGACAAACTCGACGGACGCCCGGTGGAGATTTCCGAGCGGTTCGAACCGCAAGCGTATGCGCGCGCGGAATTCCTGCTCGACAGCGATCCCGGCTCATGGCGTTTCGCGCAGGCGGGTGAGATCCACGACGGGACGGTCACGATCAGTTACGGACCGCAGGTGCTGCCCGACCGCGAGCGGCGTGCGTTTCTTTATGTACGGGTTGCGCTGCCGGTCGCGCACGGTGCGGATGGTGCGCCCGCGCATTCCGGTTCGTCGGCCCACGGGAATCCCGTCGGGCAGCCCACCGTTTCCGGCTAGCCGTGAAACGACCGACTGGATGCCTTCCCGGGCTCGGCCGCGAGCCGTCGTGCCGCGCGGCTTCGGTCAGGCGCGGTCACAAACGGCGCCCCAGCAACTGCCCCGGCCACCCTTCCACGTCGAAGGGTGAAATTCGCTCATAGCCGCACGACTCGTAGAAACGCACCAGCGCGCCGGTCCCGCCGCCATAGCAGTCCACCCGCAAGCGCTTCACCCCGGCCGCGCGGGCGCGCTCGTCCGCGAAGGCCATCAGGCGCCGGCCGACACCCCGCGCCCGCGCATCGCGCGACGCAACCAGCACGCGCACATAGATTTCCGGCTCGGTCGCGGGCGGCACGTAGGGCATCGACTCGCCGAGGATCAATGCGCCCAGGACGCGGCCGTCCTGGTCTTCTGCCACCCACGCGTCGGGCAGCGCGCAGGCGTCGGTCACGAGTGCGATCCGCCGGGGTTGCGTCGACCAGGGCTCGCGGCCCCATTGCCCGTCGTTGCCGATGGAGACGAACCACGCAATCACGCCGTCGAAAATCGACAGAACGGCCGGGGCATCGAGTGCGCTGGCACGACGAATTCTCACCTTGTCCCCGCCTGTCAACGTCACGTTCAACACTCCTTCGCCTGTGTCATCGACCGGCGCGCAATGGGATATCGAGCCGGGCGGCCCGAGGACACGCGATGGAAGCCCGGTGATCAAGCCTGCTACGGTACTGAAATTCCACCCGGTTGATCAAGATGTGACAGCCCGCGATTCGACATGACGGGTTGTCTTCGTGAAAAACCCGGGAATCGGCGCAAGGCTGGGTGTCAATCGACCTTCTCAAGCACGAGCCTGGCCGCCCCGCTGCCGGCGGATCGGCACGGCAAAAGCGGCTCGGGGCATAGCAAGGAAGCCGAAAGATCATGCTGCAGCGCATTGCCCACGGCGCTCCGCTGCGCCGGCAAGCCGACGCGCCGCCTGCTCCCCGCCGGATCGCAGCGGATCGATTCCCGCGCGAATGTCGCGGTTCACGGCAAAAATATACAATCGACGCGATGCATCGCAGGCATGACGCGCCAGCCGCCCACTCTCGCTCGCCACCATGAACGCACCCGCTGATTCCTCCCCCTCCGCCGCGTCGGTACTCGGCGTCTATCGTCAACTGGCGGACCCGTCCGCCGGGCAATGGATCGTCAGCCGCTCGGAACGCGCGCACATGTACCGCATCCAGCATCACCGGCCTGACGGCAGCACGTCGGTCGATACGGTCGTCGATGCGGACAACCTCGATGCGAAACTGCACAAGTGGATCCAGGAAGGCT
This sequence comes from Burkholderia contaminans, assembly GCF_029633825.1. Classification (NCBI taxonomy): domain Bacteria; kingdom Pseudomonadati; phylum Pseudomonadota; class Betaproteobacteria; order Burkholderiales; family Burkholderiaceae; genus Burkholderia; species Burkholderia contaminans. Next base: position 574,395 of record NZ_CP090642.1, on the reverse strand, counting down.
TCGTCCGGCGTGAAGCCGGCGATCGCGCGGCGCCCGCTGATCGCGGCGCGTTCATGCAGGCGCTGCGAAGCGCGCACGCGTCGCGGCCTGCCGCAGCCGGCGATGCGACGCACGTCGCGCAGGTGGGCGGCGTGCCGATGCCGCGCGGCCCGGGCGGGCCGCTCGTGCCGCCGGTGAACCCGGCCTACCTGTTCACCGCGCGCGTGACGAACGTGCTGGAAGACATCGTCGAGAACCGGCGCATCCTGCTGATCGGCCACACCGGCACGGGCAAGACGAGCCTCATCGAGCAGGCCGCCGCGCTGGCCGGCCATGGCGTGCTGCGCTCGAACATGAACGGGCAGACGACGGTCGGCGATTTCGTCGGGTTCTGGACCGTCAAGGGCGGCGAGACGATCTGGGTCGACGGCGTGCTGCCGACCGCGATGCGTGAAGGGCTGTGGCTCATCGTCGACGAGATCGACTTCGCGGAACCGGCGATCCTCGCGGTGCTGACGGCCGTGCTCGAACCGGCCGGCCGCTTGTTGCTGAAGGAGAAAGGCAACGAGATCGTCGTCCCGCATCCGTCGTTCCGGCTGTTCGCGACTGCCAATGCGGTGGGTGCGATGGGGCAGTTCCGCCATCTGTACCAGGGCGCCAACGTGATGAACGAGGCGTTTCTCGACCGCTGGCGAGTTTACCGCCTCGACTACCTGCCGCCGCCCGACGAGGCGCGCGTGCTGCAGCGCACGTTCGGCGCGGCCATGACCTCGGAGATGGCCGACACGCTTGCGGCAATCGCGGCCGACTGCCGCGCCGCGTTCGTCCGCGAGGATCTGGCCAGCGCGTTCTCGACGCGGCGCCTGATCGACTGGGCCGAGCTGATGCTGCGCACCGGCGATCCCGAAGCGGCCGCCGGCCCGACGATCTATGCGAAGGTCGGCGCGGAAGACGCCGACCTGATCCGCAGCATCATCCGCCACTACATCGACGTCGAGGCCTGACGCGATGGACCGGGACGACGACGCGCGGTCGCTCCACCTGACCCGTCTGGCCCGCACGCTCGCGCAACGGCACGGCATCGAGGTACGGTTCGCGCAACACGGGCCCGTCGCGCAACCCGACCTGCTGGTGCTGCCCGACACGCTGCTCGCCGGCGACGTCGACGACGATGCGATTATCGGCCTCGTCGACCTCTACGCGGCGCGCATCCGCTTCGGTGCGATCGATGACATAGCCGCACTGGCGTCGCCCGTGGTGCGGGCCATTGCGCAGGCGATCGACGACCGGCGCGCGGCCGGCTGCCTCGCCGCGATCTATCCCGGCGCGACGACGTTCCTGCAGCGGATGCGCGCGGCGACGGCCGCCGACACGCACCGCCGGTGGCCTCGCATGGCATGGCGCGACAGGCTGGTGTGGCGCATCGAACGTGCGCTGTGGAGCGAGCCGCCGCCTTCCATCGAGCGCGTGCCGTCGCTCGACGCAACGATGGCTGCATCGAGCGACCTCGTCGACGCAGCGCGTGCAGCAACGTCGACCTCCGACAGCATCCGCGCCGCGCACCGGATCGTCGAACGCGTGCGCGCGCTGGCGTCGGCCGGTGCGAACAACATGATGTTCACGGCCGATCCGGGCAGCACGATCGACAGCGACAGCATCGCCGCCGAATTCGAATCGGACGGACAGGGCGCGCCGGACGATTCCCGGGCGCCCGTTTCCGCCGAATCGGGCGGCGGTGCGATCGCCGACACGGCATCGTCGGCCGAAGCGCCGACGCCGGGCGACGCAGCTCCCCGCACGATCCGCCTGTCCGCGGACAACCGGCCGCTGCTGTCGGTCCCGCTGACCACCGCGTTCGATACGGTGACGGACTTCACCGGCAACGGCGAACCGGCGCGCTGGCACCGCCTGCGAAGCGCGGCCCGCGCGCAGACCGAGCCGCTCAAGCTACGGCTCGAACGTGCGTTGAAAGTGGACGAGCAGACGCGCTGGAAACGCGAACAGGAGCGCGGCGAGCTCGACCGGATGTCGCTCGCCCACCTCGTCACGTCGCCCGGCTATCGCACGCCATTCCGCGTCCCGCGCGCCGCCCCCGGGCGCGACGCGGCCGTCAGCCTGCTGATCGATTGCAGCGGGTCGATGGCCGGCAGGAAGATCGAACTCGCCAGGCTGTGCGCGGCGGCGCTGTGCGATGCGCTGACGCAGCTCGGCTTCGCGTGCGAAGTGCTCGGCTACAGCTCCGTCGAGGATGCCGCGATGCGCGCGCATTACCAGCGCTGGATCGACGCCGGCCACGACACGTTCGGCTATAACCGGTTCGTCGAACGGCTCGACCTGCGCGTCTACAAGCGCTTCGATTCCGACAACCCGAGCGGCCTCGCCTGCATCGAATGCGGCCACGAGAATCCCGACGGCGAGGCGTTGAGCTGGGCCGCCGAGCGGCTGCTGGCGAAACGGGCACGGCGGCGAATCCTGATGGTGCTGTCGGACGGCTATCCGGCCACCGGCGACGGCAACCCGACAATCCTGCGCACCGACCTGCGCGCCCGCGTCGATGCGCTGCGCGAGCGGCGCGTCGAACTGATCGGTGTCGGGATCCTCGACGATGCGGTCGAAACGTTCTATCCGGTCAGCCGCGTGGTCGAGCATCTGCATGAATTGCCGGGCGCGGCGTTCAGCGTTTTGAGCGATACACTGCTGGATCGGCGCTAGCCTCGCGCGCGACAGGGTCGAAGCACACTTCGATTCGCCGGCGCGTCACATCGGACGGCTAACATCGCCGATGGCCGACTCGAATCGCCGCGGTGACGCAGGATCGGCGTTGCGTTGCATTCGGCCGGTCGCCCGGTTTCGATGTGCGCGCGGCCCGCAGCACGATCCTTGCTCCGCGCCTCTTTCGATTGTCAACTCGACGGCGGAGTCGGCCGCATCTTCCTGCCACGGTCGGCCGCCGGCACGAAACTGCACATGCCCAGGAAAAAAACCAGCCTCTGGTTGCGGCACCTCGAACTGCTCTCCGTCGCTGCCGGCACGCGCGCGGCGAAGCGCAAGAGCAAGCCGCGACCGGCCGCCAAGCGGGCGGTCAAGCCGGTCGCCCGGCCGGCCGGCACCGTGCGCACCGCCAGGCGCACGGATACCGTGCCTGCCGCCCGCGCACCGGCGGACAAGGCGCCCGGCACGTGGCTTCGCTCGTTTCATTCCGCGGGCCCGAGCGCCGGCCGTTACGTGAACCACGTTGCCTACGCGCTGTATCTCCCCACCGCGCCGGCGGCGACAGCCGGCATGCCGGCCGTCGTCATGCTGCACGGCTGCAAGCAGAGTGCCGAATCGTTTGCCGCGGGCACGCGCATGTGCCGTCTCGCCGAGCGGTCGGGGTTCGCCGTGCTGTTTCCCGAACAGGCCAAGACGGCGCACGCGCACCGCTGCTGGCACTGGCATGGTGATGCGACGGAGTCGGAAGCCGCGGCCGTCACGTCGCTGGTCGACGCAATCGTGCGACAGCACGGCTTCGACCGCGACCGGATCTACCTCGCCGGCATGTCCGCCGGAGCAGGGCTCGCCGCGGCACTGGCGATCCGGTATCCCGACCGCTTCGCGGCAGTCGGCCTGCACTCCGGCCCGGCCATCGCCCCGCCGTCGTCGACGTTGGCGGCGATGAACCTGATGCGCCGAGGCCTGCGCGACGACCCGATACGCGCGGTCGAGGCCTGCGCCGACGTCACGTCCTATCCCGGCATGCCGGCCCTCGTGATGCACGGCGCGCTCGATACGGTCGTGACCGACCGGAACGCGACGCAGCTCGGCATCGCGTTCGCGCGGCTCAACCGGCTCGTCGACGAACACGGCGCGATGCGGGTCGGCGAGCAACGCACCTATGCGCGCGACGATGCCGACTACGTCGACTATCTCAAGGCCGGGCGTCTCGTCGTCAGGGTCTGCATCGTCCGCCGGCTGCCGCATGCATGGAGCGGCGGCGACCCGCGCGAGCCGTTTCACTCCGCCACGGGGCCGGACGCCACCGCGATGTTCTGGCATTTCTTTCGTCGCCAACACCGCCAGCGGCTGAGCTGACCGGCAACAACCGCGCTGGCCCGTGGTGCGCGACGCCGTCGCGCGATCACGCCCGTTGCTCAAGCTCCGCCGTGTTCGCGCGATCGCCGGCCCGCCGGATCGGTATCCGGACGCAGAACGTCGTGCCCCGCCCGGGTTCGCTCGTCACGTCGATGGCGCCGCGATGGCGCTTGACGATGCCGTGCGAAACCGACAGGCCCAGCCCCGTGCCTTGCCCGACCGGCTTCGTCGTGAAGAACGGATCGAAGATCCGGCGGACGACGTCGGGCGTCATGCCCGTGCCCGTATCGCTGATCGCGATCGACACCTGCTCGCCATCGCTCGACGTGCGGATCGTGATCACGCCGCGCTCGGGAATCGCCTGCGCCGCGTTCACCAGCAGGTTCATGAAGACCTGGTTCAACTGCGACGGCAGGCATTCGACCTGCGGCACGTCGCCGTAATCGCGCACGATGTCGGCCTTGTACTTGAGTTCGTTGTGGACGACGTTGAGCGTGCTTTCCAGGCCCGCACGGAGATCGACCACGCTCCACTCGTCGCTGGCCGGGCGCGAGAAATCGCGCAGGTCCTGCACGATGCGCCGCACGCGCAGCGCGCCGTCGATCGATTCGTCGATCAGCGTCTCGATCTCGCCGCGCACGTAGTCCAGGTCCGCCGCGCGGCCCGTCGCCGCCAGCGCGTCGCGCGCGGCCGGGTCGAGCTGCGGCAGCGCGGCTTCATGCGCGGCGATCACGTCGAGCAGACTGCGCACCCACGTCTTCAACGTGTTGAGGTTCGCACTGACGAAGCCGATCGGATTGTTGACCTCGTGCGCGACACCGGCCGCGAGCTGGCCGATCGACGCGAGCTTTTCCGATTGCAGCAGCTGCACGTGGGTTTCCTCGAGCACATGCAGCAGGCGCCGCTGCTCCTCCTTCTCCTGTTCGAGCCGCGCCTGCGCGGCCTTGCGTTCGTCGATCTCGGTCGCCATGTTCTCGCGCGTGTGCTGCAGCATCGCCGTCGTCTGCTCGTAGCGGTGCAGCGCGCGTTCCAGCTCGGCAGTGCGCAAGCGTACGAGCCGCTCGAGCGTATCGGCCATCCCGCGCAGGAAGGTTGTGCGCGCATCGAAGCGGCTCAGCAACAGCGTGACGACCAGGGTGGCCGTCGTGAACAGCGTGACCGTCGTCGCGAGCCACGGCATGTCGACCCCGTTCGCGGCCCCGCACCGCGCGTCCGGCGCGAAATGCGCGGCCGCCATCGCCGTGTAGTGCATGCCGGTGATGGCGATGCCCATCACGAAGGCCGCACCGACCCGCTGGGCGGTAGCATGGCGCGCCTGCTGCACGCGCAACGCCTGTGCGATCCAGAGCGCGGCAGTCGACGCGATCACCGCGATGCCGATCGACGCGGCGAACAGCGCGGCATCGTAGCGGATGCCGGGTTCCATGCGCATCGCGGCCATCCCCGTGTAATGCATGCCGGCGATCCCGGCGCCCATCAGTGCGCCGCCCACGAGCAGCCGCCGCCAGCCCAGCCGTGCGCGCGTGACGACGGTCAGCGCGAAGTACGACACGAGCACGGCAATCGCCAGCGACGCGCCCGTATCCGGCCATGCGTAGCCGAGCGGAATCGGCAGCGAAAACGCGAGCATGCCGACGAAATGCATCGACCAGATGCCGGTGCCCATGGCCACCGCGCCGCCGCCCAGCCACGCACGCTTGAGCTTCGGATTGTCGAGCAGCGAAATGAAGGCGGCCAGGTCGAGTGTCGTATAGGAGGCCAGCGTCGCGATCGCGAGCGACAGCAGGACGAGCGGGAGATTGTAGGTGCCGTACATGATCGAGCGCCCGGATCGAGGTGAGTACGTTGCCGCGGCGCGCAGTCGCGCACCGCGGCCATCAGGCCGCGCGGCCGGGCTCAGGCCGGTGCCGCGCCTGCATTCGGCGCGCCCTGCGCCGGCTTCGCCGCGGCCTGGCCGGCCAGCACGAGGATGTCGAACGACGTCCCCTCGCGCGTCTCGAAGCGGCGCACGAGCTCGATCTGGTGCGCCGACATCACGCTGCCCTTGGTCATCAGCAGCACGCCGCGATGCGTGCGCAGATCGTCGGCGAGTTGCATCCCTTCGCGCAGTTGCGCCGACTTGACCTCCGCGACGGACGCCGCGATGCCGAGGCTCGCCGGGTCCCGCATCAGTTCGTTCAGGCCGTCGACGATCCGCGGGTCGTAACGCACGCCGGCCTGCGAGCGCAACGCGTCGAGCGCCTGCTCGACCGAATGCGGCGCCCCGATGTCGCCATTGCGCAGCCCTTCGAAATCGCGTGCGATCGCCAGGATTCGCGAGCCGAGCGGGATCGCGTCGCCCGCCAGGCCGTCCGGCGTGCCGCGTCCGTTGAAGCGCTCGTACTGGTGCAGCACGATCGACGCGACCTTGTGCAGTTGCGCGACCGGTGTCAGCACCATCTGCGCGCGCAGCGGATGCTGCAGGTACAGGCCGTGCTCTTCCGCCGTCATCTTCGTGAGCGGCTTGCGCAGCAATTCGTCCGGCAGCGACAGCTTGCCGATGCCGTGCAGCAGCCCCGCGAAATAGACGTCCTGCGCATGCAGCTCGCTCATCCCGGAATTCAGCGCCAGCCGCCGCGCAATTTCGCCGACCCGCATCGCGTGACCGCTGGCCGACCCGCAGCGTATCTCGATCATGCTCGCACAGACCTGGACCATCGCGGTGAAGCTGCTTTTCAGGTCGCGTTGCGCGGCTTCGAGGAACATCACGGTCTGGCCGAGTTCTTCCGTGCGCGCGCGAACCTGCGTTTCGAGTTCCGTGTTGAACCGGCGCAGCGCTTCGTTCTGAGCTTCCGTCAGCGCGGCCAGCCGGGCCGCTTCACGCCGCAGGCGCCGTTGCTCCAGCGCCTGTTCGAGGGTCAGCAGCAGGTCGTGATCGTCCCATGGCTTGTTCAGGTAGCGATAGACGCCGCCGTCGTTGACGGCCTGCACGACCGACGCGATTTCCGCATAGCCGGTCAGCAGGATGCGCATCGTGTCCGGGTACAGCGACCGTGCGCGGGCGAGGAACTCCGCGCCGCTCATGCCCGGCATCCGCATGTCGGACACGATCAGGTCGACTTCGGTCGACGCCAGGACCTCGAGGGCCGCCTCGCCGCTTTCCGCGGTCAGGATCTCGTAGCCGGCGGGCCGGAACACGCGCCTGAGCGCCGACAGCACGCTCGGCTCGTCGTCGACCAGCAGGATCGACGGCACGCCACCCGCATCGTCGGAGGTCGCTGCCGCCCCGGTCGTTTCAGGCGATACCGCATTCGGTCCGTTTGTTGCAGATGTCGTCATGATGGCCTCGGATCATGTATTTATAGTCTCTCTGCATCATCGGCATGCGCCGCGCATTCCGTATCCGGGAAAACGCTGATGCGTTCGCCCGGATCGCACCGCGGATGCGATCTACACCGTCGTCGCACCCGGTGCGCGCACGTAGTAGATGTCCCACTCCGCTTCGTCTACCTGCACGAAGCCGTGGCGGGCATAGAAGCGGTTCGAATCGCTGCCGCGCAGCGCGCCGACGCGAACGGGCACGCGCTGCGAGTCGGCGTCGGCAAGGATCCTGCGCAGCACGGCCGCGCCGATCCCCTTTCCCTGATGCTCGGGCACGATGTACAGATGGTCGAGCAACCAGTGATCTTCCTGCGGCCGGACCACGAAGAAGCCCGCGTTCACGCCGTCGGCATCGATCAAGCGGCACAGCGCAGGATCGAACGACGTGAGAAACCGGTCGCGCGCACGCTGGGGATCGAAGCGCCCGATGCGCTCGAGGCTGTCGCGCATCGCGGCGATGCGGATGGCGACCAGCGTCTCGGCGTCGGATCGGGTGGCGACGGGAAAGGTCAGGTTCATGGGCAGGTTGCGCTTGTATGGAGAAGGCGGCGGGCATCACGCGCCGGCGTCGGAGTTTTCTCGCGCCGCGCGCCGGCCGGCGGCGCGAACCGCGTGCGTCAGGGCGTCTCGATGCCGTCCGCCCGCGTCGCCAGGAATCGCAGGTACTTGCCGTCCTCGTCCTCGAACAGCTCCGGGCCGCCGCTCGCATAGGCGCGCATCAGCTCGTCGGCCGCACGGTCGAGATTGCCGAGTTCGAACTGGCACTGACCGAGCCGCAGGTGCAGGAACGGGTTGCCGATTGCGTTGGGGAAATGCATCGACTGGGCGAGCGTATCGCGCCCGGCCGCGTAGTTCTCTTGATGGAAATTCGCGTCGCCGATGGCGGCCATCAACCAGGTGCCGGCTTCCCAGTTGGTCTTGGGTTCGGGAAGCAGGTCGAATCCCGCCCAGAATTTCTCGAGCGCGCCTTCGTAGTCGCCGTCTTCCATCAATGCATCGCCTGCGTCGCTCAGCGCGCCGATCCGTTCGTACAGCGCGTTGTCCAGTTCTGCCATGTCGAGTCCCTGTTCCGGAGTTGAAGTCGGCCCGGTGCGGCCGGTGATTGCGAAGCAATCGCGGTGATTGTGTGCGGTTTTGCCGTCCTGATCGCTCGTCCGGCCGGCGTTCGTCCAGCATACTCGACCTGTATGACGCGCGCGTCTCGACTTTCAGCGACGGCGCATTGCCCGCGAGTCCGACGAGGCGGTAATCCGGATGCTGCGCCGGCAGATACCTGAGCCCGCTTTCGCGTCCGACGTGACGCTTCGCGTTGATGGTTCCTCATACGACACGGCGATCTCATGCGCGTCGCCACGGCCACCGAATACGGATGTGGTTGTGACGCGCCGGCCGCCGTGGCACGATGCCGGGTTCGTTTGCACAGTGAATGGGAGCCGGAAGCGATGTTGTCTTGCCGATTGAGGTGGTACGCGCACGCGACGTCCAGCCTGCTGCGCAGGCATTGGCAGGCACTGCTCCTGCTGGCCATGCTGTTGCTGCCGGCGATGCCGGTGTTTTCGCAAACGCGCATCCTCGGCGCCCCGGTACTCGCCGCGCTGGCGCCGTCGCACGGCATCGAATGGCGGTTCGCGTGGGTGCACCTGCTCGAAGCCGTGGGCATCCTGTGGGTACTGGCGCAGCGTACCGCCATCACCGGGGGGCCGTTCGGCGCCTTCCTTGCGTCGTTGCCCATCCCTGATGGCCGCCGCCGTCTCGTTGACGCGATCGTCGTGATCATCGCGAGCACACCGCTGCTGCTGCCCGTACTGGCTTCAGCAGTCGCACTCGCCTTTCTGCCGCAGAAGGCGATCAACTACCTGTTCGTTCTCGACCTGTTCCTGATTACGCTCGGCTGGCAAATGACCGCGCTGTCGCGTAATACACGCAACGCAATCGCGTTGACGGTTGCCAACGTCTTCCTCGTCGGCGGCTTTCATGCAGACGGCGCGTTACGTCCCGTGTTGCTGACCGTGCCGTTGTTGCTCGCGGCATTCACGATTGCGCATATCGCCCCTGCGTCGGCCGCTCGCTCGCGAGTAGCGGGGGCGTTTTCGCGACGCGTCGCGGATTCCATCCGGACCCGTGTGAGGAACGGACTTTCTCCGGTGGCCAGGCTGCAAATCGGCATCCTGCAGGACCGAGCCGCAAGCACCGTCGGACATTGCCTGATGATGGGTTCGGTCGTCGCTTCGACATGCTTCCTGCTCGCACTCTGGGGTTTCGACAAGCGCGCCGTTCCGCTGACGCTGATGGCGCAGGCCGCCATTTCACTGATCGCGGCGGCGACCTATCGCGATCTGCGGGCAGCTCACCTGCATGCGGCTCACTTCATGCGATCGTTGCCGATGTCTGCTTTTGCGAAGCGCCGTGCCGACTGGCTAACCGTTGCCGCACTGGCGCTGCCGTTCGCCGCCGTCGCTCCGCTGTTGCTGGCGATGCATGGCGTGCTGTCATCGCAGATGGCGATGGCGCTCGTGTGCTCGGGCGCACCGCTCCTCGCATTACACTATCTGCCTCAACGCTTTGCGTCCCGACAATCCGTGTTGCTGGGCCTGCTGCTGACCGTCGTCTGGGTCATGCTCACCTGGCCAATCTTCGTTTGATCACCCGATCCATGCTCCGCTTCGACAATCTCGGCAAGCGCTACGACAAGCGCGTCATCTTTCAAGGGCTCAATCATGCATCCGGCGCCGGATGCGTTGCGCTGTGCGACGAAAACGGCAGTGGCAAATCGACGTTGCTCGCCATTCTCGCCGGCACGATCGACGCGGACGAAGGTGAAGTATGGCTCGGCGGCCATTCGCTGCGCACCGCGCCGCTCGACGCGAAATCCGCGCTGGCATACGTGCCCGACGATTGCCTGGCCTATCCGTTTCAGACCGGGCGCGAGTTTCTCGATCTCGTGGCGGCCGCCAAGAAGACCGTCGTCGATACCCGCACGCTCGAGCTGGCGGATCGGTTCGGGCTTGCGCCCCACATGGAGAAGCGCTTCGAGCAGATGTCGCTCGGCACGCGCAAGAAACTGTTCCTGACGGCGACGATGCTCGGCGCGCCCACCGTCGTGATCGCCGACGAACCGGGCAACGGGCTCGATGCTGCGTCGCGTGCAGTGCTGATCGATCTGTTCAAGACGTTGGCCAAAGACCGTGCCGTCTTTTTCTCGAGTCACGATCCGGCGCTGGCGCGCGCATGCGACGCAAGGGTCACCACGTTTGCGGAGCTTGGATTCGCTGGATAGACGGTAGCGTCGCCGGCGCAGTGCCGGGGAAGGATCGGGTGTGGCGGCTGGCCGGAGGGGGAACTACGCACCGGCAATCGATCGCTGTCTTTTGCCGGAAGAACGTGCGAAGCGGCCCCTCCCGCCCCGCACTTCCGTGACCTTCACGATACGCACGGCCGGCGCGCCGGGCCCCGATCAACCGACTGTCCGACACCCCAGCCGATCCATCGTTCGCCCCGCGCACGCGCCCGGCCATGCGCCCCGTCAGGCCTTCAACGCCCCGAAGACCTCGTCCAGCATCTTCTTCGCGTCGCCGAACAGCATCCGGTTGTTGTCCTTGTAGAACAGCGGGTTGTCGACCCCCGCATAGCCGGACGCCATGCTGCGCTTCATCACGATCGAGGTCTTCGCCTTCCACACCTCGAGCACCGGCATGCCGGCGATCGGGCTCGCCGGATCTTCCTGCGCCGCCGGGTTCACGATGTCGTTCGCGCCGATCACCATCGACACGTCGGCTTCGGGGAAGTCGCCGTTGATCTCGTCCATCTCCATCACGATGTCGTAAGGCACCTTCGCCTCGGCGAGCAGCACGTTCATGTGCCCCGGCATGCGGCCTGCTACCGGATGGATCGCGAAACGCACGTCGACGCCCTTCTCGCGCAGCACCTTCGTGAGTTCGCGCACGGTGTGCTGGGCTTGCGCCACGGCCATCCCGTACCCCGGCACGATGATCACGCTCTTCGCATCGCGCAGCAGCTCGGCCGTCTCCAGCGCGCTCACCGCCACCACTTCGCCGGCCGGCTGTGCACTGCCGCCCGCCGCCGCGGGCGCACCGCTGCCGGTGCCGAAGCCGCCGGCAATCACGCTGATGAAGTTGCGGTTCATCGCGCGGCACATGATGTACGACAGGATCGCACCGGACGAACCCACCAGCGCGCCGATCACGATCAGCAGGTCGTTGCCGAGCATGAAGCCGGTGGCCGCCGCCGCCCAGCCCGAGTAGCTGTTGAGCATCGACACCACGACGGGCATGTCCGCGCCGCCGATCGCCATCACCATGTGCACGCCGAACAGCAGCGACACCACCGTCATCACGATGAGCGGCGTCAGGCCGTCCTGGACCGTCTCCGCATGCAGGAACGCGCGGCCGAACACGATCACCACCACCAGCGCGGCCAGGTTGAGCCAGTGCCGGGCCGGCAGCAGCAGCGGCTTGCCGCCGATCTTGCCGGAGAGCTTGCCGAATGCGATCACCGAGCCCGCGAAGGTCACCGCACCGATCAGGATGCCGACATAAATTTCCACTTCGTGGATGGCGTGCTCGGCACCCGTGAACTGCACCGACGTATCGATATAGCTCGCGAAGCCCACCAGGCACGCCGCCAGGCCGACCAGGCTGTGCATCAGCGCAACCAGCTCGGGCATCTGCGTCATCTGCACCTTCTTCGCAGCGTAGAGGCCCACCGCGCCCCCGACGACCAGCGCAGCCACGATGTACGGAATGCCCTCGGCCGACACGCGCGGGCCGAGTACCGTGGCGAGCACGGCGATCAGCATGCCGATCATGCCGAGCAGGTTGCCGCGCCGTGCGGTCTCGGGATTGGCCAGCCCGCCGAGGCTGAGGATGAACAGAATGGCCGCGCCGATATAGGAGACGGTAGTCAGATTGGAAGTCATTGTTGTCGTCTCCTTACTTGCGGAACATTGCCAGCATGCGACGCGTCACCGCGAAGCCGCCGAACATGTTGACGGCCGTGAGCGTCAGCGCGCCCACCGCCAGGCCCAGGATCAGCCCTGACGGACGGCCCTCCGCCGCCGCGTCGCCCAACGGCGGCGCGACCTGCACGAGCGCGCCGATCGCGATGATCGACGAGATCGCGTTAGTGACGCTCATCAGCGGCGTATGCAGCGACGGCGTGACGTTCCAGATCACCATGTAGCCGACGAAGCAGGCCAGCACGAACACCGTGAAGTGCGCCAGGAACGTGGCCGGCGCGAACTGGCCGACCAGCAGGAACGCCAGTGCGCCCACGGCGAACGTGATGGTGAGCGACTTCGCCGACATCGGCGCGCCGCTGCCGTGGCCGTGGCCCTTGGACGCGGCGGCCGCGACCGGCGGTGTTGCGGGCTTCGGTGCGGCGGCCGGCTGCTGGATCGGCGGCGGCGGCCACGTGACGTTGCCTTCCTTGATGACCGTGAGGCCACGGATCGCGTCGTCGTTGAAGTCGACGTTGATCGTGCCGTCCTTGCCCTTGCACAGCTCCTCGACCACGCGCAGCAGGTTGGTCGCATACAGCGTCGACGACTGGCGCGCCAGGCGCGACGCGAGATCCGTGTAGCCGACGATGGTCACGCCATGACGCACCACCGCTTCGCCCGGCACCGTCAGCTCGCAGTTGCCGCCCTGCTCGCCGGCCATGTCGACGATCACGCTGCCCGGCTTCATCGACTGCACCATCTCGGCCGTGATCAGCTTCGGCGCCGGCTTGCCGGGAATCAGCGCGGTGGTGATGATGATGTCCGCCTCCTTGGCCTGCTGCGCGTACATCGCGCGCTGCGCCTGCTGGAAGCCTTCGCTCATCACCTTCGCGTAGCCGCCGCCGCCCGAGCCTTCTTCCTCGTAGTCGACCTTGACGAACTCGCCGCCCAGCGACTTGACCTGGTCGGCCACTTCCGCGCGCGTGTCGTTGGCGCGCACGATCGCGCCGAGGCCCGCGGCCGTGCCGATCGCCGCGAGGCCGGCCACGCCTGCGCCCGCGATGAACACCTTGGCCGGCGGCACCTTGCCCGCGGCCGTGATCTGCCCGTTGAAGTAACGGCCGAACGCATGGGCCGCCTCGATGACGGCGCGGTAGCCGCTCACGCCGGCCATCGACGTGAGGGCATCCATCTTCTGCGCGCGCGACAGCGTGCGCGGCAGCGAATCGATCGCCAGCACCGTGGCCCGCTTCGCGGCCAGCTGCTGCATCAGTTCAGGGTTCTGGGCCGGCCAGACGAAGCCGATCAGCATGCCGCCTTCGCGCATCAGCGCGACTTCCTCGCTGCTCGGCGGGCGCACCTTGAGGACGATATCGCTGCGGCCCCATAGATCGGCGGCCGTCGGCACGACTTCGGCGCCGGCCGTGCGGTAGTCGTCATCGCTGAAGTTCGCGCCGGTGCCGGCACCGCTTTGCACGGCCACCGAGAATCCGAGCTTGATCAGCTTTTCGACCACGTCGGGAACGGTCGCTACGCGCCGCTCCTCGTGGGCCGTCTCCAGAGGGACCCCAATCAGTAATGTCATATCCTGAATTGTCAGTAGTGGCCGTCGCGAGGAATTACGGCCTGCGTTTCAAGTCACCCAACTCAATCCGTGTCCGACTTTGCTCCGCGCGCAGCTTGGCACTCCCGCGCGGATTTCACAAACGATCGGTCCTCTAATCGGTTGTCTTGTCAGAGCAAACCCGTTCATGCTCTTGCCTGATTATGCTGACGAATATCCGGCGTATGTTCCGATCGGATAAAACCCGTCAAGCATATCCCGTGCCAGAGTCTTTCCAAAATTTATATTTTGAATCGGCGCGCATTCAATCCATGAATCCCCTGTCTGGACACAATGGGGCCGGCACCCACCCGCTCCCGGCCCGCACCGCGCCGCTGGGCTCGGCAGCACGTGAATCCGTTTGAAACCTGACTGAATGGCGATTCGCACAAAAGCATGGGAATCGGTTTCATCGAGAATCCCACCGCTCGTCGGCAGAATACGATCTGTCGCGCACAAACGACATAGTCCATTTGGCCGACGATCTGCGGTGCAGGCGAGTTTAAGGGAGAACGCAGCCGGTCCGGATCCAAAATCCGGCGACGATCATTCACGCTGCGCGTCGACGTGGGCACGAATGCGGCGCGCGCCTTCCTCCGGCGTGCAGGTCGAGGTATCGATGCGCAGCGCATACGGCCGCGAGTAAGCGGGATGCCCGAACTGCGATCGCGCCATGCCTTCGCCTCGATCCACTCTCGCGCGTTCGCGCTGTTCGAGGATATCCAGCGGACACGTAACGCCGATGACAAAGGTCTGACGGGGCGACAGCGCAGCAATGCATGCGTCGAGCGCGCAGAGATCCCGAAGCACGAGGTCCAGCACGATCTCGAAATGGCTGGCCGCAATCCGCGCGAGCGTCGACTGCAGGTTGAGTTGGTGAAGTCTCAGCGCCTGATTCAGTTCTTCTTCCGATCGCATGTCACGCCGGCGCGACATTTCGACGAACGCGTCGAGCGACACGTGAAACATGGGCACGTCCGAGCGCTGCTGGAGCGCCCTCGCCAGGCTGCTCTTCCCTGCACTGGTCGGGCCGTGCAATACGACAGCAACGGGTTTCATGGCGATGGTCCGCGGGAGAGATTGCCGGTTGTCCGGGTGCAGCGCTAGATCAGCTCGGCGACGCGCACGATGACGAGCGCGGCCGGAACGAGCACCGCCTGCGCACACACCGTGCCGAGCACGCGTGCGCCGGCGAGTGTCGTGATGGCCCGCCGAAAGCTGTTCTCCGAGATCCGCCCTTCGATGACGTCGTCGGTCATGACGGAAACCTGCGGGTCGATGACGACCGCCAGCACGACGGTCGCGAAACCGTTGATGACGGACGACAGGTTCGCGCATGTCACTCTCAGCTCGGGCTTCAGGTAGCCCGCGTACAGCGACGCGAATACGCCGACCGTCCAGATCGCCATCGCGGCGACGTTCAACGCAATGACGCGCCACGACACGCCGGTGTTCGCGGTCAGTTGCGTGACGTTCTGGCTCGAAGGCAGTCGCGCGCCGACGCGCAGATAGTTGATCCCGGCGCGACTGCACGCATGCAGCAGCAGGCGGGGAATCGAGCGGTTCACCTGGAAGTGTTCGACGGCGCGACTGAAATAGCGCTGAAATGTCGGGATCAGGAACGACCCGACGATGGTCGCCACGGTGGCGGACAGCAGGAACCACCGGAAGTCGGCCAGCAACCCGCTCCCCATCCGGTGCGCGATGTCCATTTCAACGCGTTTCGCGATGAACGGCCCCTGAAAGGAATTGGCCGTTCGGGACACCAGCGCGATGATCCCGAACAATGAAAACGACAACGCGATGCGACGCGTGCGCACGCCGGCGATCCGCACGGCATACGCCAGTGTCGCGATCATATGGATGACGAAGGTAAGCCCGCAGATGATCCAAAGCTGACTGTCCATGCTGGTGCCGCGTGCGTGACGGGATCACGAGTGTACCCGAGCGCGGCGCGGCGCATCGGCCTGGCGAAGCTGCCTTCGCAAGCGTCACGGTTGGGCGACGAGCGTCAGGCGCTACCGTGCGGCGCCAATCCCCGTGCTTCATCCAGCATCCATGTCGCGAAGGCCTGCAACGGCCCGTTGGCCAACTCGATCGGTTCGGGCAGCACGAGGCAGAAGTTTTTCGTCACCGTCTTTCCCGCCGGCCACGGTGCGACCAGCCGGCCCTGCTCGAGCTCCGCATCGATGTACAGGCGCGGCACCAGCGCGACACCGAGGCCGGCCAGCGCCGCTTCGATCAGCATCGAATGAAGGTCGTAGCGCGCGCCCACCGCCGAGTTGGTCAGCACGATGCCGCACGCCTGCGCATAAGCCTGCCATGCGTCCGGGTTCTGTCGCCGGTGAAGACGCGGCAATGCATCCAGCGACGGGTTCTTCCCGGCGCCGGCGAGCAGCGCCGGACTGCAGACGGGCACCAGCACTTCCTCCAGCAGCGGATGCAGATGCATCCCCACCCAGGCCGGATGCTCGAAATGAATCGCTGCGTCGAAACCGCTCCCGGCCAGCAGGAACGGCTCCATCCGCTCGGCGATATGCACGGTGATGTTCGGATGCCGGTCCTGAAAATGTTTCAGCCGGGGGATCAACCAGCGGGTGGCGAAGGTCGGGATCGCGGCGATATCGAGGCTCGCGCCTTCGATCGGCTGCCCCATCAGGTACAGGCTGTCCCGTTCGAGCCGATCCAGAATCTCGCGAACCTGCACCGCATAGCGCGCACCGTTCGGCGCCAGCCGCACCCGGTTGCCGATTCGCTCGAAGAGCGTGACGCCCAGGAACGCCTCCAGCCGGCCGATCTGACGGCTCACGGCACCCTCGGTGCGTGCCAGCTCCTCGGCGGCTCGGGCAAAGCTGCCGTGTCTGGCCGCGGCTTCGAACACCTGGAGTGCGGAATTGCTTGGAATCTTGCGGGACATGGAAGTCTCGTGGGTCGGGATATGTTCGCCATCAGCTTGAGTAAATGTCACTGAAGGCTGACTTTATTTCGTTTTATGGCGCGGAATGGCGAGCTTAGCATTACGTTAGCGCACTGAACATCACATGTTCGCGGATGGATGCGCACCCTGCCCAAAGGACAAACCCATGATCTACACCGTGGAATGCAGCTTCGCCGACCTCGACAGCGAAGCCGAATGGAACGACTTCTACAGCCTTGAAAAGCTGCCCGCCCTGATCTCGGTCACGGGGTTTCACACGTCGCAGCGGTTCAAGGCGATCACCCGCGGTTGCCCGGTCTATCTGGCGATCCACACGATCGACGGCCTCGATGTCCTGACCGGCGACGAATATCGCCGGAAAGGCGGCGGCAATTTCGCGAAATGGCAACGGCACATCACCGACTGGCACCGGAATCTCTACAGCGATATCGGCTTCGCGCCGGCGGTAAAGGACGGTGAACATCTCGCACTGAGCGCCGATGGCCCGGATTCGCTGCTTCGATTGGGCCTCGAACCGCTGGCCATGCAGGCCGTTGCGCTGGAGAAGTTTCCGGCGCGCCGTTGGCTCGCCGTCGTGCCACGGAATAGCGCGCGGCTTGTCGAGGCGCTCCCCGAAGGTATTCACCTTTACGCACCGATGACGGAGCAGTTGACGAGCACACACGCCCTTTCGATTGCGCAGGAGTAGACCGCGATGCCGAACGTCACGATTTCGGTCGACGCGAAGCGGATGCCGGCTGATGAAAGCCTTGCCGAGCTGTCGCGCGACTGCGTCGAGCTCTGCACGCAGGTGCTTGAGGCTGAACTCAAGAACGTCCACGTCATTTTCCTGGCGGTTCGGCACGGGCATGGACGTCCCGTCTTCGCCGACATCCGGTATCGCGTCGGCACGCGTCGCACGCCGGAGGTCATGAACCGGTTCATGGAAGCGCTGGATCAGGCGATCGTTCGCCGCACCGGCCTCACGGCGCGCATTCGGTGTTTCGGTTACACCGCGTCGAACCTTCACGCCCGCAATTAGCCGATTCGGAGCAACACGATGTCCACCCTTACCTTTCCCGTTCAGCAAGTCGGCGACTTCACGATTACCGCGATCAGCGATGGATACCTCACTGCGAGCCTCGACTTCCTGTCGAATATCGATTCGGATGACGCATCAAAAATGCAGCGTGATGCGGGGCAGAAAGAGCCGGCGGCCGTTCATATCAATTGCTACGTCGTACGCGGAGCGGGCCACACCGTGCTCATCGACGGCGGGGCTGGCGGGTTCAAGCAATGGGGCGGCCAACTCCGGACCAACCTGGCGCTTGCCGGTATCGAACCCGCTGCGATCGACACCATCCTGCTTACCCACGCGCATCCCGATCACGTCGGCGGGCTGGTGAATGATGCAGGACAGGTCGCGTTTCCACATGCCGAGCTGGTCGTCCATCAGCAAGAGGTCAAGTTCTGGCAGGACGACGGAAATCTCGGTCGCGCCAGCGAGCGGGCCCGCGGCAACTTTGCGAAGGCGCGTCAGGTGTTCGACGCTTATGTCGACAGGCTTCGCATGTTCGACGATGGACAAGTGCTCCCCGGTATCAGCGCGCTGCCGCTGCCCGGACACACCGATGGACACACCGGATATGTTCTTGAATCCCGCGATCAAGGTCTGCTCGTGTGGGGGGATGTGGTGCACTTTCCGCATATCCAGATTCAGCGGCCGGACGTATCGATTGCGTTCGATCACGATGCATCGCTGGCAGCCGCTACACGGTCACGCCTTCTCGATCAGGTCAGCGCGGACGGGCTTCTGATCGCCGGCATGCATCTGGGGGAACTCGGGTTCGCACGCATCAAGCGGACGAACGGCGGGTATGGGTTGCTTTACGAGAATGAAGGCTGAGGCCACACGCGTACGGACGTGCGATGCCGCCACCTCACGCCGAAATACATGAGTCACCCGCCTGATCCATGTGGCGTTTTTTGAGGGTTATTCGACCTTTGTGCCATCGGCTTCGCGCTCCATACTGCACGTGGAAGATCGAGCAGGGAAACGCACAAACGCCATCGCGTCTTGCGCTTTCTGCCCGATCAATCACGACGTGGAAAGGAGCAGAAGATGAGGCTTAAAAACAAGTCGGCGTTAATCACCGGCGGTACCAGTGGCATCGGTCTTGCCACCGCGAAGCGGTTCATCGCGGAAGGCGCCCGCGTCGCAGTGACGGGGCGCGACGAGGCTGTATTCGAGCGCGTGAAGGACGAACTCGGTGGTCATGCGCTCGTTCTCAGGGGCGACGTCCGTTCGATCGAGGACATGCGGTCGATTGCCGCCGAGATCGACGAGAAGTTCGGCGGCCTGGATATCGTGTTCGCGAACGCCGGCTGGGCGTTCCCGTCCGCACTCAACGATATCGACGATGCGCTCTACGACGAGATCATGGACATCAACGTCAAAGGCGTGGTGTTCACGCTTCAGGCGGTGCTGCCGCACTTGCGAGAGGGCTCGTCCGTCATTCTCAACACCTCGTTCGTCGCGCAGACCGGCAAGCACGGCATCTCGTTGACGGCAGCCGCGAAGGCCGCCGTGCGATCGCTGGCCCGCAGTTGGTCCTACGAGTTTCTCGACCGGAAGATCCGCTTCAACGCGATCGCACCCGGCGCGATCGACACGCCGCTGCTGACCAGGTGGGGCATGCCGGACGAATGGGTTCGCGACCGCAAGGCCGAGTTCGCCGGCGCCATTCCGGTGGGCCGCATGGGCAGCGCCGAGGACATCGCCAACGCCGCGCTCTATCTCGCCAGCGACGAATCCTCGTATGTCGTCGGCACCGAGCTGGTCGTCGACGGCGGCGCGTCGCAGCTTTGAGCCTGCGGCGAGCCCTGCGCGTGATCGCGGCTCATCCACCTTACTGACCTCACGTCCGCCACGCTTTGAGTCGCGGCGGCTATTTCACTCGGCCCAGCCCGGTAGCGCTCGCAGCGGGGCCGACGTGCAAGGAGAAATGATCTTGACCGACAGTAGCGAAAACAATACTTCCGGACCTCCACTCACCCGAGCCGGTCGATCGCGCCGCGATGCGCTCAAGTTCGGCAGCATCGCCACGCTCGGCGCCGTCCTCGGTGGCGGCGCCTTGCTTGGACACACCGCGCCTGCGCTCGCACAGTCCGGCAGCGACGGCGCACTTGCCCCGAATGATCCGCTCGATATCCTGATCGTCAATTACGACGGCGGGACGCTGCTCGACTTCGCCGGCCCCAGCGAGGTCTTCCATCGGCTACCGAATACGAACGTTCGCTACGCGAGCCTCAATGGCGGCAACGTGACGCTCGAATTCGGCGTCGTGTACGGCAAGACCGAGCGACTGGCCGATATCGACAAGACGGACGTGCTGCTCGTCCCTGGCGGGTCCGATCTGTCGGCGCCGATGCGCCCCGCATATCAAGCGCAGATCCGGCGCCTGGCAGAAAGCGCCAGGCACGTGACGTCGGTGTGCAACGGATCGCTCGTGCTCGCCGCAACGGGCATTCTCAATGGAAAGCGAAGCGCCTGCCATTGGGCCTTCGTCAACAAGCTGGCCGAATATGGCGCCATTCCCGTGCCCGAGCGCTTCGTCGAAGACGACAACGGCCGGTTCATGAGCGGCGGCGGTGTAACGGCGGGCATCGACTTCGCCCTTCGCGTGGCCGCGAAGCTGCGCGGTCAACAGGCCGCCGAGCTCACGCAGCTCGTGATCGAATATGATCCCGCGCCGCCGTTCCACTCCGGCCATCCGAGAGAGGCGCGGCCGGAACTCATCGCGATGGTCGACAAGAAACTGCCCGGTGCATCCAGGGGGCTCGCACGCGTGCCAGGCGTTCGTTGAAGAGCTTGCAGGCAATGTGAGCCAGCCCATCTACAGACTGCGATGAACACAGCGACCGACATTGCCTGCGTCATCCTTTATTTTTTGTAGTCCTCTCAATTTAAACCATGCACGGAAATCACTCGATGCAACAGACTCGTATTTTCACTGCTGCTCTTGCAGCCTGCGTCACCTTTTTCGCGTTCGCCGCACCGGCGGCTGCCGGTGGTTCGCCGCGCCCGCCCGAAGCGGCCATCAAGGCCGAGAATGCGCGATGGGCGGATGCCTTTGCGCGAGGGGATTACGAGGCGATCGGTCGACTCTACACCCGCGACGGTACGCTCCTGCCGCCCGGAGGCGACAAGATCAAGGGAAGCAGTGCGATCGTCGGGTACTTCACCAAGGGGTATGCCGGATCAAAACCCGCCACCGTATCGTTCAGCAATTACGAGTTCTACGGTAACGACCAGGTCGTGACAGAGGTGTCGGATGCGGAGATCCACGACCACGATGGCAAGCTCAAATACCGCGGCAAGCAGACTCTCGTCTTTCTGAAAGAGGGCGGCGCGTGGAAGTTGCATCGTGACATGTGGAACGATGACGGCCCGCTGACCACGGACGACCATTGAGCGTCTGGCGAAACGCATGGCGATCTACCGAAAGCGCCGCCGGTCCGTTGGAAGGACTTCGGCCGGGCAGGGGTCGATGGTCGATCAGCGCGCGCCGTTCGATCGGCTCTCGCGTCGAATCGCTTGCGGCGGGTGCCCATGCAGTTTGATGAAGGCCCGGCGCATCCGCTCCGGGTCGGTGAACCCAACGGCCAGCGCAATCTGTTCTATCGGTTCGCTGCCCCCCTGCAGGCGCAGCCGCGCCGCTTCGACACGCAAGCGCTCGACCGCCTTCGCAGGCGTTTCTCCGGTTTCCCGGCGAAATGCGCGCCCGAACTGCCGCAAACTCAAGCTTGCGGCCTCGGCGAGCCGCTCGACAGGCAACGCTTCCGCCAGATGTTCCCGCGCAAAATTCAGCGCGATGCGGATGCGATCCGATTCCGGCTCCATCTGCGACATCGCCGAGAATTGGGACTGACCGCCCGGCCGACGATACGGAACCACCAAAAGCCGGGAGACAGCGCGCGCAACCTCCGCACCCATGTCTCGTTCAATCATGCCGAGCGCCAGGTCGATTCCGGACGCGATGCCCGCCGACGTCCAGATGCGGCCCTCCTCGATATAGATACTGTCGCCTTCGACCCTGGCGCGCGGGAAGCGCGACTGCAATCGAGCCGCGTATCGCCAGTGCGTCGTCGCTCTCAAGCCGTCCAGCAAGCCGGTTTCCCCAAGCAGAAACGCCCCCGTACACACGCTTGCCACCCGCGCGGCCCGCGCGCCCAGTTTCCTGGCGGCGGCGATGTTCTCCGGCGTCTGCATCGGATCGATGTCACCGCCCACGAAGATGACGGTGTCGAACGTGCGCCTTCCGATCGGCTTCGTGTCGACCGACAGGCCCGTATTGCCCGGAACCGGTCCACCGGGCTGCGAGATGACGTGGAGATCATAGGGCGCGTGGCCTGCCGCCGTGGCGACCTGGTTGAAGGCCGACAGCGGCCCGCCCAGATCGAGCGCATCGTAGCCACGGCAAACGAAGAATCCGATTCGATGCATGACGAAGTCGTTATCTGAAAATCCCGTAAAGTCGCATTTTACGAGGAACCCTCAAATGGCGCCATTCAGCCTGAAATGAGGGAAAAACGTCGTTTACGTCGTGATCGATTGTCCGTATGGCCGCTGAGATCCGAAGCGGGCAACGTGACTTTTTTCAGCAGCGCCCTCATCTTCTCTGTGGAATCCCGAACGACGTCGTGCAACGTCAACAGTCCGTTCAATGGCCTGTCGGCCTGACGCATTCCCCCATTCGCCATTCGAGGCAGGCACCCCGTCGCGTTCCGTCTTCAATGCGCGAGTGGCATGTCGGCAGAAATGGTGTTGGATTGCCCCGCCCTGGCACCCTCGACCACGGGTGCAGGTCAGGCAATCCGTCCTGGCACGCGTCACGCGTGCAGGCTTACGCGGCCTTGGCCAGCTCCGCATCGATAGCGGCGACGAGCTTCGGGTCGTCCGCGGTCGTATCGGGCGAGAAACGCGCAACCACTTCGCCCGTGCGGCTCACGAGAAACTTCTCGAAGTTCCACAGCACCTCGGGCGCCGGGTTCGGTTGAATGCCGTAGCCTTCGAGGCGCGCACGGAACGGGCCGTCGCCGGCGGCCTGCGGCTGCGCCTGGGTGAGCGAGCGATAGAGCGGATGCTGGTCGTCGCCGATCACGGAGATTTTCGAGAACAACGGAAACTTCACGCCGAAGGTGCCGGTGCAGAACGACTGGATCTCCGCGTCGGTGCCCGGCTCCTGGCCCTTGAAGTTGTTGGCGGGGAACGCCAGCACTTCGAGACCTTCCGCGCGCTTGCCTTCGTAGAGCGCCTCGAGCCCTTCGTATTGCGGCGTCAGCCCGCATTTGGACGCCACGTTCACCACCAGCAGCACTTTGCCTTCGTAGGCGCGCAGGGTTGTTTGCGCGCCGTCGATCGCGTTGACGGGAATATCGTAAATCGTGCTCATGTCTGCATCCTTCAATTGATCAAATTGATTGGCGAACCGCCGGAATCGCGGTGTATCGCGTTCATTGAAAACCCTGGACGTCGGACAGCAAAGGCGCGTTGTCGACGCTCGTGATCTGCGCGTAGCAGAGCCCTATCCTACTGCGAACGGTCAACTTCCTGCTTGCAGGCGCGGACCGCGGGGCCCGGCATGCGACCTGGATAGGCCCAGGCTTCGATACAACAGCAGAATGGCCGCATAAGCATCGCCCGTTGCGGGGGGTACGCCATCAGCGGATGCGGTGCTTGGCGACATCCGAGCCTGGGTCATACTTCCGAACGGTCCACTACCACCTCACTGATTTGAAGCACGGGTTGTATATCCGTGTAATTGGCGATGTCGGCCATGATCTCCTGCGCGTGCGGGTCGCGAGCCGCCTGGAAAGCCTCGATAGAAGTGCAGACGAAGTCGCATTTGGCCACGTAGACAGGATCAGTGCCCGGAGCACCGCCTGCGATGCCCTTGTCGACCGCGTAGTACAGACATGCCGCACCGAGCCGCTGCTTCACCATTGGCATGTGCTTGTCGCGGTAGTAAGCATGATCGAATCGCGCGCCTGCGGCGTACGGGTACATGACACTGACTTTGATCATCGGGTTCTCCTGTTGCTGCACGGTAATCGAGGCGCCAACGCTCGCGACACGACATCGAGGCCGCCGATATAGGGCATGGCGAACGCTTCTTGCAGAATCGGCGTACTGAATCATCTGATTGCAAGCACCGATGAATCCGTCTTGCCGGTTTGGCGGCACTGAGTGTACAACGGGCGAGTGGCCGACCTTTGCGCAGCTCCGTTCGGGACCGCAGGAAAACCAGGGCCGACAAAACTCCTTCCCACCCAGATACTTTACGTGGCGCGATGCCACCGAGACCATTCACCAGTCGGTAGCTTACGATTTTCATGCGACGTTCAATTGCCACCGGAGCGGGGGCTTTCAAACGGTCGGGAACAGGCGATCCGACAAGACGGCACGTCCGTCGAAATCCGTGAAGCAGCGCGCTCTCCGCATCCGGTTACGACATGTTGCGGATGCTTGCGACATGGCTTGCAATCAACCGACAACTTCCTGTCGATGCAGACAAGACACGCGCAAATCCATTTCGTACGTGCACCGCAATTCGTAGCGGCATGCTCAACGTCGTGGTAGTTTCTCGCTTCCCTCCTCGCAAGAGGAAAATAAGAAACCACGAGGGCAATCCACATGCTGATTGCGCGAGACGGCCGATCCATTTCAATCGGTTGCATGCTACTGTCACACCTCGCGGTGGCGGTAGCCGCCATGCACGCTGCTGCCGCTTTTTCCGCTGATTTCTCTCCACCCGCAACCGTCTTGTCCGACGACACGCTCTACACGGTGAATCGCGACAGTTCGTCGATTCGTGATCAATCAAGGTCGATCCGGATAGAGACGGAACAGGGCGTCAGGTCGTACGGTCAGGTTTCGTATCGATATAGCCCCGCGTTGCAGAAGTTCGACGTGATCGAGGCTTACACGACCACGCGCGACGGCGTGCGGATCGACGTCTCGCCCAATGCAATTTTCACTCGTCAAAGTGCGTCGGGCGTCCACGCCCCTACCTTCGACGATAACCTCGTCAAGACGATCGTCTTTCCCGGCGTAGAACCTGGCGCGACCGTGACCATGCGCACGCGCGAGACGCAGGTAACGCCGCTATTCCCCGGTCATTTCTCGGCTGACGACACGTTTCCGAACAACAAGCCGATCCAAAGCGCCAGCATTACGATCAATGCGCCATCCTCAATGAAACTGTATACCGATGTCGTCGATATGCAGGGCGGACTGGTTGCAGCGGATGTCGACGGCCGGCAGACTTGGCGCTGGACGATAAAAGGTGCAACTGCGCAGCCACTTGAAGCCAATGCACCGAGCATCGACGATCGCAGCCCACGGATCGCGGTCACGACGTTTCCGGGTTACGCGGCACTTGGGCAGGCATACGCCGCCCGCGCGCTGCCCCAGGTGACCATTACGCCCGACGTGCAAACACTGGCCGACGAAGTCACGAAGGGAGTCGCCGGCCGGCGCGATCAGGCAGATGCGCTCTATCAATGGGTTAGCCGAAACATCCGCTATGTTGCAGTGTTCCTCGGTGTCGGCGGAGTCGTTCCGCATAGCGCACAAGACGTCCTGCATGCGCGCTATGGCGACTGCAAGGACCATACGACGCTGCTGCAGGCGCTGCTCGCCGCAAAAGGCATACCGAGCAACACGGTACTCGTCAATGCGGACAGCCGCTATTGGCTACCTTCGGCCGCCAGTCCATTGGCTGTGTTCAATCACGCGATCACCTACGTTCCCGAGTTCGATATCTACCTTGACTCGACAGCGGGCACGGCACGATTCGGCACGCTTCCTTTCAACGAGCAGGGAAAGCAGGCGTTGTTGACCGGCGTCGGCAATGAACAGTCTCGCCTGGTCGTCCTTCCCGTTGCACGCCCCGATGCCGACACGGTGACGGTCACTACGCACGTCGCACTCGACAAACTCGGCACCGTTCGTGGCGATAGCGAAGTCAAGAACGGCGGCGAATACGACTGGATCGCGCGTTCGATATTCGCCCAGTTGCCGGCTGGTTCGGAACCGGTGTTTGCGCAAGCGTTTCTGACGGCGAGCGGGACGGACGGCACCGGCCGCTACCTCCACGGCGACATCAATGATCTCTGGATGCCGTTTTCGTTTTCCAGTGTGTTCGAACTACCGGACTACACTGCTCTCCCCGGCCCCGGCGCCATGCGCGTCCCAAGAGGATTGGGTGGCTTCAACACGATCTCCAGCGCTCTTGACGGGGTAGGTTCGGCCACGCGTAAAACTCCGTTCCGCTTTAAGGCAGGACACTTCAGCGAAGTCACGAAACTGGAGTTGCCGGCCTCGATGAAAGTGTTGAGCCTTCCCAGGCCCGTCACCGTTACTTCGCCGTTCGGGACTTATACGTCTTCGTATGCGAGCGAAGGCAGAACCATCAGCGTGACCCGGACGCTTGATTTGGTGTCGAAAGTGCCGTATTTGCAGCCGGACGAATATCCTGAGCTCGGAAGAATGGCGACATCGATCAAACATGACCTTGCAGCACAGATCGTCTATCAATGATCGGTTTTGCGGGGTGACAAACCCCTTCGATTGCTAATGTTTCCAAGTTGATCGCAGAAACGCCTGACTAGACCACGCATAAACCATCTGGTCGTCTGACGTCAGTACCCAACGAAAATCAGCCCGCGATCTGGCGCTGCATGAGAAAGAACCTCATGTCATCACGACCCTGCATTGAAATCGGTTTCGGATCGCGATTAAAGCCGAGCATTTCATAAAATGGGCAGGCCGATTCGCGTGCCGTACACCAGAGCAATAATCCATGCTGTTCGCGGGCATAACGAATGGACAGATTGACCAGAAGGCGTCCGAATCCCATACCACGCACCGATGGATGGACGGCCATGCCGCGAAGGCGCCAGGCTTGAGCGTTCAAAACACCGGCATGCCCTTCATGACATACCGACGCCACGGCCACAATACCGTCATTATCATGAACGGCAAAGTGCATTGACGTCGGGGCGAGATCTCCGGGTAGGGCACTCCCTTCCTCATCTCCGGCCATCAGGATTGCGGCCCTGAGTGGATAGGTTTCTTCCGCACGAACGGCGCAGATGGTAAAGCGCACATCTTGTGAAGTCATCTAATTTGTCAGCTCGCTTCATGACGAAGATTTTCTTCCGGATCGCTTTCGGCATACCCACTCGCAAAATTATCAGTTGCCGTGCGCTACCAGTAAGGGTAATTTCCTATCCGTTATCTCTTTTTCAATCATACGCTAACTGCGATCACAGATGACGTTGAAAGTCTCGACAGATGCAGAGCTTGCCTACGACGAGATCCGATCGAGGATCTTTGACGGCCGGCTTGCGCCTGGGCAGAAAGTATCCCATCGAGGCCTGTCGGAGGAACTCGGCTTCGGCCAAATGCCCGTGCGCAGCGCATTGCATTTGCTCGAGTCCGAAGGGCTGGTCGTCGTGATTGAAAAAAGCGGGACGTATGTCGCCTCGCCGACGACGAGCGATCTGCGCGAAATTTTTGAAATGCGGCTGGCCCTCGAGAGTACGGCTGCATTTCTTGCAGCCAGGTCGGGTGTAACAGCGGACCTTCGCGACGCGGCAGAGAAAATGCAGGACCTGATTGAACGGGACGTCGCGGACATCATGCTCGAGCAACGTATCGGCTGGGTGTTTCATCAAGCGTTATTTGCTGCAGCAAGGAACGTGCGAATCTCATCGGCGTATGGCCTATTGCGAGCCCAAACCTTGGCGCTGAACGAACTCCCACGTAGCGACGCCGAAACCGTTCGGCGCGGCACGATCGAGCACCTGCACATCTTTCACGCAATCGAAGCGAACGACGGCGAGCTTGCGCGTCAGCATATGTGGAATCACATCGTTGACGGTACGCCCGCACGGATAAAACTACTAAAGGCGCGGCATGAACACGAAAAATAAGGGCCTTTCCCTTCCGATGCAAATGCTTGGCGGGCTTGTACTTGGCGTCGCTTGCGGCGTATTTGCTCCCGGCTTTGCCGGGAAGCTGGGCTTTCTCAGTGCGATGTTCGGCCACGCGATCAAGATGGTCGTCATGCCGTTGATTTTCCTGTCGGTCACGGTCGGTGTCTTTCGTGCGGGCCGACTGCGCGAACGGCTCGGAAAGGTCGCACTCTCCAGTATCGTCTTCTTCGTTTTGATGACTGGCCTGGCAGCGTCGCTCGGCCTGCTGCTCAATTTTGCATTTCGTCCGGGTCTCGGGGCGAGCCTCACTCACTCCGGATCGATGCCGGCAGCACTCGCATCCAGCATCGACTGGACGAAATTTCTCGTTGATCTGATCCCCGCGAACATCGTCGCTGCGCTCGCTGCGGGCAATTCTCTCCCGGTACTCGTTTTCGGCGTCATTTTCGGTGCGGCATTGGCGGCTGCCCCGGAGCGGGCCGAGCCCGCGATTGCCGTTTTCGAGGCGCTGCTGTCCGGCCTGTTCAAGATGACCCAGTGGGTGATCGCATGGTCGCCGCTCGCGATCTTCGCCGCGATCGCGCAGCTGTTGTCGGCCAAGGGCTTTGCCGGCGTGCACTCGCTCGTCGAGCTTCTGGGCGTGGCCTATCTCGGCATGGCGATTCTGGCGGTGGTCCTCACCCTCGTCATTCGCATCGCCGGTCAGTCGCCTCTCGCCGTTCTCAGGAAGGTGAAGGAACCGCTGATCCTTGGTTTCACGACGCGGTCGTCCGAAATCACGTACCCGTTGCACCTGAAGAAGCTGGTTGAATTCGGCGTTCCCCACGGCGTGGCGTCCACGATTTTGCCGCTCGCCTATATTTTCAATCGCGACGGCGCGGTCCTCTACACGGCCCTCGCAGTCGGCTATCTGGCCGACGCATATCATCTCGCCTGGTCCTGGCCGCTGGTGATTACGATTTTGCTTTTGACGATCATCACCATCGACGGAGCAGCCAATGTGCCCTCTGGAGCGATCGTCGCCATCACCATCGTGCTGACGTCGATCGGGTTGCCGGCCGATGCGGTGCTGCTGCTGTTGGGCGTCGACGCCTTCTTCGACATGGGGAGAACCGCCCTCAACGTCTACGGGAGCACGGCGGCGGCAGCTGTTGCGGTGAAACTTTCCGGTTCGGAGGACAGTCTCGCCGCCGAAACCGCGACGCGTCAGGCGAGCGTGTGAGTGCCTCGGAAGCGACCGGCGCAGCGCGCTTCACTGTTGCGCCCGCCGATTGCAACGCGCCGGGGCACATCCACTCGAGTATCCGAACCGGATTGGATGAACGTTCGGTTTCATTGATCTTCAGTTAGCAGAACGACGGATCTTTTGCAGGAGAAACGGTATGGTTGGTTCAGAGTCCGCAGATTATTTCATG
Organism: Burkholderia contaminans; assembly: GCF_029633825.1. Classification (NCBI taxonomy): domain Bacteria; kingdom Pseudomonadati; phylum Pseudomonadota; class Betaproteobacteria; order Burkholderiales; family Burkholderiaceae; genus Burkholderia; species Burkholderia contaminans. The sequence continues at coordinate 545,089 of NZ_CP090642.1, read as the reverse complement.
CTGCGCCTAGGCACGCCGCATCCGACATGGGCGTTGACCGATGACAGCAACATGATCGGCATTGGCAATCGTGACGGCGTGGTGAGTGCGCTGTTCGAGCTGGATCGCGACCAAATCGCACGGATCAGAGGATTGGGCCAATCGGTGGAGAGAATCAGGTGTGTGTGCGACCGCGCTGGCCGGGAGCTGCACTTTTATCTCCATGGCAGGCAGGTGTCTCGCGGCGTGTGGGCCGGGGTCGCGTCGGCCGATCCCGACTATCTGCCGACCGCCGCGATGATCGCAACATGGACGGTACCGAAGAAGCCCTGCGATGCCTTCCAGTTTCCGAGCGTGAACACGCGTCTGGTCGCATCGGTTAGCCCAGCCTAAACTGCGATCACAGATTGTTGCGCAAGGTCGAGCCGGATAAGCCCCGCCTTTCGGGGCCGATCGTTCGACATGTTCGCCCGGGTGCACGCGCACGCCGCTCAGTGTCTTTGGTTCTGGCACACTCAACCTCGGATCGCCAGGACCTTTTTGCTGGCCAGTTCACCGGCCAGCGCTTTTCGTTCGTGGGTGGGTGGTCATCGAGCGACGCCCTTTCATCGCGAGGCTCGATCACGAGACTACGCGGAAGCCCGCAAAAAACATCCCGCCAGCACCGCAGCAGTGCCTGCTCCGCACGTGACGAGACGCAACGCGTGACGCTCGCCAAGCTCCACGCCCGCCCGTTTCAAGACCGAGAATTCCGCTCCCCTCAACCGCCCTGCGGCGTTCACCGCATCACCGCCCAAGCCCCCTGCTCGCCCCGAGCACTCCCGGTTCGAACAAAATCCGAAACATTCAGCGAAACCGTATCGGCCTTTGCCTTTGAGCGCGTCTTCCGCGCGACTGCCAGAATCGGCGTCAAATGCTCGTAAAAGCATTCGAGCTGTCGTGCATCAGACGCCAGTCGCTCAAGTTCGCACGCCTTCTCGAGAATCAATCGAGCAATATGAAAACGCTGAAGGCCCTGGCCGACCCGAACCTGAAACACGACGCCATCGCTGCTATGCGGCACCCCCGCCCACACAAGCGAACTTCGATCCATAAAGCCTCCGGAAAATCCCAATCGTCACATCAATATGCCAGCCATCTCCGACGTTGCATATTTGTATTTCAAAATTGTGGCGTTTCACACATTGGCATTTTCGTAAAACTCGAATATTGCGCCGCAGCAAAAGTGTCCGTAGACTGGGTTCGCGCGTCCGATGTAGTTGCCCCGCAGTCGCCCCACGACGGGAGAGCACGCGATGACGACTTCTTCACCAGCACTGAACCAGGCCCCCCCTGCGCTCCACGTGTTCCAGCAAGATGGCGGCTGGCACTGGGGCATCACGGTTCCTCGCTCCGCGGGATCCGGCTTCAAACTGATCGCATTCAGTACCGACATCTTTTCCACTGAAGACACTGCCCAACGCGACGGCGATCGTGCATTGGCCTCCATCGTCGCCACTGACGTGCATTGAATCTGGCGGATCGAGCAATTGCGCCTTCCTTGAATTTTCACAGCCAACTGCAATACTCCTAGCACCCTTCGTTGCGAGACCGCTTACCGCGCACGATGACGGACTTCGCCACTCGCCTGAGCTACCCGATCGTCAGTGACGATCCCGACCAGCCGGTCGCTACGTGCGGTCTCGGTTGCGGTACGTTGCAATCAACTTTCCGGCGAATGTCATACGAGAAAGATGCGGCACGGAGGCTACTGCCCCGGCGCAATCGCGCATCGTGCTCGAAAGCAATCGAGAGACGATCATTGCCGCGGTCAATCGACAGACGTTGCCGAAAGGCGGCCGGCGGCCCCCGCTCGACCAGTCAGACTTCTCAACCGAGGCCTGCTTGCGGGCCGGCATGCCGATAGCAGACGGGAGGCGTTACATGAACATCCGGATCTTGATGCCCTGCACCCTGGTTCTTGTTGCCTTCAATGTTCATGCGGCAGATATCACCGGCGCAGGCAGCACTTTCGCAGCACCGATTTATGCAAAGTGGGCAGATGCGTACAAGAAGGCGGGCGGCGGCAAGGTCAACTATCAAGGTATCGGCTCGTCGGGCGGACTGAAGCAGATCAACGCGAAGACGGTCGACTTTGCCGGTTCGGACGCCCCGCTGAAGGATGACGAGCTCGCGAAGGCGGGCCTGTTCCAGTTCCCGACGGTGGTCGGCGGCGTGGTGCCGGTCGTCAACGTGCCGGGCGTGAAGGCCGGCGAACTGACGCTGTCGGGCCCGGTGCTGGGCGACATCTACCTCGGCAAGATCAAGAAGTGGAACGACCCGGCGATTGCCGCGCTGAACCCGAAGGCCAAGCTGCCGGATACGGACATCGCCGTGGTTCGCCGTGCTGACGGCTCGGGCACGAGCTTCATCTGGACGAACTACCTGTCGAAGGTCAACGGCGAATGGAAGTCGAAGGTCGGCGACGGGACGACGGTCAACTGGCCGACGGGCACGGGCGGCAAGGGCAACGACGGCGTGGCAGCGTTCGTGCAGCGCCTGCCGGGCGCGATCGGCTACGTCGAATGGGCGTACGCGAAGAAGAACAACATGGTCTACACCGCGCTGAAGAACTCGGCGGGCACGGTGGTCGAGCCGAAAACGGAAACGTTCAAGGCCGCCGCTGCAGGCGCGAACTGGTCGAAGTCGTTCTATCAGATCCTGACGGACGAGCCGGGCAAGGGCGCATGGCCGGTGGTCGGCGCGACGTTCGTGCTGCTGCATGCAACGCAAGAGAAGCCGGCACAAGGTGCGGAAACGCTGAAGTTCTTCGACTGGGCGTTCCACAACGGCAACCAGGCCGCCACGGAGTTGGACTACATCTCGCTTCCCGAATCGGTGGTGTCCGAAATCCGCACGCAATGGAAAGCGAAAATCAAGGATGCGTCCGGTAAGTCGATTTCAAACTGAGGAGTCCGGACGAGACGCGCAATCGCCCGCATTCGCCGCGCAGCGCAGGAAGACGCCCCGTTGATGACTACCTTCCGGAAGGTCCGTCACGACCGCCGATCGACGCACACCGCGACGGCGAGCAGGCCTGATTCAAGCATGGAACGGACGCACTGCCGATCACGTTGCAATCAGCGGACAATTTGAACGATGAGCGAAGAAGTGATTCACCGCGCCGACGCGTTCCTGAAAGGCTGACGCACATGCGTTGCGAAGCCTCCACGAACATGCGCATGATGTCCGATCCCGTCGCACATCGCGGACTGGTGGAATTGCACAAGCCAACGAAATTGCGGCCGCTCGGTCGGCCGCCAATCGTCGTGCGACAGTATCGCTGCCGCCTTTGCACGACGAACTGGCTGGTGGAGTCCGATCCGTTGCGGACCGGCGCCACCGAATGGCTCTGCCTGAACGAGTCATCGAACATTCTCGCCCCCTCTTCCACGCGGCAGCCGGACGACGTGGCAACCGGGCACGTGGGAGAAGCCGGCGTCGGGAACCCGACGTCACCGCCGAACCCGGCTCACTGCGATGGTGGCAGCGCGATTTTTTTGCGCGCTACGGCAGGTAAGGCGTGATGTTCGACAACGCACGAGAAACGTACGCCTCCTTCTCCCCGACCGGCGCCACATAGTGCAGTGCGCTCCGCGCGGCTTCCTCGCCCTCCAGGCGCGCAATGATCCACGCGGCCAGATACTGCGAAGCAAAGCAGCCACCTGCCGTTGCGACATTGCCTCGTGCGAAGAATGGCTGATTGAGGACTTCGACGCCCGCCTCGACGACCCAGGGTTTGGTCGTGAGGTCCGTGCACGCCGGAATGTCGTCGAGAAGGCCAAGCTTTGCCAGAACCAGCGTGCCCGAACATTGGGCACCGATCAGTTGCCGGGTCGGATCGAGATTCAGTTGCTCCATCAACGTCGCATCGTTGACGACATCCCGGGTTTGGATACCGCTCCCGACGATGACGGCATCCGCCGCGCGTGCGTCCGCCAACGTCGATTGCGCCTGCACGGTCACGCCGTTCATCGATGTGACGAAATGCTCCGGGCATGACAGCGTCACCCGCCATTCGGGTTTCTTGATTCGATTGAGCACGCCAAGCGCGATGAGGGAATCGAGTTCGTTGAAACCCTGGAAGGTCAGAATGGCGATGTGCATGGGGTGCCCTGGCTGAGGTCGGTCGATGCATATTGCCAGATCGGCGCGATGTATGGATTCACGTTGGCGAAGACCTGACGGTTGCTGTTTCGGGAACGGGGGTCTGGTCGGAGGGTGCGTGTCGTGTTCTCGCATCGGCGCTGCGTTCCTGGCCCGCAGTTATCGACCCGAAGCGGACTTCCGCGCGTGGCAAAAGCGGCCGTTGTGCCAGTGTCTGCAGGTTTTGCGCGACGATCGCGCGCGCCTTACTTCAATACCGTGATTGGATGCGAAAAGTGAATCATTAAATAAAGCGGTATGCAAAACACGACCACGAAGATCGCCCGGATAGATAGGTTACGAAAGCGACCCGGCCCCCAAGCAAAAATCGAGCGGGGAGTCGTATCAAATTCGTGATAATCAAGTTCACCCAATCGTCCCGCAATCATCGCAAGTTTTGAAACCAAATGCCAACCGCCGCTAGGATCGAGCGACAGCGGCCGAGAAATCGTATTCAAGCTCGCGACCAGCCGCATATCAGTGCATTCCAAGTCAAACGCATACTGATCGAGGACGAAGCGTAGCGCAGAACAAAGCTCGTGATCATGTCCAATGACGCGGGACAGAATCTCTGCCCGGTCGCCGTAAATATACAGCCCCTGTGGCATTTCAAAGTGGCGAAGGAATGGAAATAGGCGGCCAAGCCATTCCGCGGAATAAGTCGTCGCGAAGCCTACATCAATCCCTGAAGGTAGTTTCATTGGCATGTGGACGTAAGTGGCTCCCCTGATATGATCCACCGCCCCGCCATACCTTTTTATTAGCGTTTTGAGTTCGCTCATGTCTATAGGTCCCCATCGGATCGGCCTCGAAAGGTCCCAACGACACCGTTCGGTACTTTGCCCGTGGGGCGCTTAAACCCGACACATATGTGAATGTCATGCCAATTCAATGGAGTGTCAGTCTTCTGATGCTCCCCGGTCACTAACAACACTGACGATTGCCGGCAATTCGAACCATTCGGCCCTGTGTCTCCTCCTGGCCGGCCGCTATCCAATGCGGCCGCCCACGCACGCCCCATTGCAGCAGATCGAGCGGTGCACCTCGATGGCAAGTGTCGGAGCACAACAGTCACGCGTTCCGAAGATCCGAAAATCTTCCCCCCCCTTGACGGATCGGCTTCAGCAACCGAAAGCCCGGCGCACCTCGCGCTTGACCGGACTCCAGCGCCGCATCCGGCACGACCTGCGCCCCCAATGGCAAGCAACGATCAGAGATCTCCGCGCACTTCACCGGTTCCCAGCGCGTTCCGCTGCCGGTTGACCTCCGCCCAAAGCTCATCGCTGTCGTCGTCGCGCAGCACGACCATCCAGTCCAGTTGATCGTCGGTCACGTCGAAGTATTCCAGGATTTCCCGTCGAGCCGCGTCGATGAACTGCGCGTATTCCGGGGTTGCCTGGGCCCGCGCGTGCAACGCGTCGTATTCGGCATCGTCCGCGCCGCCGCCGTGCTCGTCGATATAGCGCGAGATCCACTGGTCCCGTTCGCGGTCGTAGTCGGCCTCGGCGCGCATCGCCTGCAACGCCGTGTAGAAATCCAGTTGGGCAAACGCGGCGATCGCCGCCGTTGTCGCCTCGTCGAATGGTGTCGTCATTCCATCTCTCATGTCGTTCAACGCACATCATCGCACGGGCCGCACCGGGGCAAGCGCCTCGAATACGGACCGCACGCACATGCCATAATTCGCCCGTTCCCGAGCTACCGGATACATCGTGTCATACGCGAAATGATTTTGATCAGATCACTTGCCGCCTGTCTGCTGATGGCTGGATGTCTTGCTGCGGCGCACGCCGAGACCTATCCACCCGAAGTATCGAGAAGCATCGACAAGCTTCAGTCCCAATGCGCCCGCAAGTCCAACGATCCGAAGGCGCCAGCCTGCATCGAATACAAGGCCACGTTGGCGCGCACCATTCCCGCCGACGTCCAGGCATTGATGCATCAGGAAGAAGTCGCCAATGACAAATGCCGGAACGGCCCGGCACCCAGATTGTTGCCTGACGGGCAATATGCACCGGGAAGCGCCTGCGCACAACGCGAACAACTGATGAAGACCCTTCACCAGCACAACTGGTGCTGGGGCCATACGGACATGGATAGCTACCTTCCCGGTTGGGTGATCTGTCATCCCGGTGAATGGCAGTAAAGCCGCACCAATAGCAGGACAGAATGCCGCACGGCCGAGGAGCGGATCGCAGGGCCCAGTCTTCACCGGCGATGCTCGCATTCGCAGTTGCCGCAGCAAGCAGTCGAACAGGTTTCCCGGCGATTCGTCCAGTCTCTCGATCTGCCTTTGCAGCGCGAATCCTCACCGCCGCCCTGGCATCAGCAACGGGGCTCGTCCCGGCGGACTTTCCTGAACCTTCCGTTTCAGCCTGAAACGGTGGTTCTGAAATTTGCGCCGACGGATCGCAATTGGCTGCAGATTCAACCCGACGACGCCACACGCTCGAGGTTGCCTTCAGCCGCCGAGCCGCCAGCCAGACTCAATGGCTGGCGAGCGGCATCCCCACGCATCAGGACGGACGTTTCCCGCGAGCGCCAGCGGGTTTGCCAGCCGGCTTGCGCGCGCCCGCCGCCGGCTTGCCGGCAGATTTGCCACGCGACTTCTGCACGCTGAACGGGCTGCCGACGGTGTAGTCCGGTCCGTTACCGGCCGGCTTCGCGTGCGGCGCCGCAGCCTTGCGCTTGTTCTCGCCGCCTTGCGGACGCGGCTTCTTACCCGCCACCGGCATGGCCGCCGACGCAGCTTGCGGCACTTTCGGCTTCTTCGGCTTTTTGGGTTTCTTGATGATCTGGCCCGTCGCGCTGGTTTCCGGCACGCGGTGTTCGGCCTCGAAACCCGGCTCTTCCTCGCGGCGCAGCGTTTGCTTGATCAGCGCCTCGATCGCGGCCAGTTGCGGCGCTTCATCCGCACACACGAGGGACACCGCCACGCCACTGGCGCCCGCGCGGCCGGTACGGCCGATGCGGTGCACATAGTCTTGCGCCACGATCGGCAGGTCGACGTTGATCACGAGCGGCAGGTCGTCGATATCCAGCCCGCGCGCCGCCACATCGGTGGCCACCAGCATCTGGACTTCGCCCGTCTTGAAACGCTCCAGCGCACGCAGGCGCGCCGGTTGCGGCTTGTCGCCGTGGATGGTGTCGACGGCGTAGCCGGCTTCGTCCAGCATCGCCGCCAGGTAATCCACGCCGTTGCGCGTCTTGACGAATACCAGCGCATGCTCCCACTTGTTCTCGGCCACGAGGTGCATGAAAAGATCGGGCTTGTTCCGCTTGTCCACCGTCACCACCCACTGCTTGATCTTGCTGGCCGTGGCATTGGGCGGACTGACGCTGATGTTGACCGGACTGCGCAGGATGGTCGCCGCCATCGCGCGGATATCGTCGGTAAACGTGGCCGAGAACAGCAGCGTCTGGCGCTGCGCGGGCAGCGCGGCAAAGACGGCGTTGAGCTCGCGTGCAAAGCCGAGATCCAGCATGCGGTCGGCTTCGTCCAGCACGAGCGTCTGCACCTGATCGAACTGCACCGCGTTCTGGCGATTGAGGTCCAGCAAACGGCCCGGCGTGGCCACGAGCACATCCACGCCCTTGCGCAACTTCATCATCTGCGGATTGATGCTCACGCCGCCGTAAGCGGCCAGAAACCGCAAATCGAGGCCGTTGCCGTAAGCGATGAAGCTTTGCAGCACCTGTTCAGCCAGTTCACGCGTGGGCACCAGCACCAGCACACGTGCGCGGTTGCTGGACACCGCCGGGCCGTGTTGCACCAGCCGCTGCAGCAGCGGCAGCGCAAAACCCGCCGTCTTCCCCGTGCCGGTCTGGGCGCCCGCCATCACGTCCTTGCCACCGAGCACGGCAGGAATCGCCTTGGCCTGCACCGGCGTGGGGGCCTGGTAATTGAGGTCCTGCAGGTTACGCAGCAAGGGATCGATCAGGCCGAGCGAGGCAAAAGACATGGACGTATTCCGGACTAAAACCGCAATTCTAGCGGTTGCCGGGCGAATCAAGGCCCACTGCGCCCGGCTGGACGGCGCCGGCGGGGTGCGGCATGGCCAACCGGAAGCAACCACGGGGCGACGCAAGGCAGGCAAGCCCGGCACCTTTTCCAGCACTGATGCCCCCTTCGTCGCGACTCTGTCCCTTTACGTGCCCATCACTTCATGGCGGATGGTTCACGCCACTGGACGAGGAAACGGCATATGCCGCGCGTCACCGCGTTCGCAACGAAGGAAGTCAAGCTTGCGCCGCTCGACGGTGCTCGATGACGAAAGCCAGGTGATAAGCTCGATGCCGGCGCGCGGTCGCACATCGACGCGCGCCAAACCCTGCCCCTACGACCGCCACGAGCCACCCATGCCCCTCGCCCCTTCCGTCCTCTCCGCGTTCACGCCGACCGGCAAGCTGCGCGCGTCGATCAACCTCGGCAACCGGATCCTCGCGAACCGCGACCCGGCGACGGGCGAACCGTTCGGCGTGTCGATCGATCTCGCGCGCGCGTTCACCGAGCGCCTGTCGGCCGAGCTGGAACTGGTCGTGTTCGACACCGCCGGACAGTCGGTGCAGGCACTGACCGACGAGCGTGCCGATTTCGGCTTCTTCGCGGTCGATCCGCTGCGCGGCGAAACGGTCGCGTTCACGGCGCCGTACGTGCTGATCGAGGGGTTCTATCTGGTGCGCGACGCTTCGCCGATCCGCACGAACGCGGACGTCGACCGGCCGGACAACCGCGTGACCGTCGGCAAGGGCAGCGCCTACGACCTGTTCCTCACGCGCGAACTGAAGGCCGCGCAGATCGTGCGCGCGCCCACGTCGCAAGCCGTCGTGCAGACCTTCCTCGAACAGCAACTGGAAGTGGCCGCAGGCGTGAAGCAGCAGCTCGAGGCCGACGCCGCCAAAACGCCCGGCCTGCGCCTGCTCTACGAGCGGTTCATGGTGATCCGGCAGGCCATGGGCGTGCCGAAGAGCCGCGGTGAAGCGGCCGCGGCGGCTCTCAATGCCTTCGTCGAGGAAATGAAGGCGTCGGGCTTCGTCGCGGATTCGCTGCGGCGGCATGGCATCTCTGGCGCATCCGTCGCGCCGCAAGCGTGACGGCACGGGGCGTCACCCAGCGATCCAGGATCGGTTATCGCCCCGCTTCCCGCCGGCCGCTTGAGCTTGCACGATTCGGCACGGTGGTTGCGGCCAGCCAGAGCGAGGCCCCGGCGCTCAGTACGACTTGACCGCCACCGTGGCCGGCGACTCGCTCAACGGGACGAACTGGCGCGTCGTGCCGTCGAGTGCGTCGATGCGCCCCATCTCGATGTCGTAGACCCAACCGTGCAGATTCATTCGTCCTTGCTCGAGCGCGAGCGCAACCGACGGATGCGTGCGCAGGTTGGCGAGCTGTGCGATCACGTTCTCGCGCACCAGACCGTCGAGCTTGGCCCGAGGGGAGTCGAACTGATGCGCGGCGTTGATGACTTTCGCGGCATCGGAATGGCGCAACCAGTTCGCGACAGCCGGCATATGGTCGAGACACGTACACCGTGAGATCGCGCCCATCGCGCCGCAATCCGAGTGCCCGCAAATGACGATATCCCGCACGCCGAGCACGGCGACCGCATACTCGACGGTGGCCGACACGCCGCCCGGCTCCGGGCCGTACGACGGCACGATGTTGCCCGCGTTGCGAATCACGAACAGTTCGCCCGGTTCACGCTGCGTCAGCAGTTCGGGCACCACGCGGCTGTCCGAGCACGTCACGAACAGCGCCTTGGGATTTTGGGCAGACGCGAGCTGCTTGAACAGCTCGACACGTTGCGGATAGACCTCGCGCTGAAAGCGCAGAAAGCCGTCGATGATGTCGCGCACGGGACTCTCCTGATACGAATTCACGGCGGGCGGGCAACGCGATCGTACGCTGCCGTCCGCCAGGGCGGCCGACATTATCGCAGATCGGCGACGTCGTGATGAGGCTGGCGCGGACGTCGGCCAGCCGGACTCCCTCGGCGCGCCGCCATGCGCGCACGGCGCATTCGACCCGGTCCGCCCGGGACCGAAAAACCGGCACGATCCCCGGATGTCCGTCGCACCGACGCACCACCCTAACTCGGCAGCGGTGCCCTTGATTCGATGCGGGGTTTCGGTATATTTGCGGGACACACGAGGGGATGGCGCACTCGCAAAAACAGGGCGCCCTCAAACGACCAAAAAGCCTATAACCGAGAATAACGATCATGTCCGGCACCTACGACCTTACGCTCGTCGTACTTTCCTGCCTGCTTTCGATCCTCGCATCGTTCACGGCACTCAATATCTCCGATCGCCTGAATCTCATCGGGAATCGTTCGATCTGGCCCTGGATCGCTTTCGGCGGTTGCATCATGGGGCTCGGCATCTGGTCGATGCATTTCGTCGCCATGCTGGCATTTCACCTGCCGGTGGCCGTCGGATACGACATTCCCACCACCGTCGCTTCCCTGCTCATCGCGATTGCCGCTTCGACAGTCGGCTTCATCCCGCTCGCCCGCTTCGCGCTGCACTGGCCGCAACTCATCGTCAGCGCAGTCGTCATGGGACTGGGCGTCGCCGGCATGCACTATCTCGGCATGCAGGCAATGAGCATCTGCTCCGGCATTCGATACCAGCCCTGGTTGGTCGTGCTGTCCGTCATCATCGCGATCCTGGCAAGCGGCGCCGCCTTGTTGCTGGCCTTCGACCTGCGCCGGCCGAGCGCATTCGGCAGGACACGCCAGATCGGTTCGGCCATCGTCATGGGCGTGGCCGTGTGCGGAATGCATTACTGCGGCATGGCAGCGGCCAGTTTCGAACGAGGCAGCGACTCGGCGGCGACCCTCGCCAATCTGCCCGCACCGTGGCTGGCCGGTATCGTCGTGACTTTCAGCCTGGTGATTTTCCTGGTCGCCGCCGTGATCATGGTGCTGGATGCGAGGATCAACACCCAGGCGCGAGAACGCGTTCAGGCGACATTGAGCAGCCATCTCGATCGACGGAACCCCACGCGCTGACAGGGCCCGCTCGGTTTCATCCGGGCACGTCGAACTCGCCTTTCGCTTGTTCTTCCAGCCCGGCACACCAGGTGCACGAGCGCACGGCCGCTTCGGCGCGCCGCGCAAGCGGAAGGCGCATCCGGTTCTCGAGCGCGCCGCCCCGTGCATCGGCGCGCATCATCCCGATCGACGCACTGCCGTTCAACGGCAACGGCAAGCTCATGCGGCGGGAATTGCTCGCGCGGCTGTAGCGTGTGAAGGCGTGCCGGCGCGATGTCTCCTTCCCCGAAAAACCGCAAAATCTGCAAACCCGCCGACCCTACATTGCTCCTCCAGGAGCACGCAATTGAAAACCCGAACCCTGACCCAATACGCCCGGCGCATGGATCCCGTCCTGCGCTGGCTGGCAAGCCACCCCGACGCCGACCCGGATCTGTATCTGCTGGCCGACCTCGCGTGCTTGTCGCCGTATCACTTTCATCGCGTCTACCGCGCGATGATCGGCGAGACGGTGAACGCCACCGTGCAGCGCATTCGCATGCACCGTGCGGCGGTCGCGTTGGGCGGGACCGGGGTGCCATTGCGCGAGGTTGCGCAGCAAGCCGGCTATACGTCGGATGCTGCCTTCAGCCGTGCGTTCGGCGCGACCTTCGGCCTGTCGCCGGGGCGCTACCGCGCGGCCCGCTCCGTTCCGTTCAATCCACAGGAGCTCGGCATGTATCCCGTTACCATCGAAACGTTCCCTGGCGCCGTACTCGCCGCACTGCCGCACCACGGCAGCTATCAGGCAATCGGCCCGGTCTTCACCCGTGCCTTCATGCTGGCCGCCGCCCGCGGCCTGGCGCACCCTGAGGCGATCGGCTTCGGCGTGTATTTCGACGATCCCGAGCAGGTGCCGGCCGACCGCTTGCGCTCGATGGCCGGCATGTCCGTCGCGCCGGACGCCGAAGTGGGCGACGAGTTGGAACGCTTCGAGATTCCAGCCGGCCGCTGCGCGATCCTGACCTACACCGGGCCGTACAACGAAATGGACCGGCCGTATAACTGGATGTTCTCCGAATGGCTGCCCGCGAGCGGCAACGTGCCGGCCGACTTCCCGATGTTCGAGCAGTACCTGAACGACCCGCGCAGCACCCCACCCGCGCAGTTGCAGACGCGCATCTGCATGCCGTTGAAGTAAGCGCCGCACGGCCCCGCGGAGTCACGCCGGGCCCGCCCCGGCGATGGCTGACTCCGGCCCGGCACGCCGCCGGAGTCAGCCACGATCGCCCTGGAGGCAGTTCACGCCAACAACGGGCTCGTTCTAGCCCAGCCAGCGCGCATCGGGCCAGTCGCCCTGGTCGAACGTAGCCTTCACGCAATCGAGCAGCACACCGACCACGCAGCGCACCGGCGCCGTGGCCTGCCGGCTGCTGGGCGCCGCGAGCACGATCGTGCGCCGGACGCCCGGCGACGCGAGCGGCGCCGCGCTCAGGATCCCGCGCTCGACCTCCTGCGTCACACCGACGGCCGGCAGGATCGTCCAGCCGTGGCCTTGCGCGACCAGTTCCTTCTGCACGCTCAGCGCATTGGTTTCGGCGAACACCTGCAACGTCACGCCCGCCTCGGCCGCCGCGTGCTCGATCGCAGCGCGCAGGCCCTGCGGCGCGGAAGGCAGGATGAACGGCTCGCGCGCGACCCGATCCAGCGACACCGGCCGCTTGTGCGACAGCTTCGCCGACGGCGCCGCGACGGCCCACAGACTTTCGTCGATCAACGCCTTGACGTGCAGCGCGGGCGTCTCCTTCTGCCCGTACAGCAGCGCCGCATCGACATCGCCCGCTTCGAGCCAGTCCTGCAGATGGCCCGCGTAGCCGATCGTGAGCCGCAGGCGGATGTGCGGGTAGCGCCGCGCCACCTCGCCCGCCAGCCGCGTGGCCAGCAGGTCCGACGTGCTGGCCAGCAGCCCGATGCTCACGATGCCCGCCACCGGCCCCTCGGTCGGCTGGATCTCGGCCTTGGCCCGCGCCACCTCGTTGAGGATGCGGCGCGCGTATTCGAGCATCGTCTTGCCCGACGGCGTAAGCCGCATGCCGTGGCGGCTGCGGTCGAACAGTTCCGTCCCCATGTCGTCCTCGAGCAGGCGCAGCTGGCGCGACACGGCCGGCTGCACGAGATTCAACAGGCTCGACGCCCGGGTGACGTTGCCCGTTTCGGCCACGGTGACGAACGCGCGCAATTGCTTGAGATCCATCGCGGATACCTCGATACCAAAAACTGATTCGACGATCAGGAAATTCTATTGTTTAAGAAATCCATCAAAACTTATTATGGGCTCAACCCATGCCAATGACGAGACACGATTCATGAGCGCCTCCGTTTTCTCCGCCCCCGACCAGTACCAGGAAATCCGCGACGCGGTACGCGGCCTGTGCAATCAGTTTCCGGCCGACTACCACCGCAAGATAGACGAGGCACGCGGCTATCCCGAAGCGTTCGTCACGGCCCTCACGCAGGCCGGCTGGCTGGCCGCGCTGATTCCGCAGGAATACGGCGGCCCGGGGCTGTCGATGGCCGAGGCGTCGGTGATCATGGAAGAGATCAACCGCTCCGGCGGCAATTCGGGCGCGTGCCACGGCCAGATGTACGTGATGAACACCATCGTGTTCAGCGGCACCGAAGCGCAGAAGCAGCGCTACCTGCCACGCATCGCGGCGGGCGAACTGCGCGTGCAGTCGATGGGCGTGACCGAGCCCACCACCGGCAGCGACACCACCAAGCTCAAGACCACGGCCGTGAAAAAGGACGGCCGCTGGGTCGTCAACGGCCAGAAGGTATGGATCTCGCGGGTCCAGCACAGCGATCTGCTGATCCTGCTCGCGCGCACGACGCCGCTCGACCAGGTGCAGAAGAAGAGCGACGGGCTGTCGTGCTTCATCGTCGAGCTGGACAAGGCGATCGGCAACGGGCTGACGGTGCGCCCGATCCTCAACATGGTCAACCACGAGACCAACGAGCTGTTCTTCGACAACCTGGAGCTGCCGGAAGACGCGTTGCTCGGCACCGAAGGCAAGGGGCTGAAAGTGATCTTCGACGGCCTGAACGCCGAGCGCACGCTGATCGCGGCCGAGTGCATCGGCGACGGCTACTGGTTCCTCGAGAAAGCGCGCAACTACGCGAGCGAGCGCAAGGTGTTCGGCCGGCCGATCGGCCAGAACCAGGGTATCCAGTTCCCGCTCGCCGAATCGTTCATCGAGCTGGAGGCCGCGAACCTGATGCGCTGGCGCGCCTGCGAGAAGATCGACGCGCGCCAGAATGCCGGCGTCGAGGCCAACATGGCCAAGTACCTGGCCGCGAAAGCGAGCTGGGAAGCGGCCAATGCTTGCCTGCAGACGCACGGCGGCTTCGGTTTCGCCTGCGAATACGACGTGGAGCGCAAGTTCCGCGAAACGCGCCTGTACCAGGTCGCGCCGATTTCCACCAACATGATCCTCGGGCATGTGGCCGAGCACGTGCTGCAGCTCCCTCGTTCCTACTGATTCCGGAAGGATTCCTCTCCATGAAGATGCTCGTACCCGATCGACCAGACCGGCGAGATCGTCGCGCCGCAACAGTACATCGCGGCCGGCATCTCGGGGACGATCCAGCACTTGGCCGGCATGAAGGGTTCAACGGCAGTCGTCTCGATCGACAAGCATTCCGAAGCACTGATCTTCAGCGTGGCCGACTACAGCCTCGAAACGGACCTGCTCCGGCCGTACCCGACCAGGTCAACGCACGCTGACGGCAAGGGCAGCCGGCACCTGAAATACCGGCGTCGATTGCCTGCCGGACACTTCCATCACCTAGTACGAAGCACCATGAATGTCGAGCTTTCCGAATCCTTCGACGCGTGGGTCGGCCGCAGCGAAGGCCATACGGACCGGATTACTCGGGCGCCCGTCCGTCTGTTGCAGGCAACTCTGGACTACGCGACCCCATCCGAACTCCCCGCGACGCTGCCGCCACTGTGGCACTGGCTGTACTTCCTGCCGGGCGAGCGACAGTCGAACATCGGCGTCGACGGTCACCCGCAGCGCGGCGGCTTCCTGCCGCCCGTCACGCTGCCGCGCCGCATGTGGGCCGGCGGACGGCTGCAGTTCCTTCGCCCGCTGGCCGTCGATGCACCCGTGCAGCGCCGCTCCACGATCCTCAGCGTGCAGAGTAAATCCGGCCGCAGCGGCCGGCTGGTGTTCGTCACCGTGCTGCACGAAACGAGCGACGCCGAGGGCGTGGCCATCCGCGAAGAACAGGACATCGTGTATCGCGATGCGCCGCCGCCTGCCACTGCCGGCGCGCCGACACCTGAGCCAGCACCGGCGCCGACCGACGAACAGTTTTCGCGCATCGTCACGCCCGATCCGGTGCTGCTGATGCGCTTTTCCGCGCTCACCTTCAACGGCCACCGGATCCACTACGACCGGCCCTACGCGATGCAGGAAGAAGGCTATCCGGGCCTCGTGGTGCACGGCCCGCTGATCGCGATGCTGCTGCTGGAGGAACTGCGCCGCACGCACTCCGGCAAGACCGTTCGCCGCTTCGAGTTCAAGGCTGTGAGCCCGCTGTTCGACACCGCGCCGTTCACGGTGAACGGCAAGCTCGAAGGACATGCCGCCCGCCTGTGGGCGCGCGGCCCGCAAGGGCGGCTGGCCATGCAGGCCAGCGCCGAACTGGAGTAACGTTCCGACCATGCAAGCTCGCAAAGCTCAACCCGGCCCGCTGAGCGGGATGACCGTCGTCGCGCTCGAACACGCGATTGCCGCGCCGTTCTGCACACGCCAGCTCGCCGACCTCGGCGCCCGTGTCATCAAGGTGGAACGCCCTGGCGTGGGCGATTTCGCGCGGGCGTACGATCACCGCACCCGCGGCCTCGCGTCGCACTTCGTGTGGACCAACCGGTCGAAGGAAAGCCTCACGCTGGACCTGAAGCAACCGGCCGCGCAGGCGGTGCTGGGCGAACTCGTGGGCCAGGCCGACGTGCTGGTGCAGAACCTCGCGCCCGGCGCGGCCGCGCGCCTGGGCCTGTCGTTCGATGCGCTGCACGCGAAGCACCCGCGGCTGATCGTCTGCGACATCTCGGGCTATGGCGCCGACGGCCCGTACCGCGACAAGAAAGCCTACGACCTGCTGATCCAGAGCGAGGCGGCATTCCTGTCGATCACGGGCACGGCAGACGAGCCCTGCAAGGCCGGCAACTCGATCGCCGACATCGCGGCGGGCATGTACGCGTACACCGGCATCCTCAGCGCGCTCCTGCAGCGCGGCGTCACGGGCATCGGCTCGCACGTGGAAATTTCGATGCTCGAAGCGCTGGCCGAGTGGATGAGCTTCCCGATGTACTACGCGTACGACGGCCAGCAGCAGCCGGCCCGCAACGGCGCCGCGCACGCGACCATCTACCCGTACGGCCCGTTCAAGGCCGGCGACGGCCGCGTCGTGATGCTCGGACTGCAGAACGAGCGCGAATGGAAAGCGTTCTGCGATGTCGTGCTGCGCGACCCGGCGCTCGCGACCGACCCGCGCTTCGACGCCAACGTGCGCCGTTCCGAACATCGTGCGGAACTGAAGGCCGTGATCGAACAGGCATTCTCCTCGCTCACCGCGCAGGACGTGATCGCGCGCCTCGACGCCGCGCAGATCGCGAACGCCGCCGTGAACCAGATCGGCGATCTCTGGACGCATCCGCAACTGCACGCGCGCCAGCGCTTTCGCACGATCGACTCGCCGGCCGGCGAACTGCGGGCGCTGCTGCCGCCCGCAACGATCGACAGCTTCGACGCGCGCATGGATGCAGTGCCCGCGCTGGGCGAGCACAGCGCGGCCATCCTGCACGAACTCGGGCGCACCGACGCCGATATCGAACAACTGCGCGCCGCCGGCGTGATCTGAGCCATGTCCAAACCCCTCTCCCCCGTCCATCACGCGCGCAGCCTGCTGTTCGTGCCGGCCACTCGCCCCGAGCGCTTTGCGAAGGCGTTCGACTCGGGCGCCGACTGCATCATCGTCGACCTCGAGGACGCGGTCAGCCCCGACAGCAAGGACGACGCACGCGCGCAACTCGCGCAGCACCTGCCGTTGCTGACGGCCGAGCAGCGTGCGCGCACCGTCGTGCGCGTGAACGCGGTCGGCACGCCGTGGCACGACGCGGACATCGCGCTGCTGCGCGACCGGGCCGCGCAACGCGTAGTCGTGATGCTGCCGAAGTCAGAAGATGCGGGCGCGCTGCGCCAGGTCGCGGAGCAGCTCGGCGCGCACGCGCAACTCGTGGCGCTGATTGAATCGCTGGCGGGGCTCGATGCGGCCGATGCGCTGGCGCGCGACCCGCAGGTCGTGCGTGTCGCGTTCGGGCATCTGGATTTCCAGCTCGACCTCGGCATGCGCGCGACGCCCGACGAGCCGGAGCTGGCCTTTGCGCGCCATGCGATCGTGGCCGCGTCGCGTCGCGCACAGTTGCCCGCGCCGATCGACGGCGTGACCACGCGCACCGACGATGCCGAGCGTCTGACGGCCGATGCCCGACGCGCGCGCGCATTCGGTTTCGGCGGCAAGCTGTGCATCCACCCGGCGCAGGTCGCCGGCGTGAACGATGCGATGGGCTATTCGGAAGACGAGCAGGCGTGGGCGCGCCGCGTGATCGACGCCGCCGCGAAACACGGCGGCGCCGCGTTCAGCCTGGACGGCCGAATGGTCGATCTCCCGGTGATTCGTGCGGCCGAAGCGATCCTCGCCGGTACGCGGAAATGATCCGTCGCTACGACGCGGCAAGATCGGCGACTTCGACAGCCGGCCTCGCGCGGCTCGCGCCGAACGCGCTGCCGGGAAGCCCGGCTCGCCGTTGAACGGCGACACGACCGTCCCGCCGAAGGCGGAGTCGCCGCGACGGTCGCCAAGAGGCTCGCCCCCCGGTCAGACGCCTTCGACCAGCACGGCCCGAAAGCGTCCACCCTTGACGCGATGCTGAACAATGGCCTGGTATGCCGGGCTGTCGTACCACGCGCGCGCGGCGTCCGCGGACGGAAACTCGACGATCACGACCCCTTCCGGGCCGTCACCCTCGAGCGCTTCCTGCGGGCCATACGCGGCCAGCACCTTCAACGGGTGGCCGGCGATCGTCGCGCCGACCTTGTCCTGGTAGAGATCGAGTTCCTGCTGATCCTGCGTGCTTTCATGCGTGAAGACGATATAGGTCGCCAAGATTGCACTCCTGATGCGTTCGAGAATGATGGGACGATCCGAAGATCGTCCGCCGGACAACGACATTCATCCTAACCATCGGGCGCGCTTTCTCTTATCCCCCTGATTCCAACTCTCTATTCGAGCCGCATTAACAATGGACAATGGACGCACCCGATCGGTCGGGCGCGTGTCGCGGCCGCCGCGATGGCGGCAGCCTCGTCATCTTGTTCGCATGCGATGTCCATCAGCCATTCCCGGTGCTCGCCGGGTTCGAGACCTGGCAGCTTGCGTTCATGCCGATCGGACTGCCGGCCTGTGGCGGCGGGTGCACCACGCGATCACGGCGGCGGCATAGGGCGTCGACCGCAGCCCCAAAAGAAAACACCCCTCGACGAGGGGTGCATGAGCCGGATCGCGGTGCGCCCCCAGCCGCTTGCAAGTCAGCTGGGGGCGCACCGCCCGGCACCGGGGCCGTCGAGACGAAGCGTCGCGCTCACCCTACCCGCGCTTCGCCCTCGCGCTCGGCTTCCCCTTCGTCCGACCCGGTTCGCGCCAGCACCGGCTTGAGCGCCTGCCCGGTGTGGCTTGCACTCACCTGGACGAGCGCTTCCGGCGGTGCCGCCGCGACGATCGTGCCGCCGCCCACGCCGCCCTCCGGCCCGAGATCGATGATCCAGTCGGCTTCGGCGATCACGTCGAGGTCATGCTCGATCACGACGACGCTGTGGCCCGCATCGACGAGCCGGTGCAGCACGCGGATCAGCTTCGCGACGTCGGCCATGTGCAGGCCGACCGTCGGTTCGTCGAGCACGTACAGCGTGTGCGGCGCCTTCTGGCCGCGCCGCGTGATGTCGTCGCGCACCTTCGTCAGCTCGGTGACGAGCTTGATGCGCTGCGCCTCGCCGCCCGACAGCGTCGGCGACGGCTGGCCGAGCGTCAGGTAGCCGAGCCCGACATCCTTCATCAGCTGCAGCGGATGCGCGATGTTCGAGATCGGCGCGAAAAACTCCACCGCCTCGTCGATCTCCATCGTCAGCACGTCGCCGATGTTCCGGCCGCGCCACGTGACGGCGAGCGTCTCCGGGTTGAAGCGCTGCCCGTGGCACACGTCGCACGGCACCTTCACGTCGGGCAGGAAGCTCATCCCGATCGTGCGCACGCCTTGCCCTTCGCATGCGGGGCAGCGCCCGTCGCCGGTATTGAACGAGAAGCGCGATGCCGTGTAGCCGCGCGCCCGCGCTTCGAGCGTATCGGCGAACAGCTTGCGGATCGTGTCCCACACGCCGATATAGGTGGCCGGGCACGAGCGCGGCGTCTTGCCGATCGGCGTCTGGTCGACTTCCAGCACGCGATCGATCTGCTCCCAGCCGCTCAGCGACTCGCAGCCCTGCCACGCATGCGTGACGTTCAGCGACGGCCGCGGCGCGCTGCGCGCGAGCACGCTCGACCGGCGATTGGTGGCCGGCGCGTCCTGCTGCGCGGCCTTGCGTGCGCGGCGCGTGGCCGGCGACGACAGCACCGAGCGGCCGACCGCGTCGAGCAGGTTCGTCATCAGCACGTCGCGCGCGAGCGTCGACTTGCCCGAACCGCTCACGCCCGTCACCGCGACGAGCCGCGCGAGCGGAATGCCGACCGTGACGTCGCGCAGGTTGTGCAGCCGCGCGCCATGCACGGTCAGCCAGGCCTCCGGCACCGCGGCGCCGCCTTTCTTGCCCGGCGGGCTCACGCTGCGGCGCGGCTGCAGCGGGTGCGTCATCGGCTGCGCAAGCAGGCGCCCCGTGACCGAATCGGATTGCGCGGCGAGATCCGCGACCGCCCCCTGCGCGACCAGCGTGCCGCCGCGCTTGCCGGCGCCCGGGCCGACGTCGATGATGTGATCGGCGCGACGGATCGTGTCCTCGTCATGCTCGACGACGACGAGCGTGTTGCCCTTGTCGCCGAGCTTGCGCAGCGCGTCCAGCAGGATCTGGTTGTCGCGCGGATGCAGGCCGATCGTCGGTTCGTCGAGCACGTAGCAGACGCCCTGCAGGTTGCTGCCGAGCTGCGCCGCGAGCCGGATGCGCTGTGCTTCGCCACCCGACAGGCTCGGCGCCGCACGATCGAGGCTCAGGTAGCCGAGCCCGACTTCCTCGAGAAACGCGAGGCGGCTGCCGATCTCGCTGACGATGTCGCGTGCGATCTGCGCGTCGCGCCCCGTCAGCTCCAGCCCGTCGATCCAGCGCCGCGTGTCGGACACCGTCCATTGCGCGACCTCGACGATCGGATGCGCGTCGAACGTGACCGCGCGCGCGGACGGGTTCAGCCGCGTGCCGTTGCAATCCGGGCACGGCTCGTTGCCCACGCCTTCCGGTTCCTGCTCGTCGGACGGCAGCGTCTGCTCACGGCCACGGTCATCCCCGGCGAGCACGGTGTCGTCGTACGCGGCGCGCTGTTCACGTGTGAGCGTGACGCCGGTGCCGACGCAGGTCGTGCACCAGCCGTGCTTGCTGTTGTACGAGAACATCCGCGGGTCCAGCTCCGGGTAGCTCGTGCCGCACACCGGGCACGCGCGCTTGACCGACAGCACCTTGACCGTGCCGACGCGCGCGGTCGAATGATCGTTCTGCATCGCATCGTGCAGCCCGTCGAGCGGCGCGAGCAGATGCATCACGCCCTTGCCGAGCTCGAGCGTCTCGTCGAGCACGCGCCGCAGTTCGGCCTCGTTGTCCGGCGACACGACGATGTCGGCCACCGGCAGCTCGATCGTATGCTCGCGGAAGCGGTCGAGCTTCGGCCACGGATCGACCTGCACGAACTCGCCGTCGACGCGCAGATGCGTGCTGCCGCGCGCCTTCGCCCATTTCGCGAGATCCGTATACACGCCCTTGCGGTTGACGACGAGCGGCGCAAGCAGCCCGACGTGCTCGCCGCGATGATCGCGCAGCAACTGCGCGGCGATCGATTCGACGGACTGCGACGTGACGGGCGTGCCGTCGTGGATGCAATGCTGCAGGCCGAGCTTCACGTACAGCAGCCGCAGGAAGTGCCAGACCTCGGACGTGGTCGCGACCGTGCTCTTGCGGCCGCCGCGCGACAGCCGCTGCTCGATCGCGACGGTCGGCGGAATGCCGTACACCGCATCGACTTCAGGGCGGCCGGCCGGCTGCACGATCGAGCGCGCATACGCATTCAGCGACTCGAGGTAACGGCGCTGCCCTTCATGGAACAGGATGTCGAACGCGAGCGTCGACTTGCCGGAACCGGACACGCCGGTGATCACGTTGAACTTGCCGTGCGGGATGTCGACGTCGAGCGCCTTCAGGTTGTGCTCACGTGCATTGACGATCCGCACGACGTCTTCGCCTTCGATCGCACGCCGCTCGCGCGCCGCGTTCAGCACGGCCTGCAGCGGCTTGCCTTCGTCGGCGAGCGCCAGCTCGGCATCCATCGCGCGGTCGTACTGCAGCAGCGCCACGCCGGTATGCGATTCGGCGCAAGCCTTCACGTCGTCGGGTGTGCCCGCGCACAGCACGAGGCCGCCGCCGTCGCCGCCTTCCGGGCCGAGATCGATCAGCCAGTCGGCCGCGCGGATCACGTCGAGGTTGTGCTCGATCACGATCAGCGAATGGCCGGCGGCGAGCAGCTTGCCGAACGCCTGCATCAGCTTCGCGATGTCGTCGAAGTGCAGCCCGGTGGTCGGCTCGTCGAACATGAACAGCTTCGCCCGCGCGATGCGCGCTTCTTCCGTGACGACCCGGCGGCCGTTGACGGCTGCCGCCGATTCGGCGAGGAAGCCGGCAAGCTTCAGCCGCTGCGCTTCGCCGCCCGACAGCGTCGGCACCGGCTGGCCGAGCTTCACGTATTCGAGGCCGACGTCGACGATCGGCTGCAGCACGCGCAGCACCTCGGCGTCGGTCGCGAAGAACGCGGCCGCTTCGCTGACGGTGAGGTCGAGCACGTCGGCGATGCTCAGCGCGCGGCCGTCGCGCTCGATGCGCACCTCGAGAATCTCGGCGCGGTAGCGGCTGCCGTCGCAATCCGGGCAGCGCAGGTAGACGTCGCTCAGGAACTGCATCTCGATGTGCTCGAAGCCCGAGCCGCCGCAGGTCGGGCACCGGCCGTCGCCCGAATTGAAGCTGAACGTGCCGGCGCCATAGCCGCGTTGCAGCGCGAGCGGCGCCTTCGCGAACAGCTTGCGGATTTCGTCGAACGCGCCGACGTAGCTCGCCGGGTTCGACCGCGTGGTCTTGCCGATCGGCGACTGGTCGACGAACACGACGTCGCCGACCTGGTCGGCGCCCGTGAGGCCGCGATACGCGCCCGGCGACTCGGTCGCCTTGCCGTGGTGGCGGGCCATCGCCGGATAGAGCACGTCCTGCAGCAGCGTGGACTTGCCGGACCCCGACACGCCCGTCACGCAGACGAGCCGCTGCAGCGGAATCTCGACCGTCACGTCGCGCAGGTTGTGCTCGGTCGCGCCTTCGAGCACGATGCGCGGCGTGTTCGCGTCGACCACCCGGCGCGCCCAGTTCGACGCATGCGCGACATGCTTGCGGCCGCCGAGATACTCGCCCGTGAGCGTGTGCGCCGAACGAATGTCGCCCGGCGTGCCGTCATACACGATCGTGCCGCCGCGCTCGCCCGGGCCGGGGCCCATGTCGATCAGCCGGTCGGCCGCGAGCATCACCGACGGATCGTGTTCGACCACGACCAGCGTATTGCCCGCGTCGCGCAGCCGCTGCATCGCCTCGACGATCCGCGTGAGGTCGCGCGGATGCAGCCCGATGCTCGGTTCGTCGAGCACGAACAGGGTTTTCGTGAGCGACGTGCCGAGCGCCGTCGTCAGGTTGATCCGCTGCACCTCGCCGCCCGACAGCGTGCGGCTCTGCCGGTCGAGCGTCAGGTAGCCGAGCCCCACGTCGCACAGATATTTCAGGCGCGTGCGCACCTCGGCGAGCAGCAGCTTCAGCGCATCGTCGAGCAGCGCGCTCGGCAGCGTGATGTCATCGAAGAAGCGGCGAATGCGCTCGATCGGCAGCAGCATCAGGTCGTGCACGGTCAGGCCCGGCAACGCTTCGAGCTGCGCGCGGCTCCAGTCGACGCCGCGGGGCATGAAGCGGCCGGCCGGCGCGAGCACGGCGTCCGCGTTCTCTTTCGAGCCGAGCCGCCATTGCAGCGATTCCGTCTTCAGGCGCGCGCCGCCGCACACGTCGCACGGCGTGTAGCTGCGGTATTTCGACAGCAGCACGCGGATATGCATCTTGTACGCTTTCGACTCGAGATAGCCGAAGAAGCGTTTCACGCCGTACCACTGGCTCTGCCACTTGCCGTTCCAGTCGGGCGACCCGTTGACGACCCAGTCGCGCTGGGCGTCCGACAGCTCGGACCACGGCGTGTCGCGCGGGATGCCGGCTTTCGCCGCGTAGCGCATCAGGTCGTCCTGGCACTCCTTCCAGGCTGGGGTCTGCATCGGCTTGATCGCGCCGCCGCGCAGCGTCTTGCGCGCGTCGGGGATCACGAGGCCGAGATCGACGCCGATCACGCGGCCGAAGCCGCGGCAGGTTTCGCATGCGCCATATGCCGAATTGAACGAGAACAGCGCCGCCTGCGGCTCCGCGTAGCGCAGGTCGCTGTCGGGATCGTGCAGGCCGGTGGAGAAACGCCACACCAGCGGCTCGGCAACCGCATTCTCGGCGTCGGCCGGCAGCACATAGACGTTCACGCGGCCGCCGCCGCGTTTCAGCGACGCCTCGATCGCCTCGACCACGCGCACCTTGTCGGCGCCCTGCACGCGGAAGCGGTCGGCCACCACGTCGAGCACCTTGCGCGGCCCGGTGGCTGAAGCGACCTCGCGCTGCGCCTGCACGCGCGTATAGCCGCTCGCCGACAGCCACTGCGCGATTTCCTCATCGGACACCGCTTCCGGCAGCTCGACCGGGAACGTGACGACGACACGCGGATCGTCGGCTCGCGTGCGTTCGACGAGCTCCGCGTAGATCGTCTCCGGCGTGTCGTGCCGCACCTGCCGCGCGGTCTTGCGATCGAACAGCTCGGCCGCGCGCGCGTACAGCAGCTTCAGGTGATCGTTCAGCTCGGTCATCGTGCCGACGGTCGAGCGCGAGCTACGGACCGGGTTGGTCTGGTCGATCGCGATTGCCGGCGGCACGCCGTCGACACGCTCGACCTGCGGACGGTCCATCCGGTCGAGGAACTGCCGCGCGTACGCGCTGAAGGTTTCGACGTAGCGCCGCTGGCCTTCCGCGTACAGCGTGTCGAATACGAGGCTGGACTTGCCGGAGCCCGACGGGCCGGTAACGACCGTCATCTCGCCGGTACGCAGGTCGAGATCGAGGTTCTTGAGGTTGTGCTGACGCGCTCCGCGAATGCGGATCAGATTGCTGGATGACAATTTGCCTGCCCGTCTGAATGAGTTAGCCAGAGTTCACGGTGCCGGAACGCTGCGGCGGATGCCCGCAGGCGCGGCGCACGGGCCGCAAGGTTGTACCCGTGCGACTCGATTTCGACGGACACTATACTGTATATTCATACAGTTTTCCATGACGACCCTTGGGGCGTCATGGGCAGGCGGCTGGCGCAGGGGGAGACGCCTGCCGGAACGGGTGGCGCCGGCCGCGATACGCCAACGTTTCCCCCTTCCCCACGTCTCGCTCGCGCGACGGAGACGGCCGAACAGGCGCCCCGTTGCATGCGGGTTCGCTGCCGTATTGGGAGCGCACTGCCAACCATTCGAATCACCCTGTCGCCGGCTGACGACTGGTGCAGCCGCCCTGCCCAGTAGCGCTCGAAAAAGTTGACTTGTAGATGTCGTAACTCATTAGTAGCATTCTCTACATGAGTACTTCATCGATCTGGTCACTCCTTGTACTGACCCTTCCAACAGAAAACGCGACGGCCCGCATGCGATTCTGGCGTGCGCTCAAATCGAAGGGCTGCGCGGTGCTGCGCGACGGCATCTACCTGCTGCCGCACACCGCAGAGCATGAAGCGACCCTGCGCGAACTCGCGGACGCCATCGCCGACAGCGGGGGCACGGCCTACCTGCTGCGCGCGCCCAGTCTCGACGCGTCGCAGGAACAGGAATTCCGCGCGCTGTTCGACCGCGACGACGACTACGCGACCTTCACGCGCACGCTCGTCGACGCGCGCAAGACACTTGCCGGGCAGTCCCCCACGGAACTCACCCGCCTGCTGCGTCGCCTGCGCAAGGATTTCGACGCCATCCGGGCGATCGACTATTTCCCGGGCGATTCGGCCACCCGTGCCGAAGCCGCGCTGCAGGATTTCGTCGCGCTGGTCGACACCGTGCTGTCGCCGGGCGAGCCGCACGCCGCCGATCGCGCCATTCGCCCGCTGGCGATTGGCGAGTACCAGGGTCGCACGTGGGCGACGCGGCAGCGGATGTGGGTCGATCGCGTCGCGAGCGCATGGTTGATCCAGCGATTCATCGACGCGCGCGCCCGCTTCATCTGGCTGGCGTCGCCGGCGGATTGCCCGGCCGACGCGCTCGGCTTCGATTTCGACGGTGCGACGTTCACGCACGTCGGCGAGCGCGTGACATTCGAGGTGCTACTCGCCAGTTTCGGGCTCGAAAACGACGCCGCGCTGATGCGGCTCGGCGAGATCGTTCATGCACTCGACGTAGGCGGCTCCGCCGCGCCTGAAGCGGTGGGCTTCGAGGCCGTGATGGCCGGCACGCGCCAGCGCACCGAGAACGACGATCAGTTGCTCGAGCAGATGGGCGCCGTGCTCGACGCCCTGTATGCGCACTTCACGTCGAGCGGAAAGAACCCAACCACCGCCAGATCATGACGACTACCATCGCCACCACCGAACCGACCTACTCGCTGGGCGAACTGGTCGCCTACATGCTGCGTCTCGGCACCTTGGGTTTCGGCGGGCCGGTCGCGCTCGCGGGCTACATGCGTCGCGACCTGGTCGAGCGTCGCGGCTGGATCACCGAGGCCGACTACAAGGAAGGCCTCACGCTGGCCCAGCTCGCCCCGGGGCCGATGGCGGCCCAGTTGGCGATCTATCTCGGCTTCGTCCACTACCGCCTCCTCGGCGCGACGCTGGTCGGTTTCGCGTTCGTGGTGCCGTCGTTCCTGATGGTGGTCGCGCTCGGGTTCGCGTACGCGCATTTCGGCGGGCTGCCGTGGATGCAGGCCGTCTTCTACGGCGTCGGCGCCGCGGTGGTCGGCATCATCGCGATGAGCGCCTACAAGCTCACGACCAAGACCGTCGGCAACGACAAGCTCCTTTGGGCGATCTTCCTGACCCTGGCCGCGGTGACCTTCATCACGGAATCGGAAATCGCGTGGCTGTTCGTCGCGGCCGGCCTGATCGGCTGGCTGTGGCGCGCGCCACCCAAGTGGCTGCACAAGGGCGGCCTGAATGCCGTTGCCGCCGCCAATCTTCCCGCAGCCAGCGGATGGCTGAGCGGCATCGATTTACCGCAGCTCGTCCAGATCGGTGCGTTCTTCATGAAGGCAGGTGCGTTCGTGTTCGGCTCCGGGCTTGCGATCGTGCCGTTCCTCTATGGCGGCGTCGTCACCGAACATCACTGGCTGAACGACAAACAGTTCGTGGATGCCGTCGCGGTCGCGATGATCACGCCCGGCCCGGTCGTGATCACCGTCGGCTTCATCGGGTATCTGGTCGCGGGATTCCCGGGCGCACTCGTCGCTTCGCTCGGCACGTTCCTGCCTTGCTACCTGTTCACGGTCATCCCCGCGCCTTACGTGAAAAAATACGGGCACCGACCGGGCGTCAAGGCGTTCGTGAACGGCATCACCGCCGCAGCCGTCGGCGCGATCACGGGCTCCGTCCTCGTGATCGCGAAGCGATCGATCGTCGACATCCCGACCGCCCTGCTCGCCGTCGCCACCGTGCTGCTGCTGTGGCGTTTCAAGAAGCTCCAGGAACCGGTGATCGTGACGGCTGCCGCCGTCATCGGGCTCGTGGCGTTCCCGCTGCTCCATCATTGACTCGCGTCGCCGGGAGGCGAACGTGATGGGTCCGATTGCCGAAACGCTGCGGCGGATGCCCGCTGGCGAACCCCGACCGAGAAACGACTCCCCCTTCGCTACGCCTTTTTCGTATAACTGTTGCACCAGCCTTTCGCATTGACCTGCTTGCCGCCGAAAACCGCGCACGGCCCCGTCGCGGCGCCGGCCTTGCCCTGGAAGAACTGGCAATTCGCACAGGCGTCGCCCGCGTGGAATTTCGGGTACTTCGCATGGTCGACCCGGCCGGCATCCGCCTTGTAGCCGAGCGCCCGGGCATTGGCATCGGTTTCCTGCACGACACCGGTCGCGGTATCGGCCGCCGTCGCGCGGCGTCCAACCGCGAGCGCGGAAGCAAGCACGGTGGTGACTGCAATAAAACGTCGACGTGAAAATTTCATGGAGTCCTCACTTCAGCTTTGCATGACCGGATGTCGGGGAAGCGCCGTTCCCCGATGACGGGACGCCACCCGCTCCGAAACGGCGCCGGCCAATCGCGCACGTATCGCGCCCATCACACCGACGCATGATCGACGCCGGAATCAGTGAAAAAACAACGCCCGCATCCCGAACGTGTGATGCGCTTCCGCCGCCATCAGCACCATGAGCACCAGCAGGCTCAGCGGCGGGATCAGGATCGCGTACACGAGCGCCAGCCGCTCCCACATCATGTGCATAAAGATCGACACGATCAGCCCGGCCTTCGCGATCATCAGCACGACGATCAGCACCCAGCGCATCAGGCCCTGCACGTTGAAGTAGTCGACCAGGTACGACAACGTGCTCAGCACGAACAGCAGCCCCCAGATCTTCAGGTAGAGGCCGATCGGATGCTGCTGGCCGTGCGCGGCGTCGGGTCGATCGGCGGGATCGATGTGCTCCATGGCTGCCTCACCACAAATAGAACAGCGCGAAGATGAACACCCACACCAGATCGACGAAGTGCCAGTACAGCCCGGCGATCTCGACGATCTGGAAGTTGCCGTGTTCGGTGAACCCCGGCTGCAGGATCTTGCGCGCGATCAGCAGCAGGTAGATCACGCCGCAGGTCACGTGAAAGCCGTGGAACCCGGTAATCGTGAAGAAGCACGCGCCGAACTGCGCGGCGCCCAGCGGGTTGCCCCACGGGCGGATGCCTTCACGGAAGATCAGGTTGCTCCATTCGAACGCCTGCAGCGACACGAAGGTCGCGCCCAGCAGCGCGGTGGCCAGCAACAGCGCGGCGGCGGGCCGTGCGTTGCGCCGGTAGCCGAAGTTGACGGCCATCGCCATCGTGCCGCTGCTGCTGATCAGCGTGAACGTCATGATCGCAATCAGCAGCAACGGCACTTCCACGCCGCCCACGCTGAGCCCGAACACCTTCGCGGTATCGGGCCACGGCGCGGTGGTCGACATGCGCACCGTCATGTAGCCGATCAGGAAGCTGCTGAAGACGAAGGTGTCCGACAGCAGGAAGATCCACATCATCGCCTTGCCCCACGGCACCCTGAAGGCTTCGCGGTCGGACGACCAGTCGGTGACGATGCCGCGCCAGCCGTCGGGCCGCGCGTCGGCGGGCATGCCCACGGGCGATTCGGCCGCGGATTCGGTGTGGGCGGTGGGCGCGGTCATGGCGCGGCTCCATACAACGGCCCGCAGATCGCGGCGACGATCCCGGGGGTCAACCACCACATCGCCGCCAGCAGCACGAGCCAGACCACGAGCAGGAAATGCCAGTAGAGCGCGCACAGCGCGATGGCCCGTTGAGCCCGAAACGGGTCCGCGCGCCGGAGCCGCGCGATCGTCACGCCCCACGCCGCCAGCCCGCCCAGCACATGCAATCCGTGCAGGCCGGTCAGCAGGTAGAGGAAACTGTCGGACGGATTGACGGTGACGGTCTCCCCGGCTGCCGACAGCACGTGCCACGCAATCAGTTGCCCGATCACGAACACGGCCGCCAGTATGCCGCCGGCTACCAGCCACACCGTGCGGTACGGGCCTATCCGCCGGGCTCGCTGCATCGCAATGCCGGCCAGCGCCAGCGCGCCGGTGTTCCACCACAACAGCGCCGGATGCGGGATCGGTTGCCAGTCGGATTCACGCATGCGCATCGCATAGGCGAGCAGCAGCAGCGAAAAGAGCGTCGTCGCAACCGCCATGAACACGACCAGGCCGGTGCGCCCCGCATTCGGCAGGCCGGGTGGCGCATCGGGAACGAAGGGGCGCGGCAGCGTAGTCATTCTTGTGCCTCGCCCGGATGCAGCGTCGGATGAGCCGCTTTGGCTTCGGGCGCCGTCGCCGGCGGCTGATTCTGCGGCACGAAGTCTTCCTCTTGCCCCGGCGGACTGTATTCGTATGCCCAGCGGTAGACGACGGGAAGCGTCGGCCCCCAGTTGCCGTGTACGGGCGGCGTTTGCGGCGTCTGCCATTCGAGCGTGGTGGCCCGCCACGGGTTGCCGTCCGCGCGCCGGCCGTGCCCGAGGCTCCATGCGAGGTTGAACAGGAACAGCAACTGCGCCGCCGCGACGATCAGCGCGACGATCGTGATGAACGTGTTGAGCGTCTGCGCCGAATGCGGGATGAAGCTGTAGCCCTGATACGCGTAATACCGCCGCGGCATGCCCAGGATGCCGAGATAGTGCATCGGGAAATAGATCGCATAGGTGCCGACGAAGGTGATCCAGAAGTGCGCGCGACCGAGCGTGTCGTCGAGCATGCGGCCGGTCACCTTCGGGTACCAGTGATACAGGCCGCCGAACACCACGAGGATCGGCGACACGGCCATCACCATATGGAAGTGCGCGACCACGAAATACGTGTTCGACAGCGGGATATCCACGCTCACGTTGCCGAGGTAGAGCCCGGTCAGCCCGCCCAGCACGAAGGTGCTGACGAAGCCGATCGCGAACAGCATCGGCACGGTCAGGTGGATGTCGCCGCGCCACAGCGTCAGCACCCAGTTGTAGACCTTGAGGGCGGTCGGGACGGCGATGATGAGCGTCGTGGTAGCGAAGAAGAAGCCGAAGTACGGATTCATGCCGGCGATGAACATGTGGTGCGCCCAGACCACGAAGCTCAGCGCGCCGATGATGACGATGGCCCATACCATCATCCGGTAGCCGAAGATGCTCTTGCGCGCGTGCGTGCTGATGAGATCCGACGCGATGCCGAAGGCCGGCAGCGCGACGATATAGACCTCCGGATGCCCGAAGAACCAGAACAGGTGCTGGAACAGCAACGGGCTGCCGCCGGCGTGCTTGAGCGTCTGCCCCATCGACACCACGGCCGGGATGAAGAAGCTGGTGCCGAGCGTCCGGTCGAACAGCATCATCACCGCCGACACGAACAGCGCCGGAAACGCCAGCAGCGCCATGATGGTCGCGATGAAGATGCCCCACACCGTGAGCGGCATGCGCATCAGCGTCATGCCGCGCGTGCGCGCCTGCAGCGTGGTGGTCACGTAGTTCAGGCCGCCCATCGTGGCCGCGACGATGAAGATCGCCAGCGACACGAGCATCAGCACGATGCCCCATTCCACGCCCGGCGTGCCCGGCAGAATCGCCTGCGGCGGATACAGCGTCCAGCCCGCGCCGGTCGGCCCGCCCGGCACGAAGAAGCTCGCCACCAGCACCAGCACGGCCAGCAGGTAGACCCAGTAGCTCAGCATGTTGAGAAACGGAAACACCATGTCGCGCGCGCCGAGCATCAGCGGGATCAGGTAGTTGCCGAAGCCGCCGAGGAACAGTGCCGTCAGCAGGTAGATCACCATGATCATCCCGTGCATCGTGACGAACTGGTAGTAGTGGTTCGCGTCGATGAACGCAAACTTGCCCGGAAAGCCGAGCTGCAGCCGCATCAGGTCCGACAATACGAGGCCGACCAGGCCGATCGCGATGGCCGTCAGCGCGTACTGCACGGCGATGACCTTGTGGTCCTGGCTCCACACGTAGCGGGTCCAGAAGCTGTGCGGGACGTGGTCGGTGTGCGCGTAGGTCATGGCGTCTGCTCCGTCTGCTTCGTCCGTTCCGCTAGGGCTGGGCCGCAGTGCCGGCGGACGTCCCGCCTTGCGCCTTGATGTAGGCCACCAGTGCGGTCAGTTCCTGCTCGCTCAGGTCGAAGTGCGGCATGATCGGCGAGAAGCCCTTCACGACGCGGGCCGTCGGATTGCGAATGAACGCGCGCAGATAGGCCTCGTCGACCTTCGCGGTGCTGCCGTCGGTCATCGTTTCCGTCTTGCCGTACAGGCCCTTCCAGGTCGGGCCCACGAGCGGGCTGCCGTCCACGGTATGACAGGCGACGCAGCCCTTGGCCGCCGCGAGCGTCTTGCCCAGGTTGGCCAGCGCCTGCGCGCTGCCGCCTGCCGCGGCCGGTGCGGCCTGCACGTGGGCCATCTGCTGCTGCGCGAACGTGGTCTGCTGCGCGAGCCAGCGCGAGAACGCGGCTTCGTCTTCCACCACCACCACGCCGCGCATGCCGGAATGCCCGATTCCGCAGAGTTGCGCGCACAGGATGTCGTAGCGCCCTGCCTTGGTCGGCGTGAACCAGAAAGTAGTGACCATGCCCGGCACCATGTTCATCCGCGCGCGGAACGGCGGAACGTAGAAGTCGTGCAGCACGTCGCGCGACCGTGTCAGTACCTGGACCGGCCGGTTGAGCGGCAGGTGCACCTCGGGACTTTCGATCAGGTAGTTGTCACGGCCGTTGGGGTCGGCAGGGTTCAGGCCGAACGGGTTGTCGTTGCCGATGTAGCGCACGTCGGTCGTGCCCAGCTTGCCGCCGGGCCCGGCGAAGCGGAAGCGCCATTGCCATTGCTGGCCGAGCACTTCCATCTGCAGCACGTTGCGCGGCGGCCGGATGTAGTCCGCGTAGACGAACAGCCCCGGCGCCAGCAATGCCGCCACGCCGACGATGGTCAGGCCGATCAGCCACCATTCCAGTTTCCGGTTGTGCGGTTCGTAGGCCGCACGATGCCCGCTGCGGTGGCGATAGCGCACCAGGGCGACCACGATGAACAGGTTGATGGCGATGAAGAATGCGCCGGTGATGACGAGCGTGATCGTCAGCATGTCGTCCATGCGCACCCAGTTCGACGCGATCGGCGTGATCCACCACGGACTGGCAAAGTGAAACCCCACCGCCAACAGGATGATCAGGACCAGGGCAATCGCAAGGGCCATAGGCCGCCTCGCTGCATGTCACTCGCCGGAGCCGCCGACACCGGGTTACGCGTCTCCCGCGGGCGCCGCGTGTGCACGGTCGGCGCGGCGGGAAACGCGATGGGTCAGTCGTCCATGTTCTGCTTGCGCAATCGCTCCAGCCTGCCGTAGGTGATGGCCGCAACCACGCCGAACAACAGGTTAGCCAGCAACGGCCCGGAACCGCGCTCGGAGACGAACCAGGGGAACACGGCCGTCATCACGTAGAAGTTCCACCCGTACGCGACGATCCCGAACGCCAGCCCGATGGCGGCTTCCATGCCCACGCTCGAATCGAAGCGGAAAGGCGCCATGATCGCGGCGAGCATCATCCCCATGATCGCGCCGAGCACGTAGTGCAGCAGCAGCGCCATCGCCACGATCTCAAGGTTGAATTGCGTCATCTGGCCGAGCGCGCTGCGGCCCATCACCATCGCCGCGATCTTGTGGGTCGGTTGCCACGGGCTCGAGCCGAGCACCAGGGTCGACCAGACGAATTCCAGCGCGATCACCAGCGCGCCGCCCGCGAGGCCAGCCACGGCAGCGGCGACCCAGTCGGGCGACCGACGCTCCCAATGGTGCGATTGAATGTGCAGTTCCATACGGCCTCCTTGCCGACGGTTCGACGTTGGCACTTCGATTCCCAAGGCATCCCGCGCGTCCAGCCTGCGTCGCTTGCGCGATTCGGCATGGCCGACAGGATTGCCTGCGCAACGTGCGCACGCCCCGCTCCCCGCGCGGCTCGCGGCCGCGGCCGTGCGCTCGACGAAACGCGTCGATCGACGCGGTTGTCGGGCCAGCCGATTTGCTGTCGTGTGTCAGGGGAAGATCGGTGACGTAGGCTCGGCGCCCTCCAGGTCCGCCTTCGGAAAATGCTGGGCGACCATCTCTTCGATTTCCTGTTCTCGCAATGCCGGAACATCGGCCATGATCAGGATCTGGCCTGCCTGGATAGCCTCGCGAAATCGCTGGAGTCGCGCGTTCGGCTCGGCGATGCCGATCATCGCGGCGGTCCACGCCCCGAAACCCGCGCCGGCCAACGTCAAGCCGACGACGGCGCCGCCCGCGATCACGAGCTCCGCCGGAGGAAAGACGAGCGCGACGAGGCCGATCAGCGCGCCGGCCGCGCCGCCGAGCGCGACACCGCGTTCGAGCGCATGCACGACGTCGCTGCTTTGCAGCAACGATGCTTCGGGTAACTGATCGAGTGTAACGCTGTGGTCGGCGAGAACGTGGATATGGCGCCAGGTGATGCGTGCGCGCAATAGATCGTCGACGATGGCCTTCGCCATCTGGGTATCGGGTACGAGGAAATAAAGGCGTCTCATGTTGGCACCCCTTTTCTTGCCATCAACGCGTCCAAGGGACTGCTTTATATTCTATGTCAGCATCGGCAACGTGCCAGGTACATGCGGGCCACGGACGGGGTCGCATGCGAGCATTCGGCACGCGTGGCAGGGGTGGTTGAAGCGCGGTGGGGATCGCGGTCGATCGATGCGGGGGCGCGGGACATTTGCCCCCCAACTGGCGCTATCCGCACTATCCGCGCTTTCGCAACGGCGCCAGCAAGTCCCGCAGACCGTTGTGGTCGATCTCGTGCATCAGCGCGAGCTGCCGGCCAATTTCGCCGCGCGGAAACCCTTCGCGCGCCAGCCAGTTGAGGTAAGGCCCGGGCAGGTCGGCAATCAGCCGGCCCTTGTATTTCCCGAACGGCATGACGACGGTGACGAGTTGTTCGAGGTCTGGATTTTGCATGCGGGTATTGTGCACGGCTTTTGGGTCCCGTCGCTGACCTTGCGAGAAGGATTCAGCGAACCACCTGCGCCCCTTTTCTCGCCTGCTAGACTGGAATTCCCCCCCCTGCACACGATGGAGGGAATCATGATGTCCGTCTATGTCGTGAAGACCGGCGAGCAGTTCCTCTGCACCGCCGAGGATGGCGATATCGGCATGGCACCGGCCGTTGAGGATGCCACGTCGTTTGGTTCGTATGAAGAAGCGGAAAAGGCGGCGCACGTGCATGCCGACCCCGGATACGAAATCGTGGCCGTCTGCGTGATCAGGCACTGACAGGGCGCCCGGCGACGGACGCCCGGCGCGCATTCCCCCGTACGCGGCGCCGCAAGGAATCGGCGCGTCGTTGCGCCGCTTTTATCGTCTGGGCCCTTTCATGCCCTCCGACTCCATGGCCGCGTGCCACTCCTCATTCGCCTCGATCGGGTCCATCGCTTCGTCGACGGAGGCCGTCGCGCGCTCGGCGGCCGCTCTCGTCTCGTCTGCCGGGGAGGCGAAATCATCGTCGCCATCGCGATCGCCATCACCGTCGCCCGGGGGGTGCAGCATGTCCTTGAGCATCGCGCTCAGTTCCGACGTGTCCCACGGCAGCCCACGCCGAGTCCGATCCTTGATGTAGTGCCTCACTTCCGCGTCCTGCTCCACGGTCAGCGGCAGCCCTCGGAAGGTGCT
Organism: Burkholderia contaminans; assembly: GCF_029633825.1. Taxonomy (NCBI): domain Bacteria; kingdom Pseudomonadati; phylum Pseudomonadota; class Betaproteobacteria; order Burkholderiales; family Burkholderiaceae; genus Burkholderia; species Burkholderia contaminans. The sequence continues at coordinate 510,094 of NZ_CP090642.1, read as the reverse complement.
TTTGGGGCCAGCGTCGATCATCGCATTCTCCTGTTTCTAGGGCATTTTCAGTGTACTCGCCATTGGGAACGCGGGCGCCATATTCGCTGCGCGCTTGCGGCAGATCAGACGGGCGGGCTCGACAGGCGAGCCGGTTCTTCGGAGGCGATGCACAACGTGAGCATCGATGATTTGAACGCCGGCATGGGCGGTGTTCGCGCTCGCGTCACCTGCCAACTGCGAAGCCGCAGTACAGGCGCGTGTTCCCCGATAACGATCAGTCTTCCTGCGCCAGCCGAAACAGGACGTCAGCGAGGGCACGAATCTTGGACTGTGCGGCTCGTTGGGATGGGTAGACGACGAAGTACGACAAGCCGTTTTGCGCCACGTCGGCAAAAGGCGTCGTCAGTGTCCCCGCCTGCAGGCGGTCCCTCGCCATCCGGGGATCGCCGATCGCCACTCCATGCCCTTCCGCCGCAGCGGAGAGCGTCAGTTCGAGGGTATCGAAAACGAGCCCACGGCTCGCGTCGATCTGCCGTGCCCCCACGCTTTCCAGCCAGCATCGCCACTCCTCGTGGCCGTGTCCGGGATGAAGCAACGTGACATGAGCAAGGTCGGCTGCCGAGCCAAGTGATGCGGCCATTTCGCTGGTACACATCGGGGTGAGTCGCTCGGCAAACAACGGCACCGCGTCCATACCTGGCCACTGCCCGGTTCCACGCACAACGATGGCGTCGACGTCGGGTGTCGTGAAATCCGGCGTGTCGTCCGCCGATGTGGAGATGCGAAATTCCGTTCCGGGCAACGCGTGATTGATGTCCGCCAGCCGTGGAAGCAACCAGCGAAGCGCAAACGTGGATGGCAACCGCAGCGTGACGACAGGCGCTGCCTTGGCGTGAATGTCTGCGTGCTGAACGAGTTGCGTGAGAACGCTGACAGCCACGGTCAACAGTTCGCTTCCTTCCGCCGTCAGCGTCAACCCTGACGCATGGCGCACGAAAAGTGCACACCGGTAGTGCGATTCCAGTTGCTGGACCTGACGGCTCACCGCACCCTGCGTTCGACACAGATGGTCGGCGGCCCTGCTGATGCTCCCGAGTTGCGCCGCGGCGACGAACGACTGGAACGATGTCAGCGGCGGCAGCGGCCGTGTCAGGTCGCCCAATGGGTATGCATGGGTTGCATACCCGGGTTGCGGATTTTTCGATTGTTCGGTCATCGGGGCATCGCTATCTTGCCTGTACCGGATGCGCGCCCGTCCGAATGCGCGGCGTTGTCAACGAATGATCGGAGAAAAAAGATGGTCTCATCGTCGGAAGCACTATACACCCGGCAGGTTCGCAACTATCTCGCGGAGCTGGAGCGCGGCGATGTCGCGGCGATCTGTGCGTTGTTCACGCCGGACGCCCAGGTCTTCTCGCCGTTTCTCGGCTGGATGAACGCCGCGCCATTCTTTGCGAAGGTCAATGCCGCGTCCGGGGCGAGCAAGATAACGCCCATCGACATCTGCGTCAGCACGACGGGGGCTCGACGTGCGACCGGTTACTTCGTCTATGACTGGGGGCTGAAAGATGGATCCGCGGTGCGTTTCGAGTGCGTCGATGTTTTCGAATTCGACGACGACGGGCGCATCGAGCGGATGATCATCGTCTACGACACCCATCCGATTCGCAGTACCGTGGGCGACAAATACGCGTAGCCGAATCGATGTCGCTCGATACCGAGGCTGGTTTGCGGAGGGCGGGTGCCGACTTCGATCGCCACGCGCGCAGGGCATTCGGTGAACACGCCGACATCCGCCGCGATGGCGGCACCGCACGCGCCCGTCGCGACGCATCGCCTGACTCGACCGCCTGCGCCCCCGGACGGCACCGCTGACGCAAGCGAGCCGTCCGTTCTCGACGGCCACGCCTGCGGCAAGCCGGTGGCTACGTCCTACTTCTGCAACGAGATTTCCACCCGGCGATTGCGCGCCCGCCCTTCGGCGGTCTCGTTCGATGCGGCCGGGTTGGTCTCTCCATGCCCCGTCGCCGCGATCGAATCCGCCTTCAGCCCGTGTTCGCGCAGGTACCCGGCGACGGCATCGGCGCGACGCTTCGACAGTGCCTGGTTGTGTGCATCCGAGCCGGTCGCGTCGGTATAACCGTCCACTTCCACACGCGAGAAATGCCTGTCCCCCTGCTGGTTCAGCAACGTGTCGAGCGCGGCGGTGGCGGCGGACGTCAGCACCGCGGAGTCGGTCGCGAAGTACGCATCGCCGGTCAGGCTCACCTTCTCGACCGCGGCGGGCGCGGGCGCAGCCGCCGCGGCGACCGGCGCGGGTGCCGCACCGCACTGGAACACGATCGAGTGCGGATCGGCGCCGTCGCGGTACGGCGTCGTGGAATCGACCCTGCGCACGGCCTCGTTGCCGCACATGCGCGTCGCGACCTTCATGCAGGTATTGGCGCTCGACAGGATGCCGTGGCAGTCGACGCGGAACGTCCGGATGCCGTCGCGCGGCTGAAGTTCGTATGCGTTGTACGTCGGCCCCGATGCGCTCGAACAGGCCGCGAGGGAAACGACGGACGCCAGCAGTGCAAGATGAATGTTTTTCACTTGATTACTCCGAAAATGCCAGGGGCGCAGCGCGGGCGGCGCAAGGGCGCAGCCGCATCCGCGTGCGTTTGCGTTCAGCGCGGTCCGCTCCGGCAACGCGTGCCGGAACGAACCGCAGCGCGCGATTACTTCCACTGATACAGCATGCCCGCGCCGACGACGCGCTGGCTGCCGGCGAAGCCGCCGTTCAGCGTCGCCTTCAGGTTTTCCGTGACGCGCGCCTGCACGCCGACCGCCATGGCCTTCTGCCCCTGGAACGTCGCCGTGCCGACCCCCATCGCGAAGTTCGAGTCGCGGTCCATGTGCGGGATCGACGCCATCGCGGCGGTGGCCGCGATCCCCTCGCGTGCCATCGAATCGGTCTGCTGGATCTGCTGCTGCATCTGCGTGAGCTGGTTGTTGACCGTGTTCAGCGACTGCGTGAACTGGTTCGACACCGCGTTCAGCTGGTTCACGTTCACCGCATCCGTGCCCTGCGTACCGGCCGCGACGTTGACCACCTGGCGCGCCGAATCCGCCGAACCGACCGCGACGACGTTCGAGCGCCCGCCGTCGTTGCTGCCGGTGCCGATCGCGGTCGAATTGTTACCCGACGCCGTCGAGCCCACGCCGAAGGCGGTGGAACCGTTGCCTGATGCGAGCGAGTTGTTGCCGACCGCCGTGCTGTTCGAGCCCGATGCCACCGCCCCCGAACCACCCGCCGACGAATTCGCGCCGGTCGAGCCCGGCGGCACGTTCGTGCCGCTCGGGTTCGTCGTGTACTGGCCGCCGAGGTTGGTCGTGCGCTGGTCGATCAGCGTCGTCAGCTGGTTCGCGACCGAGTCGAGCTGCGACACGTTCACCGCGTCCGTGCCGTTCTTGCCGGCCGCGAGGCCCGTGATCTGCCGGTTGCCGATGTTCACTTCGCCGGCCGACGATTGCGGGCTGCTCAGGCCGTACGCAACGTAGTTCGTCAGCGCGCCGACCGTCGTCAGCGAACCGGCGCCCAATGCCACGCTGTTCGCGAACGTCGCGGACGCCCCGGCGCCCAGCGCGAGCGCATCGGTTGCGTTGCCGAGCGCGCCGGAACCCAGCGCGACGCTGCCCACGCTGACCGCCTTCGCATTGGCGCCTTGCGCGACCGACTGCGCGCCCAGTGCCGTCGCGCCGCTGCCGAGCGCAATCGCGTCGGCCTGCGCGGAACTCGCCGCCTGCCCGATCGCGACGCCGCCAGGGGCGGTCTGGTCGACGATCGCGCCGTTGCCGATGCCCACGCCGTTGTCGCCGTTGACGACCGACGTCGGCCCCACCGCGACCGATTCCGCGCCGACGGCGAGCGAGTCGGCCGCCGTCGAATTCGCGTGGAAATACTTCTGGCCCGTGACCGCGAACGATTGCAACGCGCCGGCGAGCTGCCGCACGGTCACCGCATCCTGTTGCCCGGTGCCGTCCGCGACGTTGGTGATCTGGCGATACGTCTTGCCGGTTGCGTCGCCGACCGAAACCGCGCCGAGCAGCGTCTGGTCCGTCGTGTTGAACGGGATCGATGCGGTGCCGTTGCGGAGGATGCCCGACGCCGGCGTCGTCGCGCGGTCGGATACCGACCCCGCACCGAGCGCGATGCTGCCGTCCACCTTCGAGATCGCATTCGGGCCGATCGCGACGCTGTCGAGCCCGATCGCCTGGCTGTCCGGCGCGGTCGAGTTCGCGTGGAAATACTTGATGCCGTGCGCGTTGATGTTGTCGATTGCCGAGCCGACGTTGTTGTTGATCGTCGTCGAGCCGTCGCTGTTGTACGTCACGTACGACGGAGCCGAAATCGTGCCGGTCGTCGGATCGTAGGTGGCCCCGCCGCCGATCGCGCCCGCCGTGCTGTTGCCGAGGTTGGTGTTGTTGGTGGCGATCGAGCTGAGGCCGGTGGACAGCGAGCTGATGCCCGTCGACGTCGCGGTGGACAGCGAAGTCAGGTTGCTGTTGGTGCTCGACAGCCCGGTGGACAGCGAACCGACGGTCGTCGAGGTGGACGTCGACAGCGACGCGATCGAGCTCGTCGTCGAACTGAGCCCGGTCGACAGCGAACCGATGCTCGTCGAGGTCGCGGTCGACAGCGACGTGATCGAACTGTTCGTCGAACTCAAGCCGGTGGACAGCGAGCTGATGCCGGTCGAGGTCGACGTGGACAGCGATGTGACCGTGCTGTTCGTCGAACTCAGGCCGGTGGACAGCGAGCTGATGCCCGTCGACGTCGAAGTCGATAGCGACGTCACCGAGCTGTTCGTCGAACTCAAGCCGGTGGACAGCGAGCTGATCCCGGTCGAGGTCGACGTCGACAGCGACGTGATCGAGCTATTGGCCGACGACAGACCGGTCGACGTGGAAGTCGACAACGACGTCACCGAGCTGTTGGTCGAACTCAACCCCGTCGACAGCGAACTGATCCCGGTCGAGGTCGACGTCGACAGCGACGTGATCGCACTATTGGCCGACGACAGACCGGTCGACGTGGAAGTCGACAACGACGTCACCGAGCTGTTGGTCGAACTCAACCCCGTCGACAGCGAACTGATGCCGGTCGAGGTCGACGTCGACAGCGACGTGATCGCACTATTGGCCGACGACAACCCGGTCGACGTGGAAGTAGACAGCGACGTCACCGAGCTGTTGGTCGAGCTCAAGCCCGTCGACAGCGAACTGATGCCGGTCGAGGTCGACGTCGACAGCGACGTGATCGAGCTATTGGCCGACGACAATCCGGTCGACGTGGAAGTCGACAGCGACGTCACCGAGCTGTTGGTCGAGCTCAATCCCGTCGACAACGAACTGATCCCGGTCGAGGTCGACGTCGACAGCGACGTAATCGCGCTATTGGCCGACGACAATCCGGTCGACGTGGAAGTGGACAACGACGTCACCGAGCTGTTGGTCGAACTCAACCCCGTCGACAGCGAACTGATGCCGGTCGAGGTCGACGTCGACAGCGACGTGATCGCGCTGTTGGCCGACGACAGCCCCGTCGACGTCGAGGTCGACAATGACGTCACCGAGCTATTGGTCGAGCTCAATCCCGTCGACAACGAGCTGATCCCGGTCGACGTCGACGTGGAAAGCGACGTGATCGAGCTGTTGGCCGACGACAACCCGGTCGACAGCGACGACACCCCCGTCGACAACGAGCTGACACTCGACGCCGTGGAAGTCGACAGCGAATTCACCGCCTGATTCGTCGCGTCGAGCTGCGACCCGTTGATCGCATCCGTGCTCGCCGAACTGATGCGCCCGGCCGCGACGTTGGTGATCTGACGCTCGGTACCCGCTGCGCCGACGCTGACGACGCTGGTCGGATTCGTACCGTTGAACGTGTACGTCACGCCGCCGATCGTCGCGCTGGCGGTCGGGTTCGGCGCGGCCGTCGTCGAGCCCGAGCCGAGCGCGACGTCGCCTGCATTGTTTGCCACGGCCGACGCGCCGAACGCCAGCGCACCGGCCGCCGCGGCCGTCGACGTGTTGCCGAGCGCGAGCGAACCGGTGCCCTGCGCGATGTTCGAATTGCCGATGGCGACCGCGCCGTTGCCGTTCGCCGTGTTGTTCGCCCCGGCCGTGACCGCACCGGTGCCGATCGCGGTGCTCGGGTCGCCGATCGCCACCGCACCGTTGCCGCTGACCGTCTGCCCCAGACCCAGCGCGACGGCGCCACTGCCGCCCAGCACCTTCGAGTTGTTGCCGCCGGCAATCGAGCCCGCTCCCGCCGCAGCCGCGACCGAGTTGCTGTCGCCGATCGCCACTGTGGAACCCGCCGCCGCGACGCTGTTGATGCCGATGGCCGTCGCATTCGTGGCCGACGCCGTCGCACCGCCCCCCAGTGCGCTCGCCGACACGCCGGTCGCAAGCGCGGCATTGCCGAGCGCGGTCGCGAACTGCTGCGTCGCGCTCGACTGGACGCCCATCGCAATCGAACTGATACCCGTCGCCTTCGTGTTCGTGCCGAGCGCCATCGAGGTATCGGCGCCAGCCGTCGTATTCGAGCCCAGCGCGATCGAACTGGTGCCGAGCGACTGCGTGCCTGAGCCCGGTACGCCTGCGACCCCGCCCCAGCCGATCGCAATCGACGTCGTGCCTTTCGCACCGCTGTTGACGCCCATCGCGACGCCGGAATTGCCGGTCACCAGTGCGCCGCTACCGACGGCCACCCCGGCTCCGCCCGAACTCGTCGCCTGGTTGCCGATCGCGATCGTGCCCGTATCGGTCGCGTGCGACGCGTAGCCGAGCGCGACGCTCTGGACCCCGACCGCGCTCGCCCCAAGGCCGAGCGCGGCCGCGTACTGGCCGGAAGCCAGCGCATTGTTGCCGAGCCCGATGGCGGACACTCCGGTCGCGGCCGCCCCGCTGCCCATCGCCACCGCGCCGCTTTGCGTCGCACTCGACAGGTTGCCGATGGCAACCGAGTAGTCGCCCGAACCGATCGCCTGCACGCCCATCGACGCGCTGTTGACGCCGGTCGCCTGCGCGTTGATGCCGACGGCCGTCGAACCGTCGGCCATCGCGTGCGCACCCGGGCCAAGTGCCGTGGCCGATACGCCCTGCGCCGTCGCCAGGTTGCCCAACGCGGTGGAATTCGTCTGCGCGGCGCTCGACCCGACGCCGATCGAGATCGAGCTGACGCCGCCGGTGGCTGTACCGCCATCCGGGTTGTACTGCGCATGCGCACCGGCATGGAACAGCGCGAGATACGCGGACGCCATCAGCAGGGTGAGCCGCCTGAGCGACGGAGCCACCCCTTCGGCGGCACGCTCCGCCGTGCCACGCGACGACGCAACGCGCTTTCCGCGTGCCCGATCAAGCTCCGAAGCCGCAACCCAGGCTCCCAATGCTTCGTTCCAGATCGACTTGAACGTCTTGTTCATCTTGTCTTCCCTCGGTTCTCATGTGCTGGATGACGCAACGGCGAACACGGCGACCGGCGAGAACACCCTCTGTACGTTCCCGTCCGCCTCGCGACGCCCCGCAACTCACTTTGGATCACTAACTAAACAGCCGGGTAATGCTGCACGACATGCGCGATGGACATCGCGATCACGCGATCGCGCGCCGCCCGTGCCGGTCGACACGATGCGAGGCGACGATCGCCGGTTATCGAATCATGGAAGCCGACACGGCAAGCCCGACGGTCCAGCGCTGGGCGTGCAGTTCATTCGCGCACGCGCGCGCCGTCGCGCCGAACCCGCGACGACCTCGAATCTCATGGGAAAGCGTCATTCAGACGCCGGATAGGCGAAAAGCCGGCCCGCACCCGGGGGCGGCCCGCCCTGTTTCATTCAGGAGGAGAAGGAGGATGGCGCCGTGCGATCCCCGGGACTGAAGCATGCGCGGCCGGTTCGTGCGAACCGGTGCGTTGGCCTGTCATGCCTGTTGTGCTCATCGTTTTCGTACCCGCCTGATTCGAGAGCGCGCCGCGCGCGACCGTCCCCCGATGGATCGAACCCCCGGACGGCCCACGCGCAGCCACTCACCCTTTTCCGTCCGGCATTCAAACGCTTTTCCGGAATCCCGGAAAGCATCGACGACTTGCCTGACGACCCCTGCACCGAATTAATCGATCGAATTTCCTTGACAATTTCGTCTCGACAGGTGCCCCACATCCCAACTGCTTTCCAGAATTCACCGATTTCTCTTATATCGCAACGTATTCGATGAACAATGAAATTTGCATTACCCTCGTGCCAGTTATTTGTTCGCCGCTGCCATCCCATATCCTGGAATCGAACATCGGTCAATGTCTCATTGGTATCGCTTGCATCGGAATGAAACTTCGGCATGCGATCCGCGCGATCCCGACCGTTTCAAAGAACCGATTCCAGCCGCGCCGGGGCTAGTGTGCTGGCATCCGCCAGAACGAACCTTTTCCTGAGCGGAAAAATCCTTTTCCGGAGCGGACAGCATTTACATTCATACATTTCAACGAAAAATGCGATTTCTCGACTAACATGATTCCGACCGGACATCGAGAAAAAATTAATCCTCAGACCCGCGATTTCTTCATTCTCTTTACATGGAAGGTGTCGACGTACTGAACGTACGTCAAACTGATTCCACATCCCTTCCAATTCAAATTATTCCAAATCATTCCGGCAATAAAGACCGATCATTAAATTCCGGTTCGGCATGTTTTTCCACTTCCGTTTCGTCCGGCCGGACGCCGTGGCGGCAAACACGCAACACCCCGCCGCACAAGCCCCCACATGTCGCACGGAATCCTCACAATGTGACTTGTTGTCGGCATATAATTTTTCGCAACAATCGCGCAGACCGCGATGCACATCATCTGACCGGCCACCCTTCCAACGCTTCCGCAACCATGTCATCCCGCTCGTCCAGTCCGGCGCCGCCTCGTCCTACGCCGGATCTTGCTGACGCACATATTCTTGTCGTCGACGATCGCCCGAACGACCTGCGGCTCCTCACGGAAATCCTGCGTGCCGCACGGTGCCGGATCAGTGTCGCGTTCGACGGGCTGCAGGCGTATCACCGTGCCCAGGCGATCGCGCCCGACCTGATCCTGATGGATGTCCGCATGCCGCGCATGGACGGCTTCGCCGCGTGCCGGCTGCTGGCATCGACGCCTTCGACGCAATCGATCCCGGTCATCATCCTGACGGCCGCGGGCGATCTCGAGGATCGCATCGCGGGGCTCGAAACCGGCGCGATCGACTACATCATCAAGCCGTTCGAGCCGACCGAAGTGCTGGCCCGGATCCGCAATCACCTGAAACGCGCGCGGCGCAGCCAGCCGTTCGCGCATCTGCCCGAGCTGCCCGACAACCCGGATGCGGCCCTCGTGCGCGCGGCGTCCGAGGTCCTGCTGCGCGACCTGCGCCATCCGCCGGCGCTCGAGGCGCTCGCCAGACAGGTCGGTACGCACGAGAAGCGCCTGTCCCGCGTATTCCGCGACCATCTCGGCCAGACCGTGTTCGAATATCTGCGCGACACGCGCCTGCGCGCCGCGATGCACTTCCTCGCGGAGACGTCGATGGGGATCGGCGACATCGCCGAGGAAATCGGCTTTTCCACGCCCGGCAACTTCGCCACCGCCTTCCGCGAACGCTTCGGCATCACGCCGTCTGACTGGCGGCGCCAGCGCCATGCGGTCAATGCCCCGCCCGCCACACCCGGGGCGCACCATCACGATGGTTAGGCGCCACGCGGCATGGGCAGCCGGATGTCGCGCGGTGCTGCTGTTTCTGCTCGCGATGGCCGTCATGTGCGCGACGGCGCGCGCCGCGTCGGCGCCGAACCCCGCGCAACTGGACGCCGTGTCGGTATTTGAGGACGCAAGCACCACGATGTCCGCCGATCAGGTAGCCGCGCGGCTCGCCGATCCGGCGCATGGCACGCCGGTGGCCGGCACGTCGTCGTTCAACGTCGAGTTCTCGCGATCGGCGTGGTGGATCCGCGCGACGCTGACCAACCGCGACAATGTCGCGCGCCCGCTGGTGCTGGTGATTCGCGACGCCCGCGTCGACCAGGCGGACTTCTATATAGCCCGCAACGGCCGGTGGGCACTCGACAGCCGCTTCCCGGCCGCCGGCCCCGGCGGTGATGCTGCCGCGCCATCGTCGCGCTACCCGGCACTCGACGTCACGCTGCGCGCCGGCGAAAGCGTCCCCGTGCTGATCCGCGTCACATCGCGCAAGGAAATGCGGCTCGCGCCGGCCGCGTTCACGCGTGCGGCGTGGGATGCGCTGGAACGACGCGCGACGATGTGGGACTTCGGCTTCTTCGGCGGGCTGCTCGCGCTGATGTGGTGCGCGCTGCTGATCGGGTTCTTTTCACGCAGCGGCGTGTTTCATGTGCTGGCCGCGGTGGCGCTGGGCACGACGCTGTTCGAAGCGGCTTACCGCGGCTATCTGGCGATGGCGTTGCCGCCTGCGCTGCGTGAATGGTCGGCGCGCGGCGAAGTGATCTTCGCGTACCTGGCGGTTTCCTGCTTCTTCCTCTTCATCCTGATGGTCGCCCGGCGCGAGCAGGCAAAGCTGCCGATGCGCGCGATCTACATGGCATTCATTGCGCTCGAAGGTGTCGGCATGATCGGCGCCGCCTGCGGCGACCTGCTGACGTTCACGTGGTTCTGCCTGCGGCTGAACGCGTTGACCGCGATCGTCAACATCAGCCTCGCGCTGCTGCTCGCGATCCGCCGGACGCCGACCGGCCGCGTGATGCTGATCGCCATCGCGATCGCCACCTTCAACATGCTGATCCGCGTGCTCGACGGCATGAACGCGCTGCCGCCGGCGCTCGCCTGGCTGAAATCCGACATCTTCCCGAACCCCGTCATCCCGATCGTCGGGCTCGCCACGCACCTGCTGGTGCTGGCCGCGTGGATCCATCACGTCGGCCGCCAGCGCACCGAGGCGAGGAAGCGGCTCGAGCACTGGCAACTCACCGAACAGGATCGCCTGCGCGACGAAGTCGCACGACGCACGCTCGCGCTCAACGACGCGCTGCAACAGGTGACGACCCACATGCAGCAGAAGATCGAGACGCTCGGCTACGTCAGCCACGACCTGCGCGCGCCGCTGTCCACGATCAACGGCTACGCGAAGCTGCTGCTGCAAGGCGCGACGCGCGGCCAGGCGCGGCTGATCCGGTCGATCGACCGCAGCATCCGCTACCAGCTCACGCTGATCGACGAACTGCTCGCGTTCACGAAGGCCGAGCTGCAGCCGCTCGGCGTGACGCCGGACGCCACCGACCTGCCCGGCCTGCTCGACGACATCGGCCACTATGCGGTCGCGCTGTGCGCGCAACAGGACAACCGGTTCGTCTACCGGCCGGCCACGCCGCTGCCGCGCACGGTGTCGATCGACGGCATGCGGCTGCAGCAGGTGCTGCTCAACCTGCTGTCCAACGCATCGAAGTTCACGCGCGACGGCACGGTCACGCTGTCGATTCATGCCGCGCGCGAAGGCGACACCTGGCGCCTGCTGTTCGAAGTGGCCGATACGGGCATCGGAATCGACATCAGCGGAAACCGCGACATCTTCCGCGCGTACCAGCAGGTGCAGGCCGTGAACGGCGGCACTGGGCTCGGCCTGTTCATCGCGCAGCGCATCGTCGGCGCGATGGGGGGCGAGCTGGCCGTCGCCAGCCAGCCGGGCGTCGGCACGGCATTCTCGTTCGCGATCGTCGCGCCGGCCGTCGGGCAGGCGCTCGTGCCGGTGTCGGAGCTCGTCCGGCGGTTCCATCCGGACGGCGAGGCCGAGCCGGACGCCCCCGCGCCCACGATGCCGTGCCCGCCCGACGATGCGCTCGACCAGCTGATCCTGCTGGCCGACAACGGGCAGCTGACCGATATCGAGGAATGGCTCGGCCCGTATGCGGACGAGCCGGATTACGCGGCCTTCGTGCGGGACGTGCGCGAACACCTCGATGCGCTCGATCTGGACGCGATCGGGAAACTGGCCGGCTCGCTGAAACATGCGCGCCGCGCCGCGACGACGTTCGACGCCGAAGCCGACGCAGCCGGATCGGCCTGACAGCAAAGGCCACCGCGTCGCACGCGCGCCGATCGGGCACCGGCGGGCCGCCGGATGCGGCAGCCCGCGCATCGGCACCGCCCGCCGTCGCGTCAGGATGCTTCGTGCCGCTGCCGCCCCCGCGGACCGATGCGCGCGCTACAGCCGCCGCATCGTCGAAACCAGCGCGGCATCCTCGTCGGGCGATGCCGGCCGCGCCTGTGCGGGGCCCCGTTTCGACCTCGGCGCCCCAAGCCCCGTGCCGCCCGTGCGCCGCCGCGCCGCGTGCCGTTCGATCACCCGTTGCAGCACGCAGAACACGCACAGCAGCGCGCCGACCACGATCCGCGTCCACCACGAACTCAACGTGCCGTCGAACGTGATCAGCACCTGGATCGTGCCGAGGATGCCGACCCCGAACACCGAGCCGATCACGTAGCCCACGCCGCCGGTGAGCAGCGTGCCGCCGATCACGGTCGCGGCGATCGCGTCGAGCTCCATCCCCTGTGCCTGCAACCCGTAGCCCGACAGCACGTACAGCGTGAAGACCACGCCGCCGAGCGCCGAACAGAAGCCGCTCAGCGCGTACACGCCGACCTTCGTGCGCGCGACCGGCAGCCCCATCAGCAGCGCCGAACGCTCGTTGCCGCCGATCGCGTAGACGTTGCGGCCGAAGCGCGTGAAATGCGCGACGTAGATCGCGCCGGCCAGCGTCGCAAGCGCGATCAACGCGCCCGCGCTCAACGTGCCGCCGCCCACCGGCACGCTGAAGCCCGCGATCGCATGAAACACCGGCTCGTTGATCGTGATCGACTGCGTCGTGATCAGGAAGCACGCGCCGCGTGCGAGAAACATCCCGGCCAGCGTGACGATGAACGGCTGCAGCCGGAAATAATGGATCAACGCACCCATCGCCGCGCCGTACAGCGCGCCGAACGCGAGCGCCAGCGGCACGATCACCCACACGGGCCAGTGCAGCCGCTCGGCGCCGACCGCGCAGAAGATCGTCGTCAGCGCGACGACCGAGCCGACCGACAGGTCGATCCCGCCCGACACGATCACGAACGTCATCCCGATCGCGACGATCAGCAGGAAGGCGTTGTCGACGAGCAGCCCGGTCAGCACCTGCATCGAGAAAAAGCCCGTGTAGGTCACGGACCCGAAGCCGAACAGCGCGGCGAACAGCACGACCGTCACGACGATCGGCAGTGTGCGCGGATCGGCGAGCCGGCCAAGGAATCGGTTCATCGCGGCGTCGCTCCGGAGGTGGCGCGCGAACGCGCGGATGACAGCAGCCGCGACGCGTGCCGGACGACCAGCGCGCGCGCCGCGTCCGACTGGATCAGCGTCACGACGATCACGACGACCGCCTTGACGACGAGCGTCGCCTCCGGCGGCACGCCGATCGAATAGGTCGTGTAGGTGAGCGTCTGGATGATCAGCGCGCCGAGCACCGAGCCGGCGAGGCTGAAGCGGCCGCCGAGCAGCGACGTGCCGCCGAGCGTCACCGCGAGGATCGCGTCGAGTTCGAGCAGCAGCCCCGCGTTGTTGCCGTCGGCGCTGCGCACGTTCGAGCTGGCCAGGATGCCCGCGAGCGCCGACATCACGCCCGAGCACAGGTACACGCCGAACACGATCGCGCCCGAGCGCAACCCCACGAGCCGTGTCGCGACCGGGTTCACGCCGATCGCACGGATGAACAGCCCGAGCGCGGTGCGGTTCACCAGCAGCGCGGTCGCGGCGATCGTCGCCAGCGCGATCCACACCGCGCACGGCGCGGCCGCGAGATAGCCGCCGCCGAGCGCGAGGTAGCCGGGCGCGCCGATCGGGATGATCTGGCCGCCCGTCAGCAGTTGCGCGACGCCGCGGCCGGCCACCATCAGGATCAGCGTCGCGATGATCGGCTGCATCCCGACGAACGCCACCAGCAGCCCGTTCCATGCGCCGGCCAGCAGCCCGACGCCGAGCGCGGCGGCCAGTGCCGTGCCGACCCGCGACGGGTCCGCGTCGAGCACGATCGCCGCGGCCGCCCCTGCGATCGCGACGATCGCGCCGACCGAGATGTCGATCCCGCGGGTCGCGATCACGAGCGTCATCCCGAGCGACACGATCACGAGCGGCGCCGCGCGGTTCAGGATGTCGACCGGCGCGCCGAACAGGTGACCGTCGAGCAGCGTGATCGACAGGAAGCCCGGGCGATGCGCGACGTCGAGCGCGAACAGCAGCACGAGCGTCAACACAGGCCACGCGAGCGAATGACGAAACAGCGTGCGCAGCAGCGTCATGACTGGCCCCCCGCGATCAGCCGGTACACCTGCTCCTCGGATGCATCGGCGCCGGTGAGTTCGGCGACCTTGCGGCGGTCGCGCAACACCGCGATCCGGTGGCTCACGCGCACGACTTCGCTGATCTCCGACGAGATGAACAGGATCGCGAGCCCTTGCGCGCACAGCGCGAGCACGCGCTCCATGATGTCGAATTTCGCGGCGACGTCGATGCCGCGCGTCGGCTCGTCGAGGATCAGCAGCTTCGGCTCCGTCGCGAGCCAGCGCGCGAGCAGCACCTTCTGCTGGTTGCCGCCCGACAGCAGCCCGATCGGCTGCTCCGCGTCGCGCGCCTTGATGCCGAGCCGTGCGATGTACGTATCGGCGAGCTCGCGCTGCCGTGCCCGCCCGATCAGCCGCCACCAGCCGCGCCGCGCCTGCAGCGCGAGAATGATGTTCTCGCGGATCGACAGCGCGGCGACGATGCCCTCCTTCTTGCGATCCTCCGGGCAATACGCGATGCCGTTGCGGACCGCGTCGTGCGGCGACGCGAGCCGCGTGCGTGCGCCGTCGATCTCGATCGCGCCGGTGTCCGCACGTTCCGCGGCGAATGCCAGCTGCGCGGTTTCGGTGCGCCCCGAGCCGAGCAGCCCGGCCAGCCCGACGATCTCGCCGGGCCGCACGTCGAGGTCGAGCGGGCTCATCATCCCGCGCCGGCCGACCTGCTGCATCGACAGGAACGGTTCCGCCTCGCCCGCGGTGCGTTCGACCGCTGCCGCACCGGCCTGCAGCGTGTCGGACATCCGTTCGCGGCCGGTCATCTTCGCGACCAGCACGTCGACCGGCAAGTCGCGCGCGAGATACTCGCCTTCGCGCTCGCCGTTGCGCATCACGGTGATCCGGTCGGACACCGCATAGGTCTGCTCGAGAAAGTGCGTGACGAACAGGATCGCGATGCCCGATGCCTTCAGCCGACGCAGCACGTCGAACAGCCGCGCGACCTCGCCGTCGTCGAGGCTCGACGTCGGCTCGTCGAGAATCAACACGCGCGCGTCGACCGACACGGCCCGTGCGATCGCCACCATCTGCTGCACGGCGATCGGATACGCGTCGAGCGAGCGCGTGACGTCGAGCGACAGGTCGAGTTCGGCCAGCGCCGCGCGCGAGCGCGCATGGATCGTGTTCCAGTCGATCGCGCCGCGCCGCATCGGCTGCCGGCCCGCGAAGATGTTCTCCGCGACCGACAGGTTCGCGCACAGGTTCACTTCCTGGTAGAGCGTCTGGATGCCGGCCGCCTCGGCCTCACGCGGCGCGGCGAAATTCACCGGCGCGCCGCCGACGCGAATCTCGCCCGCGTCGTGCGCATGCACGCCGGTGAGCACGTTGATCAGCGTCGACTTGCCCGCGCCGTTCTGGCCCATCAGCGCGTGGATCTCACCCGGAAACAGCCGGAAGTTCACGCGCTGCAGCGCGTTCACGCCCGGAAACGACTTGTCGATGCCGATCATCTCGACCACCGGCGATCTCTCCATGCATCCTCCCTCGAAGCGGTCAGTGCCCGGGCGGCCGCCACGCCGCCGCCCGCGCCGGATCGTCGGTACGTGGCTCAGTACTTGCGGGTCGGCAGCACCTGGGCCGCGACGTTCATCGGGAACACCGTCTCGTTCGTCACGATGCGCTTGGGCAACTGCTTGCCGGCGACGACGTCCTTCACCGCGCTCATCAGTTGCGGGCCGAGCAGCGGGCTGCATTCGACGTCGACGTTGATCTTGCCGGCGACCATCGCCTGGAAGCCGCCCTTCGTCGCGTCGAACGACACGACGCTCACGTCCTTGCCGGGTTTGATGCCGGCCTCTTCCATCGCCTGGATCGCGCCGAGCGCCATGTCGTCGTTGTGCGCGTAGACGACGTTGATCTGCTTGCCGTAGGTCTTCGCGAACGCTTCCATCACCTGCTTGCCGCCGGCGAGCGTGAAGTCGCCGCTCTGTGACGCGATCACCTTGAATTTCGGATTGTTCTTGATCACTTCGAGCAGGCCCGCGCGACGATCGTTGGCCGGCGCGGAACCGACCGTGCCCTGCAGCTCGACGATATTGATCGGGCCTGCGTCGTTCTTGTAGCGCTCCTCGAGCCAGTGGCCCGCGCGCCGTCCTTCCTCGAGGAAGTCGGAGCCGATCATCGTCACGTACAGCGACGGGTCCTTCACGTCGACGCCGCGGTCGGTCAGGATCACCGGGATGTGGGCGGCCTTCGCTTCGGTCAGCACGGGCTCCCAGCCCGATTCGACGACCGGCGAGAACGCGATCACGTCGACCTTCTGCGCAATGAACGAGCGGATCGCGCGGATCTGGTTCTCCTGCTTCTGCTGCGCGTCGGAGAATTTCAGGTTGATGCCGGCGTCCTTCGCCGCGCCCTTCACCGACACGGTGTTCGCGGTGCGCCACGCGCTTTCCGCGCCGACCTGCGAGAACCCGAGCGTGATCGGTTTCTGCTGCGCGTGCGCGCCGCCGGCCAGCACCGCCGCCGCGGCAACGATCGCGCCGGCTGCCAGCTTCCTGATGAATGTCATGGTTCGTCTCCGATGATGTCGTTGTCTGCCGCTGCGCTGTTGTGTTTCTGCTTGGCGCGGGCGCGGATCGGGGCTGTGCGCCGGCCGGGGGCATCGCGCCGGCCCGGTCTGCATGCCCCGCATCAGTCTAGAAACAAGTCCGATAACCTTCTAATGAAATATTGGATTGCGGCGATATCGGATTCGGCATACGTATAAACACCTAAACGAACGACCCGGCCCGTTCTGGCCGGCCTTGACCGCGTTTGCGCAGCCTATGCACGGGCCCCGCGCACCACCGGTGCGTTGCCTGGCGGCATCGTAAAACGCTCGTGCCAGCCGACATCGGCGATCTCCATCGCAGCTTCGATGTTCGTCGAACGCGACACGGCATCGACACGATCTGCCCGATGCCGACATCGGGCCGCAGTCATCTTGTCCGGGCGAAGCCGTTGCGTCATTTCGTCCATGCAGCGGTAACGAACGCCCGAACGCCCGTCCGGCGCACGCTTGTGCCGGGCATCCGCGCGCGTGCCGGGAATGGCGCACGGTTCTTGCTGCACGACGCCGAAACGTACGCACAAACAGGAGAAAACCGTGCGCGCAGGATGTCCGCCTGGAACGCAGCCCGACGATACGCGGATCGGCACTGACGTCGATCGACGCGCCGCAGCATGAAGAAGCGCGCCCCGCCGCAGCCGAATGCACGCGTGCCTGCCGGGCCGCTGCGTCACGTCGACGACCGCCGCCCCGGCTATACACGCCGGCCGGTCCGCAATGGGTTCGCGTATTACGGGCCGGACGGTGTGCGAGTGCGCGACGCCGACGAAATTGCCCGTATCAACTCGCTGGCGATTCCACCCGCGTACACCGATGTGTGGATCTGCATGGACCCGCGCGGTCATCTTCAGGCAACCGGCCGCGATGCACGCGGGCGCAAGCAGTATCGCTATCACC
This sequence comes from Burkholderia contaminans, assembly GCF_029633825.1. Classification (NCBI taxonomy): domain Bacteria; kingdom Pseudomonadati; phylum Pseudomonadota; class Betaproteobacteria; order Burkholderiales; family Burkholderiaceae; genus Burkholderia; species Burkholderia contaminans. Next base: position 492,260 of record NZ_CP090642.1, on the reverse strand, counting down.
CGCTGTGGCGCGAGACGCGAGACGCAAACAAGTACGCGCGGATGGCCGCGTTCGCGCGTGCGCTGCCGCGCATCCGCGCGCGCGTCACGCGCGATCTGGCGTTGCCGGGCATGCCGCGCGACAAAATCGTGGCGACGATCGTCCGCTTGCTCGACACGACGCTCGCGCGGATCGGCAACGCGGAATACGCACGCGAAAACGGCTCGTACGGGCTGACGACGTTGCGCAAGCGTCATTTGAAAATTCAGCCCGGCCAGGTTCAGCTGCGCTTCGCCGGCAAGAGCGGGATCGAACACGACGTGACGGTCGACGACGCGCGGGTCGCGCGGATCGTACGGCGCTGCGCCGAGCTGCCCGGGCACGAGCTGTTCCAGTATGTGGACGACGACGGCGTACGCCGTCCGGTCGGGTCGTCCGACGTGAACGACTACCTGCGCGAGGCCGGCGGCGCCGATTTCACCGCGAAGGATTACCGGACCTGGGCCGGCAGCGTGCATGCGCTCGGGTTGTTGCGGCGCACCGAGCATCGCGGCGTCACGCACGCGCGCAAGCAGATCGTCGAGACCGTGCGCGCGGTGGCCGAGCTATTGCGCAACACGCCGGCCGTGTGCCGGCGCTGCTACATCCATCCGGCCGTGCTCGATGCGTTCGAGGCGGGTGCGCTCGCCACGCTCGCGGTGTCGCGCACGCCGCGTGGGCTGCGCGTGGACGAAGCGGCGTTCGTCGCGTTGCTCCGCTACGCAGGTCGGCGCATCGGGAAATGACTGCGCAGGTTCTCACGGCGGGCTCGCGGTCGCGCTGCTGTCGCAGTTGCTCGCGGAACCGGGCATCGAGCAGGGAATAATGCTTCGCTGCAGCGACGGTAGCGTCGACGTCGCAGTTCGGCGACGATCGGCGAGTCGTTCGCCCGGTTCCCGCAACTGCATGACGGCAACGGCGTCGATCGTCCCGGCAACGCGCCATCCAGTTGCCGACAATCGGCAGGCACCGCGCTCGCCAGTTCGACGATTTCGCAGTACCTGCCGCCGCCGGTCACGCCGGTACACGCTCAACCGGCGTTGCGCTCGATCAGAAAGCGTTCCCGACGGCCTCCCTTGATCCAGCCGGGCTCACGACCGCGGCCGTTCCATGTCGCGCCGGTTTTCGGATCGCGATACCTGGGTTCGGACACGGTCCCTCGCGCGCCCCTTTTTCCGGGGCCGCCCGGACGGCCGAATATCTGACTCGCGGTCAGCCCGTATTCGGCGATACGGTTGCGAACCTCCTGTATGACGACCTCGAGTTCGGCGAGCCGCGCTTCCTCGACACGCTTCATCAACTCGTCGGCTTGCGCCTTCAATTCGCGATAACCGGACATGCACTTCCTCCACACGTTCATTGCGTTGTAAAAGACCGAATGGGCGCGACCGTCGTGGCGCCGGCGATTCGCGCAGCAGTGCCGCGATTTGCGAACCCGGCACGTCCATTCGGGAAACCCGGGAAACCAGTCACGCGCGCCCCGGCGCATTTTCGATACGAAATTCACAGAACAGCTCGCCGCTTGCCGCAATTGCCTCGATCTGATGCGGCGTCAATGCGACGATGGACGCGGCAATGTCGTCCGAGATACCCAATTGCCGCTTGCCCTGCTCGTAGTCGGCACGCAACATGCGCTGCGCCAGCACGAGATAGGCGCGGTTGAATTCCGCGATTGCATCGAAGATATCGCCCTGTCCGGTCATGGCCGCTCCCGAGCCGACGGCGGTTTCGTGGCTGCCAGGCGTGGCGCCGCGACCAGTCCGTCCAGTAATAGATGCCCGAATCTATGTCATGCGGCCGGCATCATCCCGACAATTCCTAGATGGCATCCGACACACTGGAAATCCGCATTCGCCTTTCGCGAATCGACATTCGCGGCTGTCGGATTCAGCCTAGATTCGGTCACCCTCGGAAACCCGAACGCCCCTACGATTTTTCAACGGCGCGCGAGTTCATTCGCGCGATCGGCGCAGCGCCTGCGACCGACGACGACGATATTCGCGCGTCGCCACCTGCCATCGGCATTGTTGGTAATAGTCCTGAACGGATGGAATCCGAAAATCATGTTGAAAGTGACGAAAGCCGTATTTCCGGTTGCCGGTCTCGGCACGCGATTTCTGCCTGCAACCAAGGCCAGCCCGAAGGAGATGCTGCCTGTCGTGGACAAGCCGCTCATTCAATATGCGGTCGAAGAAGCCATCGATGCCGGTATCACCGAAATGATCTTCGTGACGGGCCGCAGCAAACGGGCGATCGAAGACCACTTCGACAAATCCTATGAGATCGAGGCCGAGCTCGAGGCGCGCGGCAAGGAAAAACTGCTGTCGCTCGTGCGCAGCATCAAACCGAGCCACGTCGACTGCTTCTACGTTCGCCAGGCCGAAGCACTGGGGCTCGGCCATGCCGTGCTGTGCGCGGAAAAGCTCGTCGGCGACCAGCCGTTCGCGGTGATCCTCGCCGACGACTTGCTGGACGGCCCGACGCCCGTGTTGCGCCAGATGATCGACGTGTTCGATCACTATCACGCGTCGGTGATCGGCGTGGAGGAGATCGCGCCCGAGGCGTCGAAATCCTATGGCGTCATCGACGGCAAGCGCTGGGAGGACAACCTCTTCAAGCTATCCGGGATCGTCGAGAAACCGGAGCCCGCGAAAGCGCCGTCGAATTTCGGCGTCGTCGGCCGCTACGTGCTGAAGCCGAAGGTGTTCGAACATCTGCGTGCGCTGCGTCCGGGCGCCGGTGGCGAACTGCAACTGACGGACGCGATCCAGTCGCTGCTGACCGACGAGCAGGTGCTCGCGCATCGCTACGACGGCACGCGTTTCGATTGCGGCAGCAAGCTCGGCTATCTGAAGGCGACGGTCGAGTTCGCGTTGCGCCACCCTGAAGTGGCCGCGGATTTCGAGAGTTTTCTGACCGCGCGCATGTCGGCGCTGCAGGCCGCCTGAGCACGCGTCCGTCGGGAACGCAATCATGTGGGCGGCCGTCAGCGATCTCGGCGACGCGGCAATGACGTTGCCGCTTGCCGTCGCCTGCATCGTCTGGCTGACGCGCTCGAGCGTCGGGCGGCATGGCGCGGCGGCATGGGCGCTGATGCTTGCCGCGGGCATGGCGCTGGTCGGCGTCACCAAGTTGCTGTATGCCGGCTGCGGCATCCAGATTCGCGCGATCGATTTCCGCGTGATCAGCGGACATACGATGCTCGCGTCGGCGGTATGGCCGATGGCCTGCGCGATTGCGCTGGCCGGCTGCGCGCCGATCCGGCCGAGCACCTCGCTGTCGCTCGGGCTGGCGCTCGGCGCACTGATCGGCGTTGCACGCGTGTTCGACGATGCGCACACGCCGTCGGAAGTCGTCGCCGGCTGGATCGTCGGCTCCGTGGTCGTGCTGTCGTTCGTGCGGCGGCACGGTGCGCCGCGCATCGACGCCCGCTACCGGATGCTCGCCGCCGGCTCGCTGATTGCCGTGTCGGCCGCCGCGTATGGCCGTCACGCACCGATCCAGGCCGCGATCGAGCTGTACTCGCCATTTCTGTGCGGGCGCTACGCCATGCCGCACTGACGGTTGCGGCTCCGCGTTGTCGTGCCATGCGACGACGCAAAGCGTCCGCTCGACCGGCAGGCGCGCCCGATCCGCGCGGCCGATCCCGCCTGAAAACGACAGAACCCCTCCGCGATCGGACAACCGGGCTCGCCCGGCCCTCCCGCCCTCTATGCTTGATCGCCTGAATGCGCGCCAGCCGTCCCGAACCGCGGGCGCGCATTCCTCGTGCGAACCGGCAAGCCCGCCCTGTCCGACAGGCGCCCCGCCCGTTTCGCACGGCAACTCGCCGCGCGGCGCCGGAACGGCCGGCGCGCGGCGCATCCGGATTCCCCGATCGGGCGCACACATGTCGACCTTGCTATTTTCAGCCAGCGTACTGTTCTTCTCCCTCAATGCGTTCAGCGTGCGGGCGACCTTCGCCGCGTACTTCCTGCTCTGCGCGCTCGCGTTTCTCCGGGCGCCGACCTTGATGACGCGCCAGCGGCACCTGTTCCCGGTTTGCGCGTACTGGCTGATCACCCTCTGCGTCGCGTTCGTCCTGTCCGCGTTCGGCGATTTCTACGTGAACTTCTACATCAAGTTCCTGCTGATCCAGACGTATATCGCGCTGAGCTACTGGATGTTTGCCGGCGGCGTACTCACGCGGCACGCGCTCGACACGGCGTGCAGGACACTCATTTACGTCCACGCCGCGTTCTTCACGTTTCAACTCGTCTATTACCTCGCGACGGGCAACTTCATCGATTTCGACAGCTATATCCGCGAATCCGACTCGGAAGCGCTCTACGCGACCAAGGCCCTGAGCGACAGCCTGATCTCGATCCGCGCGCTCGGCCTGTATTCCGAACCGTCCTTCTACGCGATGACCGTCGTGCCGAGCGCGGTGATCCTGCTGCTGTCGCAGCGACGCATTACGCTCGCGCCTGTCGTCGGGTTCGCCACCGCGCTGCTCAGCTTCTCGGTCGCATCGATGGCCGTATGCGCGGCGCTGTGCGGGCTGCACTTCCTCGCCGGGCGCGGGCGGCTGCGGACCCGGATCGCCGTCATCGTCGTCGCGCTCGCGTGCGTTCCGTGGCTTTACAGCGTGTACGACCAGCGCGTCAACCAGTCCGTCGACTACGATGCGGTCGGCAGCCGAACGCTCGTGCTGACCGAACTGACCGAGCGCGACGCGGTCGCGGGCGTATTCGGCGGCGGCCTGTTCTGGGACGAGCGGAACAACGTCGGGAAAACGCATCTGCGCGGCTACCAGGTGCGGGACAGCTCGTTCTACATCTACCTCGTGTTCGCCGCGGGCGCCGGCGGCTTCGCCGCGTTCTTCGGTACGCTGTTCGCTCTGTTTCGCCGCAAGGGCCGACGGAAATACCTGCTCTATCTGCTGCCGATCCTGCTGTTCAAGTATCACGTCCTCTATGGCATGCTCTGGCTCACCCTCCTGCTGTTCGTCGTGCTGGCCGACCAGGACGCGCCCCGCAGGCGCATCGTCGTGCGCCCGGGCCCGAGCGCGTCCGGCGGCACACCGCTGGTACACGTGACATGACCTCATTCCGGTATCCGCCGCCCCTTGCCGCGGTGAAGCGTTCGATCCTCGCGGTACTGTGCGCCTGCTGCGCGGCGACGGCATCGAACGCCGAACCCGTGCCGGCCCCGCCCGGCCAGGTCGTCGCGCACAGCCGGGCGGCCACGCGCGTCTATCTCGGCTCGCCGTCGCTGGCCGTGCTGCCGAACGGCGACTACGTCGCGACCTTCGACACGTTCGGCGCCGCCGCGTCGCAGAACCACGTATCCGTGTTCACGTCGCACGACAAAGGCGCGACGTGGTCCAGGCTCGGCGACGTGCCGGATCAATACTGGTCGTCGCTGTTCGTGCTGAACGGCTCGCTGTACCTGATGGGCACCAATCGCTCGATGGGCACGCCATCCATCCGTCGATCCGACGACGGCGGCGCAACCTGGACCACACCGGTCGACGCCGCGACCGGGATGCTGCCGTATCCCGGCCGCTATATCACCGGGCCGGTTCCGGTGCTCGTCGACCGCGGGCGGGTCTGGCGCGCGTACGAAAGCGTCGAGGACGGCGACCTGCGCGCGCTGGTGATGTCCGCGCCCGCCGATCGCGATCTGCTCGATGCGCGCAACTGGCGCGCGTCCGTTCACCTGCCGTCGGACAAGCGCTGGCTCGACGGCAGATTCGAGTCATGGGAGGAAGGCAACGTCGTCAGCAGGCCAGGCGCATCGCCCGCGCTCATGCTGCGCGTGAATACCGCGAACGGCCCGGAGAAGGCCGCGCTGGTCGCGACCGGCGGGGACGGCCGGACACTGTCGTTCGACCCGGCGCGCGACTTCGTCGACCTGCCGGGCGCCGGGAAGAAGTTCACGATTCGCTTCGACCCGCGGTCGAAACAGTACTGGACGATCACGAACGCGGTGCCGAAAAGCGTCGGCCAGACGAATCTCGAGCGCGTCCGCAACACGCTGGTGCTGTTGTCCTCCGCCGATCTCCGGCAGTGGACCGCCCGGCGAATCCTGCTGCAACACGCCGACACGAAACGGCACGGCTTCCAGTACGTCGACTGGCAATTCGACGGCGACGACCTCATTGCGGTGCTCCGCGTCGCGTTCGACGATCCGGAAGGCGGTGCGGCGAGCCAGCACGACTCGAATTTCATCACGTTCCTGCGCGTCCCCCGCTTCCGCCAGGACGCCGCAGCCACGGCGCTGACGCAAAGCCTGCAGTAGCACGCCGCGGCCCGCGCCTACTTCTTGAATACGCCGACGATGTTCGTGCCGTCGGACACCAGCAGCGCACCGATCCGCTGCTCCTGCATCAGCAGCAACGCATCCTCGACCCGCGTGCCGGGCGGCACCGTGGACGGCTCGATCGACATCAGGTCGGCCGCCGTGCGGCGCAGGACGGCGTCGCCGTGCCGCTCGATCGCGCGGCGGACATCGCCGTCGGTCACGATGCCCCAGCCGACGTCCCGCTTCACGATGGCGAGCCCGAGGCGCCCACGCGTCATCGCGTCCAGCACGTCGAGCGTCGACGTGTCCTCCGTCACGAACGGCAGATCCCGGCACGCCATTTCGTCGTCGACGGTGGACAGCAGCCGGCGGCCGAGCGAGCCGCCGGGGTGGAAGCGCGCGAAATGTTCGGGCTGGAAGCCGCGCGCCCGCATCAGCGTGATCGCCAGTGCGTCGCCCATTGCGAGCGTCGCCGTCGTCGACGCGGTCGGCGCGAGCTGCAACGGGCATGCCTCGCGTTCGACGCCGATGTCGAGATGGACCCGCGCGGCGCTCGCGAGCGTCGACGACGGATTGCCCGTCAGCGCGATCAGATCGTTGCCGTTGTTCCGCAGGAACGGAATCAGCTTGATCACCTCGTCGGTTTCCCCCGAATTCGAGATCGCGAGAAACGTATCGTCCGGCGTCACCATGCCCAGATCGCCGTGATAGGCCTCTCCCGGATGCATGAAGAAGCCGGGCGTCCCCGTGCTGGAAAGCGTCGCGGCGATTTTCCGGCCGACGATGCCGGACTTGCCCATGCCGCACACGACCACTCGGCCGCGTGACCCGAGGATGGTCTCGACCGCCACGTCGAAACTCACGTCGAGACGCGCGGCGACGCCGGCCAGTGCCCGCGATTCGATCTCGAAGACCTGTCGGGCGGATTCAATGTGGTTCTGTCTCATCTTGGGTTTGCCGTTTGAGAAAGGAGACGACGCGAGCCACGTCGTCGGGCGTATCGACGCCGGCCGGCGGCGCATCGGGCCAGCGCATCACTTCGATCGGCATGCCGAGCCACAGCGCGCGCAGTTGCTCGAGCTGCTCCAGCTGCTCGAGTTCGCACGGCGCGGTATGCGCCAGTGTCTGCAACGCCGCATTCGAATAACCGTAGAGGCCGATATGCCGCAGGTGCCCGCCGAGGTCCGCACCCGCCGGCCGGCCATCGCGACAGAACGGGATCGCCGCGCGCGAGAAGTACAGCGCACGGCCGCGGCGATCGACGACGAGCTTGACGATGCCGGGTTCGTCGAGCAGCGCGGCATCGCCGACCGGGCACGCCACTGTCGCGATGCCGAGATCCGGCACCGCAACGCAGTAGCCTGCAAAGGCCTTCAGCAGCCTCTCGGGCACGAGCGGCTCGTCGCCCTGCACGTTGAGCACCACGTCGGTGTCGCGCCAGCCGGACGCTCGCGCGAGTTCCGCCGCGCGGTCGGTGCCCGACGCATGATGGGTGCCGGTCATCGCGAAGCGGATGCCGCGCGCGTCGAGCGCTTCCGCGATACGCGCGTCGTCGATCGCGACGACGATGTCCGCACCGGGCAGCGCGCGGCTCACACGCGCGTGCACGCGAACGATCATCGGCTCGCCGTTCAGGTCGACGAGCGGCTTGCCCGGCAGGCGGGTCGAACCGTACCGCGCCGGAATCACGACATGTACCGGGCGTGCACTATTGAATGACGTCATGCCCCCTCCACTGTTCGAGCAACGGCCGATAGGCGTCGTCGAGCGACAGGCCTGCGCCGGTCAACACGTGTTCGGCCACCTCGCGCGCCACGCCGCGGCCGCCGGCCGTGCCGGCGACGTGATCGACGCGCGCCCGGACGAGGTGATGCGCGTCGGCCGGTGCATACGACACGCCGACGCGTTCGATGACCGGCAGATCGTTCACGTCGTCGCCGACATACGCGATCTCGCGGTCGTCGATCTGCTGCCCGCGCCTTGATGCCGGCATAGCCGGCCGCCTTGTCGTCGCAGCCGGTCACCAGCACGTCGACACCGAGCTGCGCCGCCCGCCACGCCAGCGCACCGCTGTGCTTGCCCGACAGGATGCCGCTGCGGATGCCATGCGCGCGCAGCAGCGCCACCGCCACGCCGTCGTGCGCGTGGAAGCGCTTCATGACCTCGCCCTCGGCCGTCACGTGCAGGGTGCCGTCGGTCAGCACACCGTCGACGTCGAACAGCACCAGGCGCACGGGCCCGCGATATATCGCGCCGCTCACCGGATATCGAGCAGCGGAAGCCGCTTGACCAGATCATCCACTGCCTTGACCTGCTGCAGGAACGCGTCGAGTTGCGCGAGCGGCAGCGCGCTCGGGCCGTCGCAGCGCGCGTGGTCCGGCTCCGGATGCGCTTCGAGGAACAGGCCGGCCAGCCCGACCGCCATCCCGGCGCGCGCGAGATCGAGCACCTGCCGCCGCCGGCCGCCCGATGCGGCGCCGTGCGGATCGCGCGTCTGGAGGCTGTGCGTGACATCGAAGATCACCGGGCAGTCGCCCGTCGCGTCGCGCATCTGGCGGAACCCCAGCATGTCCACGACGAGATTGTCGTAGCCGAAGGACGCCCCGCGCTCGCACAGGATCACCTTGTCGTTGCCGGCTTCACGACACTTCGAGACGACGTGCTCGATCTGCGTCGGGCTCATGAACTGCGGCTTCTTGATGTTGACGGCGTTGCCGGTCCGCGCGATCGCGACGACGAGATCCGTCTGGCGCGCGAGGAACGCCGGCACCTGCAGCACGTCCACGACGCGCGAGGCCGGTTCGGCCTGCCACACCTCGTGCACGTCCGTGATCACAGGTACGCCGAACCGCGACTTGATCTCCTCGAAGATCCTGAGCCCCTCGTCGAATCCGACGCCGCGATACGAGTGGATCGACGAGCGGTTCGCCTTGTCGAACGAGGCCTTGAACACCAGCGGGATGCCGAGGCGGCGCGTGACTTCCACATACCGGCTGCAGACGTAGAGCGTGAACTCGACGCTCTCGAGCACGTTGAGGCCGCCGAAGAGCACGAACGGCAACCCGTTGCCGACCGTGACGTCCGGCGTAATCGATACATTCATACAGTTCTCCACGAAATTGAATCGGCGTCGTTCGCATCGCGCGCCGGCGGACGCCGCCCGACCGGGTTGCCTGTGACGACTGTCAGCGTGCAGCCCGCGCCGCATAGAGCGGCGCGAGTTCTCCATACAGACGCTCCTCGCCGAAGCGCAGGCGCGCCTCGCGACCGGCGCGCCGGCCAAGCGCCCCGCGCAACGCATGGTCGCCAGCGAGGCGTGCCAGCCAAGCGACCGCATCGGCTGCCGTCGTATAGACCACGCCGGTCTGCAGATGGCGCACGACGTCGACGTTGCCGGCACAGTCGGACACGACGACGGGCCGGCCGGCCAGCATCGCCTCGATGACCGACACCGGCATGCCTTCCCACGACGACGTCGACAGGTACACGTCGGCGCGGTCGAGCCGGCGCGCCACTTCGTCGCGCGGCAACCACCCGGTCACCTCGACGCCGGCCTTGGCCAGCCGCGCCTTCAGCGCATCGTCGCCGTCGCCGATCCAGACGAAGCGCATGCCGCTTGCACGCATGCCCTGCGCAATCTGCGCGAACAGCGCGGGATCCTTTTGCGTGCGGATGCCGCCGACGGTCGCCACGCACAGGGGGCCGTCCGACGACGGCGCCGCGTCGTCCGCACGAACGTGCGCCGCGCTGTCGCCGACGGCGTTCTCGATCACCACCACCGGCTGACGCAGCCACGCACGGATCGCGCGGCCTTCGCTTTCGGAGCAGGCCACGTAAAGACACGTCCGCGCACACGCGATCCTTTCCAGCCCGACGAACGCCAGCCGCTTCACGGTCGAGATATCGCGGCGCATGAACGAAATGCAGTGCGGGCTGTAGAAGAACGCCGCCTTCGGCAGCGCAAACAGCGTCGACAAGCGTCCCAGAAAACCAGCGAACGACGAATGCAGGTGCACGACGTCCGGCCCGAGCGCCGTCAGCGTCGCGCGCAGCCGGAACACGGTCCGCACCAGGCCGGCCCCCTTCATCTGGACGTGATGCAACGCCACGCGTGCATCGAACATCGCGGCGAGCCCCGGTGGCGTATCCGGTCGCACCGAGTAGACGACGTGCACGTCATGGCCTTCGCGGGCGAGACGATTCGCGATCAGGCACACCATCGACAACGTGCCGGTGGCGCTGGATTCGATGAGGTGGACGATCTTCATCGGTTCGCGCCTCATGAACGATGCGCCGCGGCCGTGCCGATATACGCGAGCACGCCCGAGCGCTCGATGACGCGCCCCCATTCGAGCGACTTCATCGCAGCCGGGTCGGTACCGTTCGCGCGGATCCGCGACAGCGGAAACAGCTCGTCGAAGATCGTCGCGCCGGTGACGTGGCACTGTATACCGAGCTCGTTCGCAGTACGCACGTTCGATGGCGCGTCGTTGCAGACGATCTTCTTGCCCAGCGACGCGTATTCGAGCAGCTTCGTCGGCGTCTGGAAGCAGTGCGGCCGGTGGTACGGAAAGAAGCACACCGCGTAGTCGCTCTCGCGAACGATACGCAGCGCGTCCGGCTGCGGCACGCGACCGACGAACCGGATGCCCGGCGTATCGCCGAACGCCGCGTGGATCGCGGGCTCCGGCTGGCCGACCAGCACGAGCGTGTCCGTCTCGTCGCGCCGCGCGTCGCGATAGGCCGCCAGCACCTTGTGAAAGCCGCGCTCGCGGCTCATCTCGCCGATGTAGCAGAACCGGCCCGACGGCGTTGGCGCTGCCTCCGCGTCGACGCCGGCCGGATCGAAGATCCAGTCCGGCACGCCCATCGGCAGCAACAACGTCCGCACGTCGTCGCGGAATGCCATCGCTTCGCGCATCTGCGCGTTCTGGAAGATCCGCAGGTCAGGGCGGACGTTGAGCACGCGCTTCACGCGATCCTTGATCGCGGCGAGCCGCCCGACCGACAGCGAGCGATAGTCGTGAATCACGTACCGGGCCGGCGGCAACGCGCGATAGAAGCCCATGATGCACCACAGGATGCAGGCGTCCCGATCCGGAAAACGCGCGTAGGCGTCGAGATCACCGTCGAACACCTCGAATCCGTGCGCACCCAGGCAATGCCCGTAGGCGGCGATCTCGGGGTAGTTCGCCTTGCCGGGATGCAGAATGAACACTTTCATTTCGGCTCCTGTCGGTTGTCGAGAATGCGTGCCGGGACGCCGACGGCGACGCGATCGTCGGGCACGTCCCTCAGCACCACGGCCCCGGCGCCGATACGCACGCGATCGCCGACCCGAATCGGGCCGAGCACGACGCTGTGCACGCCGAACTCGACGTGATCGCCGATCGTCGGCACGCCGTCGATCGTGCCGTCCTGCCGGGTCGTGTTGCCGATGGTCACTCCGTGACGCAGCGTGCAGTAGTCGCCGATCACCGCGTAGCCGTTGATCACGAGGCCGGTGCCGTGATAGATCGTGAGTCCCTTGCCGATCTTCGTCTTCACGGGAATCTCGATGCCCATCAGCCAGTCGCACAGCACGATGTACAGCACGATGAGCGGTGCGCCGGCCAGCAGCGTGAGCCGGCTCCTGCACGCGAGGTAATGCACGATCCGGTAGAACACCACGACGCAGCGCGTCTTGACGAACGGATTGCGGCGGCAGTCTTCGGCGATCGCCTCGGCGGTCTGTCGCAACGTGGCAGCCATCTCAATGAGGCCTCGCAAACACGCGCCGGGCCGCATCGGCCTGGATGCATGAGGTGCCGAAGTAGTCGATTCCGTCGATCAGGAACGAATGGATGTACTTCAGCAGGCGATCGCGGTCGAATTCCTTGTAGAAACACCGGCCGAGCGACACCACACGCTTGCCGTACAGCATCGCCTCCAGCCCGACCGTCGAATTGATCGTGACGACCGCATACGCGTGCTTGAGCAGGTCCGTGGTCGGCGACGTGACGATTTCGAAGTGGTAGGTGTCCTGCAGGCGCACGATCGCGTCGATCTCGGCCGCGTCGGTTTCGGCCGGATGAAGCTTCACGAACAGGTCGGCGCTCTCGTTCGCCGCGAGCTCGAACGCGTGACGGATGGCCTCGAGATTGCCGACGTCCGAATGCAGCTTGATCTGCGTATCGCCGGACACCTGCAGCGGCAGAAACACATAGCGACAGGTCGACAGCGTATCGGTCGACAGATACGCCGCCTGCCGCGGCGCCGGCATCCCGTTCCGCGCGCGCACGCTGGCGAAGCGCTTGCGGGCCACCCCACGGCTGACCACCTTCAGCACGTAGTTGGCCGCGGACATCGCCTTGCGTGCAAGCGACGTTCTCGCCTGCGGCAGCGGCATCCGCTTGTCGCGCTCGTAGCGCGACAACCACCGCGCATGCGTCTCCTCGTCCGGCAGCGGCAGGCCATCGATGACTTCGGGGTGGTGGCTGATCGTCGACAGCGCGTTGACGCCCAGCGAGTCGACGAACAGCTTGCCCGGGAGATTCGAAATTTCGATGAACCGGGTCGCCACGCCGTACACGATGCAGGCCTGGCGAACCGCACGGCACACCAGTTGTTGCCCGTTCCACATCACGCACTGCTCGATTCGCCAGCCGCGCATCAGCGCCGACGCGATATGGAAAATCGCCGCCGACTCGCGCTTCGCGCGCGCTTCCGTCATTTGCCCGTTCAGCACCTCGATCGACAGCCGGTACGGCGTCCGGTCGGCCGCATCCCCGTCCGGCAGATCGATCGGCATCAGGCGGTTCAGGTACACCGACCGGTAGCCGCCCAGCAGCAGGCCGAGATGCGCGACGGGCTCGCTCGTCAGGAATACGAACTCGTACTCGTGCCTGACGGCGCTCACCAGCCGGGTGGCGAAGAAGTACCGCTCGAGGGAATCGATGACGATCAGGATCATGATGGGTTCATTCGTCGTAGCGGCGCCGTCACGCCGGCGCCCGGGATCGGGACAGGTTCGCGTCGAGTACCCGGTACGTGAGCGCGATGCCGGCCGCCATCAGCACCGCACCCGTCAACGAGAAGATCTGCACGCTTGCGGGCGCCGACAGGTTCATCAGCCGCGCCACACCCAGCGCACCGGCGAGACAGGTGCCGCAAGCGAGCTGAAACAGGAAATCGACGCGCTGCGCACGCGTGGCGAGGAAGATCTGCGACAGCGGGACGTAGATCAGCTGCAGTGCGAAGAGCGGCATCAGGCTCTGATAGAACCCGACCGCGCCCCGCCAGCTTTCGCCGAAGAACAGGCCGACCAGCGGCTCGAACAGCAGCAGCCCCCGCCATATAGACGACCGCGAGCCCCGCGAGCGCACGTGCGTAGGTGCGGTACACCTGCGGCACTGTCGTAGCGGCATCCGGACGCGCCATCGCGCCGATGGCGTCGCGCCGGAACACGCCGCCGACGCTCTGCGCGATCAGCGACACCGGAAAGAAACCGAGCCGGTACGCCGCGGCAAAGTAGCCGGCGCTCTGCGCGTCGAACCAGTGCGGTATCGCGATCGACAGCGCATACGTCAGCACCGACGCGCACAGCGTCGACGGCAGGATGTACAACGCAAAGCGGCGGTTCCGCACGAAGAAGCCGCGCGACAAGCGGAACGAATGGCCGGCCCGGTAGCCGGCCAGCAGGATCGCACCGGCCATCGCGAGCGAGACCGCCGCACTCACCCACGCATACAGGTCGAATACGCCGGTGCCCGCGCAGGCGCTGCACGCCAGCGCCAGCACGAGCCCCGCGAGAAATGCGCCGTTGACGATCACGCGCGACAGCGCGATCCATCCGTACCGCCTCATGCTGTTCAGGTACGAAGCCGCGGCCAGTTGCACGAACGACGCCAGTGCATAGACCGCGACGATGACCAGGTCGGCCCGACCGGCGATGCCGATCGCCGCCACCGACACGGCCACGACAGCCAGGCCCAGCGCCGTCACGTTGACGAATGCATTGAACGACTCGCGCGGGTCGTCGTCGACGCATGCGAGTTCGTAGCGGAATGCGAGCAGCGTGCCGCCGAAGGTCGCCAGTGCAAGCAGGTAGTTGAAGTGGCCGAGCGATTCCGGCCCGAACCGTCGCCCGATCACGAAGATGGACGCGAACAGCGCGATCTGCCCGATCACGACACCGGCCAGCGAAACGACCGAATCCCTGGGATTGATCATCGCGCCTCCCCGCTGCACGCGCATGCCGGGCCCCCTGCGGTCACGCGCGCGTCACGCATCGTGCATCCCGTATTCGTAAGCGACGTAGCGATACCCGCCGTACTTCGAGCCGTACCCGTACTGGCCCAGCCGCGGATTGACGCCGTTGAAGATGACACCGTTCAGTCGGGTGCCGTTTTGCGCGAATCGCTTCGACGATTCGCCGATTTCGCCGAGCTTCGTCTTGCCCGCCATCGTTACGAGCAGCGCCGTGCCGGCGAACGCGCCGAGGATCCCGGCATCGGGCACCGCGAGCACCGGGGCCGAGTCGACGATGACGATGTCGTAACGCGCCGACAGATCGTCGACCAGCGACGCGAGGTTCCGGTTCAGCAGCAGTTCGGCGGGGTTCTTCGGCATCGTGCCGGTCGAGATGAAATCGAGGCCCGTGACCACCTCGCGATGCATCACGTCGTCCACGCGCGCACTGCCGGCGATCAGTTCCGTCAAGCCGCGGCCGCGTGAAAAGCCGAGATAGTCGTGCAGCCGTCCCTTGCGGATGTCGCCGTCGATCAGCAGCACGCGCTTCCCGGCGCTGGCCATCACGACCGCGAGGTTCGACGAGATGAACGTCTTGCCGACGCCCGGCGCCGGGCCGGCGATCAGCACGACGTTGTTCTTCGCCTCGAGCATCGCAAACTGCAGCGCCGTCCGCAGGCTCCTCAGGCACTCGACCGCCGGCTCGTTCGGGAAGTCGATCGACAGGATCGACTTGTGGCCGCTCTTGCGAGCGGCCTCCTCGGCCAGGTCGCGCTGGTGTTCGCTGATCGGCACGGTCGTGTAGACCGCGAGGCCGAGCCGGCGCTCGATTTCGTTGTGGTCCGAGATGCCGTGGAACAGCATCGAGCGGACGATCGCGGTACCGCAACCGGCGAGCAGCCCGAGCAGCAGCGACGCCAGCGCGACGAGCACCTTCTTCGGCCGCACCGCCACTTCCGGCACCGCGGCGGTGTCGACGAGGCGTACGTTGCCGACCTTGCCCGCCTGCACGAGCTGCAACTGCTGCATGTTGTTCAGCAACGCCGTGTAGAGATCCGTGTTGACCCTCACGTCGAGCATCAGGCGCACGGTTTCCTGCTGCAGGTCCGGAAGACGCCGGATCTGCAGCTCGGCGGCGTTCCGGTAGCCGCTCAGCGCCGCGATCTGCTCGTCGATCGCCGTCACGCTCGGATGCCGTTCGGTAAAGCGGGACATCAGCTCCTGCCGCTTCTGCTGCAGTTCGAGCAGGCGCGTCTTCGCGTCCGCGGTCTGGGCCAGCGCGAGTTTCGCCTCCTCGGTCAGGTCGACCGTCCCGCGCTCGTTTCGCACCTTCGTCAGTCGCGCCTCGGAATCGGTCAACTGCTGCTTGAGCTGCGGCAGTTGCGCGTTCAGGAATTCGAGCGACTGCGCGGCCTCGGCCGATTTCCGCTCGATGTTCTGCCGGACGTACTGGCGGCCGATCTCGTTCATCGTGTCGCTCACCCATTCCGGATCGGTATCCTGCAGGGTGGCGACGACGACGTCCGATTGCTTGACGCGCTCCTGGACGTTGAGGCGGTCCCGGATATCCTCGATTGTCTTCAACCGCGAGTTGCGAACGAGCACGAACGCGGCGCCGGGTTTCGCGGCGATCGCATCGACGCGCAGCAGGATCGGGCCGCGCGGCGACCGGAACCGCTCGAGCGTGCCGACCGTGCCCTCGACCGGGGCGTCGAAATCGCCGCCTTCGAGCCGGTAGCGCTTGCCGTCCAGGCGCGTCAGCGTAAACGTGTCGCCTTCGTTCTTGCGCGGCACGTCGAACAGCGGCACGTCGATGCGCTCGCGGCCCCATGCGTATCCGCCGATTCCGGCGAGGCCGGGATCGGACAGGCCGTCGCTGTGGCGCGCGATCCAGTCGCCGATCACCGGAAAGCGCTTGGGCGATGCGTCGATGAAGAGGTGGAGCTTGTCCACCGCGCGTTCGACGACGAGCCTCGACGCCAGGATCTGCTGTTCGGCGGCAGCCGACGACTTGACGTCGAACAGCGCGGACACGTCGCCCAGCAACGACTTGGCGGCGGACGTATCGGGGCTGTCCTCGACCTGGACCATGATGTTCGCTTCGAACACCGGCTTGCCGAGTATCGCGTACGCCAGGCCCGCGGCCAGGACGATGCACGTGATGATCGCGATCAGCCAGCGGCTTTCCATCAGGATGTCGAGCACCGCGACGAAATCGGTCTCGCTGCCGTCTTCGGCGGCTTGCTGCGGCGGGGCGGAGGGTTGAGTCATGGCAACGATAGGGAGCGAATGGGTTCCATAGAGCGTCGGCCTGCGGCCGGCTCAGACGATGCGAAGGCGCTTCGACCACTCGGACACGCCGAGCTCGATCAGTCGCGCGCAGCGTTCGAAGACGAACCTGGGCTGGCGGTAAGGGTCGTGCACGTCGAAATCCGTGTACTCGCCGATGCGGAACACGCGGCCGCGCACGAACGGGAACCGGCCTTCGAGCGACGTGCGCTGCCGCCGGTCCATCACGAGAATCAGGTCCGCGTCGGTACACAGCGTCAGGTCGATCTGCTGCGCGCGATGCGTCGACACGTCGAATCCACGCAGGCGCATCACGTCGTGAACATACGGCGCGACCGGCATGCCGACGAGCGCGTTCAGGCCGGCGGACACGATACGGCGACCGGGCATTGCCCGGCCAAGCATCGCTTCGGCCATCGGGCTGCGGCAGATGTTTCCCTCGCAAACGATCAGGATGGATTCGATCATTTGGTCGCAATCGCCGCGGTCAGGCCGGCATTGATGGCCGGCAACAACAGGCTGAGCACGCGGCTGAACCGGACGAGCCCGTTGCCGTCGACATACACGACGTCCTTCGGCTTCAGCTGAAACTGGTTCGCCAGCACCATGGCCACCGGCGATCGGGCATCGAGGTGGTAGACCTGCGGCTGCTCGTCCTGCATGCCGCGCACCACGTACAGTTGCGCGGCATCGGCCGTGTTCGCGTTGAGGCTGCCGGCCTGCGAAATCGCCTCGCTCAGCGTCAGGCGGCCATTGCGCATCGGCAATGCCGTGACGGGCTTGTTGACCTCGCCCATCACGAACACGCCGCTTTCATCGCGCGGCAGCACGCGCACCAGGTCACCGTTCCTCAGCACGATCTTCGACGGATTGCGCCCCTGTTCGGCCATTTCGGTCAGGTCGATCCGGCGCTCGATGCCGTCGCGCACCAGGACGATCCGGCTCTGGTCGGCCGTTGCCGCAAAGCCGCCGGCGCGGCCGATCGCGTCGTACAGCGTCATTGGGACGTCGTTCACCGGCTGCGAGCCCGGCGTATGCACTTCTCCCTCGATATAGACCTGCTTCGCGCGGAACGACGCGATGCGCACCGTCACCTGCGGATTTCTGAAGTTCTTTTCGAGGCGGCGCGTGAGCTGCGTCTGCACCTGCTCGGCCGTCAGACCGGCGACCTGCACCCGGCCCGCATAGGGAAACTGCAGCGTGCCGTCCTGGTCGACGACAAAACCCGGCGGCGCATCCGCCGCTCGCGGCGCGGCCTGTGCGGGCGCGCCCAGCGCGGCCGCCAGTTCGGGGTGGTCCCATACCGTGATCTGCAGCACGTCGCCGCGCCCGATGGTGTATGCGTCCGGCAACGCGTCGATATCGTGCGCGTCGCCGCGCTGGCCGCGTTCCGCCTCACGCATGCGCCGGATCAGCGACACGTCGATGTTCGTGACCGGAACCGGCAGCGCGACGCTGTCGGCCGGCGTGGCGCCGCTCTGCAGCGGAATCGACGCAGGCGCCTGCATGCGCATACCCGGTGCGATGCCACACGCGCCCAGCAATGCACACAGCGGCAGAATCGCCGCCAGCGAACCGGCACGCACTGGCCGGCGTGGCACGGACAAGCACGCCGGCTCCATTTGACGCAACCTCTGCATGACAACCTCACCCCTGTTTTAATTGGAAATTGCTCCGACCGCCGCGCGCCGCGTCGACGCGCGTACAGCACCCCTGTCGAGATCGGACCTGCTGCCTGCACTTGCAACACCCGGCGCGTGTCGCCGCGGCGCGCCGCCGGTGTGCATCCCGCCCGGCGGGCCCGTGGCCCCTAGTACGCGCCCGACCCTCGCAACACCACGTTGATCGTCCTGAACAGAATCCCGATGTCGCGACGCAGCGACCATTCGCGGACATAGGACACGTCGAGCGATACACGTGTCGAATAGTCGATGTCGTTTCTGCCGCTGACCTGCCAGAGACCGGTCATGCCGGGCTTCGCCATCAGGTAGTAGCGCACGTCGGCTCCGTAACGCTCGAGCTCGGCTTCGACGATCGGGCGCGGCCCGACCAGGCTCATGTCGCCTTTCAGCACGTTCATCAGTTGCGGCAACTCGTCGAGACTGGTCTTGCGCAGGAACCGGCCGACCGGCGTGATGCGAACATCGTTCTTCAGCTTGAACTCGCGATCCCATTCCGCGCGAGCATCGGGGTCGCGCTCAAGCAGCGCCTTGAGCACCGCATCGGCATTCGTCACCATCGAACGGAACTTCAGGCATTTGAACGGCCTGCCATTGCGGCCGACCCGCCCGTGACCGAAGATCGCCGGGCCACCATCGCGCCGCACGGCCCATGCGATGCCCAGCAGCACCGGCGCGAGCAACACGAGAAGCAACGACGCACCAACCAGGTCGAAGCTCCGCTTGACGGTCTGCCTGATCACCCGCTTGATGGGCGCGGCCGGCCGGCGCGCGATTGCCGCCGCGCGAACCTGGTCGCCTGCCCGCTCGACCATCCCGAAGATCGCGAGCGTCAGCGCGCGGAAGGCGATCAGGCCGAGCCCGCTCGCGAGCGTCCAGTACACGAACCATTCGCTCGACAGCACGTGAGCCCGATGCAGCACGTACAGAAGCGCGGTGCTCATGCCCTGTACGACGATCCATGCGAGCACGGTCCTCCCGAGCACGCGCAACATCGATCGCGTCCGCGCCGGCTCATAGATGCCGCAGGCGGGAAATACCGACAACGCGAGCGCCGCGGCGAACGCCACCAGCGCGCCGTCGAACAGCGATCCTCGCGCACCGCCAGTGGCGCCGATCAGCGCCGGAATGAACGCGCCCAGCACGATCAGTCCGATATCGGTCGCTCGATTGATCAACGAATTCATTGATATGAACTCCTAATTCATTGTCCAACACCGGTTCGCGTGGCGCATCGGCGCCTCACGTCTTCACCTCATCCCGCTCGAATCCGTCGTGGCTGATGCAGCCGGATACGAAGCGCGTTCGACGCGACGCGACCGTCGCGAGGTCGTTGCTTCAATGTTTCCGCAGCGCATCATATTCGTCGCGATTCCCGCATTTATCGCTTGCGTCTGAATCCGCCTTGTTGATGGCGGAAAAAATCAAGGCGGTTTTCCGCCCAATATCATTCGATCCGTTTCACGAATTACGCGATGAAATTCCGAACGAGAATGGCGAACGATCGCGATGCGGAATTCCCGAATCGGGTCCGCCATCGCAATGCGCGATTGACTGTCGAAGGCTGATTGATCGCGCCGGTCATCTCGGCGCATCGGGCGGCGATCGCATCACCGGATCGCCGCCCGGAACATGCGGGCAAGCATCGACCGAATGCGATCGGCGCGAATGCTGGCTCGACGAATAAAAAGGCCTGCACAGTGCGCTCACGACGACACGGCAGGCAAAATTCCGAGGAGTGCCGGGGTGCCGACTCCTCGAAAGGCCAGGCGATAACTTAATTCAGTGGAAGCGCGCTTTTGACGCGCCGTGTCGGACTGCGCCACGATTGTGGCTGAATCCGCCTTCGTCGCATTTCGATTAACCGATATCCGGGTCCTGATTCCGGAATGACGACTCTGTCATTCGAATGAAACACGAATATCCCGATGGGGATGACCTGCACGGCATTGAATTCCGCGGACCGATCCCGGGTGGCGAGCCGCGAGCGCACGCGCTAGGAGGTCGCGCCGCTCATCCAGCCGCTCAGATCCGACGCATACAACATCTCTGCAGATGCGTCGCCGCCTTTGCGCGCGGCGGCCCGGTATTCGGTCGGTGACGTCTGCAAGTGCTGGCGAAACAGCTTGGCCATCCGGTCGCCGCTGCCCAGGCCGGTTCGCCTCGCGACCTTGTCCGCCGGAAGATCCGTCTCGATCAGCATGCGGCATGCTTTTTCGAGGCGGATCCTCAATACGAACTCGGTGGGCGTCACGCCGATTTCGTTCTTGAAGCGCCGCAGAAAATTGCGCTCGCTCATCGCCGCGGCCTGCGCCGCATCCGCGATGGAGATTCGATTTTCGCTGTTCACGCGCAGATGATGGGCCGCCATGCGGATCAGCGTGCTCGCCCGCGCGACACGTGCACCGAACAGCACGTCGGTCAGCTTCCGGTTCGCGCCGGACACCATGCACGTCACGATTTCCTGCGCGATTTCGTAGCCCATGTCCACCCGGACGATCGACAGCGCATCCGAGAACGGCCCGTCGTCCTCGTCGCCCGCGTAGTCCGCGTCGTCGCGCCTGGCCTGCAATGCGCCGCCGGCATCCATCTCGGGCGACGCCCGCTCCACCTCCTTTTGGGGCAGGTGAATCTGCGTCAGCAACTTCCGACCGCCACTGCTGCCCCTCACGACGCGTGCACGCTGGTGCGCATACCTCAACCAGGCGATCAGTTGCTCGTCGAGTTTGTCGATCCCGCCTTGACCGCTCAGGACGAACATCG
The DNA here is from genome assembly GCF_029633825.1 of Burkholderia contaminans. Classification (NCBI taxonomy): domain Bacteria; kingdom Pseudomonadati; phylum Pseudomonadota; class Betaproteobacteria; order Burkholderiales; family Burkholderiaceae; genus Burkholderia; species Burkholderia contaminans. Next base: position 470,997 of record NZ_CP090642.1, on the reverse strand, counting down.
CATGCACGGTGCTGGCGTCCAGCGTACTGGCTGCTTCCGTCCAGATCCCGACGCCCGACGACGAGCGAACCGGCCCGCCATGCACGGAATAGAGCCGTAATTCGTAGTGGTCGACGAATGCGCCATCCTCACGGGCGAGCTGATTGGCGAGTTCGAAAACTGCAGCCAGCTTGCCCATCTGCATAATGGGAAACCCCTCGAGCAACAGTACGATTACGCTTGCCCGTTGATGCCCGTTTACGGGGCCTCTGCCACGATTCACGCTTAACCCCGTCGATGAATGATTCGATACTGTCTGCATTATTACGGACCTTTGACAATTTCTTACATTTCTGATTTTCTGCGCCGCATCATATGGGCGACTGTCGTCCACCGATTTGTCAATGTCTGTTTTCGCCGTGTTGTTGTCGGAATCAATCAAGCAGACGGTATGGCCCCGTTTTAAAGATTCTTCATGTCGAACGGCAACGCATTCACTCAAATCCACAAGAAAACAGATGTACCTCAATGATCCGGAATTAACGTTGTGATAGCGGCAGCGGATCTACCGTCCGATGAATGCCAGGTACCCGATCCCGTTGAATGCGCCACAATTGCCGGCTGGTACGGCCGGTACGAATGAAAGGACAATCAACGTGCAGGCACTGCAGCGTTGCGTGCGAATCTTGCATTGCCCAGGTGGCTCATGTCCGGCATGAAGGGCGCCGCGCGGCGCCCTTCGCGACATGTTGCCGGGCTCCGATCTCCATCGCTGTTCCGGTTAATCAAGCATTTCAGAAACTTTTATGTCAAAACCGGACTCGCTGTAATTTGGCGTAATACTTCAGCGGTTGTTAGCGTTGTCCTGGCTCCATCCGGAATCGCCGAATGTGAATCGGCGAGGGGGTGTCGGCGTAGTACTCACTTCGAATTCGGACATGCGTTCCGGGCAGGAATTTCATCGAATGTTATTGGACATTCAAACCATCCGCGGCTCCTCGCCGGTAATGGAACGCCGGCTTTATTACCGAATATTCCAGAATAGCGACACGCAAACGTTCGCATGTATGACGGAGTGCGTGGATTCATGCGCCGCGAAATTTCTCACCATTGATCGCGATCCTCAACGGTCATTCTTCATACGAAACAACCATGCTGACCGAACGGACGGTCTTGAAAACCGGTGGTGTCTGCCGCGGCACGTAGCGGACGCGACGTCGTCACGCGCTGATGTCCATCAACCACTGCTCGCGCCCATTCAACAGCGCAAGACCGTCGACACCTGCTACAACCTGTGGAGAACCGCTACGCCGTACATGCAGGCCGCGACGGTCAGCCGCTGGGGCAACGAATATCGCGCGCGCTAACGACAATGCGCGCAGTGGCAACCGGCACGGACGCCGACGCAAGCCTCGGGATCTGCGACCTGTTGCGATGCGGAAATCGTAGCCCGTACGACCAACGTTCCGTCGCCTCGCAATGACATTCGCATTCCGAATTAACTTTTTAATTTCACCGCATGTTGGCAAGCCGTTGTGCGGGCATACGCCCATAATTGCGCATCACGCCCTCCTTCTGAAACGCACCGTCCCTCGTCATGTTCCGGGAAAAGGCGCGGTTGCCGCGCATGCCGCCCCGAACGAACCGGTCCGACTATTCCGGGCGCGCTCGTGCGACCTCGCCGATGTCGTTTACGACCGGGTTCCGGGCGCATGACCGATAGTCGCCGGCACCCGTTTCTCTAAACTGGTTCACACAACAAACCTGCTCGATGTCGCCCGCAACGCGCGTCACTTCACCGACATCGAGGCACCCCGAGACACCCGCCTTCGCTGCCCCATCGGCCCGCACGACTCCACTGCACACTCGCCCGGCCGGCTGCCAAGGCAATTCCAGGAGAGTTCATTGAGCCCGTCGCAAGCGCACGCCGCGAAAGCCCGATCTTCGCGCCAGTCCGTCAAGCTGGATGACATCACGATCGTCGACCCCGCCGTCCTCAAGCGCGCGGTCGGCGCCATGGCGTTCGGCAATGCGATGGAATGGTTCGACTTCGGCGTGTACAGCTACATCGCCGTCACGCTCGGCAAGGTGTTCTTCCCGTCCAGCAGCCCGTCCGCGCAGCTGCTCGCGACCTTCGGCACGTTCGCCGCTGCCTTCCTCGTGCGCCCGCTCGGCGGCATGGTGTTCGGCCCGCTCGGCGACCGCATCGGCCGCCAGCGCGTGCTCGCCGCCACGATGATCATGATGGCAGTCGGCACCTTCGCGATCGGCCTGATCCCCAGCTACGCGTCGATCGGCATCATGGCGCCCGTGCTGCTGCTCGTCGCCCGCCTCGTGCAGGGCTTCTCGACCGGCGGCGAATACGGGGGCGCCGCCACCTTCATCGCCGAATTCTCGACCGACAAGCGGCGCGGCTTCATGGGCAGCTTCCTCGAGTTCGGCACGCTGATCGGTTACGTGATGGGCGCGGGCGTCGTCGCGCTGCTCACCGCATCGCTGTCGCAGGAAGCGCTGCTGTCGTGGGGCTGGCGCGTGCCGTTCTTCATCGCCGGCCCGCTCGGCCTCGTGGGGCTCTATGTCCGGCTGAAACTCGAGGAAACGCCCGCCTTCAAGAAGGAAGCCGAAGCACGCGAAGCGGACGAACGCTCGCGGCCGAAACAACGCTTCGCGTCGCTGCTCGTCGAACAGTGGAAACCGCTGCTGCAATGCGTCGGCCTCGTACTGATCTTCAACGTGACCGACTACATGGCGCTGTCGTACCTGCCGAGCTACCTGTCGGCGACGCTGCACTTCCGCGAATCGCACGGCCTGTTCCTGGTGCTGCTCGTGATGGTGCTGATGATGCCGATGACGCTCTACGCCGGGCACCTGTCGGACAGGATCGGCCGTAAGCCGGTGATGATGGCGGGCTGCGTGGGCCTGCTCGTGCTGGCTGTGCCGGCGCTGATGCTGATCCGCACCGGCGGCATGCTGCCCGTGTTCGGCGGAATGCTGATCTACGGCGTGCTGCTGTCGACGTTCACCGGCGTGATGCCGTCCGCGCTGCCCGCGCTGTTCCCCACACGCATCCGCTACGGCGCGCTCGCGATCGGCTTCAACGTGTCGGTGTCGCTGTTCGGCGGCACGACGCCGCTCGTCACCGCGTGGCTGGTCGATCGCACCGGCGACCTGATGATGCCCGCGTACTACCTGATGGGTGCATCGTTCATCGGCATCGTGTCGGTGCTAGCGCTGCGCGAAACGGCGCGCCAGCCGCTGCCCGGCTCCGCGCCGTGCGTCGCGAGCCGCGCGGAGGCGCTGAGCCTCGTTCGACGCCGAGCCGACGAAGCGCGCGGGCGGGACGGGAAGCTCACGCCGGTCAGCGAACGCGCGTGATGCGGGCGCAGGTAGCGCGGGCTCTCACGACATGAGATGACGGGACGCCGCGCGACATGCGCCGGCGTCGCGCGCACCGGCGTCAGCCTGCCGACAGCCGCTGCGCGTCGAACCAGTCGAGCAGCATGCGCGTGACGAACGCGGGATTTTCCAGATTCGAAATATGGCCGGCGTCCGGCACCAGCGCATGGGCGCACCCGATCACGCTCGCCATCTTCACCGTTTCCGACGGCGGGCGCGCCATGTCGCCCGCGCCGCACATCAGCAGCGTGCGTTCGGCGTCCAGTTCGGCGAGTGCCGGCAGCGTGTCGGGCCGGCCGAAGATCAGCCGGCCGAGCGGAACGATCGATTGCCGCAACCGGTCGGCCGGCAGGTTCGCCAGCGCGTCGCGAAACGCAGACGGCACCGGGCCCGCCAGATTGACATCCGGCCGGAAGAACAACGGCACGATCGCATCGAGCAGCGGCGGCGCGATACAGCCCGCCGTGGCGATGGCGTCAAGCATTCCGAAGTAGCGCAGCCGCGTCGCATCGGGCTCGGCCTCGAGCGACGCATCCATCAGCACCAGCGAACGCACGCGCTGCGGTTCGCGCAACGCGAGCCGCGCGCCCCACATGCCGCCGACACTGAGCCCGACCAGCGCGCACTGTTCGATCGCCAGCGCGTCGAGCAGCGCACTCGCCTGCGCGGCAAGATCGTCGAGCGTCTGCGTGCCTTCGGGCAGCGCGCCTGAAGCGCCATGTCCCCACAGGTCCGGCACGATCACACGATACTGGCGCGACAACGCGTCGATCTGCGGCGCCCACATCGCCGCATCCCACAGATAGCTGTGCCCGAGCAGCAGCGGGAACCCGGTACCGTGATCCTGATAATGCAGGGTGCTGCCATGAATGTTCACTGCGGGCATGTCGTCTCCGGTGTCGGCGCGATCGGCAGCGGCCCGGAGCCGGGCGCCGCGGTCGGCGGCGTGCTGCAACGAATGCGAAGCGGCGCATCATCGCACAGGTTGCGGGCGCGGCGCATGACGGATCGCACATGCGTTCGCGTCGAACCTGCTGCATGCCCTTCGACACGCACCCGCGACGGCGTGGCGCGACCGTACTATCCGACGCGATACATCGGCACCACGTTGCTGTCGCCCGATTCCTGGTCCGACGCGAGCGGATGATTCGCCTGTTCGAGCAGCCAGTTGGTCAGCACCGCGATATCGAATTCGTTGCACGCATCCGGGTTCTGCACCAGCACGTAGCTGCCCGATGCGACCGTGCAGTGCGGGAACAGCTCGACGAGCCGGCCCTGCTTCAGCAGCCCGTCGACCAGCGGCCGCCGCCCGATCGCGATGCCATGCCCGTCGACCGCGGCCTGCACCAGCTGGTCGTACTGGCTGAAATGCAGCGCGCCGGCGGGCCGCAGGCGCGGCACGCCCAGCTCCTTCAGCAGATGGCTCCATCCGTGCCAAGGCCACTCGCCGCGCGGATCGTCGAGATGCAGCAGCACGTGCTTGTCGAGATCCTCCGGCTTCATCGATGCGGCGTCGCCGGCCGCCGGCATCAGGCTCGGGCTGCAGACCGCCACGACACGCTCGCGAAACAGCACGTCCGTCTCGTCCGTCGACGTATACGGCCCTGCATATCGCACGGCCAGGTGCAAACGTTTGCGTTTAAGATCTTCAATTTCGCTCGTGGCCGATACGCGTACGTCGATGTCGGGGTAGCTGGCGCGGAACGAACCGAGGCGCGGAATCAGCCACAGTGCCGCGAACGAAACGGTGGTCGACAACGAGATTGCACGCTGGCCCACACTCGACGACAGCTTGCCGATCACCGATTCCAGGTCGGACAACGCGAACGAGATCGCGTCGTACAGCTCCCGCCCCTTGTCGGTCAGCGTCAAGGAACGAATGTGCCGGTGAAAGAGCTCGATACGGAGTTGCTCCTCGAGTGCCTTGACCTGCCGACTCACGGCAGATTGCGTGACGTTCAGTTCCTGCCCGGCACGCGTAAAGCTCAAATGGCGCGCCGCGCATTCGAAGCCTCTCAGGAAATCCAGCGAAGGCATACTTCTCAATCGCTTTGCCAATCTCACATTAGCCATACCGCCGCCTCAAAGTTGCACCCACCGACAGACAAGTCGCCGTTCGTCTCCCTGATTCGTTTCTCCTTATTGGATTCGGAAACGATTTTATATTGAAGCATGGATGCGGATCATTCTTATTTTCAATCGTGACACTCGTATTTATCTATCGATTTTCATCGGCCGGATATTCTTACATCAACCTTATCGAGTAGTGATTTTGTAAATCACCATGCAGTCGAAACGGCGCGAAAGATGAGCGGCGAAGTGGCATAAAAACAGGGGATTACAGGCACAATTCGACGTCATGTCAACCATACCGACGCTACAGCAGACGGCCATCCGCATGCCTACAATCAAATTTCAATTACCAGACAATTTTATTCATTTGCCGGATTACGAAAAGAAAATGCACTCCAACATACACGCGGAATACCATTTAAATTCGCGTTTTCATGTTTACGAAAACATACTAAACGAATGAAATTGAATTGCGCCATTCAATTTCTGCAATTGATGAACCAATTATGTCCGGCAATGAATATTTCACCGACCGGAAAGGGCAACGCGCGTGCATGACGCGGCCCAATTGTCCGGAATCGGTTCCACCCTTTACCGGACGGGATGCGCGTCGCTATACGTTGTCCACCACGTCGTCCGTCACATGGGGCATTCGCGTGGTCACTTCGCGGCGATAGCGGTTCAGCGCCTGCGCGGTCGCGAACGGGCGCTCGAACAGGATCGACAGGTTGTGCAGGATCCGCTCGACCACCTTCTTTTCCCATTCGCCATCGAAGCGAATCTGCTCGTCGAGCCAGCGCTCGAGCCATTCCGGATCGGGCAGGCGCGACTGCACGGTGTCGCGCGGGAACAGCGCCTGGTTCACGTGCAGGTTGGTCGGGTGCAGCGGCTTCTCGGTGCGGCGCGCCGACGCCATCAGCACGCCGATCTTCGCGAACGCGGCACGTGCGACGTCGCCGCAGTCGTTCAGCGCCTTCTTCATATAGCGCAGGTAGGCGCCGCCGTGGCGCGCTTCATCGCGGGCGATCGTCTCGTAGATCTGCTTGATCACCGGCTCGGTGTGCCAGTCGGCCGCGCAGCGGTACCAGTGGTTCAGGCGGATCTCGCCGCAGAAGTGCAGCATCAGCGTCTCGAGCGGCGGCGCCGGGTCGAATTCGAAGCGCACCGCGTGCAGCTCCGCTTCGGTCGGCACCATGTCCGGCCGGAAGCGGCGCAGGTATTCCATCAGCACGAGCGAATGCTTCTGCTCTTCGAAGAACCACACGCTCATGAACGCCGAAAAGTCGCTGTCGTGCCGGTTGTCGCGCAGGAACATTTCCGTCGCGGGCAGCGCCGACCATTCGGTGATCGCGTTCATCCTGATCGTCTCGGCCTGCTCGTCAGTGAGCAGCGAAGCGTCGAACTTGTCCCACGGAATGTCCGTCTCCATGTCCCAGCGCACCGCTTCCAGCGACCTGAAAAGTTCCGGATAGAGCATCGTCGTCACCGTCGTTGAAAGGCATTCGGGCGCGGCACCGGTCGGCACCATCGCGGTCATGCCGATTGCGTGGACGCCGGCGCCGCCACGTCGGCGTCGGGCGCACGGTCGTCCGCGTCGTCGTCCACCGTGCGCGGCGACAGCGTGCCGCGCAGCAGCGCGTAATAGAACTGCCGGTAGGTGCGGTTGTAATAGCGGATGCGCGGCCCGATCGCGCCGTGCAGGTCGTGCAGCCGCTCGATCGGCAGGTTCGGCATCATGTGGTGCTCCACGTGATAGTTGTTGCCGTTCGTGAACCACGTCATGAACGCATTGCTCTCGATCGTCCGCGTGTTGCGGAACGGGTCGGTGCTCGTCAGGTCGCAGCGGTAATGCTCGGGCATCTCGACCAGCGCATGCACGGGCGCGACCACGAACACGAGCGGCACGACCCACACCCACACGGCGAACCACGTATGCAGCGCGATCGACACGCCGGCCAGCAGCGCGATCGCCGCGACCATCAGCAGGTGATCGCGGCGGATCGCACGCGACACGAGCGGGTTGTCGCCGAAGCTTGCGCCCGGCACGACGAGCTTCGCGACGTTCTTCGCGAACTGGATATAGTGCGCGGCCATCGACAGCCGCCAGGCCCACAGGCCGAGATTGACGACAGGGCTCGCGCCGTACTGGTCGCCGTAGTCGAAGAACTCCTTGTTCTCGGGCGTGCCGAGCAGCCGGTGGTGGCGCAGGTGGCTGTCCTGGTACGCATGGAACGACACGAGCATCGGCATGCCGAGCAGCACGCCGAACACCATGTTGAGCCGCTTGCTCCTGAATCCCTGGTAATGCAGCGCCTGGTGTTGCAGCTCGACCCCATGCGCGTACATCGCGCCGATCAGCAGGATGCCGACGATCTTCAGGACGACATACGTCGACAGCGCGAACAGCATGCCGTGCGCGATGAGCGCGACGTAGACCACGAGCTTCAGCGAGAAGACGACGCCGCTCGGGCGGCTCTTCATGTCTGAAACCGGTTTCTGACGGGCGAGAAGCGATGAGGTGACGGACAAAATGCTCTCCTTGGCCGGACCCTGCCCGGCACGATGACGCGGCGACACTGGCGCGCTGCCGGGTTGCAATTCTTCTGTGAGTCGATGCTTCGGACAAACGAATTTTCCGAACGCATTGCATGACGCCCGCGCATGAGCACACCACATCGTGAACTAGACGACCGGTCGAATGCGTACCGACCATTCACCTCGCGCGGGCTCGCACGTATACGCACATGGCAGTGCCGAGTGGATGCGTGCTGCTCATGCATAGCCTGCAAATATTCCGTTTGTCGCGTCATGTCGATCCGGCAAGAATCCCCCTCACTCGACGAACGGCGCCGCCGGCACCGTGGCGCGAGCGGCCGTGTTCCTCAAGGGGAGAATCCTCGTGACGAAGTGCGCATCCACCATTCATCGCCTCATCGAATCGCTCGAGGACGTCGCGGGCGCCATGCATCGCATGACGTTCGTCGACGACGCCGGCAACGAGTCGAGCATCACGTACCGGCGCTTCGCCGAAGAGGTGTTTCGCCAGGCCGGCGCACTGCGCGAACTCGATGTGCGCGAGAACGACCTGGTGATGCTGGCGTTGCCCGCATCGGTCGAGCACGCGGCGGCGATGATGGCCTGCGTGATGACGGGCGCACTGCCCTGCACCGTGCCCGTTCCCGCGCGCCGCGCCACCACCGGGCGGCAGGTGATCGACGTCGCATGCGAGCTGTACCGGCCGCGCCTCGTCATCGCCGCGGATGCGCAGTCCGCCGCGTGGCGCGACGACGCGTTTCCCGCGTCGTCCACGCGCGTCGTCGATCTCGACACGCTGTCGCTCGTCGCCGATGCCGGTGCGCGCGCGCTGATCAGCGCCAAGCATGGCCGCGATCCGCATCACGTCCAGCTCACGTCCGGCTCGACGTCGCATCCGAAAGCCGCGGTGCTCAGCCACGAGAACGTGATCGCGAACGTGCTCGGCATCGGCGGGTCGGTGTGTTTCGACATCGCGGCCGGCGACGGCACCGCGTCGTGGCTGCCGCTCTATCACGACATGGGGCTGCTCACGCTGCTGTCGAACATGCATTACCGCGCGCCGCTGCTGATGATGCAGCCGAACAGCTTCATTCGTAATCCGCTCGGCTGGTTGAAGCGCATCGCGTCGGCGCGCGCGACGACGACATCGGTGCCGACCTTCGCGCTGCGCTATTGCGTGCGCCGTTTCAATGCCGCCGCGATGGAAGGTGTCGATCTGTCCGCGTGCCGCAACATCTTCATCGGCGGCGAACGCGTGGACGACGCGACGCTGCGCGACTTCGCCGCGACGTTCGCGCCGTACGGCCTCGCGGCCTCGGCACTGCAGCCGTGCTACGGCATGGCCGAATCGACGCTCGCGGTGTCGATGCATCGTGCGTGGCACGAAGGCGCCGTCGACGGTGCGCCGTACGTGATCGCCGACACGCTCGACCGGCGCGCGCTGATCGAGCGCCGCGACGCGCAACCGGCCGCCGCGAACGACGGCGCCGACACCGACACCGAAACCGTGCTCGCGATGGGCACGCCGATCGAGGGCATGGCGTTCCGGATCCTCGACGACGGCGACCACGCGCTGGCGAACCGCGCGGTCGGCGAAGTCGCGATCCGCGGCACGTCGGTGATGCTCGGCTACCTGAACCCCGACGACGGCTCGATCGCCGCGCCGCTGACGGCCGACGGCTGGTTCCGCACCGGCGACATCGGCTACGTCGCGGACGGCCAGCTCCATATCCTCGGGCGCAAGAAGGAAGTCATCATCATTCGCGGCAGCAACTACTTCCCGCACGAAATCGAGGAGGCGTTGGCCTCCCATCGCACGCTGCGCAAGAGCACCTGCATCGCGTTCGGGCTGCCCGATCCGGAGACGGGCACCGAGCGGCTGGTCGTCGCGATCGAGGCGCGGCCCGTCGATGCGACGCCGCAGACGCGCGCCGAGTGCCAGCAGTTGCTCGCGTCGCGGATCGGCTTCGCCGCGCAGGATCTGTGCTTCGTCGAGCCCGGCTCGCTGCCGCGCACGACGAGCGGCAAGCTGCAGCGCCTGAAGTGCCGCGACCTCTATGCGAACGGCGCGCTGCCCGTGATCCACGCGACGGCCGCCGCCGAAGCCGGCCAGGGGGCGTACGCATGACGACCGCCACGCTCACGCCGGTGCTCGAACTGCGCGACGTCTCGCGCGTGTACGAGGGTGCGGGCCGCGTCGTCGCGGTGCGCGGCGCGACGATCTCGATCGGCCAGCGCGACGTCGTCGCGCTCGTCGGCCCGTCGGGCAGCGGCAAGAGCACGCTGCTCAACCTGGCCGGTTTTCTCGACGTGCCGAGCACCGGCGAACGCTGGCTCGAAGGCCGCCGGATCGACGATGCGCCCGACACGCTCGAGCGGATTCGCCGCGAGCGCATCGGCTTCGTGTTCCAGCAGTTCAACCTGATTCCGGTGATGTCCGCGCTCGAAAACGTCGAACTCGGCTGCTTCGCATGGGGCACGCCGCGCACGCGGCGCGAGCGCGCCCGCGCGATGCTCGACGCGGTGGGGCTCGCCGCGCGCGAACGCCACCGCCCGGGCGAGCTGTCCGGCGGCGAGCAGCAACGGGTCGCGCTGGCCCGCGCGCTCGCGAAGGAGCCGGCGATCGTGATCGCGGACGAACCCACCGCCAGCCTCGACAGCACCAACGCACGGGCGGTGGCCGAGCTGATCCTCGACACCAATCGCACGCTGGGCACCGCCTTTCTGATTGCGTCGCACGACGATCGTCTGTGCGCGCACCTGCCGCGCCGCATCGAGATGCGCGACGGCGTACCGGGAGTGAATCGTGAACTGGTCGACGTTTGCGTGGCGTAACCTCTGGCGCAACAAGCGCCGCACCGTGCTGACGATGGCGATGATCGGCGTCGCCGCGTTCGCGTCGAGCCTCGCGCTCGGCTACGTGATCGCGACCTTCGACGCGGTGCGCGAAGGGTCGATCGACAGCGGCGTCGGCCACGTGCAGGTGCTGCACCACGGCTATCTCGACCTGATCGGCGAGCGGCCGCTGCAGTACGGGCTGACCGCCGACGAGCAGGCCACCGCCACACAGGCGATCGCGGCGTTGCCCGGCGTCGCGACCACCGCGCGCGGCATCGAATTCGACGGGCTGATCTCGAACGGCGATCTCAGCTACGGCTTCGTCGGCGAAGGCATCGAGCCGAACCGCGAGCCGCCCGGCTTCTTCGACTATCACACGGTGCTGTCGGGCCGCTACCTGTCGCCGACGAATGCCGGCACCGAAGTCGTCGTCGGCGCCGAACTCGCGCGCAAGCTCGGCGTGCACGTCGGCTCGGTCGTGCAGCTGATGGCGTCGACCGCGCACGGCGGCATCAACGCGACCGATGCGCAGATCGTCGGCGTGATGAGCACCGGCAACAAGGACGTCGACGAACGGATCGTCAACGTGACGTTCACCGCCGCGCAGGCGCTGCTGCGCACCGACCGCGCGTCGCGCATCGCGGTGTTCCTGTCGGACACCGCGCACACACCGGCCGCCGCCGCGACGCTGCGCGCCGCGCTGCCCGCGCTCGACGTGAAAACCTGGGACCAGCTCGTGTCGCTCTATCACCAGGTCGTCGCGCTGTACAAGAACCAGTTCTCGGTGTTCGGCGCGATTCTCTGCCTGACGATCCTGCTGTCGATGAGCAACTGGATCCTGATGAGCATCGTCGAGCGCCGGCGCGAGATCTCGACACTGCGCGCGCTCGGCGTGCCGGCCGCGACGGTGCGCGGCGTGCTGATCCAGGAGACCGCCTTCCTCGGCCTGCTGGGCGCGGCCGCCGGCATCGCGGTGGCGCTGCTGACGATGGTTGCGCTCAATCACGCGCAGATCCACCTGCCCCCGCCGCCGGGCCGCGTGAAGTCGATCCTGCTCGAATTCACGGTCTCGCCGGCCGCCGTGGCCGCCGTCGAAGGCGCGTTCGTCGTGCTCGGGGTGGCCGCCGCGCTGCTCGCGACGCTCGGCCTCGCCAAACGCAACATCCTCGAAGGACTCGCCCCATGATTCGCATTCGCCACCTGGCCGCCGCGCTCGTCGCGTGTGCGCCGCTCGTTCATGCCGCCGACGCCCCGACGGCCCAGGCCATGCTCGCCCGGGCCGACGCATACCGCAGCACGGCCGCCGATACGCAGACGAACATCCAGATCACGAACGAGGTCGGCGGGCAGTCCGGCGACGCGACGCGCTACCTCGTCTATACGCGCGGCAACGGCGACACGCTTGCGCTGACGCGCAGCGGCGAGAACGACGGCCAGAAGTATCTCGCGACGACGCGCGGCCACTGGTTCTACGTGCCGAACACACGCAGCGCGGTACGTATCAACGGGATGCAGCGGCTGCAGGGCGAAGTCGTGATCAGCGACATCACGCGCACGCACTGGGCCGACAGCTATCACGCGTCGGCCGCGCCGGGCGCGACGACGATCGCCGGCAAGCCGGCCACCGAGCTCGACCTGACCGCGACCGATCCCGACAACGTCTACCCGACGATCAAGCTGTGGGTCACGCCCGACACCGACGTGCCGGTGCGCGCGCAGTTCTTCCTCGCGAGCGGCCTGCTGTTCCGCAGCGCCGACTTCTCCGCGCCGGTCGACGCGAACGGGCGCAAGGTGATCCGCAAGATCACGTATCGCAACGAGATCGAAAAGCAGCGCGCGAGCGTCGTCGACATCCTCGACGGCCAGCCGCGCAAGATTCCGTCGGGCTGGTTCAACCCCGACACGCTTGCCGATGGCCAGTGACAACAACGCCCATGTCGACGCCCATCGTGACCGCCTCCGCCCATCATCCGGCCGCATCTGGCCCGCCGCCGCGCTCGCCGTCCCGCTTGCGCTCGGCTGCACGCTCGCGCACGGAGAATCGCTGATGGAACAGTTGAGCACGCTGAACGGCATCGCGTACGCACGCACCGTCGACAGCATGGACGGACACGCGCTGCTGGGGAACCTGATCGGCGACCAGCCGCGCAACCTGCAGGAAGCCGGCCTGCTCGCGCGCATCGACGGCGAGAACCTGTTCATGAACGCCCGCGCCGTGGCCGGCAATCACTCGCTCGGCGCGCAGTCCACCCGCTTCAACGAGGCCGGCGTGCGCTACGCGTTCGACAACGGCATCACGCTCACCGCCGGCAAGCGGATCGATCCGCTCGACACGTCGCAGGCGTTCTTTCCGCTCGGCTTCTTTCAAAAACGCGCCGCGACGGCCGACATCTACGACCGCTACGGCGATGTCGAAGGCACGCCGCTCGTCGAAGCGAAATGGGCCGGCGAGCAGACCACGCTGCAGTTCATCGCCGGCGAAAACCGCACGCTGCGCAGTGACGTCGACAACCGCGACGTGCAGGGCGCGACGCAGCTCGTGCGCGGCGCATACAACTGGTCGGGCGGCTCGGCCGCGTTGCTCGCCGGCCGGCATGCGGGCCACGGCGGCGCCGGTGCGACGCTGTCGTTCGACGTTGCGCGCTCGAACACGGTCTATGCGAGCGCATGGCTCGAACGCGGCACGACGCGGCCGCTGCCGGCGTTCATCGCGAACGGCACGCCGCTCGATTCGCCCGCCGCGTACGACGCGGTCGATCGCCGCAACGATCGCCAGATCATGTGGCGCAGTGCGGTCGGCATGCAGAGCGCCCTGCCCGGCAACTTCTCGCTGATCGTCGAGTGGTCGCACGACGAGGCGCGCTACGACGCGAACCAGTGGCGCCAGATGGTCGGCGCGGCGCGCGTGAACAACGCGCTGCTGCCCGTCGCGCCCGGCGCGGCGCTGGCCGGCCTCGGCGGCACGGCCGATTTCGTGAGCGTCGACGGCAACCTGCGCGACTACCTGTTCGCGCGGCTCGGCAAGAAGATCGGCCGCGTCGAGTATTCGCTGCGCGGCGTCTATTCGCCGCAGGACAAGGGCCTGCTCGCGATCGCGCAGGTCGTCGCCGACGTGAACAAGCGCGTGAGCGTCGATGTCGCGGTCACCCGCGCGTTCTCCGACAGCAACTCCGAGTACCGGATGGTCGGTCTCGGCACCCGTATCGACGCCGCCGTGCGCGTGCGCTTCTGACAGGAACCCTGACCCATGTCCACGCTTTCCGCTCCCGCTTCGTCCGCCAGCCCGCTCGCGACCGCACCGCTGCTGCTGCGCGTGGCCGACCAGGCCGCGTATCCGGTGCTGCGCCACTTCGACACGATCGCGTCGCTCGGCACGCCGCCGCGCGCGGCGGCCCGGCTCGTCGAAGCGGCCGCCGTGCGGCTGCTCGACAGCGAGATGGTGATCGCGCTGCATGCCGCCACGCCGGACGTGCTGCCCGATTCGTCCGCATCGACGCCGCTGCGGCACGACGAAGCGCCGCTCACCGAAGCGCTGCTCGAACAGATCGGCCGCGAAGGGTTTCATCACCTGTTCAAGCCGTTCATGCGCGCGTTCATCCGCATCATGTTCGGGCTGTTCTTCTCGGACGACCAGAACCGTCGCGCATGCGAATGCATCGACAGCGGCCACAACTTCGCGTTTCTGATGAGCGACGGCGGCGGCCCGACGCTCGCCGCATGGCGCACCGTCGTGCGCAGCGACGACCACGGCCTCGCGCTCACCGTCGACAAGGTGTGGGGCATCGAAGCGCATCGCGACTGCATGGCGGTGGTCGCCGCGCGGCTGCCGGGCGTGATGTTCCCGGCTGCCTACCTCGTGTGGCCCGACGAATACCGGAAGCTGAAGCGCACGACCTGCGGCGCGCCGTTCCTCGCGGGCAACCTGCAGCTCGCGAACGTCGGCGGCCAGGTACGCGTGAACGCCGAAGATCGCCTGCGGATCGGCGGCCCGACCGTCTTCAACAAGTACCTGACCGTCGTGCGCCCCTACTTCGTGCGTGCGCTGATGGCGCACGTCGGCTGGCTCGAACGCACCGGCCGCGTCGAACTCGATGCCGACGCGCGCGCCGTCCACCAGTTCATCGCCGACGCCGCGCGCAGCCAGACCGACGACGCGCACTACAGCTTCGGCAAGGTGCAGCGCGTGCTCGCGATCAAGCTGCTGTCGAACGAATTCCTGACCGCGCTCGTGCGCGACGGCAGGGTCGCCACGTTCGACGACCAGCGCGACCTGCTGGCGTTTTCGAAGATGGAAGGCAGTTCGTACCGTTGTTATCACGAGCTTCGCAAGAGCCTGCGCTGCGAAGCCGGCAGTTGACCCACGCGACAGGCCGATCGATCCCGATCAACCCACTTCATTATCAGGAGCTCCTCTCATGACGACCCAGAACGTTCCGGCCGACGCGCTCGACATCCTGTCCCGCGAAGTCGCGAAGATCCTCAACGTCGAGACCGTCGACACCGACGCCGGCATCGGCGAACTCGGCATCGATTCGCTGAACATCGTCGAGCTGATCGTGTTCTGCGAACAGCTCTACGGTTCGATCGACCCGGAAGCGCTGAACATCACGCAGTACACGACGCTGCAGCAGCTCGACGCGCAACTGCGCCGCCAGCAGCACGCCGCCTGACACGACGATGCTCGCGCCCCTTGCGACCGCGGCGGCTCCCGCCGCCCAGCCGGCCCCGGCGACCGCGCTGACCGTGCAGGCGCTCGCGTACCGGCGCGTCGCGCCGTCGCGCGACGGCGCGGCCGTGCCGCTCGACGACACGGCCCGCGCGATCGGCACGCTCGCGTGCGCCGAACGCGAGCGGCTGTGTGGCGCGGTCGGCGCGGACGACTACGTGGTCAGCTCGACGATCCTGTCGATGCTGCTGATGAACGATTCGCCGCAGCATCGCGTGTTCGCTCAGGCACTGGCCGGTGCAAACGACTACACGCCCGACTGGATGACCTGCTCGTACGAATGCGCGGGCTGGGGCTACGTATTGCGCCGCTCGCTCGCCACCGCGGCCGAGACCGGGCCGCGCACGCTGCTGCTGCAGATCGTCGACATCGACGTGCACGGCTACACGTACTGGCACGGCAACCCCGCCTGGGGACGCTCGGGCTTCGGCGTGTGCACGCTGCTCGTCGATGTCGGCCGCGAAGCGTCATCGTCGGCGCCGTCGGTTCTGGCCGAGGCCGCGCCGCCGGCCAGCGCGGTCGTGCGGCTGGGCCGCGACATCCGCACCTTCTGCGCGGCCCGCCCCGGCTTGCACGCGGCGCTGCCCTTCTTTCCGGCGACGTCGCGCCGTGCGCTGCTCGCGTCGGTCGGCAAGACGCCGCTGCTGCCGGACGGCCACGGGGTGTTCGGTCATGCGTTCGGCAGCGATCCGTGGCTGTCGGTGCTGCTCGCGCATCGCGACGGCGACACGCCGCGCCGCGCGGCCGTCTGCTCGCTCGCGCTGAACGGCTATTACGCGGTCGCCGACGTCGCGTTCGCGCCGGACGCGACGTTCTCTCTCGACGACGAGGCGTGACATGGTGCGACCCGTTCACTTCACCTACCGGATCGAGCGCGACGCGCGGCGGCCGGTCGCGGTCGCCGCGAGCGCGTACCGGATGCCGCTCGACACGCCGGCCGACTATGCGCGTGCCGCACTCGCTGAAGCGGCCAGCGACGTGTACGACGCCGGCGCCACGCATACGGGCGACGCGCTCGGCGGCGATCGCCGTGTGCTGCTCGACCACGTCCAGTACTTCGCATTCCTCGCCGAAATCACCGCGCGTATCCGCGACGCCGTGCATCCGGATGCCCGCCTGTTCATCGAAGTCTGCGCGCCGTACTTCGGTGCGTTGCCGGCCGAACTGCTCGCGCCGCACGTGCTGCTTGGCGTGCACCTGTACGACGAAGCGTTGCGCGATGCCGCGCGCGGCGCACCCGTCGTGTGGATCGGCGACCGGATCCTGCGCGACGCGGAGTTCGCCGGCGACAACCGCGTGTGCTGCGCGATCTGGCCGGCGCGGCTCGCCGACGCCTTCGACGCGCAATTGCGCGGCGCATGGCCGGCGTATGCGATCCGCCTCGACCCGCACCCGGCCGCGCCGCGCGCCGCCGCCATGACGCTTACCGATTCCGCCCATCATTCCGGCGCCGCCGCGCGGCCGGGGAGACCTTGAAATGACTGACACGCTCAACGTTATGCAGGACACGGCCGACATCCGCTGGTCGATGCCCGTCGACGCCCTGATGTCGAACGACTACGCACTGCGCGAAGAGGCGCTGAACCGGTTGTACGAAAAGGCGAAAGCCGCGCAGTGGGACGTCGCGACCGATGTCGACTGGAGCCACGATCTCGATCCGGCGAACCCGCTCGGCATGCCCGACCCGACGCTGCTGATCTACGGCACCGAGCTGTGGGGCAAGCTTTCGGACACCGACAAGCGCGAGGTGCGCCACCACGCGCAGGGCTGGCTGCTGTCGCAGATCCTGCACGGCGAGCAGGCCGCGCTGATCTGCGCATCGAAACTCGCATCGGCCGAGAACGGCCTGAGCGCGCGGCTGTGCGCGGCCGCGCAGATGATGGACGAAGCGCGCCACGTCGAGGCGTACGCGAAGCTCGTGAACGAGAAGCTCGACGTCAGCTACCCGATGAGCCGCTCGCTGAAGGGGCTGCTGCACGACACGATCACGAGCAGCGCGCTCGACATGACGAACCTCGGGATGCAGGTGCTCGTCGAGGGCATTGCGCTGTCGATCTTCCAGAGCGTCGTCGCGTACAGCACCGATCCGTTCATCAAGGACCTGTTCGTGAGGATCCAGCGCGACGAATCGCGCCACTTCGCGGTCGGCCGGATCACGCTGTGCCGCGTGTATGCCGAGATGAGCGCGGTCGAACTGCGCGAGCGCGAGGAATTCGTCTGCGAAGGCGCGGCCGTGCTGTACGAGCACCTGTGCGCGGACGACATCTGGGAACCGATGGGGCTGTCGAAGCGCGAATGCAGCGCGATGGTGCGCGAGTCGCCGGTCTCCAGCTCGATCCGCCGCTCGATCTTCCGGCGCCTGGTGCCGACGATCCGCGAGATGGGCCTGCTCACGCCGACCGTGCAGGCGACCTTCGAAAAACTCGACGTCCTCGACTACGCGGCAATGCCGCTCAACTGAACCATGACGACGACCTCCTCCCAAGCGTCACGCGATTTCTGGATCGGCATCGATGCGGTGGCCTACGAGCTGCCCGGCCTGCCCGTCGACATCGAGGCCTGGGCCGCCGAGCGCGACTACCCGGCGCAGCGGGCCGCGGCGATCGCGCAGTCGGGCAGCCGCTATTTCCACATGGCGCTCGACACGAGCGAGACCGATCTCGCGATCGCCGCGGCCGGTCGCCTGCTCGACACCGCGCACGTGCATCCGTCCGACATCGGCGCGATCGTGCACGTCCACACGCAACAGTTCAGCGTGCCGCCCGCGCCGCGCAGCCTGCCGCACGAGCTCGCCGCGCAGCTCGGCATCGAGCCGTTGTGGCTCGGCTCGGTCGCGCAGCTGAACTGCGTGTCGGTCGCGGCCGGCATCGAGACGGTGCGCGCGCTGATGCGCCGCTATCCGCAGCTCGACGCGGCGCTCGTCGTGTCGTCCGACCGCGTGTACGGCGAGGATTACCGGATGCGGCAGATGACGGGCGTGCAGTGCGACGGCGCGGCCGCGATGCTGATCGCGCGCAACAGCACGAAGAACCGGCTCGGCGGCATCGCGATCGAGACGCATGCGAAATGGCATCGCGGCTCGGATACCGTCGCCGCGAACGAGGCCGACCTGATCATGATGGAGTGGCCGTACACGCGCAAGGCGATCGACGCGGCGGTCGCGCTCGAGCCGCACGCGCTCGACGCGTACGAGCTCGTGCTGCCGCACAACGCCGACCTGCCCGGCTGGAACGCACTGTGCCGCGCGATGCGCGTGCCGGCCGAGCGGCTTTATGCGGAGAACATCCATGCGCGCGGCCACGCGTGCTGTTCGGATTTTCCGATCAACCTGGCCGACGTCGGGCTCGACGCGGTCGCGCGCGGCCAGCGCGTGCTCGGCGTGATGCAGTCGAACTGCGGCGCGTACGCGGCCGCCACGCTCCATCCGGTGGGCCGCCATGACGCCTGAGCGCCCGCTTCCGCCCGCCGGCGACCACGCGTGGATCGCCGACCTGCGCACGCCGTGCTACGTGTACGAGCCGGAAGTCGCGATCGCGCGCTACCGGTCGCTGAAGGCGCGGCTCGGCACGCGGCTGATCGTGTCGCTGAAGGCGAACCCGAACCAGGACATGCTCGCCCGCTGCGCGCATGCGTATGAGGATGGCGTCGAACTCGCGAGCCGTGGCGAACTCGATGCGGTGATCGGCCGGATCAAGACGCCGCGCTACCTGAACAACCCGTCGATGGACGAGATGTTCATGCGCGCCGGCCTCGCGTCGCGCTGCCACTTCGTGCTCGACAACCCGGACGCGGTCGCGCGCTTCGTACCGCTGGCGCGCGAGGCGGCGGCCGGCGGCAGCACGCCGGGCTCCGTGCTGCTGCGCGTGAATGCCGGCGCGCTGGCCGGCGACGATGCACGGGCGCTGTGGCACGACCACTTCGGGATGACGCCGAACGAGGCGCACGACGCGGTGCGCACGCTCGCCGCTGCCGGTTTCCCGGTGGCCGGGCTGCACGTGTTCTCCGGCCCGCATTCGTTCATCCGCCAGGACGCGACGCAGCCCGACACGCTCGTGCTGCCCGAGCGGCTCGCCGCGCTCGCGCGCGATCTCGCGCCCGCCAACGGCGCGCCGCTCGCGTCGCTGAGTCTCGGCGGCGGCTTTGCCGACGATCATCCGGGCGATGCCGCGTTCGAACGCTATGCGACCGCACTCGCGCCGCTCGCCGGCCAGTACTCGCTCGCGCATGAATCCGGCCGCGCGATCTTCGCCGATGCGGGCGTGTTCGCGACGCGCGTCGTCGCAGTGAAGACGTGGCAGGACCGCACGATCGCCGTGTGCGACGGCGGGCTGTCGCATGCGTTCCTGCTTGCGCAGACCGAGTCGGTGATGCGCCGCCTGGCCGCGCCTTCACTCGTGCGCCGCTCGCCGGCTCAGCCGGCGCGTGGTGTGCCGACGATCTACGTCGGCAGCACGTGCAGCCGCGCGGACGTGATCGGCCGCGACGACACGAGCGCGCCGCCGCAGGTCGGCGACATCGCCGTGTTCGCGCGCTGCGGCGCCTATCACCGCACGTACTCGATGGCGCATTTCCTGTCCCACGAAGCCGCGCACGTGTACGTGCGGCCCGCCTAGACCAACCTGAGAGAGAAGCCGATCATGAACGCCCTGATCAGCGTCGCCGACCTGCTCGAACACGGCGCCGCGCGCTGGCCGCAGCATCCCGCGTATGCCGACGGCGGCGGCACGATGACCTACGAACAGCTCGCACGCGCGGTCCGCCGCGCGGCCGCCGCGCTCGCGTCGCGCGGCGTGCAGCCCGGCGAGCGCGTCGCCATCTACGCGCCGAAACGCATCGAAACCGTGGTCGCGATGCTCGCGGCCAACGCGCTCGGCGCGATCTTCGTGCCGGTCAATCCGCAGTTGAAGGAAGCGCAGATCGAACACATCGTCGCCGACAGCGGCGCGGCGCTGTTCATGACCGGCGCGCAGCGGTTGAAGCGTCTGCCTGCGCTCGCCGCGCTCGTCGGCGAACGCGCGATGCTGATCGAGGAACTGGCCGACGCGATCCACGCAGCCGGCACCGACACGCCGGCATCGCCTCCCGCCGGCCGGCCGGTGGACGACGACCCCGCCGCGCTGCTCTACACGTCCGGCTCGACCGGCAAGCCGAAAGGCGTGGTCGTGTCGCACCGCAACCTCGTGTCGGGCGCGTTCAGCGTCGCGGCGTACCAGGGGCTGGCCGACGACGACGTCGTGCTCGGCGTGCTGCCGCTCAGCTTCGACGCGGGCCTGAGCCAGCTCACGACCGCGCTGGCCGCCGGCGCGTGCTATGCGCCGCTCGACTTCCTGCAGCCGGCCGAAGTGCCGCGCCATTGCGACGCGTTCGGCGTGACGTCGATCACCGGCGTGCCGCCGTTGTGGATGCAGCTCGCGTCCGCCGGCTGGAGCGACACGGCCCGCACGCGGATCCGCCGCTTCGCGAACACCGGCGGCCATCTCGCGACGCCGCTGCTGCATCGCCTGCAGGCGGTGTTCACGAACGCCGCGCCGTACCTGATGTACGGGCTGACCGAGGCATTCCGCTCGACCTACCTGCCGCCGGCCGACGCATCGCTGCGCCCGACGTCGATCGGCAAGGCGGTACCGAACGCCGAAATCCTCGTGCTGCGCGCGGACGGCAGCGAATGCGCGGCCGACGAGCCCGGCGAACTCGTGCACCGCGGCGCGTTCGTCACGCTCGGCTACTGGAACCGGCCCGAGCTGACCGCGCAGCGCTTTCGCCCGCTGCCGCGCCGGCACGGCGAGATTCCGCGCCCCGACGTCGCCGTGTGGTCCGGCGACATCGTGCGGCGCGACGCGGACGGCTACCTGTATTTCGTCGCGCGCGGCGACGACATGATCAAGACGTCCGGCTATCGCGTCAGCCCGACCGAAGTCGAGGACGTGCTGTTCGCGCTGCCCCACATCCGCGAGGCCG
This sequence comes from Burkholderia contaminans, assembly GCF_029633825.1. Taxonomy (NCBI): domain Bacteria; kingdom Pseudomonadati; phylum Pseudomonadota; class Betaproteobacteria; order Burkholderiales; family Burkholderiaceae; genus Burkholderia; species Burkholderia contaminans. The sequence goes on along the minus strand of NZ_CP090642.1, from coordinate 449,492 downwards.
CCGTGTTCGGCGTGCCGCACCCCTCGCTCGGCGAAGCGATCGCCGCCTGCGTCGTGTCGACGCTCGACGCCGACGCGTGCCGCGCCGACATCGCGCGCGCCTGCCGCGACGCACTGCCGACCTACATGAGCCCGCTCGTCGTCGAGCCGCTGCCGGCGTTGCCGCGCAACCCGAACGGCAAGATCGACCGCCCCGCGCTGAAAAACCAGTATCGCGACGCGTTCGCGCCCACGAACGAGGAGACCGCCGCATGACCCTGTCGACGCTCGATGAAACCTGCCTCGGCGCGCGCCGCGTCGCCGAGCCCGGCACGCTGGCCCTGTCGGGCGGCGTCGTGGTGCTGCCGCCCTCGGTCGTGTTCAGCGCGATCCAGGCGCAGGAACGCCATCCCGGCTACCGGCACCTGCTGCTGCCGCAGGCGCGCTTTGCCCGGCCGCGCGGAATGGGCGCACTGACCGCTGACGAAAGCACGCGCCTCGCACCGGGCGGGCGGCCCACGCTGCGCGTCGCGCCGCCCGGGCGCAGCCTCGCCGATCTCGCCGCCGACGCGGCGCTCGACCTGCGCGACCAGCTCGGCTCCGGGCAGCTGGCCCGCACGACCCACGTGATCGTCGCGAGCTGCGCGCTCAACGAAGGCATCGGCGATTCGGTCGTCGGCCGCATGCAGTACGAGCTCGGCCTGCAGCGCGTGACGCCGTTCGCGCTCGGCCAGAACGGCACGCTCGGCTGGTATTCGGCGCTGATGCTGCTCGACGGGCTGCTCGACGAAGGCGACCAGGCGCTCGTGATCCTCAGCGACAAGTGGCTCTACCCGTTCTTCCGCCAGTTCGGCGACCGGTCGGCTACGGCGACGCGGCCGCCGCGCTGCTCGTGTCGCGCGCGGGCCCGGCGCCCGAGCCGGCCGACTGGGGCGGCGTGCGGTCCGTCGCGGTCGAATTCGGGCCGTCGATCGCCGACCCATGGGCCGACGCGCCCGGCACGTTGCGCGACACGCTCGCGCCGGTCGCCGCGCGTGCGATCCGCCGCGCGCTCGACATGGCCGGGCTGCGCGCCGGCCAGATCGACTGGTGCGTGCCGCCCGGCTTCGATCCCGGCTTCGCGGCGCGCGTGGCCGACGCGGCATCGATCCCGGTCGCCGCCCGCATCCAGCATGAATCGGACGGCCATCTGTCGTCGGCCGAATCGGCGGCCGCGCTGATCCGGCTCGCCGGCGCGCTGGACGAAGGCGAACGCCGCACGGTGCTCGTGTGGGATGCGGCACTGCATGGCGCGGCGGCAGCGGCCGTCGTCGACCTCGCCGGCGGCCTCGATGCCGCGCTCGATATCGAAGGAGACGCGTGATGAGCGCCTACAAGGTGAGCCTGCGCGAGCTGCGCTTCTTTCTGTGGGAACTGTTCGAAGCCGACAAGCGGTTCCTCGCGGAACACGGCCTGTACGGCACGCATGACCGCGCGTCGATCGATGCGCTGCTCGAGCGCGCACGCGATTTCGCGCTCGACCTCGGCCGCAGCTACCAGCAGGCGGACGTCGAAGGCTGCACGCTGCTCGACGACGGTCAGGTGCGCATTCCGTCGCATTTCCATGCGCTATGGGCGCGCTTTCGCGACGAATGGTCGAACACGCTGTTCGGCACCGCGCACGGGCTGCCGCCGATCGTCACGCAGATGATCTACGAGATGTTCATGGGCGCGAACCCGTCGTTCATGACGTATGGCGGCTTCACGCGCCCGGCGATCAAGCTGCTGCAGATGCACGGCACGCCGCACCAGAAGGCGCTGATCGCCCCGCTCGAGGCGTACCGCTGGGATGCGTGCTTCTGCGCGACCGAACCGCAGGCCGGCACCGACCTCACCGCGGTCGCGCTGCGCGCGACGCCGCTCGAACGCGACATCTACGCAATCGACGGCGAGAAGGTCTACATCTCGGCCGGCATGCACGAACTGACCGAGAACACGCTGTATTTCGTGCTCGGCCGCATCGACACCGCGTCGCCGGACTCGTTCTCGCTGTCGTGCCTCATCGTGCCGCGCTTCTGGCCGGACGAGGAGACGGGCGAGCTGCAATCGAACCATGTCGACTGCATCGGCCTGCCGCGCAAGATGGGGCTCAAGGGCTGCGCGAACACGCACCTGGTGTTCGGCGCGAACGGCACGACCAGGGGCTGGCTGCTCGGCGGAAGGCGCAACGTCGGCCTGCTGCAGCTGATGCCGCTGATGAACCAGGCGCGGATGAGCACCGGGATGTTCGGCGTCGGTGTCGCGTCGAGCGCGTACCTGCATGCGGTCGAGTATGCGGGCCGCCGGCTGCAGGGCCGGCCGATCGAGCGCGCGTCGAACACCAACGCAGCGCGCGTCGCGATCGTCGAGCACGCGGACGTGCAACGCATGCTGGTCGACATGAAGAGCCGCGTCGACGGCTGCCGCGGCCTGCTCGGCAAGCTCGCCGCGACCGCCACGCGCGCGGCGATGCTCGAAGCGACGCCCGATGCCGATCCGGCCGAGATCGAGCGCCACCGCAAGCTCCAGCTGCTGCTGACGCCGATCTGCAAGGCGTTCATCTCCGACCAAGCGTGGCGGATCTGCGAAACCGCGATCCAGGTGCACGGCGGGCTCGGCTATACCGATGCGAGCCCCGTCGAGCAGAACGCGCGCGACGTGAAGATCCTGTCGATCTGGGAAGGCACGAACTACATCCAGGCGCAGGATCTCGTGCGCGACAAGCTCGGTTTCGGCCGCCATTCGCGGCTGATCCAGTACTACCGCGACGAACTCGACGTATTCCTCGCGCGCCAGCATCACACCGGCACGCATGCGGAGCTGCGCCCGCTGTTCGATGCGCTGCGCACGGGCGCCGACCGGATCGCCACCGCGCTCGACGACATCGCGCGCGACGTGCAGGACGGCCATACGCACCGCAGCAGCCAGTTCTACACGCGCTTTCTCGAGATGTTCGGCGTGGTCACATCGGCGTGGGTGCTGCTCGAATCGGCGACGATCGCCGCGCGCCGGCTCGACGCACCGGACACCGCCGATACGCCGGCCGAACTCGCGTTCTATCGCGGCAAGCTGAAAAGCGCGCGCTACTACTTCGCGAACGTGCTGCCTGTAGTGGATCAGCACGCGGCCGTGATCGCCGCGATGGCGCATGCGGCAATCAGCGTCAGCAGCGAAGAACTTGCGCAGGTGGAATGACATGGATACGACGCTCGATTCCGGCGCGACCGCTTCGACCGCCATGCCTACTTCAGTTGGCGACGCGCCGCGCAACCTGCTCGGCCGCCCGGCGACCCGCCATCGCGGCACCGACATCGACGGCGCGACGCTCGAACCCGAAGCGCTGCGCGTGCGCGATCTCGACCTGAACGCGCTGATCGGCGCGACGACGTTCGAAGGCGCGCTCGCGCACCTGTGGTTCGACGTCGCGCCCGGCAGCGCCGAGCATCGCGCACACGAGGCGGCAATCGGCGCGCGGCTCGCGGCGTTCGCCGATGCACTGGCGCCCGGCTCCGCCGCGCAGTCCGTCGCCGCGGATCTCGGCGCGGCGGGTGTCGCGCCGGTGTTTGCCGCGGCGTCCGGCCTGCTGCGCGGCTTCGACGACGTGGCGGCCCGTGTGCACGGCGAAGCACCGGACGACGCGGATCTCGACACGATGCTGCTATGCGCGGCGGCCGCGCCGTTCCTGCTGCACGCGGCAATCGAAGGCCGCCCGTTCGCCGCACGCGACGACTCGATCGGCGCATCGCTCGCCGGCACGTCGAGCCACGCGCAACGCATGCTCGTGCTGACCGGCGCGACGCGCAACGACGCCCCGGCGCAAGCCGCAATGGACATGCTGCTCGTCGCGTGGCACGCGGGCTTCGGCTACATCACGCCGACCGTGCTCGCGCCGCGTGTCGCGATCGGCACCGGCGTCACGCTCACGCAGGCCATCGCGTCCGGTTTCCTTGCGAGCGGGCCGTCGCACGTCGGCGCGGCGCTCGAAGCGATGCACTGGCTCGCCGCGCTCGCGCAGTCGGTCCCGGGCGGCACCGGCGCACCGCCTGCCGCGCTCGACGCAACCGGGCGCGCGGCAATCGATGCCGCGCTCGATGCGAAACGCACGCTGTACGGCTTCGGCCATCCGCTGTTCGTCGCCGACCCGCGTCCGCCGCACATGCGCGCGCGGTTCGCGGCGCAAGGCTTCGACGGCGCGTACATGACGCTGTTCGACGCGTGCTGCGCGCAAGCCGACGCCCGCCGCGCGTTGCGCCCGAACATCGATTTCCTGACGGCCGCGACGTTGCTCGAACTCGGTGTCGCCGCGCCGTCGTGGGGCGTCGGCGTCGGGCTCGGCGCGCGCATCGCGGCGATGGCCGCGCATGCGGTCGAGCGCCGCCGCCGCCCTGCTTTCGGCGTCAACAGCGCGACCGCGCGACGGCTGCTGGCCGCCGTGCCGGTCGGCTGGCTGTGAACCCTCATCCCTCCGCACTCCGCAAAAGGACCGTCATGCTGCTCAAGAACCTGCGCCCGGCGAACGACTACGATCGCTTTGCCACCGAAACGCTCGAACCGTGGGACCTGCTGTTCATCAGCCGCATTCGCCAGCTCGCGCGCGGGATGACGCCCGGCGTGATCGCCGACATCGGCACGGCCACCGGCGTCGTGCCGGTGCGGCTCGCGACCGACCCGGCGATGCGCGGCTGGCGCTACGTCGGCATCGACCTCGATCCCGCGATGCTCGACGAAGGCCGCCCGCGCATCCATGAACTCGACCTCGACGACACGATCGAGATGCGCGTCGGCGACGCGCTCGCGCTGCCGTTCGACGACGGCACGCTGACGATGGCCGTCGGCCGCGCGACGCTGCACCACCTGCCGGACAAGGCACTCAGCCTCACCGAGATGTACCGTGTGCTGGAACCGGGCGGCATCGCGCTCGTGCACGACATGCGCCGCGACGCGCCGCAGCACCTGCTCGACCGCTTCACCGAGATGCGCGCCGCCGCCGACTATCCGCCGACCCACGTCGAGGAAAAGATCACGCTCGACGAAGCGCACGCGCTCGTCGCCGAAGCCGGTCTCGCGGCAGTCGCGTCGATCTACAGCCCGAGCGCCGGGCTCGGTGCGCTCGGCTTCGAGATCCTGCTGAAGAAACCGGCGCTGGCCTGAGTGATGACCGACCTCGCCTTCCTCGCCGCGCACGCCGCCGCACGGCTCGGCGCCGACGACGTGCACTGCTCGGCGGTCGCGCCCGGCGCGACGCTGCCGTTGTGCGTGACGCCGCGCAGCGCCGAACTCGCGACCTCGCCGGAGATGTTCGTCGCGTGGTACCGCTCGCGGCTCGACACGATCGACACGCTGCTCGACGCGTGCGGCGCGCTGCTGTGGCGCGGCTTCGCGGTGCCCGACACCGCCGCGTTCGGCCAGCTCGGCGCGCTGTATCCGGCGTACGCGAACGGCTACACGGCCGGCGCCGCGCCGCGCAAGCAGATCGACGGCCAGGTGTACGAGTCGACCCGCATGCCGCCGCCGTTCAAGATCGGGCTGCACCAGGAGATGGCCTACATGCCTGCGTTCCCGCGCCTCGTCGCGTTCTATTGCCGGCAGCCGGCCGATGCGGGCGGCGAAACGCCGATCTGCGACATGCGGCGCGTGACGGCACGCGTGCCGGCCGCGCTGCGTGAACGGTTCGCCGAACGCGGCGTGATGTACCTGCGCAATTTCGCGGCGCCCGGCGAGCGCGCGGACGGCCTCGCCGCCAATCCGGGCATGCCGTTCGCCGAATACCACCGGCCGTGGGATGACGCATTCGGCACGCGCGAGCGCGACGAGGTCGAGCGGCTGTGCGCGGAACGCGGTGTCGGCTGCCGCTGGCTCGACGACGGCAGCGTGACCGTATCGCACGTCGGCAGCGCGCTGCGCGCGCATCCGCGCACCGGCGAAACCGTGTGGTTCAACCAGGCGAGCGCGCAGCACCCGAACCCGCGCTCGATGGGCGAGCTCAGCTACCGCTACCTGCAGCGCATGTACGGCGGGCGCGCCGCGTTCCCGTACGAGATCCGCTATGGCGACGGGTCGCCGATGCCGTTCGACGATCTCGTCGCGATCTACGACGCGCTCGACGACGAGGAGCTCGCCTTCCCGTGGCAGGCCGGCGACGTGCTCGTCGTCGACAACATGCTGGTCGCGCACGGCCGCAACCCGTACCGGGGCGCGCGCGACACGCAGGTCATGCTGTTCGACTGACAGGAAGCCAACGATGAGCGATTCGTTCCTCGCCTCCGTGCGCGCGCTGTTCGGCCCGCACACCGCGTTCGACCGGCCGCTGCGCACGGCCACGCAGCCGCTGCCCGATGCCCACGCGCCGGGCGCGGCGCTCGGCGCGCGCGCGATCGACGTCGCGGCCGGCGATTTCCGTTTTTCCGCGCGGCACGTGCGGTTCCGGCTCGGCGCCGTCACCGCGATCGTCGGGCCGAACGGCTCCGGCAAGACCACGCTGCTCGAAACGCTGCTCGGCTTCCGGCGCGGCGGCACCGACGTGCGCGTGCTCGACGTGCCGGCCGCGCGTTTCATGCGCGATACGCCGTCGCTGCGGCGCATCGGCGCGCAATTGCAGAAGGTCGAGTATCCCGACCATCTTCGCGTGTCGGAGATCGTCGCGCTGCACCGCGCGATGTACGTGCACGCGGATGCCGCGGTCACGGATGCGCTCGGCATCGCCGAACTGCTCGACAAGCCGTGCCGCGCGTTGTCGAAGGGGCAGCGCCAGCGCATCGACCTCTACGTGGCGCTTGCGCACCGGCCGGAACTGGCCGTGCTCGACGAGCCGTTCACCGGCCTCGACCGTCGTTACGCGGGCGTCGTGATCGACCTGCTGCGCCACCGTGCGCGCGGCACGAGCGTCGCGATGATCTGCCACGCCGAGGAAGAGCTCGCCGTCGTCGACGATCTCGTGTGGGTACGCGACGGCGGCGTGCGCTACCAGGGCGACAAGGACGCGCTGCGCGCCGAACTCGTCGGCGAGGCGCGCGCGGTCCTGCACTGCCGCGACGAAGCCGATGCACGTGCGCTGCGCAAGCGGCTTGCAGCGCTGCCCGGCGTGACCGGCGTGCGCGTATCGGCCACGCACGTCGTCGAGGTGTTCGGCGATGCGACGCTGCATCCGAACGTGCACCGCATCGTCGGCGAGCAAGGCATCCAGCATCTCGCGCTCGCGCCGAGCACGCCGGGCGACCTGCTGCGCCTCTGTACCGAGGGCCCTTCCCATGACTAAGGTGTTCCTGATCCTCGTGCGCAACGAGCTGCTCGGCTATCTGCGCAGCCGCTCGTCGCTGTTCTGGACGCTCGTGTTCCCGGTGTTCCTGCTGAGCGTGATGCTGTTCGCGTTCGGCGGATCGGGTTCGCTCGGCACGGCCGACGTCGCATTCGTCGTACCCGGCGGCGCGACCCCGTACAGCCGCGCATGCGAAGCGCAGATCGTCGAGAGCCTCTCGCACAGTGACACGGTGAAGGCGACCTTCGACGGCCGCGGCGCGGCAGCCGATCGCGTGACCGTCGTGCTCGGCAACGACGAGCGCACGCCTGCGACGATCCGCTACGACTTCAACGGCTCGCTCGCGGTCAAGGCCGCGTCGCGCGTCGTCGAGATCGCGCTCGCGCGCTGCGCCGCGCAGCGGCTCGGGCTGCCCGCCGCGCAGGCGCGTTTCGAGAACGCGGCACCCGCGCGCCGCCCGTTCGACTACGGCGCGTTCTTCGCGACCGGCATTCTCGTGATGGCGTTCATGGCGATCGGCCTCAACTCGACGACGACCGCAATCGCGTCGCTGCGCGAACGCAATACGTTCAAGCTGTACGTGTGCTTCCCGGTCTCGCGCGGCGTGTTCCTCGCGGCGCTGATCGTCGCGCGGATGATCATGATGGCGCTGTCGGCGCTCGTGCTGCTGACCGTCGCGCGCGTGGCGTTCGGCATCGCGCTGCCGATCGCCACGCCCGACGGGCTGCGCGCATTGCCGATCGTGCTGCTCGGCGCGGCGATGGTGCTCAGCATCGGCGTGCTGCTCGCGAGCCGCGCGAAGTCGCTGGCCGCGGCCGAACTCGCGTGCAACGTCACCTACTACCCGCTGCTGTTCTTCAGCGACCTGACGATCCCGATGCATGACGCGCCGGCCTGGCTGAAGGCGGTGCTCGCGTTCCTGCCGACCAACCAGTTCGCGGTCGCGCTGCGCGGCGCGCTGGTCGACGGCGCCCCGTATGCGCAGCTCGCGCCGCAACTGCTCGGCATGGCCGCGAGCACGGCGCTGTTCCTGTTCGCCGCCGCGCGGCTGTTCCGCTGGCACGACGCTTGACGCGTCGCCCGCCGTTTCGAATTTCGACGTTTCGACGAAGGAGAACCCCCCGATGAAATCGAGCAATCCCATAACCGACTACCTGCTGCACGCGAGCAACTTCCTGCCGGCGATCGTGTTCCTGTTCTACGGCCGGCTCGGGCCCGAGCAGCCGGACGTGCGCTGGACGCACGCGTTCCTGATCGGCGGCGTGCTCGCGCTCGTGCACGGCGCGTGGCTGATCCGCCGCGCGGACCGCAACAGCATCGCGCTCGGCGTCGACCTGTTCCTCGTGATCGGCGCGGTGCTCGCGCTCGTGTCGCCGACAGGTAGCCGCCTGTGGGGCGAGGAACTCGGCCCGGCCGCGATGCTCGTCTGCGTGCTGGTCGTCGGCATCGTGCACACCGCGTGGTCGGACGGCGGTTTCGTCGACGGCACGTTCGTCGACCATGCACGCGCCCGTTCGCTGTCGATCGTGCTGCTCGCCGTCACCGTCGTCGCGCTCGCGGTGTCGATCACGATGCGCCACAGCCCGCTGTGGGGCGGCGTCGTGCCGCTGATCGCGCTGGTCGTCGTGCGCGGCCGCCTGCGCAAGCAGCTCGTGCGGGCCGGCTGACGATGAGCGCGCTGCCCGACCGCGCCGCGCAGCGGCACGCACTCGCCGCAACGCTCGGCGACGGCTGGCTCGATGGCGCATCTCCCGACGCGTGTTCATCGTATGAAACGGACGTGACACTGCACGGCGGCATCGCGCTCGGCATCGCCCGGCCCGCGTCGACCGCCGACACGAGCGCACTCGCCCGAGTCGCCGTCGCGCACCGCATCGCACTGGTCGCGCAGGGCGCGCGCACCGGGCTCGTCGGCGCGGCCGTGCCCGATCGCAGCGGCACGCAATGCGTGGTGTCGTTCGACCGGATGCGCGCGGTGCGCGCGTTCGACGCCGCGAATCGCAGCATCACGGTCGAGGCCGGCGTGCGGCTGTCGGACATCAATCGCGTGGCCGCCGAAGCCGGCCTGTGCCTGCCGATCGACCTCGGCAGCGATCCGGCGGCCGGCGGCCTCGTCGGCGCGAACGCGGGCGGCAGCCGCCTGATCAAGTACGGCGACGTACGCCGCAACGTGCTCGGCGTCGAAGCCGTGCTCACCGACGCGGCGGGCACCGTGATCGATGCGCTCGCGCCGCTGCGCAAACGCAACGCGGGCTTCGACGTCACCCAATGCTTCATCGGCGCGAACGGCGCCAACGGGCTCGTGACGGCCGTGTCGTTCGCGCTCGCGCCGCTCGAACGGTCGTCGTGCGCCGCGTTCGTCGCGTTCGCGTCGTACGACGCGGCGCTCGCCGGCCTGCTCGCGTTCGAACGTGCGTTCGGCGAGATGCTGTCGGCATTCGAATTCATGTCCGCGGCGGCCGTCGGCTGCGTCGCGGCCGCGTATCCGGCGTCGCGTATTCCGTTCGAAGCCGACGCTGCCGCGTGCTATGCACTGGTCGAGATCGCGACCGGCATGCCGGGGCTCGATGCACTGCTCGAGGAGCGAACGATCGCGACACTCGACACGCTGGCGGGCGAACACGTGGTGCTCGACGCGGCCTGCGCACCGGCCGAACGGTTCTGGCGGATTCGCGACGCACTGCCGGCGGCGGTGGCGCAGGACGGCATTCCGTTGTCGTTCGACGTGTCGTTTCCGCGCGGCGCGCTGGCCGCGTTCGTCGCCGACGCCGAGCAGTGGATCGCGGCTGCGCATCCGTCGCTGCGCTGTCATACGTTCGGGCATTTCGGCGACGGCGGCTGCCATCTCGTCGTGTCGATCCCGCACGCCAGTGCGGACCGCTACGGGCCGCTGCAGCAGGTGGCGCTGCGCGGCGCGCTGTACGACCGCGTCGTGCGGGCCGGTGGCTGCTTCAGCGCCGAGCATGGCGTCGGGCCGGTCAACGTCGCGTACTACCGCAAGCATGTGCCGGCCGCACAACGGCAGGTCGCCGCCGCCATCCAGCACGCCGTCGACCCGCTGGGTCTGATCGGGCGTGTCCGCTATTGACGCGCCGCTGCGCGGCGCCACGGAGAATTCGCATGATCCTTCGACATCCACCCGGCCCGGATTCCGATTCCGAACCGGATGCCGACCCGCCGTTCTCCGGCATCCCGGCCACGCTGCCCGACTCGGGCGTCGTGGTCAACGTGCGAGGCGTGGCGTACGTCATCAAGCTGCCGCCGCGCGATCATGCGCGCCCGGCGCTGTGGCGCGAGCTGGAAGATTGGCGTGACGACCGGTCGGCGGGCGGTAACGGCGAGCCGGACGCGCGGCAGGATTGACGTTCATGTGCGCTCCGGTGCCTTGAAGGGCCGCCGCCAAAACGACCGCGGCGCCGGACAACCCAGGTCGTCCGGCGCCGCAGTCGGGCGAAGCATGCGATCGGAGAATCAGAACACCGCGTGCCCGCTGATGACGCTCGGCAGCCACGTCGAGAAGAACGGCAGGTACGTGACGATGTTGATCGCACTGAAGATCGCGAGGTAGTACGGCCACGCCATCTTCGTGGTCTCGCCGATCGACACGTTGCCGATCGCGCAGCCGACGAACTGCACCGAGCCGATCGGCGGGTGCACGAGGCCGAGAGAGCAGTTCAGCAGCAGCATGATCCCGAACTGCACCGGCCCGACGCCGCACGCCATCGCGATCGGCAGGAACAGCGGTGTCGTGATCAGGATGTGCGCGGCCATGTCGACGAACGTGCCGAGGAACACCTGGATGATGTTGATGTACAGCAGCATCAGCCACGGCGCGGCGGTCGACTGCTTCAGCAGCCCTTCGATCGCATCCGGGATCTCCAGGTACGACATCTGAAAGCGCAGCATGTTCGACACCGCGATCAGCAGCAGCACGACGCCCGTGGTGCGCGCCGCATGCGACAGCGCGCGGCGCAGCTTCTCGGCCGTCAGCGTGCGGTACACCACCGCGGTCAACACGAGCGAGTACACGACGGCGATCGCCGCGGCTTCGGTCGCGGTGGCAATCCCCTTCGCGACGCACACGAGGATGATCGCGATCACCATCAGGCCGGGCACCGCGCCGACGAAGCTGCGCAGCACCGCATACCAGCCGGGAAACGCGGGCAGCGCGGACGAACCGTCTTCACGGCGCGGATAGCCGTGACGCACGGCCTGCCAGTACGCGGCGGCCAGCACGAAGCCCATCACCCACAACACCGGCAGCAGCCCCGAGAACAGCAGGTCGCCGATCGACACGCCGCTCACCGGCTGGCCGTGCAGCATCCCGGTGATGCCCTGCGCGGCGAACGCGTAGATGATCATGTTGGTCGACGTCGGCATCAGCGCGCCGGCGAGCGACGCATGCGTCGTCACGTTGACCGCGTACGCCGCGCTGTAGCCTTCGCGCTTCATCAGCGGAATCACCACGCCGCCCATCGCCGACGTATCGGCGGTCGGCGAGCCCGACACGCCGCCGAACAGCGTGCAGGCGACGACGTTCGCCATCCCGAGGCCGCCGCGGAAGTGGCCGACCGTCGCCTGCGCGAAGCGCAGGATCCGGTCCGCGATGCCGCCGTGCAGCATCAGTTCGCCGGAGAAGATGAAGAACGGCACCGCGAGGAACGAGAACGCATTCATTCCCGAGATCATCGCCTGCATCGCGGTCGCGATCGGCAAGCCTTCGACCATATAGGTCAGCACGCACGCTATCCCGAGCGCGAACGACACGGGCACGCCCAGCACGAGGAAAATCAGAAAACTGACGGACAGGATCGCGAGTTCCATGGCGTTATTGTCCCGACGAAGAACGACGAAGCGCGAGCAAATGCTCGAGCGAGAAGAGGACGATGGCGATCGCCGCGGGCATCGCGATCAGGTAGCGCACGCCTTCGGGCAGCCCGATGATCGGGATGCGGTCGCCCATCGTCTCGGCGGCCATGCTGCCGCAGCCGACCATGATCATGATCGCGAACGCGATCAGGCTCAGGTGCTGGATCGCGATCACCACCGTGCGCGACTTCGGCGGCAGCCGGCGCACGAGCGAATCGAGGCCGATATGGCCACCGTCGCGCACCTTCATCGCCGCACCGAACATCGCGATCACGATCACGAGCAGCAGCGCGATCGGCTCCACGAAATCCGGCGCGTTCTCGAACACGTAGCGCATCACGACCGCGTAGAACACCAGCACCGTCAGCACCGCGAGGCACGCCGACGCAATCACGGCCAGCACGCGGAACAGCACGTCGTTCACGCAGCGCAACAGCGGCGCAGCATGCGGCCGCGCCGGCGCGGTGCCGTCCGGCGCGTCGCCGGGCGAACCCGCAGCCGACGCGCCGTTCAGGGAAGTGTGACGTGTCACTTGGTGGCCTCGATCTCGTCGACGATCTGCTTCATCTGCGGCGTCTTCTCGTACTTCGTCCACAGCGGCTGCATCGCCTTCACGAACGCCGCGCGGTCGATCTGCGCGGCCGGCAGCACCTTCGCGCCGCCCTTCGTCACCGTCTGCTGCGCGGACGCTTCGCGCGCGGTCCACAGCTTCTGGTAGTAAGGCACCGAATCGGCCGCCGCCTTCCTGATCGCGGCCTGCTCCTGCGGCGACAGCGTGTCCCACACCTTCTTCGAGAACACCAGCACTTCCGGCGTCATTGCGTGCTGCGTCTCCGAGTAGTCGGGTGCCACTTCGTAGTGCTTGGTTTCCTCGTACGACGGCATGTTGTTTTCGGCTGCGTCGACGAGGCCCGTCTTCAGGCCCGTGTACACCTCGGCGAACGGCATCGGCGTCGGCGTGCCGCCCATCGCCTTGATCTCGTCGACCATCAGGTCCGACGGTTGCACGCGCACCTTCAGCCCCTTCATGTCGGCCGGCGAGCGCACCGGGCGCTTCGCGTAGATCGAGCGCGCGCCGCTCTCGTAGAACGTCAGCGCGATCATCCCTTTCGCGGTGAACGCGTCGAGGATCTTCTGGCCAGCCGGGCCGTACATCGCCTTGCGGAAATGATCGACGTCGCGGAACAGGAACGGGAACGACGGGATCAGCGATTCCGGCACGATCTCGTTGAACGACGCGCCGTTCACGCGCGCCATGTCGATCGCGCCGATCCGCACCTGGTCAACCGTGTCCTTCTCCGAGCCGAGCGCGCTGTTGCCGAACACCTTGATCGAATCCTTGCCGCCCGTCAGCTTCGACAGCTCGTCGCCCATGGACTTGACCGCCATGTTGGTCGGGAAGCTGTCGCCGTGCACGTCCGCCGAGCGGAACACGCGCGCCTGCGCGGACATCGCGAAGCCGGCCATCAGCGCGACGGCCAGGGCGATACGGGAGCGGTTGAATCGGTGCTTCATCGTCAGTCTCCTTGATGGTTGTGCTCGTTGTTGCGCGGCGATCCGCCGACATGCGCATTCTTCGGCGCCGTGCTCGCGGACCGCTGAGTCATACGTCGTATGACATGTTGACGCGAATGTACGTCGGTTAATCGTTTAACTCACTTGGTGCATACCCGTAGAGCTGTCTCCATGACGGGTTTCGGGTGAGTTTCAGGGAATCGTTTTCTCTGTTTAGATGAATTTACGCGAAACGTTTTCCGGGAACGGGTTCGTGTCTTAGCTGGGTGGTCAGCTGACCGCTGCCGCCGGCATCGGAAACCAAACTTTCGCTTCGTTTTCTATTGTCGTAGGATGACTGATCACAATGATGACAGGTCGGCGCGATGTCAGGAGCGCACGCCGGCCATGCACCGTCGCGTGTAGGGCGACCGGACGGAACGAAAGGGAATCCGGGCAGCGGCTGGCGCCTGCGCCTGCCCCGCCGTAGGGCGCCAGAGTGCGCGTGACTGGCGCCACGGTTTTGCGACTCGGCGCGCCTAAATTACTGCGACTGGCCTACTCATTGTCGACAACACGTCGCGATGTCGACGTTCCGAATACATACCTCCCAAGTCGCATGTTCGCGTAGGGCGCACGGCCGGTGCCATGCTTTTCCGACTTTCGACCCAGTCGATTTAACCGGCTTAACTCGCAACTCCGGCGGCGGTGTGCGGCCATTAACTGCCGGTCGGCTCTGCTTTACCACCGACACCAAGATGTCAGCTTCGCGCGCAACAGCAGACATTTCCCCGTTACTGGAAAAGTGCGCGTTAGGTCTGCTGGGCATTGCAGATACCGACAATGCATGCTCGGTCGCAGTTGTGGCGCTACGCCTACCGCCGCCAAGCTTCAATCAAGCTATCTGTATTGGCTTGTGATGAGGCGGTCGTACATGCGGTCGGACAATACATATCGCAGGAAGAGGATCAGCCCCGCACCCGATGCGCCATGGTAACGAGCGCGTGGCGACCTGGCTTTGAGCGCTTTGACAACGAGATTCGTAATGCTCTTGGGGGCCGGCATCTTTCTTTTCCATGACGGCGATTTCCGGATCGCGGTTACAAGACCGGCGTAAGCGCTTTTCGCGGAATACCGCTCAAGCTCTGCAATCGCTACGGGGAACCATTCGCTGTCCGTGCCACCCGGCTCGATCACGATGACGTCTATGCCAAAAGGCCGGACTTCCATCCTCAGCGAATCGGAATACCCTTCCAGTGCGAACTTCGACGCGTGGTACCAGCCAGCCATCGGGAACGCGCATTTCCCGCCGATCGACGAGATGTTGATGACCTTGCCGAATTTCCGTTCGCGCATGTGCGGAAGGCAGAGCTGCGTAAGTCTTCCAACGCCGACGAGATTCACCTCAATCTGGCGGCGCGCGGCTTCGACAGGCACATCCTCCAACGCGCCCATCTGCCCATATCCGGCGTTGTTAATCAGCACGTCGATCCGGCCTTGTTCGCGAATGATTCGATCGACCCCTGTCACCATCGTGGCATCGTCCGTGACATCCATTGCCAGCGCAATGCCGCCTGCGGCCTCGATGTCTTGCATGCGCTCGACCCGACGAGCTGCCCCGTAAACGGTGTAGCCCTCGGCAAGCAATCGCAGCGCGAAGTCCTTGCCCATGCCGGAAGACGCTCCGGTTATCAGGGCAACAGGCTTGGTTCCAGTAGTCATGTTCGCAGTTCCAGTGGTTTTTGGCGTCTCCCTTTGTCAGGCGGTCTGTATCGACAAGGGAGGCACATAACGCACGTCATGATGCGTTATCTCATCCAGATTAACACAACACCCTATGTAACGCACATCGAGATGCGTTAAACTACGCCGAATGAGAGAACGAGCCCGATCAACTGAAGATAAACTCCAGCGCTCCGAGGACTTACTCGATGCCGCGGAGTCGCTTGCACTGGAGCTGGGTGGGGTGCGATTCGTGACTGTGGCAGCCGTGACCGAACGGGTGGGGTTACACCGGACGGGAGTCCGTCGCTATTACGCCAATCGGGAGGAACTACTCCTCGAACTGGCCGAGCGCGGTTGGAGGCGATGGTGTGACGCAATAAAAAACGAACTCGGCGATCGAACTGGGTTAGCCCCGGCCTCAGTGGCTGAGGTTGTTGCCAATACAATGATTTCCCTTCCAGTGTTCTGCGACCTCCTGACGCATGTCACCCTGAGTCTGGAAGGCGATGTCGACATAGAGCGTGCCCGCCGCTACAAAACCAGTGCTTTCGCGAACCATGACGCCATCGTCACTGCTCTGGTCGAAGCCAGCCGAATGACCATTGAGCAAATTCAAAGCCTATTGGCAACATCGCTCATGCTGGCGGCAGGCTTCTGGCAGGTTTCCCATCCGACGCCGACGCTTGCCCAGCTCTACCGGGAGGTGCCGGAATGGGGACATGTAGCACTCGATTTCGGTCCGCGCCTGCGCTATCTGCTTCAAGCTATGGCTACGGGACTAACGGAGGGATAGCCTAAACTGTCATCGCCAAGTACTCGCTTTACCGCCACAGCGAGCAGGATAAAGTCTTTGGAGTTCACGGACGTCATGGGCCGCGGTTAATGCGTCTACGCCAACGTAGATGGCTTCGTGCTCTTTCCCTTATCTCGACGATGCGCCGGAGATGGGGGCAGCCCCAGGTCGAATGCGCCGCAGCCGGCGAGAGTTCGCTTCCCGGCGTCTTGGGTCGGTCGCCGGAGGGGACATTCGAGTGGCCGCAGGAGTTCGAAAACTGCCACAAGGTCGACGTGTACCGAAGAACCGTTCCGGGTCGATCTGTGCCGGTCGTGTGCGCTGGGCGGCGGCCGGCCGAGTTCGGCCACGAAGCGACATTCACTGCGCTATCCAGAATAGCCGTTAGTCGCCTCTGAGGAGCCGATCGCACGCCGCAGAAAGCGGTAACGAAATTGCACCGCAAGGAGAGAAGGTACAACCCGGCGTGCGCTCCGATCTCACACGTGACTGCAATGGCCCGGTTGACAACTTCATTACGGAAATCCAATACTTCCTTTCCTCAGACGTTGTAGACGCGACATTGCCGGGTAATCAATGCGCAGCAGGCGAACGTGAGTCGCCTTCGCAGCGAGCGTCGGCGTCGAGCGATCTGCGATCACCAACACAGCGTGAGGAATTGCCATGCGCCGCCCTATTCGCGTCGTTCTGACCTGTCTCGCCGCAGCAGCGACGCTCCTCGCCGATTCGGCCGGATCGCTAGCCTGCACACGCCTCGTCTATCTCGGCAACAACGACGACGTCATCACCGCCCGATCGATGGACTGGAAACTCGACGTCGCCACCAATCTTTACATCCTGCCACGCGGCATCGCCCGCACCGGTGAATCCGGTCCGAACTCCATTAAATGGACCGCCAAATACGGTAGCGTCGTGGCGACGGGTTATGACGTTTCCACCACCGATGGCATGAACGAAAAGGGGCTGGCCGCTGAACTGCTCTGGCTCGTCGAGTCGCAATATCCCCCCTTCGACAAGAACTCGAAACCGGGGCTCACCATCGCCGCATGGGCGCAGTACGTGCTGGACAATTTTGCGACCGTCGCGGAAGCCGTGGCTGCGCTCGAGAAAGAGCCATTCACGATCGTGACTGACAACGTCCCCGGAGAACAGCGCCTCACCACACTGCACCTCGCGATGTCGGACGCGACTGGCGACAGCGCGATCGTCGAGTACATCGGCGGAAAGCAGATCATCCATCATGGTCGACAGTATCAGGTCATGACCAACTCACCGACCTTCGACGAGCAGCTTGCACTGAACGAATATTGGAAGCAGATAGGAGGCACCGTCTGGCTGCCCGGCACCAATCGCTCTGCTGACCGGTTCGCGCGCGCCTCGTTCTACGTCAATGCTATCCCCAAGAGTGAAGACCCCGCCATTGCACTTGCCAGCGTTTTCAGCGTGATTCGTAACGTCTCGGTGCCGTTCGGGATCACCACCCCGGGCGAGCCGAATATATCGTCCACACGCTGGCGCACTGTTGCCGATCACAAGCGCATGCTTTACTTCTTCGAATCGGCCGTCACGCCGAGTACTTTCTGGGTCGATCTCAACAAGGTCGACTTCTCCGCCGGCGCACCCGTCAAACGTCTCGACCTCGGCAAGGATCAGCGCAATGCATTCGGCGGCGAAGTCTCGAAGGACTTTCAACGCGCACCCGCGTTTCCGTTCCTCGGCCCCGGCGCGAGCAAGTCCCTCTGAGGCGGGGCGTCAAGGCTTCGTCGTGGACGCACTCTGCAAGTGCCATGACGCGTGCCGGCCGGATGCCTTTCGCCAGCACGTTACATCTCGCGGAGATATCGCCGGCGCTGAGCCGGCAACCTGGCCCTGTGGCGCCCGTTGGGTTCCGTTGGCGGGTAGCCTCTGGAAACGGACATCGAGAGTGGAGGCAACCAACGGCTGCCCTGGGGCGACTGCCGTCGACTCATACTGCGGAAGTGGCAATTCATGCACAATGTCGAACCGTCGCCATTTTGGCGGGAGTCGGCGTTCAAACAGCGTGAGGTTCCGCAGGCCATTGTCCGTTCGCTCACACTTTCGCACGAACGGATTGCCCATACGGAGCTGCGACCCAGCGACAGTGCTGCCACTGTTGCAGCGCGCTCCTCACGTGCGTGCGAACCGCGTATAAGTCCTTCAACTCATGCGGACGTTCTTGTCATGCCAGAAGATTTCGAAGTTCACGGCCCACACGATCATGCAGTAGAGCACCCTGCGGCGCATGAAGAGAGCCACGGAGCGGCGCGCATCGCCGTGATGACTGCTGTCCTCGCCTGCGTCGGCGCGATTTCCGCATACCAGAGCGGTGCGGAAGAGAATTTAGCGTTGCTGCACAAGAACGAGGCCGCGATCCAGAAAACCGAGGCAGCTAACCTGTGGGCCTATTACCAGGCAAAGGGCGAAAAGCAGAATCTAGCCGAGCTCGGTGCGGCGTTGAGCCAGGAAGCGTCGCCGCAAAGAAAGCGTTTCGATGCAGACGCGGCGCGGTATCGCGAAGAGAAGGAGCCGATCCGCAAACGCGCCGAAGCGCTCGAGCAAGAAGTCGTGAAGAGCAATGCTGCAAGCGAGGAGCGGCTACACCGGCATCATCGTTGGGCGCAGGCCACTACCATCATCCAGATCTCGATCGCGCTTGCTGCGATCACGATTCTCACGCGGCGGAAATGGATGCAACACCTGTCGATGGGGGCTGCCGCGATTGGCGTCGTACTGACAGGGCTGGCGCTCTTCGGTGTGTAGCGGCCCGACGAGCGGGCGCTTGTGGGCCATCAACAGTCAATCGATAAAACTATCTAGCTCATCGAAAATCGCTTCAAACGCCTCCGGAAATTCTTCGTTGGCGTTTTCGCTGCCCCCGCTCTTGCCGGCCTCTACAATTGATCGATGAAACCCGCGATCATGCTCGTGACTTCCTGTGGCCATTCGAGGGACGGCAAATGCGCGGTCCCTGATATTTGGTGGAACGTCCCGCAGGCTACGTTAGCCGCGACGTAACGACTTCTTTCCTGAATACCGACCAGGTCCAGATCCCCACACGCCACCAACGTCGGCACTGATATTTCGCCCAACCGCCCGTAAGCGATCGGTGCATCGGTGTTCGTACCCGTTGGTGGCAAACCGAGCGCAACAACGTTCATCTCATCAAACAATTTGCGAGCTTCACCCGTCACGCGCCCCTCAGGTTGAAGTGGACCATCAAGCCAGAGCGTCCGGCGAATCGCGATGGCCTCTTTAATATCATGCTTCGCTTCAGCCGCCGCGAGACGCGTGACCAACTCTTCAACCCGCGTTGCATGAGTGATTTTCGGCGCACCGGTGACGTTCGGTGCGATAAGAACGAGACCGCGGACATGCGACGGATACCGAAGCGCCGCATCGAGCGCAATGCCTCCGCCTTGAGAACAGGCAACAAGTATCGCAGGGAACCCGCGTGCGACCGACTCCAGAACCGCGATCAAATCTCGAACAGCAGAGTGGTCCTCTGCTTCGGCAACTGTTTCTCCAAATCCGCGTCGATCATAGGCGATAGCTTGGTGGCTAGCGCCAATTTCGCGCATCTGGTGGGCCCACATCCGGCGATCCGCGACGCGAGCGTGCAAAAACACAATCGGTTCTCCGCTACCGATGACTTGCGTCGACAGCGTGGCACGGCCTGAACTCGTTATAAGGCTTTCCATCGCGACCCGTCCTGTGTCCACGAACGTGCATGGTACACGCTGCGCTGCCCTGGAGTTTTCGCCGATGCATGGCCGCTTCGCAAGAAACCGACGACCGCAAGGGTGTCGGCTGCAGTCAACCGCGTACAACGAAATGCCACTACGTTGGCGCCGTAGCAAACCGATAGCACGAAATCCGACGCCCGCCCCTTCACGTCTGCATAACCAGCGACGTCAGCTGCGCCGCCCGCGCCACCGCCGTTTTCGCGTAGATCGACTTGATCTGCGTGCGGATCGTGCCGATCGACACGCCGCGCAACCCGGCGCATTCCTGCGGTGACAACCCGTCGCAACACAGCAGCACGGCAAGATCAGCCTCGGCCGACGACAGCCCGTAGAACACACGCAGCCGCTGCGCGCGGGCCGACGGCGAACGCAGGTCGGCGGCCGTCATCAGCGTCGCGACGCCCGGCCGCTCGCGCATCAGGCGCGATTGCTCGGGCACCGGCATCAGCGCCAGCGGCAGCGGTTCGCCCGTTGTGCGCCGTAACAACAGCCCACCGCGCGCGTGCGCTTGCCGCCATTGCGCATCGTCGACGCAGCCTTCCGGCGCGAATCGCCCGTTCACGACCCGCAGCGCCGGTTCCGCCGCGATCAGCTGATCGGCCGCGCGATTCGTGTAGCGCAGCTCACGCTGCGCGTCGAGCAGGAACACCGGCACCGGAATCGCATCGAGCACCGATTCGGCGGCGGCCACGCGCGCCTCGAGCTCGCCGATCCGCGCCTGGATCTGCAGCGCGCGGCTGATGTGCATCCCCATGTTTTCGATCGCATGGCGCTGATCGTCGGACAGCCCCTGCGATTCGAGGCCGCCCTGGACGCTGAGGAATGCGCCCGAGCCCTCGCTGCGATGGATGTACAGGCCCGAGATGCTGCCGAGCCCGAACGGGTGAAGGAATTCCTGATAGAACGCGCTGTGCGCTCGCTGGTGCGCGGAGAGGTGCTTGACGTCCTCGAACCAGCGGCCCGCCGGCCAGTCGGCGGCGACCGGCACGACCGGGTCGTACCGATAGAACTCGGTGTTGTAGGTGTTGTAACACGCGGCGACCCATGACGCGTCGTCACCCGCCGCCTGCTCGATTGCCGGCACCCGCGCCGCGTCGTCGAAAGACAGCAGCGTGACCATGCGCACGCCGACCCACGATCGCAGCCCGTCCAGCACCGTTTCCCATCGCTGATCGCCCAGCGCCGCAGCGTAGACGTCATCGATCCATGCGGATGGAATCAACCCGTTCATTTGCATCTGGCCACCCCGCGCCGTGCGTTGTTGTCGAACGTCTTCTGCGCATCTTAGTCAATCGGCACGCGCGTTTAAATCACTCGTTCGCGTTTGATCGAAATACCACGTTTGTTACCGCTTATCATCAGACGTAATGGCCGTCATTCCGGCACGCACGATGCCGCCCGCTTTTCATCCGGATCACGGTATGCCATGATGCAGCGCATGACGATTCGAAACACCACGCTCTCGCTGCACCATCACCACGGACGCCCTCTGTTGCGCCGTGGCTCGTTTCGCATCTAGCAATTGCATCGGGTGAATGCCCGATCAAGACGACAACCAAGGCGCCTCCGGCGCCTTTTTTGTTTTTTGCCGCCTTGAAAGCGGACTGCGCCGATCATTCGAACCCGTACGGAGTGTTTTCAATGCAACAGCCCTGGAAAGACATCGCCTTGCCGGATTTACCGCTCCGCGAGGACCTCAAGTCGCAGCACGCGTACGGGGCGCCGCAGCTCGATGTGCCGGTCTGCCTGAACGTCAACGAGAACCCCTATCCGCCGTCGGCCGCGCTCGTCGAGCGCATCGCGACCGCGGTGGCCGACGCCGCGCGCGCGGCGAACCGCTATCCCGACCGCGATTTTGCCGAGCTGCGCGCGCATCTGGCGGCATATCTGACGCACGACACCGGCGTGACGATCGACGCATCGCGCGTCTGGGCGGCCAACGGCTCGAATGAAGTGATCCAGCAGGTCCTGCAGGCATTCGGCGGCCCCGGGCGCTCGGCGCTGGCCTTTACGCCCGCGTATCCCATGTATGACGAATACTGCCGCACGACTTTCACGCGCCTGCATACGTTGCCGCGCACCCGGGATTTCGCGCTGGATCTGGGTCAGGCGCTCGACAGCATCCGCGAGCACCAGCCGAGCGTCGTACTGCTGACGTCGCCGAACAACCCGACCGGCACCGCGCTGCCGGTCGACGATATCCGCGCGATACTCGACGTCGCGCCGGGCATCGTCGTCGTCGACGAAGCCTATGCGGAATTCCGGCGTCGCGGCGTCCCCAGCGCGGTGACGCTGCTGCCGGACCATCCTCGGCTCATCGTCACCCGCACGCTGAGCAAGGCGTTCAAGTTCGCGGGCGGCCGCGTCGGGTATTGCGCGTGCGCGCCTGCGATCGTCGAAGCGCTGAAGCGGGTTCGATTGCCCTACCACCTGTCCGCCTTCACGCAGGCGGCGGCCTGCGCGGCACTGGCCGCACGCGACGAGATGCTGTCGCAAGTGGAGGCGATCAAGGCCGAGCGCGATTCGACCGTCGCGTGGCTGCGTGGTCTGGGCCTGACGGTGGCCGATTCCGACGCCAACTTCGTGATGTTCGGCGAGTTTGCGGATCGGCACCGGATCTGGAGCGGACTCCTGCGTCACGGGGTCCTGATCCGGGAGTCCGGGCCGCCGGCGTATCTTCGCGTGTCGATCGGCACCGGCGCGGAGATGGCCGCGTTTCGTGCTGCGCTGCTTGACGTGATGGCGCTCGAATAAGCGACCGGCCATCCGGTCGACGATGCGATGAAGCGCATGCCCGCGCCGTATCCGACGATGTGCTTACTTCATCGTCGCGAACCGCATTTCCATCGCGTCGATCTTCGCGAGCACCGCTTCGCTGAGCGTCCTGACGTGGCGCGGCACATCGGGCGTCGACAGCAGTTCCTCGATTCGCCCGCGCCAGTAGCTCGGATGCCGCACGCGCCCCGCACCCGCCATCGACACATCGTCAGCGTTCGTCTCGCTGTCCAGGAGAGCCACCATTCTCTGAATGTGAGAGAGCTCTCGTTCTGCATAGTCTCGCGCCAGCATAATGATTGAAATTCCCCCGAAATACGACAGCAGGCCTTCCGTCATCAACGCGCCATCGTGTCGCGGTGCAAAGCATTCACCGCACACGTTTGTCGCCATCGTACGCAGAAGCCGTGTCAGTAAACTGCGTGGGCATTTGCTGATTTCGATACGGAATGGGGAGCCTGTCCGAATGTTCTGACGACTTCCGGCCCCGATGCCCTGTAGTCAATCGTAGGCTTACTGTTGGGCGATGACATCTCCCAAAATGGAGATGCGGGGCGATATCGGCGGGGCGGTGTTTCCGGCATTTCCAGGTCGTCGGACGTCGCGCGGAAGGCATGCGGTTGCCGGCTGGAGCAAATTCGCGATCAGCTCACTACCTCGACTCCACGCGCGTCCGGCGCATGACTGACCGGCAAGCACGAGGCGGGCATTTGCCGTGTGCACATTTTGCTTTCCGCATTGCTGGCGCGCGCCTTCACCAGCAGGCGTGTCGTGCATCGGGTGTCGAAATGTTTCGTGGAACTACATACTTGAGAGACACGGCCCGCTGAAGTCAGATACCGACATCGCCATGCTTCAGCCCGAAAATGAAATCGACCTCCACCGAAGCCCCTTTGGGCAATTGCAGCACACCGACCGACGTACGCGTATGAACGCCTGCGTCGCCAAGCACCGCATACAACATGTCGGATGCACCATCGGCGACTTCACTTTGCATCGTGAAGCCGGGTGCGCTTCGCACATAGACGGTGATGCGCGGCACTGTCGCTATCGCGTCGAGCGTGCCGCAGTGCTTCCTGATCAACGACAACGCACGCAGCGCCGATACGCCGGCGGCCCGGCGACCTTCGTCGAGCGAAACGGATTCCCCCACTATGCCCACGAAATGCACCACGTCGCCGATCCGCGGAATCTGGCCCGCAACGTAGGCCGTATTCCCGTCGACCAGAATGGGCGTGTACTTTCCGCCAATCCTGATTTCCTCGTCCGGATTGAAGCCGAATTCGGTCGCGACCTGTGTCAGCTTATCGTCTCGGTTCATCAGTGAATCCCCCGATACTTCAGAAAAATGTAAAAAATAATTAAGCCTCGCCCGCTTGTCTCGAGGAAGAAATCCCGCCGCGAACGATCAAAGAGACGTGCCGCTGCCGTTAAAAGTTTCCGGGTAATCCTCTACGTTTTCTCATACATGACACACTTTTCAGGTGTTCGAAGCAGTCCAGCATCGCTTTATCGATGCCAAATCTCGTAGTCGACGAGAATTTGCTCAAAATTTTCCGCTGAAAACGCTATCATATGTGTACTCAACCTGAAGAGTGATATATGGCAACGTACAAGGAACTGAAAGCTCAAATGGAAGCTTTGGCCGAGAAAGCCGAAGCTGCACGTGCTGCGGAATTCCAGGCGATCGTCGACGACATCCGCACCAAAGTTGCGGAATTCGGCATTACCGAGAAAGACATTTTCGGTACGCGTCGTGGTCGACCGGCCAAGCAAGCGTCCGCCCCGGTGCAGGCAAAGTATCGCGACCCGAAGACCGGAGCAACCTGGTCGGGCCGCGGTCGCGCGCCCGCATGGATCAAGGACGCGAAGAATCGCAATCGATTCCTGATCCAGGAATAAGATTCTCGACGCGCACCGGCGCGCGCTCTGGCGCGCCGTCCTGCTATTTGAGCATCGATACCGGCGGTATTAAAGCCGCTCCGGTGCGGTGAAGGTTTGTGCCATCCGGCGCGTGGTTGCACGCTACGCGTCGGATTGCGTGCTGCCCGATCTTTCCCGATTCAACGTTCGTAATAGATCGCAAGCCAGACGGTTTGCGTTTCTTCGTGCGTCCACGCGACGCGATGACGGCAATGCGGCTCGATCAGCACGTAGTCGCCGGGATGCATTTCATGACGCGCCGGGCCTGCTTCGAATTCGAGTACGGCCGCGCCCGATAGCAGCACGACCCATTCGGCGCGTGCGTCGTCATACCAGAAGCCGTCGGGGCTCGTGTGCCCCATCGATACGATTCGCTCGACGTTCAGACGCTGCCCGGTGACAAGGAGGTCGATTTGTTCATCGTCGCCGCGCTGGCCTTCCGTGGTGAACAGGTTGCCGGTTTGAAGGTGCAT
This sequence comes from Burkholderia contaminans, assembly GCF_029633825.1. Taxonomy (NCBI): domain Bacteria; kingdom Pseudomonadati; phylum Pseudomonadota; class Betaproteobacteria; order Burkholderiales; family Burkholderiaceae; genus Burkholderia; species Burkholderia contaminans. The sequence continues at coordinate 424,425 of NZ_CP090642.1, read as the reverse complement.
GGGGCGGCCTCGTCGATGATCGTCGGTGGAAGGAATCGCGCGTTGAGTGACGCGCAATATTCACCGTAGTCTAACGATCACCGTCGACGCTGACTCGTTTCGTCGGAAAACGCATCGTAGCGTGTCGCGTGCCTGCAATCGGGCATCAATCCGTTCAAGCGAGATCCCGTACTGTTCGGGATCTCGCCCACCGAACGTGTTGCGATTGATGCCGTCAACATCAGCATGCTTTCATACCGCCTCCCGTTCACACTCGATCCAGCGGAACGGTAAGCAGGTCGATCACCGCTTGCGTCTCGGGGCGCACGCCGCGCCACCACGCAAAGGCTTCCGCCGCCTGCTCCACCAGCATGCCGACACCATCGGCTACGCCGGCGACCCCCGCATCGCGCGCCAGTCGCAAGAACGGCGTGAGGCGCTTGCCATAGGCCAGTTCATAAGCCGTACCATGCGGGCTGAAAACGCCGGGCGGCACGGGCGGCAAATCGCCTGTCAGACTCGCGGACGTCGCGTTGACCACCAGATCGAAGCGGCCCATGCGGTCGAGCTCCCCGTAAGCGCACGCCGTTATCGGGCCGTACGAAGCCAATTGCAATGCCAGCGCTTGCGCTTTCTCGACGTGACGATTCGCCATCACCAGTTGCGCGGGGCCCGCGCCCAGGAACGGAAGCAACGCGCCGCGCGCCGCGCCGCCGGCACCGAGCAGCAACACACGCTTGCCCGCGAGCGGCGTGTGAAGATTCACCTCGATATCGCGCAGCAGACCGATGCCGTCGAAGTTTTCCGCGAGAATCCGATCCCCCTCGAACTTGAACGCATTCGCCGCGCCTGCGAGCGTCGCGCGCTCGCTGCGCTCATCGGCCATGTCGAACGCCGCGAGCTTGAACGGTGCCGTGATGTTCATGCCCTTGCCGCCGGCCGCGATAAAGTTCCGCACCGTTACCGCGAACGCATCATCCGGTTCGCACGGCCCCTCGATGGCCGTGTAGTGCATCGCCTGTTGCGTCGCTTCGGCGAAAAGACCATGAATCAGCGGGGATTTCGTATGGCCAATCGGATTGCCGATCACCGCATAGGTATCGCTCATCGTCGCCTCACTTGTCGAACAGCACGCCATCGGTTTGCATCGCATCGATCTCGGCGGGCGTGAAACCCAGCGATTGCGCGACTTCGGTATTGTGCTGGCCCAGATCGGGGGCAACCTCGCGAATCGTGGTATCGCACCCGGAAAACCGGAACGGCAGATTCGGCAAGCGCAGCGTGCCGTAACGCGGATGCTCCTGTTCGACGATCATGCCGCGTGCCTGAATTTGCGGGTCGGCGATCACTTCGTCGATGCGTTGCACCTTCGCGCAAGGCACATCGATGCCGTCGAGCAGTTCGAGAATCTGCGTCACCGTGCGCGCGGCTACCCACGGCTCGACCACGCCGAGAATCTCCAGCCGATGCGCATTGCGTCCCACGCTATTGTGAAACCGCTCGTCGGCGCCGAAGCCGCGGGGCCCGCCGCTCGCTTCGATCAGCGACGCGAAGCGCTTCCAGGCATCGTCCACCTGCGCGGCGATCACCAGATCGCCATCGGTCGCGCGAAACACGCCATAAAGCGTCGAGCCGGGCATGTCGTGCCCGGTCTGTTCGGGAAGCACATCGGCAAGCGTGTAGCACTGCACTGCATATTCGTGCATCGAGACGAGCGTGTCGTAAAGGGCCATGTCGATGTGCTGCCCTCGCCCGCTTTTCACGCGGCCGAGCAGTGCCGCATTGATGGCCGCGACCGCGTGAATGCCCGTGTACATGTCTCCGAGCGAAATACGCAGCAGCGGCGGCCGATCGCCCGGCGTGCCGACCATCTGCATGATGCCGCTCTTGGCCTCGGCGATCAGTCCGAAACCCGCGCGATGGGCGTCCGGCCCCGTGTGGCCATACGCGGAAATGGAGCAGTAGACCAGCCCTGGATTGCGCGCGGAAAGCGCTTCGTAGCCCAGCCCGAGTTTGTCGAGCGCGCCGGGCCGGTAATTCTCCACGAATACGTCGGCCGAATCGCACAGCCGCTCCATAAAGGCCTTTCCGCGCGGGTCCTTCATGTTCACGCTGACGCCGCGCTTGCCCATATTGAGCTGCAGAAAATAGCCGCTCGAGCGATCGTCGAGCACGGTCGCGTGCTGGCGTCCCGCGTCGCCGCCGCCGGGTCGCTCGACCTTGATCACTTCCGCGCCCAGTGCCGCGAGGCAACGCCCCACATACGGACCCGCGAGAAAGTGGCTGTAGTCGACGACACGTATCCCTTCGAGTGGACGAGCCTGTTTCATCGTTCAGCCCCCGGCCGGCGCGGCACCATCAGACGATGCTCGCCTCGCTGCACGACTTCGCCGTGCTGATTGATCAGCTCCGACGGAAGCGTCACGATGCCCCAGTCCGGGCGACTCTTGCTCGGGCGCATCGCGCCAATGCGAAACTTCACATGCAGCACGTCATCGACCTTGATCGGCAGAACGAAGTCCCAGCTCCAACCCAGCGACATGCCCGGCACAAAGCGATAATCGCTCCGGGTCTTCAGGCCATCGGCAATCGAAAGACCAAACAGTCCATGCGCAACAAGGCAGCCAAAGTGGCTCGCGTTCGCATACGCTTCATCGACGTGCACAGGGGTGTGATCGCCCGTGAGATCGGCATACGCGAGAATGCGCTCCTTCGTAACGGTGTAGCTCGGGCTCACGCATTCGTCGCCTTCGCGTGCGTCGTCCCAGTATTTTTCGACGATGGTCATGTCATGCCTCCGCGCGCGGATCGATGGCGAGCGCCTGCTCCACGCAGCGCACGGGTTTCGCCTGAATGAATTCGACGGCAAGGCCATCGGGCAAACGCAACCAGTTCGCACCTTGCGGCATGGGCTGCACGTCGTAGCGGCGGGCGGCGGCAAGCGACGCTTCGACGTCCTCGCACATGATGCCGAGATGGCCAAGCCTCCCTTCGGGGCCCGAAAAATCCGGCTGGTGGATGAACTGCATGCCGCCAAGCGTCCAGTACTGGCGCGGCGCTTCGGTCGTGCCGTCGACCTCGCGCATCGTCATGCCGAACACCTCCTCGAAAAAGCGGATGTGCCAGTGGATGTCGCTCACGAAGACGGCGACGTGTTCGAGATAGGCTTTCGGCTGGCTCATGCTTGCGCCTCCGCTTTCCGGCGGTCGACCATCGCGCGCTCGATGCCCTTGATGCACGCAACCAGCGTGGCGTTGACAGGCGTCGGCACACCGTAACGCGCGCCCCAGCGCACGACCGAGCCGTTGATGAAGTCGATTTCGGTCACGGAACCTTTTTCGAGGCTTTGCAGCATCGACGTTTTGAACGCAGCGGGCAAACCCTCGGCGGCAAGCAACCACGCCTGCTCCGGATCGTTCATCGAAAGTGTGACGCCTGCCGCCTTCGCGGCCGCGATCGCTTCCGCGACGGCCGCCAGCGAAGTGGCCTTGAGCAGCGGCTCGTCATAAAGCTGGCCGTAAGTCAGCGACGTGATGCCGGTCAGCGCGCCCGTCGCGACATTCACGAGCAGCTTGTCCCACATGGTGCCGACGATGTTGTCGCTTACCTGCGTGTCGAGGCCCGCGTTGCTGAATGCGTCGGCAATACGTCGAACGCGATCCGTCACGCGTCCGTCCAGTTCGCCGATGATGGTGTGCTTGCCGACGACGCCCGACTCGATATGCCCGATGCCGCGCAGTACGCCACCCACATAGGTCTTGCCCGCGAGCACACGTTCGCGGCCTACGGCGTCGGCAAGGATGTCTTCGTGGCCGAGGCCGTTTTGCAGTGACAGCACCCGTGTTTCAGGCCCCACCAGCGCTTGGGCGCCGCGAATCGCCGCATCGGTATGGAACGACTTGACGAGCACGATCACGACCTCGGCCACCCCCGCTTCGTCCGGCCGGGTAGTCGCGCGGACTTGTACCTGGCGCGTGCCGCTCGCGTCGTCGACACGCAGGCCGTGGGCTCGCATCGCATTGACATGCTCGGGCGAGCGGTCGATCAGCCAGGTCTCGTGGCCGCCTTCGGTGAGTGTCGCGCCAATCGCGCAGCCCAGCGCGCCGGCACCCAGAATGGCAATTTTCAAGAGCGTCTCCTTGATGTGTGACGTCACGATAGGAGCCGCCGCATCATGTCGCAATACAATGGATACAATGACATCATTGCATTACGCAATAATAGAGACCTGCGATGATCCCGACCGATCTGCCCGACCTCAAGCTGCTGCAATTGTTCGACCTGCTCTACGACACGCGCAGCGTCACGCGCGCGGCCGAACAACTCGGTCAGAGCCAGCCGACCGTCAGCATCTGGCTCGCGCGGTTGCGCGAGCATTTGCACGATCCCCTCTTTATCCGGACGCCCGGCGGCATGGCGCCCACACCGCAAGCAGATGCGCTGATCGGCCCGTGTCGGGAAATTCTCGAATCGTTGCGGCGCTTCTCGGCCTGGGAAATCGACTTCGATCCAGCGACCGCGCAGAGACGTTTTCGCATCTGCATGACCGATGCGAGTCACGTGACGCTGCTGCCGCGCCTGCTCGCATACGTGCGCGCGCAAGCGCCTCGCGTGCGCCTGGAAGCTGCGCGGATCGACGGCAACACGGAACGCGCGCTCGAATCCGGCGAGGCCGATCTTGCGATTGGATACGTGCCGTGGCTGAGCGGCGGCATCTATCAGCAACAGCTCTACGAGCAGGATTGGGTATGCCTTGCGAATCGCCATCATCCGCGTATTCGCAAGCGGCTCGGCGTCAACGCGTATCGCACCGAAGGCCATGTAGCGATCACGGGAGGAACGGGCACGGCGCTGCTCGAGCAGGCGCTCGTGCGCGAGCGCATTGAACGGCAGGTGGTGCTTGAACTGCCCGGTTTCCTGGGGCTCGGCGCCATCGTGCAGACCACCGATCTGATCACGACCTTGCCGCGCCATATCGGCGAGACGCTGGCTCAGGCCAGCGATCTTTCGGTCCATCCATGCCCCATTCCCGTCGCGGGCTTCGCCGTTCGGCAACACTGGCACGCGCGCTACCATCAGGAGGCCGGCAATCGCTGGCTACGTTCGGTCGTCGCCCGGCTGTTCGGCATGTCTGGCGCGGACGTCACAGGCTGACGGATTTACGGTTTCGGTATCAACGTCTGCCGGTCCGTCTCAAGCGGACAATTGCGCCCGGTCGCTCGTCGTCTCTTCAGGATCGGGGATCGCCGCCCACGCTAGGCGGCTCGCGGCCGGGAAGCGTCGTTGACGGTGACGCAGGATCCGGCGTCAGTCAGTCCGTGTCCGTTTCGACTGGAACGGCGGACGCCCGTAGTGGATTCGTACGGATCGCGAAAAGGGTGTCATCCACATGACGAGCAAGCGCGCCGAGCTGGAATTACTCGACGCCGTCAGCGCATGTTTTCACCACGCCACGCCAGATCGATCCGTATCGCGGGAATAAAACCATGCCGGCTCCGGTATATCGGGGCGTCAGGCCGCTCACCACGCCGAACGAGCCGGTGCACGACGCCCAACCGAAACGGAGAGACCGCAATGTCACAGCCCACCCACGTCGCCTACACACGCTTCGCGATCGCCATGCACTGGTCGATCGCCATCCTGATCCTGTTGAACCTGATGATCGGGATCTACATGGATACCTTTCCGCACAACTCGACTCAGTTCAACGGCATCCTGTTCTATCACGCGTCGATCGGCAGCCTGATCTTCATGCTGACCGTGCCCCGCCTCGCGTGGCGTGCGACGCATACGCCGCCGCCGCTGCCGCCCAGCGTTCCGGCGTGGCAGGCGCGGATCGCCGGCGCACTGCACGGCGTGCTGTACCTGCTGCTGTGTCTCGTGCCGCTGACCGGCTACGTGCATCGCCTCGCCGGCGCCCATCCGGTCAGCTTCTTCGGAATCACGGAATTGCCGGTGCTGGTTGGCCGCGACGAACCGCTGCGACTCCTGACCGATTCGCTGCATCGCGCGCTGGTGCTGACGCTTGGCCTGCTGCTGGTCATGCACGTCGCGGCCGGGCTGAAACACAAGTTCGTCGATCGTGACGGTGTCGCGGAGCGGATGGGAATCTGAGCGCGACCCGGCGGTTGATGTTCGCCCGAAACGGCCCCTCGAACATCGGAAATCCCGGCAGCCGCCATTCGCCGCTGTACGCAGTGCGGATGCGGATGCGGATGCGGATGCGGATGCGGATGCGGGATGATCGTCTTGCCATGCAGCAACTTCGTCACTGCCGGCAGAACGAACGATCGATGAGTGGAATTTTCAGCTCACGACACCCGCTCGAGGTGAAGTGCCGCGAGCAGGATGCTGCTGTGCCGGAGTAGTGCAGCCACTACTCCGGACTTCCACGAGGCGATCAGAAGCCGTGGTACATGCCGATGTTGACTTGAAGCTGGTTGCCGCCCGATGCGGTGTTGCCAAAGTCGGCGACGGAAGCCTGAGCGCCCTTGGCATGAACGTACCCGCCCATCGCGTACAGCGCGGTGCTCTTCGACAGCGAGTACGTCGCACCCAGCGACACCTGGTTGATCGACGCCATCGTGCGGCCTTCGGCAGCCAGCGCGGGCGTGGCCGCAGAACCGTACACATACGTGTACCCGGTCGCCAGCGACAGTGCCGGGGTGACCTGGTACTGCAGGAGGGCGCCCAGCACGTTGAAGTGGATCGACGGCTGGCCAGCGTTGCCCTGGTACTGCGCGTTCGAGTAGCGCAAGCCAGCCGTGTACGGACCAATCTGGTATTGAGTGGCGACTTGCGCGATGCCCGCGCTCTTGAATGCATTCCCGCCGTTGTAACCCGAACTCGGATAGCCCAGCGCACCACCGAAACTGGGTTGCGCCGTGGCGTTCGTCCACCCGTTCGCTCCCTGGTTGACAGCACGGAAGTAGCCGCCGGCGACCGTCAGACCACCCTGAGCGTAGTTCGCGGCCACCGACCACGATTGGCCCGAACCCGTCGAACCGGCCACGCCGCCGAACGAGTACGCGCCTTCAGCCTGGAAACCGTGAATCAGCGGCGAAATGTACTTCACTGCGCTGTTCTGGTTCGTCGTGTTGTCGTTGTTGTCCACGTCGCCCGGGGTCGAGAATGTCGACGCCGAAATGGCGTCGCCCGTCAGGACCTGAACCATTTCCGTCACGGCGTCGAGCTGGCGCCCCAGCCGCACGGTACCGTACTGATCGGAAGCGAGGGATACGTATGCCTGGCGGTTGAACAACGAACGCGTGGAACCAATAGGCCCCTGGCCGCCAATGCCGCCCGTACCGATGTTGAAGCCGTTTTCGATCTTGAAGATCGCCTTGAGGCCGCCGCCGAGATCTTCCGTTCCCCTGAGGCCCCACTTGTTCGAACCGGCGGCACCACCATCGAGGCCGTACCGACTGTGACCGTTGATGTTCGACGTGTAGCCGATACCTGCATCGAGCATGCCATACAGCGTGATCGACGACTGTGCCATCGCTGCCGACGATGCTGCGAAGGCGGCAACAGCGATAACGCTGACCTTGATTTTCTTGTTTTTCATCTGTCTTTCACTGTCAGGAGTGGTTGCGGGATTGTTTGAAACGGGTTTTGTCGTATTCGAATGCAGATGACGGCGCACGGCCTGCACGTCGTCTCAGGTTGCAACAGGTGGCTTCGTGTTCGTCAGATCGGCATATTTGACTCGATCGTTTCGTCATCCTCAAAATTTCATGCCGAAGGACGCCTCGCATCTCGTCCTGTCCGGCGTCTCATCGATTCGAACCATCGCGGCGTCCCGACCGGACGAAAGCCGCTTCCTTGCTTTTGCTGTTGCCCGAGCCATGCGGCACCGTGGATGGGTCGTGTGCCGATTCCACAAAGCCGAAAACTCAAGCGGATTACCGCGCTAAGCCGAACGTTTCTCCGATGGCATTTCGAAGAAGTACTCCATTGCGATGGTCCAGGCCCACGCACTACCCGCGAGCGCGGTCAGCGATGACGAAAGCGGACCACGCTCCACCCGCGACGACAAACGGCCTGAGCGTACCCAACTCGCTCGCAGATCGATCGAGCGGCCGGCCAGCCGCTGGCGACGGGCGCGAACCCTTTCGCCACGCACCAACGCAGCCGGGACGCGCTTTGCAGGTGCGAAAAACCATATCAGGAACATAAATCGTCGTCAAAATTTGTTTGATATAAGTTAATCGCGTCTGATAACCCTTAGCTTTATCGGGATTACCCTAATAGAAACCGGCGCCAAGGTAATGCACCAGGGAGATCTGTGACTGCACGCAGATGCACGGAATCGAACCGGCTGAAATGGCCTATTGGGAGGAGCGCCTGGCTGCCTCCAGTACCTCACTTCGAAATCCGCAGTGAAGCGGTCGATCGCTACGACATGCAGGCATGAACCCGCTGACTGTACCAATCGTTGAATGTTGGCGACGAGTCGCATCCCCGATCGGCGTCCATCACCTTCGACGTCACCGGCCGCCCCTCTTCGTCGGACTGCATTCGGCCAGTATGCGAAGCTCACCACATAGATCGGATGGACATTCAAGTGGCGCAGGTTTCTTGCGGATTCAACCCGTCGATGCAACGAATTGATGAAAGCGCTCAGCCGGTGTATCGAAGTCTGGCGTCTTTCGAGGACGCTCATTGAGCCGGCCGATGCGGACTCAGAACCGGGCAATGGGAGCGGCCCTGACTTGTCGGATCGAGAACACGCGGCAAAGCCGAAAAATGGATTTCCATATTCACTTTCCTTGGTTCCCCTGCTTTATCACGACCTATAGATTGGGCGCGCCCATGCGTTTTCGAATATTTAGAAAAAACACACGCCCCATATGTTCAATAGACGTCTGCTAGCACTTGCCGTACTTCCGTTCCTCCTGGATGCGTGCGGCGGAGGAAGCAGTTCGATTACTGCAGATGGCCAGAACCCGTTGGCGACGCCAGATCAACTGGCAGCAGAGAAACTCGCGATCACCGCGGTAGCGGACCCTTCCGTCATTGCGGCAAAAGCCACGTTGAAAGCCAACTGGCTAGCAGCTGCTCAAGCAAAAGGCGGGGTATCCAGTGAGGCATTGACGAACATCGATCAGGCCGTCGACGAAGCTGTTTTTTCTGTGGCGCTGGCGATTGCCGCAGGCGATCCCAGCGCGCCGAAGGTGGTATCGATTCTCGCGGCCCCGCACAATTGGTACGGAATGAACGTGCCAGGCTCGCGGACGACATTTGACAACCCGGACACCATCTATCGCCGCATCCAGGTTGACCCGGCGTCGAGCTATGTCTTGACGGGCAAAGTCCACGCGCAAAAACCGGTCGATTTCAATTTCAGCGTCTACAACAGCGCAAGCGCGACGGTCTTCAATTTGCCGGGCGACCTGCTCGCCACCACCGCGGACGGCAGTTACGTCATTAACGCCACCTCGACCGCGACAGGGAATGGCAATGCCATCCCGCTCGCTTCGGGAGCGGCGTCGCTCTTCGTTCGAGATACGATCACCGAATGGGGCGTGCAACAGTTCAACAGCCTGGCGATACAGCGGGTCCCGTCCGTCTCGGCGCAACCGCTATCCGCTCAGGCGGTCGCGCAGACCCTCGCGGCGACGCTGCAGAAGCCGGGTGCCGGCGCCTCCTTCGCTGCCTTCAATGCGCTGGGATATGCGCAGGCTGTCAATACGCTTCCAGCGCCATCACTTGGCGGCTCGGGCGGACGCCTTGCAAATCAGGCGGCGACCTATTCCGCTTTTCAGCTTGCCGATGATGAAGCACTGGTCGTGAACGTCAACCTCGGCGGGGCCAAATACTTCATCGCGCCAGCTTATGGACGTTGGACGATCACGACCGACTATATCAATCACACCCAGACGTTGAACAACGCCCAAGCGGTGGCCAACCCGGATGGCACCTACACGTTCGTGGTGTCCCCGACGGACCCGGGCGTTTACAACTGGGTCGATACCGTAGGTCTGCATCAGGGCTTTCTCAACCTGCGCTGGCAAGGATTGCCGGCGACACCCGCGCCACAGGGGCCTTCGGCGACAGCCCAGCTCGTGAAGATCAGCGACCTTCGGACTGTTCTCCCCGCGACAACGAAGTACGTCACTGCGTCAGAACGACAAACTCAACTGGCCGCGCGCGCCGGGAGTTATTCATCGCGATACGCACCTTGATGCTTTCGCGTTGGCGCCAATGAGCCGCTGGCGTCAACGCGAAACGTGCGCTGCACGTGCCCCCTTTGCGGTAACGCTCATTGGGAACGTGTATACCCGAACAATCAGTCAACCCGGTACCAGCGACCAGATTCCGGACACACGGCGGCTGGTGCGCCGTTCGACCAGACTTGCTCCTCATCCAGGTGCAGCGAGGTCGAAGGGGCGATGTCGAAGACTACCTCGAGTGCTTGCCCGACATGGACATCTTCGATGGGAAGCTCCCAAGTCAGGAATATCTGGATGCAATCCCGGTCCGTCGCGAAGTCGGCCGCATCAAAGCCGCTGCTGCGGCGCTGAATGACACCATGAGGCTGGCCGGTATCGAATATCACGGCTGTCCCCCGGGTCAGGGGAATGCGATGGCCCGTAGCGGGAAAATGCAAGTCCAGCCCCCGGTCGTCGCTCAGGAATAGATTGCAGAAGGCCGCACCGCCATATTGCGCACCGTCATGGTGGTACTTCGCGCCACGACAGGCCATGAGGGCTACGTCACTGGAGGCAAGCACGTTGGGCAGCCCCAGTGCGCACGTCCAGTCGGACATTGCCTGCACGCAGCGCTTATAGTCCGGCCAGCGCGCTTGCGTTCGCGCCAAAGGCATCGCCTCGACGTCCCCGGGTTCCAGGACGAGTCGCGACGATGTTTCTCTGTCCCAGTCTGCAAGCACGCGTGCGGAGGGAACGGGCACGTCGACCGTGCTTGAAAGAACGATGTCACTTACGCGTCGACTGCGGATGGTGTCGCCGCTCCAGAAATAGGAAGTCAGCATGTCTCGAATTCGACGCTGTCGATAGGGGGGATCTGCGCGATTGTAACGATTCAGCCTGATCACGTCGGCGAAAATCGGCCAGGGGAGCGCGGCCGGCGGCGATTGACGTCGAGGCGGCGGCGCTTGAAGTGAATGACCAGGCTAGTCACGCGCCATTGCCCGGCAACGTCTTCAAATGGGCTATTCGCCCAAGTCGGTCGTGGCCATAAACCGGCTTTTCAGAGGGGATCGATGCGTTTTCGAATGGCCGCTCTCGAGAACGCCGATTGACCGCCTGCGGCCCGGGCACGTTTATCGACGCTGGTAGACAACGCCCTGAATCAAGACCTGATCTGGCTCCGGCGCCTCGTCAAAACGCTTGTGCGCCTCGGCAATGGCGACCTGATTCTCGCTCGCCCAGTTGACCAACGCCATGACAGGCTTCAACAGCGTTCTGCCCATGTCAGTCAGTTCGTAATCGACGCGTGGAGGAATCGTTGGATACATCGTTCGCGTTATCAGTCCGTCGCGTTCCAGCCCGCGCAAGGTCAGTGTCAGCATCCGCTGCGAAATGCCGTCGATGCCGCGCTTCAATTCGTTGAAGCGCCGCGGGCCATTGGCCAGCATGGCAACGATATAGAGGCTCCACTTGTCGCCGATGCGATCCAGGATTTCGCGGGTCGCCAGGCAGCCGCCACTGTCCGGTGCAGGCATATCGGCGGGTAGCTCAGGGTGACTAAGTGACATGCGTGTGCCTTCTTGTGAGGACAGGGAAGGAACCATACCATCCTACGTATGAATTGGTAAGTCAGGCTAATAAGCCAACTTAGTTCTTATTTTATACCTGGGAGCCATCATGAGCCGCACCCTGCTTGTCACGTCCAGCCCGCGCGGGGGTGACAGCCTGTCCACCCGCTTCGCAACCGAAATCGCAGAGGGCATCCAGGCCCGCACGGGCGGCCTGCTGACCGTGCGCGACCTTGCCGCGAATCCTCCCCCCCATATCGCACCGGCCTACATCCAGGGGCGAATCATGTCGCCCGGAGATCGCACGCCGGAACAGGTGGAGGCGGTGAAGGTCGCGCAAGACCTGGTCGATGAGTTGAAGGTCGCCGATGTCATCGTGCTCGGTTCGGGCATGATCAACTTCAGTCTGCCCTCGCAGCTCAAGGCGTGGTTCGATCACGTCACCTGGCCGGGCGTCACCTTCGGCTACGGCGATACTGGGCCGAAGGGGCTGCTGACCGGCAAGAAGGTCTATCTCGTTACCGCTGCCGGCGGCGTGTTCTCGGAAGGTGCTTGGGCACCGTTCGACTTCCAGACCAACTATTTGCTGCATCTGCTCGGTTTCATCGGCCTGACCGACGTTGAAGTGGTGCGTGTCGAAGGCACGGTTTTCGGCCCCGATGCGGCGAAGGCCGCAATCGCCAACACCGAAACGGCCATCAAGACCTTGTTGGCGAAGGCTGCGTGACCTCATGGCCGGGAAAAAAACGTCGCGCTATTCGGTGCAACCGGGCCGACCGGAACGCACATCATCGAGGAAGCCCTGAAGCAGGGCTACACCCTGTCGGTCTATACGCGCGACGCAAAGAAACTCGCGTCGTTCGCGGGAAGGATCGAAATTGTTGTCGGCGACCTGCAAGACCAGAGCGCCATTGCGAAGTGCATCCAAGGTGCCGATGCAGTCATCAGCGCCCTTGGCCCCAACGGTCTCAAGGTGCAAGGCGACAAGCCGGTCATGCACAGCTTGAGCAACATCATCGCCGCGATGAAGCGCGCAGGCGTGCGCCGTCTTGTCCAGATTTCAACGGCTGCCTATCGCGATCCCAAGGATGGCTTTGCCTTCAAACCCCATGCGTTCGCGCTGTTGTTCAAGGTTATCGCGCGCAAGGGGTATGAGGACATCAAGGCGACTGGCGAATTGGTCGCCAACTCGAACCTGGACTGGACACTGGTACGCATTCCTAACCTCAAGGATGGCCCCGCAGACGGCAGCGTGGATGTGGGTTGGTATGGTACGACCAGACTCGGCATGAGGCTCTCCAGAGGCAATCTTGCGAAGTTCCTGGTTGACCAGGTGACCGACAGGAAGTTCGTGCGTGCCGCGCCTGGCATCGCTGATCATTGACCCGGCAGCATCTCGACAAGGTTCACGCCATGAGCGGATTCACCGATGCCGATGTACCCGATCAATCGGGAAAGACTTTTGTCGTCACCGGCGCCAACACCGGCATAGGCTTTGAAATAGCGCGTACGTTGGCGGCGCGGCGAGCCAGGGTGCTTCTCGCGTGCCGTGACGAGTCGAAAGCGCAAGCGGCTATCAGCCGGATTCGTCTGAAGACCCCTGGAGCAAATCTCGCATTCCTGCCGCTCGATCTCGCAGACCTGACGAGCGTGCGGAACGCAGCAAAACTGGCCGACAAGGAACCGCGTATCGACGTGCTCATCAATAACGCGGGCGTGCAAGGGCCGAAGCTAAGGCACACGGTGCAAGGCTTCGAGCTGACATTCGGCGTCAATCATCTTGGTTGCTTCGCGTTCACTGCGCTCATGTTGCCCAAGCTCGCGGAAACATCCGGGTCGCGCATCGTCGTTACGAGCAGCGGTCTGCACAAGGACGCGAAGATCGAGTGGGACGATCTTGATGCGAAGAAGCGTTACAAGTGGATGCCTCGCTATGCAGCCAGCAAGCTTGCGAATCTGCTTTTCATCTTTGAGCTGGATCGGCGATTGCGAGCGGCGGGTACGCCTGTTACGGCAGTGGCCTGCCATCCTGGCCTTGCTGGAACCAACCTAGCGCGCGATAGCTGGTGGGGCAACGCCGCCATGTCATTGATCGGGCTGTTTTTCAACACGCCTGCACAGGGCGCGTGGGGCGCATTGCAAGCGGCGACCGGACAAATAAAGCCCGGCGGCTATTACGGGCCGACGAAAACTTCCGAATTGCGAGGCCCCTCTGGTGAATGCACTCCGTCTGAGGACGCACGGAATCCGGAACTCGCACGACGACTGTGGGACGTATCGGTTCAACTGACCGGAATCGATGCCGAACTGCCGGCAAGTTCATAGCGCGAAGATCGGATCCCGAGAACGTCGTATGCAAATAGACCTCTATACTGAAATCACGTGCCCGTGGTGCATCGTCGGGCATCACCGTCTCGATAAAGTGCTGGCGGAGCGTTTCCCCAACCTGGCCGTCGGCATTCGGCAGCATCCAGCCCTGCTGCTGCCGGATGCGCCGGCAGGCGGCCTCCACATTCCTGATTTGCTGCGCTCGCGCAACGGCATAACCGATCCGAAAATCGCGTTCACTCGCCCTGAACGAGAAGCCCGCGCTTCGGGCTTCGACCTGGATCTTGGTCGCCAGCTCCGGGCCTATCCGACTCAAGCTGCTCATGCCGTGATACTGGCAGCCGCCGGGCTTGACACGCAGCACAGGCTCGCAGTTGCAATCAGTCATGCTTATTTCATCGCAGCGAAGAACATCGCCAATGCGGACGTGCTGGCCGACATTGCCGCCGACTACGGTTTTGACCGCGATCAGGCGCGCGCCATCGCTCTTGATCCCGAACAGCACCGTCGCGTCGAAGCGGAAGCGCTCAAGGCGGCCAATGCTGGTGTCCGTTCGGTTCCTCACTTTGTCTTTGGGGGAAGCATTGCCATCAATGGCGGGCGCAGAGAAGACGAGATTGCCGCGGCGATACAAGCAGCTTCCGGCGCAATCTCTCTCTGACGCGGCTTCGACAAATCCAAAGACTCGGGTCTCTGCGTACGCCCAGTCGATAAGGTTCTGCGGAGCTGTTGACTGTGTTCGCCGATGGCCGGCCAAAAAGACAGGCCGCCGGATCATCGCAGTACTTCAAAAAGCGATGAAGGGACCACGATCTTGCGACCGACTGCAACGGGTCGACTACGCGCCACTCCCCTAAGCCCCGTCCCTTCCCCCCACCTGCTCAATCAAATACTCGACAAATCGTGTCAGCTTCGGCAGCGGCCGCCGGTCCTGCCGATACACGACATGAATCGGATGCGGCTCGGGCAAGTATGCTTCCAACACCGGCACCAGCGCCCCGCTCGCCAGATCGTGCGCGACCAGAACTTCAGGCTGCAACAACAACCCCGCGCCCGCGATGGCTGCCATACGCAGTCCGTTCCCGTCGTCGCACGTAAAAACCGGATCCGTCGACACCTGCGGCCCATCCCACCCACCGAGTTTCCACCCGCCACGACCACTCCACACCGAGTGAGACAGGCAGTGATGCGCGCCCAGGTCCTGCGGCGTCTCCGGACGCCCATGCCGCGCCAGATAACCGGGCGAAGCACAGATCACCATCCGGTACATGGCCAGTGGCTTCGCGACCAGATCGACATCGCCCAGCTCACCAATGCGAATGGCCAGATCGAACCCTTCATCAATCAGGTCAACGACACGATTGCTCAACGCCAGCTCGATGCGCACAAGCGGGTACATCTGCTGGAACGTCGCCGCCAACGGCGCGACGACACACGCGCCAAAGGTAATCGGCGCACTGATACGCAACGTGCCCGAGGGCGACGCGCGCAACCGCTCGACCGACGTCTCGGCGATCCGCACTTGTTCGAGCGCGCGCCTGGCATCTTCGTAGAACACGCGCCCCGCATCCGTCAGGCTCTGTCGTCGCGTAGTGCGCTCCAGCATGCGCGCCCCGAGGCGCTCCTCAAGTTCACGCACGTACTTGCCCACCATGACCGCCGACATGCCAAGCCGCTGCGCCGCCTCGGTGAAGTTGCCGCCTTCGACGACGGCGACGAAGGTTTCCATTGAACGCAGCTTGTCCATATTCCGAACTTCTGGTTAGCAGTGTCGGAAATTAAAGCACGTTTATCCCAATATTGGTTCGCTGAACAATGGCTGCTCCAACCCGAAATCGAAAAGGAGTCGTTCCATGAAGATCGTTGTAATCGGCGCCGGCGGGGACGTCGGTCGTGCCGTGGCAGATGAGCTGGCGCGTGACAAAAAACACGAAGTCATTCGCGTGGGTCGTACCTCCGGCGACCACCAGGTCGATATAACCCGCGACGAGAGCGTGAGTGCGTTGTTCGAAACGATCGGCCCGGTCGACGCGATCATCGTTGCCGCAGGCAATGTCATCCTGGCGCCGATTGAAAAGATGACGGCGGCCGAATTCCACCACGGATTGCAGGACAAGCTACTGAGCCAGGTGCGCGTCGCGCTGGTGGGTCAGCACTATCTGTCCGATCGCGGGTCGATCACGCTGACCTCAGGCATCGCGGTCGATGACCCGATCGCGCAAGGCGCCAACGCCGCAACCTCGAATGCCGGGATTGAAGGATTCGTGCGCGCAGCCGCATGCGATTTTCCACGGAGCATCCGGATCAATGCCGTGAGCCCGACCGTACTGACCGAATCCGTGGGCCGGTTCGGTCCGTTTTTCCCCGGCTGCGAAAGTGTGCCGGCGGCACGTGTGGCAATGGCGTATCGACGCAGCGTGGAAGGCGTGCACAGCGGCCGCGTATATCGGGTGGGTCACTGACGCTGAGGGCTCGCCCCGCGAGCCCGAATCCCGCGCGCCGCCGGCTGCCCCAGATTCCGCCAGGCCATCGCCGCACCGACCACCAGCAGCAGCACCGAAACGATCAACGCCCGCTCCATCCCGTGAACAAACGCCCCACCCCCTGCCTCGCGAACGAAGAAGCCGAACAGCGCGACGCCCATCACGCCGCCCACCTGTCGCGCCGTATTCAACAACCCCGACGCCACACCTGACTGCGTGCCGCTCACGGCCGCGAGCGCCGCATCCATGATGGTCGGTATCGTCAGCGCGATGCCGCTGCCCGCAAGCAGCATCGGTATCGCAAGCAATCCGCTGGATTGCGCAGCGATCGCCGGCCACATCGCCAGATAACCGAACGCTGAAATCGACAACCCGGCCGTCGCCAGTGTGCGCGCCCCCAGCCTGCCGGTCAGTCGCCCGGCGACGATGCTCATGACCATCAGCACGCCCATCATCGGCAAAAACGCGACACCCGCGCGCACGGGCGTCATATGCCAGACCGACTGAAACAGCAGGCTCAACGTAAAGACGATGCCGTAGAAGACCAGGTTCGCGATCGCGCCGATCACGATCGAGCTGCGGACGATGCGGTCCTGCCACAACCCGGCCGGCAGCATCGCGTCCGGATTGCGCGCCGCCAGCCGGACGAACGCGATGCCCAACGCAGCGCACAACGCGAACGCACTCACGATGACCGGACTGCGCCATCCCAGCGCACTGATCTCGGTCGACGCGAACGTGAGCGCCGCCAGCGCAAACGCACCGGTCAGTTGCGCGGGAAGATCGAGGCGCCTGCCGCCCTGCGCTTTCGTGTCGGGTGCAAACCGCCACGTCATCCAGATACCGGCGATGCCGACCGGCACGTTGACCAGGAAAATGCTGCGCCAGCCGACTGCAGCGATGAGCAACCCGCCGGCCAGCGGCCCCGCTGCCAGCGCAATGCCGCCGCCGGCGCCCCACCAGCCGATCGCACGGCTACGCGCTGCCGAGTCGTCGAATGCGAGACGCAGCACGGCCAGCGAGTTCGGCACCAGCAGCGACGCACCTATTCCCTGAACGAGACGCCACGCGATCAACGCGCCGATGGAATGCGCCATGCCGCAGCCGATCGACGACAGCGTGAAGATCGCGTAACCGGCAATGAACACGCGCTTTGCGCCAAGCCGGTCGCCGAGCGCGCCTGCCATCAGCAGGGTCGCCGCGAACACGAGCGCATACGCGTTGACGACCCATTGCAGGTCGGTGAGCGCTGCGCCAAACGCCGTTCGCAAGGCATCGAGCGCAACGTTGACGACGCTGACGTCGATCAGGACGACCGCATAACCGAGGCACGCCGCCGTTTGAACCAGCCGCGGGTGATGTGTTGATGATGTCTGCATCGGCAATCCTTCGCATTCGGAGGATTGAAGCGTAGAGGATCGCCTTCTGTGCGAATATTCCGTAAAACAGCACAGCAACCTGGAGAAAATGCACCGATGTTCGACTGGGAAAACCTGCGTTACTTCGTTGCCGTCGCTCAAGCGGGGAGTCTTTCCGCGGCCGCCAGGCGGTTGAACGTCGACCATGCGACAGTCAGCCGTCGCCTAGCCGCACTGGAATCCGAATTGAAGATGCGCGTGATCGACAGGTTGCCGCGCGCGTGCCGGCCGACCGCCGCCGGCCGGCAGATTCTCGAATTCGCCGGGAAAATGGAAGAACACGCGTTTGCGATCGAGCGTCTCGCGCTCACGGAACACCTGCCGATGCACGGCACCGTGACGATCAGCGTGCCGCCCGTGCTCGCCAACAATTTCTTCGCGAATCATCTGTATGCATTCGCGCAATTGCATCCGGGCATCCGGCTGTCGATGGCCAGCCAGGCGCAAAGCGTATCGCTCGCCCGTCGTGAAGCGGATATCGCCGTGCGCCTGTTCCGCCCCGAGGAGCCGCAAAACGTGACGCGCAAGCTGGGCGAGATGGCTTTCGGGCTCTATGCGAGTCGCGACTATGCGCACGCGTCGACGCCCGACGATTGGGCCTTCATCTGCTACGACGCGCAATTCGCGGAAATGCCGCATCAGAAGTGGCTCGAGTCGATCGCCCGAGGTCGCCGCATCGCATGCGAAGTCAGCGATATCACCACGCAGCAGGTCGCGGCCCGGACGGGAATCGGCGTAGCGGGCCTGCCGGTGTTCATGGGCGACAGCGATCCCGGACTGCAGCGCCTGCCGTTCGACGGGGAACCGTACGCCCGCGACATCTGGCTGGTCGTGCACGCCGATCTCAGGCATTCACCGTCGATTCGCGCGGCAATCGACTTCATCGCTGACGTGACGAGCAGGACCTTCTCACCGGATTCGTAGCAGTAGCGACGTCGATCACCCTGGCGTGCGATACCGGGCGCCGGGACGACCGATCGCGATGCCTGCGCCGAGCTTCGCCACACCCCTTCGATGGGGGCGCGCGGCGTCTCCTCATCTGCGCACACACGCCCCATCAAACCGCCGCCCTCAACCACCCCAGCACATCCCCCTGCGCACTCCCCGCCACCACCGGTTCCGGCGTCAACAAGCAGTAGTGCGAGCCATCCTCGACGAACCCCATTGGCGCGACCAGCACACCGCTTTCGATGTCGTCGCGAACGAGATGCCACGGGCCGATGGCGACACCGAGCCCCGCGACGGCCGCCTGCAGACTGAAATAGAAATGATCGAACGTCTGCCCGCGCCCGCCTGCCGCCGGCTGATTCGCCGCCACCGCCCATTCCTTCCACGCGTCCGGCCGGGTCCGCGTGTGCAATCGCGGCGCGTCCGTCTTCAACGAACGACTCCCACGACGCGCGGAAAACCACGCATCGACCTTATCCGGCCGGCAGACCGGCCCCACCTTCTCCGCGAACAGCCGCTCCGCGTGATAGCCCGCCGGCCACGCAAAGTCATTGCGTCGAATCGCCATGTCGATGCCGCTGTCGAATGAAAACGGGCCGCCCGCGGCAGCCAGGTGAATGTCGACGCCCGCATGCCGCGCCTGAAAATCCGGCCAGCGCGGAATCAGCCAGCGCATCAGAAGCGTCGGTTCGCACGACAGGACCCAACGCCGCGCGCGGGCGGCCTCGGTACGCAATTCCTGCGCGGCGTGACGCATCAGCCCCAGCCCGTCATGGACGGCCTGCGCCAGCTTGCGGCCCGCATCGGTCAGGAACACACGGCGGCTGCGCCGCTGGAACAGCGCGACGCCCAGGTCGTCCTCGAGCAATCGCACCGCGCGGCTGACCGCGCCGTGAGTCAGGTACAGCTCGTCGGCGGCGCGGCTGAAATTCTCGTGCCGCGCCGCCGCCTCGAAGCAACGCAGCGCCATCAGCGATGGCAGGTTCGTGCGAATGGACTGTGAGTCAATCTCACCATTCTGGTCAGAAATCATCGCTTTTCCCGATGGAACATGACTCATAAGATTGCGCCATCAAGCCATCAATCGCAAGGACAAGACGATGACCGAACTGATAGTTGTAGTCACCATCACGCTGCTGGCCGTCATCAGCCCGGGGCCGGACTTCGCGATGGTCACGCGCAACAGCCTGATGCTGTCGCGCCGCTCGGGCGTGCTCACCGCGCTGGGTATCGGGCTCGGCGTGACGGTTCACGTGAGCTACACGCTGCTGGGCGTCGGCCTGCTGATCCGCCAGTCGCTGTGGCTCTTCAATGCCGTCAAGCTGGTCGGCGCGATCTACCTGATCTACCTCGGCGTGAAGATGCTCATGACGAAGGCCGGCAACGGGCACACGGATGCACCGGCCGCGCCGCTATCCGACCTGGCCGCGCTGCGCACCGGCTTCCTGACCAATGCGCTGAACCCCAAGACCACGGTGTTCATCGTCAGCCTGTTCATGCAGGCCGTGCGGCCCGACACGCCGTTGATCGTGCAGATCGGCTACGGCGCGTTCATCGCCGCCGCGCATGCCGGCTGGTTCAGCCTGGTGGCCCTCTGCTTCTCCGCAACGGCCGTCCGCGATCGCCTGCTGGCGCTGCGGCACTGGATCGACCGCACCTTCGGCTGCCTGCTCGTGGGCTTCGGCGTCGCGCTTGCCATCGCCCGCGGCGGGCGCTGACTCCAAACGGCGCGCCACGCGCCGAGGCAACCGACGGGCGCGCTTCGCCGGCGCGCCGGATACATCGTTCGGCAGCGTCAGAACGTGCGCGCGATGGTGCGGGCCTCGTCGATCGCGCGACTGCGATCGACCGCTCCGTCGGGACCGAACAAGGTGCGCTCGACGACGATCCCGGTGACGTCCGTCACGCCCACGAACTTGAGCCAGGTCTCCATGTACGGACGCTGAAGATCGAATTCGGCAGCTGGCGTAAGCGAGCCCGGCGACTGATAGCCGAGCCCGCGCGCATAGACCACCGCCGCCTTTTTCCCGGCCAGCTTGCCGGCAAAACCGGCGCCGTCGAACGTGAACAGCACGTCCTTCTGCGAGATCGCATCGATCATGTGCTTGAGTTTGTACGGAATACTGAAATTCCACAGCGGCACGCCGAACAGGAGCTTGTCCGCTTCGTGAAACGGCGCCGCGAGCTGCTCGATCCGTTGCCATGCCGCCGCCTGAGCCGGCGTCAACGCCTTGCCGCTCAGTCCCGCATATTTCGCGGCGAGCGCGGCTTCGTCGAATTCGGGTATCGCCAGGTTCCAGATGTCGAGCTTCTGTATCTCGTGATCGGGATGGGCGAGCCGGTACGCATCGAGAAAGGCATTGCACACGTCGATGGATGCCGAGTAGTCCTTGTTGGGTGAGCCTTCGATATAGAGCACGCGTGTCATGAAACCGGTCCTTGCCGAAAGTGACGGCGATGCGCGGGATGCGCGGTCGCCCACTGCACTTCGCAGCCTATCGGATCGACCTATAATCCTGAAACGATATGAATTGATCGAATTAACCCGATTTGGTGATGAATGAACATGCCCCTCGACACGTCGCTGCTTCATACGTTCGTCGCCATCGCCGACGTGCGGAGCTTTACCGGCGCAGGTCGCCGGCTGAATCTCAGCCAATCCGCGGTCAGTGCGCAGATCGCTCGCCTCGAGGAGCAGGTCGGCCGGGCGCTGCTCGCCCGCAATACGCGCAGCGTCACGCTCACCGAGCACGGCCGGATGCTGCTCGGCTACGCGCGCGCGATGCTCAACCTGAGCGACGAAGCGAAGACGAGGCTGGGCGGCGGCAAGGCAGTCGATGTGACGCTGCGTATCGGCGCATCGGAGGATTTTGCGGGGGGCTGGCTTCCCGACGTGATGCGCCGCCATGGCGCCGCGCGGCGCGGCTTGCGGCTGAATCTGACGGTCGACATCGGCGACAGCCTGTTTCAACGGCACGCAAACGGCGAATTCGATCTCGTGATCGGCAGCCGGTGCGCGCACACGGGCCAGGGCGCGACGTTGTGGCGGGAGCCGCTCGTCTGGGCGTTTGCGCGCCACGAGCCGCTGCCGGAAGGCGATGTGCCGCTCGCGTGCTTCCCCGATCCGTGCCCGTACCGGGGCGCTGCCATCAAGGCGCTCGCACTGGCCGGCATGCCCTATCGCATTGCATGCGAAAGCCCGAGCGTCACCGGCATCCTCACGTTTGCACGCGCCGGCATCGCGATCGCGCCGGTGCCGCGCAGCGCGATCGACGACACGCTCCGCGAGCTGGGCGTGGCCGAAGGCTTGCCGGCGCTGCCGGACATGGCATTCGTGATGATGCATGACGCGAAAATGCCGGCCGCCGTCGAATTCGCCGCGACGCTTGTCGATGAAACCGCCATTCGCAACGGGGCCGTCTCGCGCAACCGGCCTTAGCCGGCATCCTTCACGGTCGAGATTCGATCCAGCCATTCACCGACGCACGCGCCCTCGACCACAACGGCGCGCCGCTCGCGAAACAGCCGCGCGCCGGCGCCGGTGCATCATCGGTCTCAACGCTTCGCGCTCAACCCCGCCCGTGCACCCGCCGGTTCCCGGCTGCGCCCGAGCAGCGCCGCCAGCGACAGATCCGCGAGCTTACCGAACGGCGCGCGCAGCAGGCTCGGCAGGTTCCAGCGCCCCAGCACGAACACGCCCTTGGCATGGCACATCGCGCGGAATCCCTCGATGCCGTGATACGCGCCCATCCCGCTCGGACCGACGCCGCCGAACGGCAAGTCTTCCTGCGCGACATGCAGGAGCGTGTTGTTGATGCCGACATTGCCCGACGTGGTGCGTTTGAGCAACGACTCGCAGTCGCTGTCCTGCGCGCCGAAGTAATACAGCGCAAGCGGCCGCGGGCGCGCATTGACGTAGTCGACGACTTCGTCGATCGTGCGATACGTGCGCACCGGCAGGATCGGCCCGAAGATCTCTTCCTGCATCACGGTCGTATCGTCGCCGGCCCCGACGATCAGCGTGGGCGCGAGCGTCCGCTTGCGGGTGGCCGCCTGCTGCGGGTTCACGCCCGCCTCGATCACGCGCGCGCCCTTGCTGCGCGCTTCGTCGACGAGGTATTTCAGGCGATCGAAATGCCGGTCGCTGACGATCGACGTGTAGTCGGGGCTGGTCGGCCCGTCCGGATAGAAACGCGCGACGGCCGCATCGTATTGCGCGACGAACGCGTCCAGGTCGTCTTCATGCACCAGCGCATAGTCGGGCGCGACGCAGGTCTGCCCGCCGTTAGACAACTTGCCGAACACGATGCTGGACATCGTCCGGCCGTCGACGTGCCCTCTCGCGACGATCGCCGGGCTCTTGCCGCCGAGCTCGAGCGTCACCGGCACCAGATTGTCGCTGGCCGCCTTCATCACCTTGCGGCCCACCTGCGTGCTGCCGGTAAACAGCAGATGGTCGAACGGCAAGCCGCTGAAGGCGGCGCCGACTTCCGGGCCGCCGAGCACGACCGCGACTTCTTCGCTCGGGAAGGTTTCCGCGAGCATCCGGCGCATCAGCTCGCTGGTGCGCGGCGTCAGTTCCGACGGCTTGAGCATCGCGCGGTTGCCCGCGGCCAGCGCGGTGGCGAGCGGAATGAACGTGAGCGCGAACGGATAATTCCACGGCGCCATCACGCCGATCACACCCAGCGGCTGGTACTCCACGTGCGCCTGCCCGGCCCGGTAAAAGATCCCGACGTGCCGGCGCTGCGGCTTCGTGAAGCGGCGCAGGTTGCGCGTCAGGTAGTCGATCGCCTGGATCACGCCGACCAGTTCCATGATCGCGGTCTCGTGTCGCGAGCGATGCCCGAAATCGGCGCTGACCGCCTCCTCCACTTCGCTGCGATACGCGAGCACCACGGCGCGCAGCCGCGCGAGCCGTGCCTTGCGCTGTTGCACGCTCGGCGGCCCCTCGCTCACGAACGCGTTGCGCTGGCGGGCCAGCAACACCGCCGGGTCGAAGCTCGAGCTGGATTCTGCGGAAACGGCCATGGTGCACCTCACGGGGTTGCGTCGATGTAGACACTGTCAACTTGCATGCGGCGGATCATAGGACCACAATGTGTTCCCTGTCAACATAGGAGCTACACGATGTCGTCGGATGCGGATTCGGACGCCGGGCAAAAGGCTTATCACCACGGGGATCTGCGTCGCGCGATCATCGAAACGGCGCTCGACACGCTGCAGGAGCAACAAGGCTGGCAGTTCACGCTGCGCGAAATCGCGCGGCGCGCGAACGTCAGCCACTCGGCGCCGTACCGGCATTTCCCGGACAAGGCCGCGTTGCTGCACGAGCTCGCGCTGATCGGCTTCGATCGCCTGCACGAAGACCTCAAGGCGTCCGTCGATCCCGCGGCGGACGCACCGGACGTGCTGCTCGCGCTCGCTTACGCCCATCTCGCGTTCGGGCAGCGCAATCCGGATCTCTATCGACTGATGTTTGCCGCGGATGCTGGCGAGCCCACGGACATCCATCTCGATCCGCGCGTGCAGGCGCCGTTCCTGCTGGTCGTCGACATCCTGGAACACGGCCAGCGCGCCGGCACGATCCGTCCGCGCCCCGCGCTCGGGCAGGCGACGGCCTGCTGGGCGCATCTGCATGGCCTGACGATGCTGGCGATCGACGGGCGGCTGGTGCGCGAGAAAGTCGGCGATCACGCGATCGAAGATGCGCTGACCACCTTGCTGGACGGTCTCGTGCTGCCCGCCAGCCCCGCGCGGGCCGCGAAGGCGAAAAGGGCTTGACCTTCAACCTCGCTCAAAGGTTATGGTTTGCCTCGGCAGCGTATCGAGGCCGTGGGTATGAGGACTGCCATCCGACAATCCGGCAGCGCGTCGACGACGTCCGCCCATGGCCGATGAAAGGGAACCGCATCATGAGCAAGCGCATCCTGCACGTCGTCAGCAACGTCGCGCACTACGCCGATCCGTCGCAACCGACCGGCCTGTGGCTGTCCGAGCTGACCCATGCGCATCACATCTTCGCGGCGAAGGGCTATGAGCAGCGGCTCGTGAGCCCCAAGGGCGGCGTGTCGCCGCTCGAACCGCGCTCGCTCAAATGGCCGCACGCCGACGCCGCCGCGAAAGCGTGGCGCGCCGACAAGGCCAATGAAGCGCTGCTGGCCACCACCGCACGCCCCGACGAGATCGATCCGGCCGATTTCGATGCGATCTACTTCACCGGCGGCCATGCGGTGATGTGGGACTACCCGGACGATGCGGGGCTGCAGCGGCTCACGCGCGAGATCTACGAGCGTGGCGGCGTCGTGTCGTCGGTCTGTCACGGCTATTGCGGGCTGCTGAACACCACGCTGTCGGACGGCTCGCTGCTGGTTGCCGGACGCCGGATCACCGGCTATTCGTGGGTGGAGGAAATCCTGGCCGGCGTTGCGAAGAAGGTGCCCTACAACGTCGAGGCGCAGATGCGGCAGCGTGGCGCACGCTACGAGAAGGCGCTGCTGCCGTTCACGTCGAATGTCGTCGTCGACGGGCGGCTCGTGACCGGCCAGAATCCGCAATCGGCGAAAGCGACTGCGGAACAGGTCGTCGCATTGCTGTGATTGTTGTTTCGCAATCCGATCTTTAACGGCTTTCCGACGAATGGCGACCAGGCGGCACGCGCGCTCAAATCACCTCGAACCGCAACCCCGCATGGCGCACCAGGCGCTCGACGTAGCGCGCGTCGAACATCGTCGCGGGCGTCCAGAAGCCGCCGCCGCGACCGGTCTTGACGCCGTCTCCCGTGCAATCGAGTGCGAGGCTGATCGCAGCCTGCCCGAGCATCTTGCCGGTGGAGCCATAGCCCGGATCGCGGTCGCCGGTGACTTTCACGCGCAAGGTCTTCCCGTCGTCGGTGCGGCCGAAGAATCGCAAATCGTAGCGGCCGGCCAGCTGCGCCGCGGCGCTCGGCCCCTCGCCGGGTTTCGGCAGCAGGAAGCGCTCCATCACGCTGCGCACCGGCTGGATGACGACACCCACCATGAACGCACCGAGGCCCGCCACCATCGCCACCGCGCTCAGGCGGCCCTTGAGGCCCGTGCCCGTCATCACCGCTTCGTCATACGTGAAGCGGCTGCCGTACGCGTTGCCGGCAAGCGCATTGGAGCGATGCACGACACGCTCGTTGATCGCCGCCATCACGAAGGGCGCGATCCATGCGTCGAAGTCGCGATCGAATGCGGCCGATCGCACCGCATGCTGGCGCATCGTGAAGCCATGCCCGTTCGGACACAGTGAATAAGGATCGAGCAGTTCGCGACGCAACGCGGGATCGGCCGCGGCTTCCCGGACGACGTTGATCACGCTCGCCACCGTGCCGCCCGACGCGCCGCCCTTCAATGTCTTCACCCGCATCTTCACCTGCGTGGCCGGTACGCCCCACTGCTGCCGCGCCTGTTGCTGCAGGAAGAACACGCCCATGTCCGACGGCACCGAATCGAAGCCGCAGCAATGGACGATGCGCGCGCCGGATTGCCGGGCCGCGGGCTCGTACCTGTCGATCATCCGTTTGATCCAGTGCGTCTCGCCGGTGAGATCGCAGTAGTCGGTGCCGGTTTCCGCGCAGACCCTGACCAGCGGCTCCCCGTAAAGCGCATAGGGGCCGACGGTGGACACGACCACCCGCGTCTGCGCGCAGAGCGCGCGAAGCTGCGCTTCGTCGGCTGCGTCGGCGACGATGATCGGCACCGACTGCCCGGCCGCGCCCAGCGTCTCCCGGACCTGCCTGAGCTTCGCTTCGGAGCGGCCGGCGATGGCCCAGCGCAGCGTCTCGCCAGCGCCCGACAGGTACTCGGACAGGTAGCGGGCGAGGATCTGCCCGACGAAACTGGTGGCGCCAAATACGACGAGATCGTGGGTCGGACGGGTCATGGGCGATTCCTTCGGCGCGGGCGTGCCGCGAAGTGGCGTGGCGTCAGCGTGACTTTCCGGGTTCATCGAAGGCCTTCAACGGGGTCGGCAGGTTCAGCACCAGTTGCGCGTCCTTCACCACGTCGAGACGCAGGATGGTGGACGCGCCCAGCCCGTCGAGCAGCTGGCTTAGCGGGCCGCCGTGCCGCACGAGCTCGACGTTGCGCGGCAACAGGCGCTGGGCGAACGATAGCGCATTCGTCTGCACGAGTGTCTGGTGCCATTCGCCGTCGATGCGGTTGATCATCGTCGACGTGCCCATGTGCGACTGCGACGCGACGTTCGTCAGCCCGGGCATCGGCACGCTCAGGCTCAGGTCCGGCCGCCCGCCCGGGCCGGCAATGCGTGCGCGGGCAGTGGCGCCGAGGTTCACGTCGATGTCGGCGAGCCACTTGGGCAGCTGGTAGCCGTGCACGCCACGCACCCGCGCGATTTCCGTGGTGACGGGCAGCGCGAGCACGTGCGCGAAGAAGCTGCGGCGCCGCATCGAGTCGATCAGTTCGAGCGTGTGCGACCCGGTCGCGCCGGGCCGGCGGATCACCACCGCGACCGACACTTCGTCATACGGATCGTTGTCGCATACCGAATACGAGAAGAAGGTCAGCGCGACCAGCCCGTACCCGGGGAGCGCGCGCAGCGGCTCGAGCGGCACCGGCAGCGTGGTCCGCAGGCGTTCGAGCGGCGCCAGGAACAGCAGCTGAATGCTGCTGGAACGGTAGTAGAAATTCGGCGCCCAGGTCGGGCCGACCCGCGACTCGACCTGACGCTTCGGAATCCAACGGAAAAAGTCGATGTTCCCCGCCGCGGGATCGCGCGCCACCTCGTCGAGGTCGGGGTTCATCCGGAACCGGTCGTAATACCCGCCTTCGGGCACGTCGACCTGGTGTGGACCGAATTCGACCTGTGTCAACCGCCTGTCCATGTTCGTCGCCTCTCGTCGATGATCGACCGTGGCAGGCAACACCCGATGCCCGCTGACTCACTGCCGTCAGCAAGCACTCTAAGATTCAAGTCAACTTCAAGGTCAAGGCGCCGAGTAGAGGGGCACGTCGGATTGCGTTCGAGCGACTGGCCGACGCTGCCCTGCGGGAGCCAAACCACCCGGCGGGCGCGCGACGGTCCTTGCCGCGTATCAATACCTCGCGGTGGTTACGCAACCGCACCCGTCACCCAACGTGTGCACGCCCGGCAATCCGTCCGCTCGCATCTCAGCTGAAGGCCGCCTATTCCGCAAGGCCGGAGGCCCGAAGGCCCTAGTCGAGCCCGCGAAGAAAATCAGGAACCGCTTCTCCGATCGAGGCAAGATAGCCGGCCATCGCACCGGCGACCTTGCGCACGGCGGGACGCGCCGTCATCCGCTCGCGCCAATCGAGCAGGCGGGGCGTTTCGTCCGTCATCGGTGCGCCCTTGCGCGCACCGAACAACTGCGCCATGTAGAACGCGATGTCGGCGTAGGAATACGATTCGGCCAGAAACTCGCGATCCGCCAGCACGTGCTCCATGCGCCGATAGTATTGAGCCGCTGCGGCGCGTGCAGCCTGTGCCGCCGGATCGTCCGGTGTCTCCTCCAGCCCCATCAGCCTGACGACATGCGGAAAATAGATTTCGTCGCTGCAGTGTTCGAGCTGACGCGCGATCGCGCGCGCCGCCGGATGCGCCGGCCATAGCGCGGGGTCGGGCTGCAGATCCTCGAGATACTCGAAGATCTGCGTGGAATCGAAAAGCTCGAGATCACCGTCGATCAGCACCGGCACCTGCCGCTTCGGGTTGATGCGCAGCACATCCGGATGTTTGGGGTCGTAGCCGCGACGCTGGCTGAACGGCACCATCACCAGCTCGAAACCGATGCCCTTCTCGTGCGCCGCTATCTCGACCTTCGCCCCGAACATGCTCAGCGGCCCGGAAATGATCTTCATCGTTTGATCCTCTGTGATGTCGTGATGCGTAACCCGCGTCGCTGGAACGGATCGGGAATACGGCCAAGCATAAGCCCGAAAACATGACACCTCATGTCAGGTATTTGAGGTAACGTGTCGCTCATGAAAGCGAGCCGACTGTTGTCGATCATGATGATGCTGCAGGCGCGCGGCCGGATGACCGCGCCGGCGCTCGCCGAAGCGCTGGAAGTATCCGAGCGCACGATCCTGCGCGACATCGACCAGCTCTCCACGGCCGGCGTGCCGATCTGGGGCGATCGCGGCCGCAACGGCGGCTTTCAGTTGAGCGACGGCTGGCGTACCGATCTCACCGGGCTCACCGAGCACGAAGCGCACGCGCTGATTCTGGCGGGCTTGCCCGGGCCGGCGAGAGAACTGGGCCTCGACGGCATGGCGACTTCCGCGCGGCTGAAGATGATCGCGAGCCTGCCGCCCGGCTCGCGCGAACACGCCGATCGCGTCGCCAGCCGGCTGCACGTCGACACCGTCGACTGGTACCGCGCGCAGGAAACGCCGGCATTCCTGCGCGAAGTGGCCGATGCGGTGTGGGGTTCGTACCGTATCGACGTGACATACCAGAGCTGGAGCGGCGTGTCCCGCCGCGAACTCGAGCCGCTCGGCCTGGTGCTCAAGGGCGGCGCGTGGTACCTGGTTGCCAGGGTGGTCGGCAAGCCCGGCGCACTCACGTTCCGGCTCGCGAATATCCTCGAACTCGATGCATCGCGCCGCCGCTTCAAGCGTCCCGCGCGATTCGACCTCGCGACGCACTGGCGCGACGCGATGAGCCGGTACGAAGCCGAGCTCGATCGGCTCACCGCCCATGTCGCCGTGTCGCCGCGCGGCGAAACCTGGCTGGCCAACGCGCGGATCAAGGCCGAACCTGCGGAGCAGGAGGCAGGCAGCGCGGAAGTGCCGCCCGGATGGAAAGCGTTCCTGATGCCGATCGAATCGATCGAGCACGGCGCGCGGAAACTGCTGGGGTTCGGCGCACACGTGAAAATCCTCGGGCCGCAGGCGCTCAAGGATGAATTCCTCGAAGCGTTGGTACAGGTGAACGCGCTTTATCAGGTAGGTGACGATTGAAGCATCGACTTCCGCACCGACGCGGTCGAGACGAGTCGAAACAATGGAACCGTTGAGTCTCCGCCAAGTTCGAAGTCGCGCGTTTCAATGCAACGGAGGTTTCGCGGGCAGAGCCGGATGATCACTCGTGTCGACACGACCATCACCCGCATCGAGCCGTGCGCGTCAGACAACGGCGGTATCTGAAGGCCGCATCGCCACGATCAGATCTCGTCGGAAAACTCGTCGAGAAAGCGCTGCAATCGATCACGGCGAACGATCGCCATACGCGTACCCGTGACGGTCTGGAAACCGGTTGAAAGCCGCAGCAGTTTCGTGCGGAAGTGATCGATCGCGAATCGCTTGTCGTCGAGTTCCCGCGCCGATGCATGCGGATCGACCGGGTCATACAACGCGCTGCCCATCCGGCCCGCGACGTAAAAGCACCGCGCGACGCCCACCATGCCGATCGCATCGAGCCGGTCGGCATCCTGCAGCACCTTGGCTTCCAGCGTCTTCGGCGCGATACGGGCCGAGAAACTGTGCGCCTCGACCGCATGCGCAACGGCGTCGCGCTTCGCGTCCGGCCAATCCAGCGACTTCAGCACCTGCCGGGCCTTTTCCGCCGACAGCCGCGATGCCTGCGCGCGAAGCGGGGAATCTTTCTCCACCGCCACGCAGTCGTGCAGCAGTGTCGCCGCAAACAGCACTTCGGCGTCTCCGCCCTCCTTCGCGTGGATCGCGGCCGCGTTCTTCCACACGCGTTGCAGATGCGACGTGTCGTGCGAGCCATCGCCATTGGCATCGCGCCAGTGCACCAGCAACGCGTTGGCCAGATCCTGAAAGGGTGCGAACGGGGGGAGCGTCATCGGGGAGAGCGGTCGAGGTCGGGATGCCGATTATCGCCGCAAGCGCCGCATGGCAGACGATCCGCCCTCGATTCCGGCATATCAGGCAAACTGCCACCGCCAGCAGAACCCGGTTGGTTTATAGTGCGGGTTGCCAATTCGACGAGGAGCGCTGCAATGACGCGGGTGGCCAATGGTCCGTTTGAAGTGAAGCTGAATCCGGAATCCCTGAGTCCCGTCGCGGAACAGACCGGGCTCGGCCGCATGTCGCTCGACAAGCAGTATCACGGCGACCTCGAAGCCGTCAGTCACGGCGAAATGCTCGCGTTTCGAAGCAGCATCCAGGGCTCCGCCGGCTATGTGGCGATGGAAACCGTGCAAGGCACGCTGGGCGGCCGGCAAGGCAGCTTTGTCCTGCAGCACAGCTCCGCCATGACGCGCGGACAGCCGCAGCAGTCGATCACCGTCGTGCCCGATTCAGGCACGGGAGAATTGCTGGGGCTCGCGGGCTCGATGATCATCACCATCGACAACGGCCTGCATTCGTACCGCTTCGAGTACACGTTGCCGGAATCGCCTCAGTAATCCGGCTCATGCAGCGGATGCGGCTGCTTCGTGGTGTCGCCGCGCCGGGGCAATGACACGTTCCATCCCGCATTCATTTGCCCGATACCCGGCAATTGCACTTCGACGAAGTGCATTGCCGCGTTCGCCCGTAATCGCGCGGATGCGTTCGACCGTGGCGACACGCTCACCCATCACCAAGCCATGACACCACGATCGCCACGCGTTCAATTCCACGCATGGCGCGCCGGCCGCACGCCGTTCAGGTAGTAGTTGCCGACGAGGTGATATTTCCACCGCACCGGATCGTGCAGCGTATGCGTGCGTGCATTGCGCCAGTGCCGGTCGAGGTTGTGCTCGGCCAGCGTCGACTGCGTACCGGCCAGCTCGAACAGCTTCTCGCCCGCGAGCAGTGCGACTTCCGTCGTCAGCACCTTCGCCTCGCCCACCGCCACGGACGCGCGTGCGACATCGTCCTCGGTCACGTCGCCGCGCGCCGCGATCTCGTCGAGCGTACGTGCCGCGCGCTCGAGCAGCGCCTCCGCTGCGTGCAGCTGGATATGCAGATGGCCGATCTCGCGGATCGTCAGCGGATCGTCGGCCGCCCGCTCGACACCGCTGTCGACCCACGGCCGCGTGCGCGTGCGCACGAACGCCAGCGTATCGTCGAGCGCGGCCTTCGCGATGCCCGCGTCGATCGCGGCCTGGATGATCTGCGACAGCGGCCCGTTCAGCGTCGGCAGATCCGACACGCGCTGGGCCGGCAGCACGTGCGACGCCGGCACACGCACGTTGTCGAGCACGACGGTGCCGCTCGCGGTGGTTCGCTGCCCGAACCCCGACCAGTCGTCGATCACGGTCAGCCCAGGCGTGGGCTGGCGAATGTACGCGAGCCACGCGCGGCGCTCGTCGTCGAGGCCGAGCACCGGCACGTAATGCGCGAACAGCGCGCCGGTCGAATAGAACTTGGTGCCGTCGACGACATAGTCGTCGCCGTCCCGGCGCACGCGCGTCTTCAGGTCGAGCACGTGCTTCGTGCCCTTCTCCGAAAAGCCGTTGCCGAACCGCTTGCCGCTCAGCACTTCCGAGAACAGGTGGCGCTTCTGCGCGTCGGTGCCGGTCAGCGCGATCACATCGACCAGCCCGAAATGATTCTGCGGCAACTGCCCGAGCGACGGATCGGCCGACGCGACGATCTTCACCACCTCCGTCAGCGTCACGTGCGACACGCCCGCGCCGCCGTAGGCCTTCGGCACGGTGATGGCCCACAGCCCCGACTGCGAGAACCATTCGATCTCGTCACGCGGCAGCCGGCGCTCCCGGTCGCGCTCGGCCGCCCCTTCCGCGAGCCGCTGCGCAAGTGCATGCGCGGCGGCGATGGCCTGCGCGTCGTCGGCGATCACGCGGGCCGCCTGCGGTTGCGTTTCGGCCGGCCGTTCCTGGATCGTGGCGCTCGTCTCTGACATCGGGCTCTCCTGCTGATTGACGGAAACGTTCAATCTAGCAGCGCGCCGCACGCCGGAAAACCGAGCGATTCGCACAACGATATTCCTTCGCATGACAAACGATGCAGTGTGCGGCCCGCGGTGAACCACGCGTCAGCGACGATATCGACGCCTCCGCATCGACGCCGCGCCGCCTCGCCCGCGTAATGCCCGATGACGATAACGATGTACGAATCCGTTATTGGATCGTCCGCAGTGTGCTTCCTATACTGGCCTGCCGGCATCGACGGCCCCGCCTTTCAAGGATCTCTGCATGACTTCCTCTCCCGCAGCAACCGAACTTTCCATCGGCACCGACTATGACGCGCTTGCCAGCCGCTTCAGGCCGATCTTCGAACGCATCGCAGCCGGCACCGCGGAACGCGAACGCCGCCGCGAGCTGCCGCACGAGGCGATCGGCTGGCTGAAAGCCGCGGGCTTCGGCGCCGTGCGGCTGCCGGTGCGCGATGGCGGCGCCGGCGCGTCGCTGCCGCAGCTGTTCCGGCTGCTGACCGAACTCGCCGCCGCCGATTCCAATCTGCCGCAGGCGTTGCGCGGGCACTTCGCATTCGTCGAGGACTGGCTGAACGCGCCGCCCGGCGCCGATCGCCAGACCTGGTTCGACCGCTTCGCGAGCGGCCAGCTCGTCGGCAATGCGTGGACTGAAACCGGCGACGTGGCGCTCGGCCAGACCATCACGAAGGTATCCGAAAAGAACGGCCGGCTCGTGCTGAACGGCCGGAAGTTCTACAGCACCGGCAGCCTGTTCGCCGACTGGATCGACGTGTTCGCGCAACGCGCGGACGACGGCAGCGACGTGATCGTCGCCGTCTCGACCGCGCAACCCGGCGTGATCCGTGAAGACGACTGGGACGGCTTCGGCCAGACGACGACCGGCAGCGGCACCACGCGCTTCGAAGATGCGGCGGTCGACGCACGGGACGTGATCGACTTCGCACGACGCTTCAAATACCAGACGGCGTTCTACCAGCTCTTCCACGTCGCGACGCTGGCCGGCATCGGCCACGCGATCGTGCGCGACGCGGGCGACCTGGTGCGCCGCCGCACCCGCGTGTACAGCCACGGCAACGCCCCGCGCGCGGCCGACGACGCGCAGCTGCAGCAGGTGATCGGCGAGATCGCGTCGTGGGCCTATGCGGCCGACGCGCTCGCGCTGCGCGCCGCGCAGCCGCTGCAACAGGCCTACGAAGCGCACTTCGGCGGCGATGAGGCGGCCGAGCACGATGCGAACGTCGCGGCCGAGATCGAATCCGCGCAAAGCCAGCTCGTCGTGTCGGAACTCGTGCTGCGCGCGGCGACGCGCCTGTTCGACGCGCTCGGCGCGTCGGCGACCCGCAGCACGACGGCGCTCGATCGTCACTGGCGCAACGCGCGCACCGTGTCGTCGCACAATCCGCTCGTCTACAAGGCGCGGATCGTCGGCGACTGGATCATCAACGGGCGCACGCCGCCGTTCGTCTGGCAGATCGGCAACGGCCCGGGTGCGAGCACGAACACACACGCAGAGACGGGAGCCGCCCAATGAGCAAGACCATCCGCTTCAACGCATTCGAGATGAATTGCGTCGGCCACCAGTCGCCCGGGCTGTGGGCCCATCCGCGCGACCGCTCGTGGCAGTACAAGGATCTCGACTACTGGACCGACCTCGCCCGTGTGCTCGAACGCGGGATTTTCGACGCGATCTTCATCGCGGACGTGATCGGCTACTACGACGTCTACAAGGGCAGCAACTACCACGCGCTGCACCAGGCCGCACAGATCCCGGTCAACGATCCGCTGCAGCTCGCCGCGCCGATCGCGATGGCGACCGAACATCTCGGCATCGGCATCACCGCGTCGACGACCTTCGAGCACCCGTACACGTTCGCGCGCCGGCTGTCGACCGCCGACCATCACACGAAGGGCCGGCTCGCGTGGAATATCGTCACGTCCTACCTTGAAAGCGGCGCGAAGAACGTCGGCGACAACGGCCTGCGTACCCACGACGATCGCTACGCGGTCGCAGCGGAATACGTCGAGGTGCTGTACAAGCTGTTCGAAGGCAGTTGGGAAGACGGTGCGGTCGTGCGCGATCGCGACGGCCGCGTGTTCACGCATCCGGAGAAAGTGCACGAGATCGGCCACAAGGGCCGCTTCTTCGACGTGCCCGGCTACCACCTGTGCGAACCGTCTCCGCAGCGCACGCCGGTGCTGTTCCAGGCCGGTGCGTCCGGCCCCGGCAAGGCGTTCGCCGCGCAGCACGCGGAATGCGTGTTCGTCGCCGCGCCGACCCGCCCGCAGCTCGCGCGCTACGTGGCCGACGTGCGCGCGCAGGCCACGGCCGCCGGGCGCGACGCAAGCAAGGTCCTGATCTACAACCTCGTCACCGTGATCGTCGACGAAACCGACGAGAAGGCGCAGGCCAAGTTCGACGAATACCGCAAGTACGTGTCGTACGACGGTTCGCTGGTGTTCATGTCCGGCTGGACCGGCATCGACTTCGGCCAGTACGCACCGAACGATCCCGTCCGCCGCGTCGAAACGAATGCGATCGTGTCGGCGGTCGAGCATCTCGCGGGCGGCGACACCGCATGGACGATCGAGGAACTGGCGGCCTGGGGCGGCATCGGCGGCCTGGGCCCGGTGTTCGTCGGCTCGGCCGCGACCGTCGCGGACATCCTGCAGGAATGGGTCGCCGCCACCGACGTGGATGGCTTCAACCTCGCGTATGCGGTGGCGCACGAAACCTTCGAGGATGTCGTGCGTTATCTCGTCCCCGAACTGCAGCGGCGCGGCGTGTATCCGACCGGCTATGCGCCGGGTACGCTGCGCGAGAAGCTGTTCGGCGGGTCGGCGCGGCTGCCGGACGAACATCCGGCCGCGCAGTATCGCGACATCGAGCAGGTCAAGCGCGATGCCGAGCAGGTGGCTGCCTACGCGTGACTTCGATGTGACGCCGGGTCGGCCCGCGTGCGGGCCGGCTTCATGACGCCCGGCTGACCAGTGCACCGGGCCGCTCGCCCGGCACGCCGCGCGAGCGAGCATTCTCCTCCGTCCGGTGTGCATTTGAGGCCTGATGCAAAACGACGGCGTTGGCCGGGAAGTCGGCTTGGACCCACGCACGTCGACAAGAAAGGGCAAGCACATGTTGATCACTTTCAGCGGCTTGCCCGGCACCGGGAAAAGTACGCTCGCGAGCCGACTTGCCGTTCGCCTGCAGGCGGTCTATCTGCGCGTCGACTCCATCGAGCAAGCGATCCGGACTTCGGGCGTTCTGGACGAAGGCGCTGAAATTGGCGGAGCCGGCTATGCGGTCTGCTACAGCGTGGCGGCAGACAATCTGGCGATCGGAACAACCGTCGTCGCGGATTCCGTCAACCCGCTCGAGGTGACGCGAAACGCATTCAGGAACATCGCGGCGCGCATCGGTGTTCCCGTATTCGAAATCGAGATCGTATGTTCCGATCGGCAGCAGCATCGACAGCGTGTCGAAACACGGCAGTCCACCATTGCGGGGCTCGTGTTGCCCACATGGCAGGACGTCGTTGATCGCGATTACAACGCGTGGGACCGCCCGCACCTGCAGATCGATACAGCGTTCAAGTCCGTCGAGCAATGCGTCGACCAGATCCTTCGCGCGTTGCCGGTGGCATGAACAGGTTGCGTGCAGTCGCGATCCACTTGTTCCGATTCCGGGATGCGGGAAACCGGTGGTTGCGCTCCCGGTCGCGTTCAGGCAATGCCTTCCTCGTCGTCGATGTCACGCGCCGTCGGCTCGTAACGCACGATCAACAGGAACACGATCGGCGTGGCGGCGCTGATCGCGACGACCCAGAACATGTCCGTGCCGAGCCGCGCCTGCAGGATCGGCAGCACGAACAGCGCGAGCGCCTGACCGATGCCGCACAGCGAACGCCCGAAGCCGACGCCCGTGCCGCGAATCGCCGCCGGATACGACAGCGTCGGATAGATCATCATCTGCGCACCTGGCCCGAACCCTT
This sequence comes from Burkholderia contaminans, assembly GCF_029633825.1. Classification (NCBI taxonomy): domain Bacteria; kingdom Pseudomonadati; phylum Pseudomonadota; class Betaproteobacteria; order Burkholderiales; family Burkholderiaceae; genus Burkholderia; species Burkholderia contaminans. The sequence goes on along the minus strand of NZ_CP090642.1, from coordinate 387,704 downwards.
CGGCGAACAGCCAGGTGCCGAGCATCAGCAGCACGAAGCCGATCGCGAGTGCGCCATGCGGATGCCCTGCCAGCGCGAGCGCCACGAGCGCGACGAACTGCAGCGCGAACCCGGCGATCGCGACATGCCGCGACGCATGGCGATGGGCGAGACGCATGCCCAGCAAGCCACCGGTGAACGCAAACAGCACGTTCAGCGCCAGCGACGCCGCGATCGTTTCGAACACGCCCGCGCCGAGAAACTGCGACAGGATCGACGGCAGGAAGAACGCGATCGCCGTGTATTCGAACGGAATGCACAGGTTCATCACGCTGGCGACGATCGTGCGCCCCTGGTACGGGCGCTGGAACAGCACGCGAATGCGCACGGGCGGCTGGCTCGGCGCGCGTCGGGCGTCCTCCGCTTCGTGTGCATGAATCCCGTACGACTCGCGCAGAATCCGCGCGGCGTTGGCCAGGTCACCCTGGTTCGCGGCCCACAGCGGCGATTCGTTCATGAACCGGTTCCGGAACAGGATGATGACGAGGGCCGGCACCGCGCCGAAGATCAGCGACGCGCGCCACAGCCATCCCGCATGCTCGGCGGGCAGCAGGAAATACAGCCCGAAGATCAGCAGGAAGCAGGCCGACGACGCCACGTACCACATCGGGCACCACGCCGCGAGCCGCGATGCCTTGTTGCCGCGCCCGTTGAACTTCGAGAATTCCGCAAGAAACGCCATCGCGACGGGCAGGTCGATGCCGACACCGAGTCCCATCACGAAGCGCGCGCCGATCAGCACCCAGACGTTCGGCGCGAGCCCGGCCGCGATCGCCGCGACCACGAAAAACAGCATGTCGGCCATGAACACCTGATAGCGGCCGATCTTGTCGGTCAGCCATCCGCCGATCAGGCTGCCGAAGATCGTGCCGATCATGATCGCCGACCCGACCAGCCCGGTCAGCGCCGGTGTCAGGCCGAACTCGCGCGCCACGTCGTCGATCCCGTAGGACAGCGTCGTCAGGTCGTACGCATCGAGAAACACGCCGCCGAGCGCCAGCAGCACGATCATTCGGGCATGGCTGACCGAGCTGTCCACCGTGTTGATGAGTCGCGCGACGTCGCTGGCCGAACGAATGGGTGAGGAAACCGGGGTGACGGCGTTCAGATCGATCGAACTCATCGCATTCCTTAGTTTTTCGCCGAATGACCGGCGAGGTCCGCATGGAGCCGGAAGTCGCACGTATTGCTTCGCGATCGACAGAGGCCGTGTGCAGCCAGGCACCGCTCGACACGCCACGCCATCACGTTCCGGCAGCACGCATTCTGTTCTCCCGTTCCGGTTATCCCAAGCGATATAAACCGATAAATTAATCGGCCCGCGTCATTAAGTTGCCCGGCGTCCGCGCTTAGCAGCAGCGTGCATGTTCAATCGCGGATTTCTTCGTTCGCGGATCGCCGATGCTTCGTTACATTAACCGGTCACCCTGCCTGTTCGCGGCGCGTTGCCGCCCTTCCGGAGAATCCCCGATGAAGCTGTCCTGGTCCCGCGCGTGGCAATCCGCGGCCCTCGTCGTTGCCGCGTTCGCCAGCCTCGTTTCGGTGCACGCACGCGCCGCGACGCCCGCGGAGATCCGCGTCGACTACGCGTACTACTCGCCGGAGAGCCTGGTGATTCGCCACTTCGGCTGGCTCGAAGACGAATTCAAGGCCGACCGCACGTCGATTCGCTGGGTGCTGAGCCTGGGCAGCAATCGTGCGCTCGAATACCTGAACAGCGGTGCGGTCGATTTCGGTTCCGCCGCGGGCCTCGCGTCGGTGCTCGCGCGTGCGAACGGCAACCCGATCCATACGGTCTACGTGTTCTCCCGTCCCGAGTGGACCGCGCTGGTGGTCCGCAAGGATTCGCCGATCCGCTCGCTCACCGACCTGAAGGGCAAGAAAATCGCGGCGACGCGCGGCACCGATCCGTTCCTGTTCACGCTTCGCGCGCTGCACACGGTCGGCCTGACCCGCGACGATGTCGAGATCGTCAACCTGCAGCATCCGGACGGGCGCACCGCGCTCGCGAACGGCCAGGTCGATGCGTGGGCCGGCCTCGATCCGCACATGGCCGCGGCGCAGCTCGATGACGGCGCGCGCCTGCTCTATCGCAACGTCGCATTCAACACCTATGGCTTCCTGAACGTTCGCGACGCGTTCGCCAGCCAGTACCCGCAGGCAGTCACGCGCGTACTGAAGGTCTACGATCGCGCACGCCAGTGGATCGTCGCGCATCCGGCCGACACCGCGCAGATCGTCGCCGACGAATCGAAGGTGTCGCTGCCGGTGGCGAAACTGCAACTGCAGCGCAACGATTTCAGCGATCCCGTTCCGGGTGATACCCAGCGCGCGGCGCTGAAGGCGGCCGCCCCCGTGCTGACGTCCGAGCAGCTGACCAAGCCCGGCGTCGATCCCGCGAAGATCGTCGATACGCTGATCGATCCGTCGTTCGCGCGCCCGCTCGTCGACGCATCGCGCTGAAACTGCCGACCATGCCCGACACCGCCGCCCGCGACGACGCCCTCGCGCCTCGCCGCCCCGCTTCGCCGCCCGCCGGCCGGCGCGACCCGCTTCGCCGGTGGCGGATCGCGGGCCTCGCGCTGCCGTTCGCGGCGCTCGCGTTGCTGGAGGTGGTCGTGCGGCAGGGCTGGCTGCCGAACCATCTCGTCCCGGCGCCGAGCGAAATTCTCGACACGCTCGCCCGCCTGGGCATCACGCGCGTGGCGCGTCATGTCGGCGCGAGTACGCTGCGGGTCGCGGCGGGGTTTGCGGCGGGCGCCGGCTTGGCGCTCGTCGTCGGCGCCGCGATGGGCCTGAGCCGCCGGATCGACGCGCTGTTCGAACCGACGTTCCAGGCGCTGCGCGCGATTCCATCGCTCGCGTGGGTGCCGGTGTTGCTGCTGTGGCTCGGCATCGACGAAGCACCGAAGATCACGCTGATCGCCATCGGCGCCTTCTTCCCGGTGCACCTCGCGGTGGTCGCCGGCATTCGCGACGTCGACCGCAAGCTCGTCGAACTCGGCGCGGTGTACCGGCTCGGCCCGTTCGCGCTGTTCCGTCGCATCCTGCTGCCGGCCGCGCTGCCGCAGATCGTCACCGGCTTGCGCACCGGTCTCAGTCTCGCGTGGATGTTCATGGTCGCCGCGGAGCTGATCGCGGCCACGCGCGGGCTCGGCTTCCTGTTGAGCGACGGCCGCGAAACCGGCCGCCCGGATCTCGTGTTCGGGGCGATCCTGCTGCTGGCGTTGCTCGGCAAGCTGACCGACGGCGCGATGGCGCGCATCGAGTCGCACTGGCTCGGCTGGCGCGACGCCTACGACCACACGCCACGCAAAGGGTCGGCATGAGCACGCGTTCTTCTGCACCCACGGCGGCGAGCACCGCGACACCGCTGCTCGACCTGCGCATCACCCGCAAGCTTTACGGCGATCGCACGATCCTCGCCGACGTCCCGCTGCAGGTTGCGCGCGGCGAGATCGTCTGCGTGGTCGGCCCGAGCGGTTGCGGCAAGAGCACGCTGCTGCGGATCGTCGCCGGCCTCGACACCGATTTCCGCGGCAGCGTGAAGCTGGGCGGCGTCGCGCTCGACGGCCCCTCCCCGCGTGCGGGCGTGATCTTCCAGGAGCCGCGACTGCTGCCGTGGCTGTCGATCGCGGACAACGTCGGCTTTGCGGCCGGCCCGCGCGGCGGGCGCGAGCCGGCCGTCGCCCGGCTGCTCGACGAAGTCGGCCTGGCCGGGGTCGCCCGGCAGCTGCCGGCCACGTTGTCGGGCGGGATGGCGCAGCGCGCGGCGATCGCGCGCGGGCTGTTCGGCGAGCCGGACCTGCTGCTGCTCGACGAACCGTTCAGCGCGGTCGATGCGATCACCCGGATGCGGTTGCAGTCGCTGCTGCTCGATGTCGTCGAGCGGCACCGGACGGCCGCGATCGTCGTCACGCACGATCTCGACGAAGCGCTGTATCTCGGCGATCGCGTGCTGATGCTCGCGCCCAACCCGGGCCGCATCGACGACGAGATCCACGTCGGGGTCGTCCGGCCGCGCGATCGACGCGACCCGGCGCTGGCCGTGCTGCGCGCACGGCTGCTGGACGCATTCCAGCAGCTTCAGGATCGTGCCGACGAGACGAAGCGCCGAACGCACGACCTTCAGGCCTCCGAAGCCTGACTTCGCGCCGGCCGATTCACGACCGGCGTCGCCCGGCCTCGACTCGGCACGCGTTCAGCGCCGGCATGACGCTTCCGTCATCGGATACGGGTACGACAGGAATCGCAGTCGCACCGGAACCACGATCGATCGGTGCGCGGAAAATCGCGCGCCCGCTCACCCCGTAGCGGCGTGACAGGCTGCAACGTACCGGTGCACCGGCGCACTTCAACCGTGCGTATGCCGCAACTCGCCGTCGATCGTCTGCGGCAGTCGCAGCAGGTTGAAGATCGGGCATACGGCCTCGACTGCCTGATGCAGTGCACGAATCGATTCCGGCGGTTCGGGCGAGACGATATCGAGGGTGTAGCGGAGGTTATGCGGGAACACCGGCACATGCTCGAAACCCGGTTGCTGCGCGAGTGGATGCTGGTCGCCGGTCACTTCGACCTCGATCGAGTCGATTTTCAGGCCGCGCTCCGCGGCCTGAATCAGCGTGATGTGCGTCAGGCAACTGCCCAGCACGCCGAGCTGCAGCTCCGGCGATGCCGGCCCGAGGTTGTAGCCCGCGAAATCGGGCGGGCTGTCGCTGATCACCTGGAAATCGCGAATGCGGATCTCCCGCACGCCGCTGCGGCCCAGCGCGCGCACGGTCGCTTTCAGCGGGGTGGCCTTGAGTTCCGGATTGCTGCGCGCGGCTTCCTTTTTCGCGAGCCAGGCGTCACGCTTTTGTTCGAGATAGTCGTTCAGTGTCGTCATGTCGGGCCGATACGGTCGCAATGACTGGCCACGCACACGGCGGCCAATCGGGAGGGAGCTTCATGCTATTCCCTTCCGCGACCGCCACTAAACGATCAATCCAGCAAAGCAATTCGCAGTATGTGATGTCGCATTGCGGCACGCGCGCGCGGGAATTTCAACTGTCGTTCATCCACCTCGAGTTATCCACAATTTCCGTGCATAACCCTGTGGAGAACGTCGGAGAAATTGCCCGTCCGCCTTTACCGGCAAGGATCGCGGCGACGCGGTGCTGCCTCGCGGGCCCTGCACGCAGACAGCGTCGCATCGGGTTCGGCGATCGTCAGATTGTGTGCTTCACCGGCGCCGGCGCATCGATCGCATCGACGTCGGCAGTCACGAAGTCCGCACCGGAAACGTGCCGTGTCGACACCGATGCACCGTGTGGGACACCCGTCCTGCCCGACGATCCCGCTCCGGCGCCGACATCGATGCATCAGGCGAGCGCCTCGTCACGCAGACGGAATTGCGCAACCGCCGCACTCAGCCGCGCGCCCTGTTCGTCGAGCGACAGCGCCGCGGCCGCGGCCTCCTCGACCAGCGCGGCATTGCGCTGCATCGTCTGCTCCATCTGGATGACCGCGGCGTTCACCTGCTCGATGCCCGACGCCTGCTCCTCGAACGCCTGGCCGGTTTCGCTCATGATCATGTTGACGCGCTCGACCGCCGCGACGAGTTCGGCCATCGCCGAGCCGGCCAGTGCGACGAGGCCGCTGCCGTCTTCGACACGCTGCGCGGAATGGCCGATCAGTTCGCGGATCTCCTTCGCCGCCGACGCGCAGCGCTGCGCGAGGCCGCGCACTTCCGTCGCGACGACCGCGAAGCCGCGCCCCTGCTCGCCGGCGCGCGCGGCTTCGACGGCAGCGTTCAACGCAAGGATGTTGGTCTGGAATGCGATGCTTTCGATCACGCCGACGATCCCGGAGATCCGCGTGGAACTGAGCGAAATCGCCGACATCGTCTCGACCACGCGCTGCATCGCCTCGCCGCCGCGCGACGCGATGCCGGACGCGCCTTCGACATAGGTGCGTGCATCGCGTGCGTTGTCAGCGTTCTGGCGCACGGCCGCCGTCAGTTGCTCGACGCTCGCCGCCGCCTGTTGCAGCGAGACGGCCTGCTGCTCGGTGCGCGCCGACAGGTCGACGTTGCCGCTCGCAATCGTGCGGACGTCGCCGACGATCGTCTCCGTGCTCGCGCGCACCTGGTTCACGGTGACGACGAGGCCGTCCTGCATCCGCTTCAGCGCATGCAGCAGATAGGCCATCTCGTTCTCGCCGGGCACGACGACCGTTCCGGTCAGGTCGCCTTTCGAGATCTTCTCGAACTGGCCGACCGCGAGCTTGATCGGCTCGATGATCGCCTTCGCGAGCACGCGCTGCGCCAAGAAGCCGACGACGAGTGCGAAGGCCGCGACCGCCGCCATCCCCCACACGATCCGGTGGAACTGCACGCCGGCCGCGTCGTAGCGCGCCTTTTCGCGCGCGACCTGGAACGCCTCGAGCGCATCGATCGCCTCCTGATAGGCGGCGAACAGCGCGGGCGGCGCGGTACGCTGCGTGTCGAGGAAGCCGAAACCGTCGTCGGCGTCGAGTTGCGAGAGGGCCTTCAGGAACACGCCGTCGAGCAACGCCCGACGGCGATTTTGGAGCGTGTCGAAGAGCGCCTGCTCGTCGGCGTTGCGCGCGTGCAGGCCCGCATAGGCATCCAGTTCGTCGTTGCTCTGCTTGAGAAGCGTGCGGAGTTTCGCGATCTCTTCCTTGCCCGAGTGGCCGGCGCTGATGATCTGCGCGACGTCGCTCATGCGTTCGCGCATCACGAGCATGCGCTCGGAGCTGGTCTTCAGGTGCAGCAGCGACGCGGTGTCGTCGCGGTACATCGCCTCGAGCGAACTGTTGCCCATATAGAGGGCCGCGATGCTTGCGCCGACCACCAGCACGAGCAGCACGGTATAGCCGGCGATGGTCGCGACGAGACCACCACGGATAGTGAGTTGTTTTCGCATGACGTTCCCTTGCGCCGGCCGGGCGCGGCCAGCGGCGGATGTGGATTCCGGATCACGAAAGACGCGCGCAGTGTCGCAACACGGGGCGCATGGGCTGCGAACGGGTTAACGGCGGCGGGAACGGGGAGGTTTTACTGATACGCGACGTGAATCTTGACGATTGCGACAGGGGCGTGGGGATGAATGCGCCCGATTTTCGCCCCCAGCAGTGCCAATGATCGCGTCGGCGGATTTCCGCGAGCGTCGTGCGGCACCCGACGCCTTCGAGTCGCTCGACGCGCCTCGACGGGCAACTAGCCGCCGTTGGCCAGCCTTGAACGGATCTCGTCGGTCGAGAGGTCGCGCAGATGCGTGGCAATCTGCCAAAGATTCCCCCACGGATCCTTCACCATCGCCCGCCTGTCGCCGTACGGCATGTCGGCCGGGGCTTCGAGCGGCGTCGCGTGTGCTGCAAGCGCCCGCCGATAGGTCAGGTCGGCATCCTCGACATACACGTACAGAAATGCCGGCATCGGCTCACGCAGGCCGTCTTCCCCGCTGATCATCAACACGGAATCACCGATCCGGATTTCCGCAGGCAAGCCCGGGCGGTATTCGCCCTGCGCATGAAAAACCGTCCGGATGAATCCGATCAGATTGTGCGGATCCGGCACGACGATCCGGGGCGTGACGGTGTGCCATCCATCGGGCACGAACCTGGTCATGTCGGGCAGCCTCCGAAGAGATTTCCGGGGGTATTGTGCGCCGGGCGCCCTCTGTCGGCAAAGGGGGCGACGCAACGCGGCAAGCGCCGTCAATCTCCGGGCGATCCACGCACCGCGGGCGCGAGTCGCCCATCCCCCGCATCGAGCGACCGCGCCACGCGAAACCCGAGATCGTCGATTGCAAAGGTCGGATGACTGCGACGGCGATTCGTCGCAAGGCAGCCCCGTTCGACATCGGCCCAGCCCCCGCCGCGAAACACGCGATACGAACCGTAGACCGCCGGGTCGTACTGATCCACGCACCACTCCCACACGTTGCCCAGCATGTCGTGCAGCCCCCAGCCATTGGGTTGTTTCCGGCCGACGTCGTGCGTGCGGCCGCCGGAATTGTCCCGGTACCACGCGATGGCATCGAGTTCGCCATACCTCGCGCCCTGCGTTCCCGCGCGGCATGCGTACTCCCACTCCGCTTCGGTGGGCAGCCGGTAGCCGTTGCTGCCCGGAATCGGGGAGGCACCTGTGCCGTCTTCGCCGATTTCGTAAACGCAAGGCAGACCGTCGGCCGTCGACAGCCGGTTGCAGAACCGGACGGCATCGATCCACGACACGTTTTCCACCGGGCAATGCGCTCCGCCATGCGACGACGGCGATAGCCCCGTTACCGCCGCATATTGCGCCTGCGTCACCGGATAGCGGCCAATCGCAAAGCGTTGCAATTCGACGCACCAGGTGCGGCCGATCCGGTCGTCTCTCAATGCGATGGTCCCGGCGGGAACCTGCACCATCGGCAGATCGAGTGTTTCAGATGGATATTCGATGTTCTCCATGCTGCCGCACCGTTACGAAGACAGCCTGACGGAACCGGCTTCGTCATAAGCCACGATGTTCAGCCCTTCCGTCGCAGCCGGCGCGACGAGCGTCGATTTTCCAGACGCGATCTTGCCGCATACCATGTGGAGCAACACGGCATCGTCCGATGCGGTCGCATGAAATGATTTCGCTGTCTGCATTTCCAGGCTCTCCCTCGAACGCCCAGAAAGCGAAAACCCGCCTTCCGGGCGGGTTTTGACGATATCCATTCAGTCGATCGCTATCCCGCCGGCAACATTGCGGCGCAAATAATCGAACGGGTTTGCGAATGGATCATGGGCGTCAGAATAACCAACTGTTCGATCGCGAGCAAGCGGGCTGGAAGCGGTGCACGTCAACCTGCGCGCGTGAAACCGGTACACCAGCCGGAAATGAATATTGAAATATCGGCGCTCCGTCGTGTCTGCGCCGCCATCCATTCAGATAGGGATGGGTTCGACATGGCCGACTACGCGCGTCCCCTCTTCCTACGACATACATCCACGCGGCCTCATGTTTAACTCATGCCCAACCGGATCGGGCTCACTCCGAATCCGGGCGGCGCGCGCACCTTGAAGGTTCATAAAGCCAATCAATGCTTCGATGACTTCCGATGTGCTTGACGCACTGCTTGTGCACAGCGATGACGAACCGGCTATCGGCATGTGAACCAACACGTGCGTCGCAGCCGCACCGGTCGCTCTCCAAGTGAGGATTGCCGACGCATCGCCATGCCAACAACGACTGGAACCTGAATGGTGAAAAACGCCGAACACATGAATTTCCACAGCGCGATCGCCTGTGCGCCGGCAGCAGATGAGCCGCTCGAGTACCCGCCCGCATGCGTCTGATCTGTTTTCCCTATGCGGGCGGCTCGGCCGCCGTCTATCGCGCGCTGCAAGCGTCGTTACCCGGCATCGAAGTGCGCCGTCATGAACTTGCAGGCCGGGGCAGCCGCCTGTCCGAGCCTGCCGTCCGAGACATGTCGACGCTGGTCGACACGTTGCTGCGCGACCTGGACGACTGCTTCGATCGACCCTTCGCGCTGCTCGGACACAGCATGGGCGCGGCGATTGCGGCCGAACTGGCCCTGCGGCTTCCCGCCCACGCACGACCGAACCTGCGGCATCTGTTCGTGAGCGCGCGTGCCGCACCGGGCCACGAGCGCCACGATCGGCGCATGCAGGCGCTGGACGACCGCGCCTTCATCGATGCGCTGCGCGAAATGGGCGGCACACCGAGGGCGGTGCTGGACAACAGCGAACTGATGGCGCTGCTGATGCCGGCGCTGCGCGCGGATTTCACGATGATCGAAAACCACCGGCCCGTGCCCGGGCCCGGGCTGGCGGTGGACATCACCGCGTTCGCGGGCCGGGCGGATAAAGAGGTGCCCGTCGATGCCGTTGAAGGTTGGGGCGCCGCGACGACCGGGCGCTTCGATTTTCACGTCTTCGACGGAGATCATTTCTTTTTGAGAAACGAAATGCGGACGATGGCCGGCATCATCGCGGCGCGCATGCGGCGCCCGGAGCACGCCGCATCGAGCGCACTGCAGGCATGACGGGCCGATCCTCGCGATCGGCGTGCCGGCCGGTGCCGTGATCGTCGAATGAAAACGCCCGTGCGCCTGATCCGCTTCCCTGCCGGAGCTGCGGGCCGGTCAAGCATGCGGGGAGGCAGCGTGGCTTCCCTGCGCGCGATACCTGGAGTGCAATTGTGCAACGTAATCGAAAGCGAATCCTCGTAACGGGTGGCGCGGGTTTCCTCGGTTCGCATCTTTGCGAGCGTCTCGTCGAACTCGGTCACGACGTATTGTGCGTCGACAACTATTTCACCGGCACGAAGCAGAACGTGGCCGCGCTGCTCGGCAACCCGAGCTTCGAGGCGCTGCGCCACGACGTCACCTTTCCGTTGTACGTGGAGGTGGACGAGATCTACAACCTCGCCTGCCCGGCTTCGCCCGTCCACTATCAATTCGATCCCGTGCAGACCACCAAGACCAGTGTGATGGGTGCGATCAACATGCTGGGGCTCGCCAAGCGCACGCATGCGCGCGTCCTGCAAACCTCGACGAGCGAGGTGTACGGCGACCCGGACGTGCATCCGCAACCGGAGAGTTACCGCGGCAACGTCAACCCGCTCGGGCCGCGCGCCTGCTACGACGAAGGCAAGCGTTGCGCGGAGACGCTGTTCTTCGACTATCACCGCCAGCAGAACGTACGAATCAAGGTGGTACGCATCTTCAACACGTACGGGCCGCGCATGCATCCCAACGACGGCCGCGTGGTGTCCAACTTCATCGTGCAGGCGCTGCGCGGCGAGGACATCACGCTGTATGGCGACGGCAGCCAGACCCGGGCATTCTGCTATGTCGACGACATGGTCGACGGTTTGATCCGGATGATGGCCGCGCCCGCTGAACTCACCGGCCCGATCAACCTCGGCAATCCGCACGAGATCGCGGTCAGCGAACTGGCGCAGATCATCTTGCGCCTGACCGGGTCGAAGTCGCGGCTCGTCTTCCGTCCGCTGCCGAAGGACGATCCGACGCAACGTTGCCCCGACATCAGCCTCGCACGCACCCACCTCGACTGGGAGCCGACGATCGGGCTCGAAGCGGGGCTCCGGCGGACCATCGATTATTTCTGCTCGACCCTCGCTGCCTGACGCCGCGCCCGGAAGCCCCGCTTCGATGATCGGGAGGCAACGGCATGACGTGGCGACGTCGCAGGGACGATGTCCCATTTTCAGGTGACAGACGCGATACGGAGACCATGCTCCAATCCGGTCGTACCGTTAACACCATTGGCCAGGATGAAGCGATTCTCGTGCGCCAGTGTCCATCAATCCGCCTTGCAAGCCGGATCTGCGCGCATGGAAAAACTCGAGTATCTGAAGCAGGTCGAATCGAACGCGCGAACCTACGCGACCTCCTTCCCGCGGCTGTTCACCCATGCGAAGGGCATACGCGTACGCGACGCCGACGGGCAGGAATACATCGACTGCCTGTCGAATGCGGGCACGCTCGCGCTCGGACACAATCACCCGGAAGTCAATGAAGCCGTGATGCGGTTTCTATCGTCCGATCAGATGCAACAGGCACTCGACCTGGCGACACCGGCGAAGCACGCATTCGTCGAGCAGCTTTTCTCGCTCCTGCCCGGGAAGATCGCCGAATCCTGCAAGATCCAGTTTTGCAGCCCCAGTGGCGCGGATGGCGTCGAAGCGGCGATCAAGCTGACCCGGCACTATACCGGCCGCCCGACGATCATGGCGTTCCACGGCGCTTACCACGGCATGACGTCCGGCGCACTCGCCGCGTCGGGAAACCTCACGCCCAAGTCGGCCGGCGGCAATGGACGCGACGTTCATTTCCTGCCCTATCCCTACGCCTTTCGCTGCCCATTCGGCACCGACGGCTCGGCGACCGATCAACTCAGCATCAACTACATCCGGACCGTCCTGTCCGATCCCGAGAGCGGGATCACGAAGCCTGCGGCCATCATCGTCGAAGTCGTGCAAGGCGAAGGAGGCTGCATCCCGGCACCCGACACCTGGTTGATCGAGTTGCGTGAGCTGACACTGCGGCATGAAATCCCGTTGATCGTCGATGAGGTGCAGACCGGACTCGGTCGCACCGGCACCCTGTTCGCGATCGAACATTCCGGCATCCGGCCGGACGTACTGGTGCTGTCGAAGGCATTCGGCGGCGGCTATCCGTTGTCGGTGGTGGTCTATGACGAGCGCCTGGACACCTGGCCGCCCGGCGCGCATGCCGGCACCTTTCGCGGCAACCAGATTGCGATGGTGGCGGGCTTGTCGACCATGCGCATCGTCGAGAGAGAAGATCTGTCGGCGCACGCGGACAGGGTCGGCAAACTCCTGGTTGCCGGCCTCGAGGGGCTTGCCGAACGCTTCCCCTGCCTGGGCCAGATACGCGGCCGCGGCCTGATGATCGGCGCCGAAGTCGTCGTGCCCGGCACGCACGGCCGAGCCGGCCCGCCCCACACGGAACGGGCCAAGGCCATCAAGCGGAACTGCCTGCGCAACGGGCTCATCGTCGAAACCGGCGGCCGCAACGGCGCGGTACTCCGGTTCCTGCCGCCGCTGATCGTTTCGGAAGCGGACATCCACGACATTCTCAATCGCTTCGAGCATGCCGTGGAAACGGCCTGCCGCGCATAGCCGCACCGCGGCGCGACCACGCGGGCCGACCCGTTCGTTTTCGCCGTGATCCACGTACAGGAAAGGACTATTGACGATGCTGGGCATGACGGAACGCAAGCTGCTTGCCGAGGGAAGCTCGCCGTGGCTGCTGGAGCCTGTGTCGAATGGACGCGATCTGGCACAGGCGGTGAACGACAACCGGGCGGCACTCGAATCCCGGCTTCTGGAACACGGCGCACTCCTGTTTCGCGGCTTCGACGTTTCATCCGTGGGCGGCTTCGAAGCGTTTGCTCACGCGATTTCGGCCCATCAGTCCGACTACGTCTATCGTTCCACGCCACGCACCTCGATCGGCAACGGCATCTTCACCGCGACCGAGTATCCGCCGAGCGAGACGATCGCCCTTCATTGCGAAAACGCGTATCAACGAAGCTGGCCGCTGAGAGTGGCCTTCTGTTGCCTGACGCCGGCCGCGACTGGCGGCGAAACGCCGATTGCCGACATGCGGGAGGTGAGCCGCAGGATCGGACCGCGCATCCTGGATCACTTCGAGGCGAGACAGGTCCGCTATGTCAGGCACTACCGGCGGCACGTCGACATTCCGTGGGAAACCGTGTTCCAGACCAGCGACCGCAGTGAGGTTGCAGCCTTCTGCGCAGACAACGGCATCGAGCACAAATGGCTCGACGACGACACGTTGCGCACCGCCCAGGTCAACCAGGGCGTGGCCTACCATCCGGTCACCGGCGAGCGGGTGTTCTTCAATCAAGCCCATCTGTTCCACATCTCGAACCTGGAAGCATCGCTCGCCAGTTCGATCGTCAGCCTGTTCGGCGAGGATCGCATTCCGCGCAATGCCTGCCATGGCGACGGGAGTCCATTCGATCTCGCCGACCTCGAGCAGATCCGCCGCGCGTTCCGCGAATGCGCGATCACGTTTCCCTGGCAACGAGGCGACGTCCTGCTGGTCGACAACATGCGCTTCGCGCATGGCCGCAACCCGTTCGAAGGCGAGCGCAAGGTCGTCGTGTCACTGCTGGACCCGTACACGCCCGACATCGAAGGAATCGCCGGTCGTTAGCGAGCGCGAGCGTACACGTCAACGACAAGCGGAATCGATCCAGTGCGCGAAACGCCGTGTCCTTGGATTACGGGGCAGACGCCGGATTAGAGCAATGCTCTAATTTCAATACCGTCCGATGAAGCACGCTTGGCGGATCGCCACAACCGGTCCTGAGATATTCAACGTTTAGAAGACAACGAAGGTTGAGCATGCTTCCCGATACAAAATTCAGGACTGTTACAGAAATTTTGTTGTTTCGCGGCAAGGTCGAACCGGAGAAGACCGCATTCATTTTTCTCGAGAACGGCGAAGCGGAGCTGACCCGCCTCACGTTCGGCGACCTGGACAAGCGGGCACGCGGCATCGCCGCCAGGCTGCAAGATATCGCGCAACCGGGCGATCGCGTCCTTCTGGTTTATCCGCCCGGGCTGGAATTCATCTGCGCATGGGTGGGATGCCTGTACGCCGGCCTGATCGGCGTACCCGCCTATCCACCGCGCAGGCATCGTCCCGCCGATCGTCTCAAGGCCATCGTCGCCGACGCCACGCCGGTCGTCGCGCTGACGGACGCCGCGACGCTCGACGGCATCGCGCATCAGGCGGACGGTTATTCCGACACGCTGGAACTGAAGATCCTGGCGACGGACCAGCGCTTCGACGCCCCGGCCGAACAATGGCGCGCACCGGACATCACGCCGCAGACGCTGGCGCTTCTGCAATACACGTCAGGCTCCACCGGTACGCCCAAAGGCGTGATGATCAGCCATGCGAACATCCTGAGCAACATGGCGGTCATCGCCGAGGCGAGCGATGCCGATGTGTCGGCGGTGTTCGTCAGCTGGCTCCCGGTGTTTCACGACATGGGTTTCTTCGGGAAGGTGCTGCTGCCGATCTATCTCGGCGTGCTGTCGGTGCTGATGGCGCCCGCGGCATTCGTGCAGAAACCCGTGCGATGGCTGCAGGCCATCACGAAGTATCGCGGCACGCATTGCGCCGCGCCGGATTTCGCGTATGACCTGTGTGCTCGCAAAATCTCCGATGAAGCGCGCGCGCAGCTGGACCTGAGCAGCTGGCGGGTTGCATTCAACGGCGCGGAACCGGTGCGCGCGGAGTCGGTGGCGCGTTTTTCGCGCGCCTTCGCCGCATGCGGCTTCCACGCGCACACCATGCGTCCCGTCTACGGGATGGCCGAGGCGACCTTGTTCATCTCCGGCCAGCCGGCACGCTCGCTGCCGCGCGTGGCGGACTACGACGCGGACGCGCTGGCACAAGGCGTGGCAACGAGAAGCGACTCCGGCAAGCGCCACGCGCTGGTCTCATGCGGCCGGACCTGGGCGGAGCACCGCGTGCGGATCGTGAATCCGGATACCGGTGAGCGCTGCGCGCCCGGCCGGATCGGCGAAATCTGGCTGACCGGGCCGAGCGTCGGCGTCGGCTACTGGAACCGTATCGACGAAACGGAGCGCACCTTCCGCGCGAAGCTGGACGGCGATGACGCGCGTTACCTGCGCACGGGCGATCTCGGCTTCGTCGACGGCGAGGATCTCTTCGTTACCGGCCGCTTGAAAGACCTCATCATCGTCGCCGGCCGCAATCACTACCCGCAGGATCTCGAGCAATCCGCGGAGGGCAGCCACCCCGCGCTGGCGCCGAACGCATCGGCGGCTTTCTCGATCCACGTCGATAACGTGGAGCGGGTCGTCGTCGCCTGTGAAGTGCGCCGGGAAGCGCTCAACACGCTGGACGCGGAAGCCGTGGCCGCCGAGATCCGGCACACGCTCGCCGAAGTGCACGACGTCGATCTGTATGCGGCGGTCCTGTTGAAACCCGCCACGATCCTGCGCACGTCCAGCGGAAAAATCCAGCGGAGCCGGATCAGGCAGGCATTCCTCGATGAACAGGGGCTCGCGATCGCGGGCGAATGGCGGCGTGCGTTCTCCGCGCCGCCAGCCCCCACGCAGACTGCCGAGCCACGCGACACGCAAGCGCTGGTGCAATGGTGCATCGAACGTGTCTCGCGCCTGTCGGGAATCGCTTCCGGCAAGATCGACCCCGACGCGCCGTTCAGCGTCCACGGGCTCGATTCGAAGGACGCCATCATGCTCTCGGGCGAGCTGCAGGACTGGCTCGGGCGGCCGGTTTCCCCGACCGTCGTCTACGATTTTCCGAGTATTTCCCTGCTGGCGCGCCATTTGAGCGGCACCGGGAATGCCATGCCGGAGCAGGCGCCGGGCTCGGCCGAAGCACGCGCGGATATCGCGATCGTCGGGATGGGATGCCGCTTCCCCGGCGCCGGCAATCCCGACGCATTCTGGCAGCTTCTGCTGGAGGGCCGGGACGCGGTCGGTGCGGCGACGCAGCGCGCCGCCGGCCTTCCGCCCGCCGGACTGCTGGACCAGGTCGATCAGTTCGATGCGGCGTTCTTCGGCATCAGCGCCCGCGAAGCCGAATCGATGGATCCGCAACAGCGTCTGCTGCTGGAGGTGGCCTGGGAGACGCTCGAGCATGCGGGCGTCGCACCCCGCAGCCTCGCCGGCGGACGCACCGCGGTCATCGTCGGCATCAGCAATTCCGACTACATCCGTCTGGCGCAGGACGAAGTCGCGGACGTCGGCCCTTATGTCGCGACGGGCAATGCGCTCAGCGTCGCCGCCAACCGCATTTCCTACGCGCTCGATTTGCGCGGCCCGAGCTGGGCGGTCGACACCGCGTGTTCGTCCTCGCTCGTCGCGGTTCATCAGGCGTGCCGCGCGCTGCAGCGCGGCGAGTCCGATGCGGCGCTGGCCGGCGGGGTCAACCTGATTCTGGCGCCGCAATTGAGCGCGTCCTTCACGCAAGCGGGCATGCTGTCGCCGGACGGCCGATGCAAGGCGTTCGACGCGGCAGCGAACGGCTATGTGCGCGGCGAAGGCGTGGGCATGGTGCTGCTCAAGCGGCTCGACGATGCGCTCGAGAACGGCGACACCGTGTTCGCCGTGATCCGCGGCTCGGCGGTGAATCAGGACGGACGCAGCAACGGCCTGACCGCGCCGAATGGCCCGGCCCAGCAGGCCGTGATTCACGGCGCGCTGCGCGACGCCGGCGTGCGCGCGCAGGACATCGGCTTCGTCGAGGCGCACGGGACGGGCACGCCGCTCGGCGACCCGATCGAGTTGAACTCGCTGGCGGCCGTGCTGAACGAATCCCGCCGCCCGGACGATCATTGCTGGATCGGGTCGGTCAAGACCAACATCGGCCATCTGGAATCGGCCGCGGGCATCGCCAGCCTGATCAAGACTGCCCTGGCGCTCCACCATCGCGCGATTCCGCCGAACCTCCATTTCCGGTCGATCAATCCGCAAATCGCGCTCGACGGCACGCCCTTCCGGATTCCTCGGCAGGTCACGCCCTGGCATTCGGAACACGGGCCGCGCCTGGCAGGGGTGAGCTCGTTCGGCTTCGGTGGCACCAACGCGCACCTGATCCTGTCAGAAGCGCCGCGGCCCGCAGCGGTCGAAGCCGAAACGGTTGCACCCGCGACGCGCGTCGTGACGCTCTCCGCGCGCACGCCGGAAGCGTTACAAGCGCTCGCTGCGTCCTATGCGGCCTATCTCGACGCCCATCCCGAGGCCCGTGTGCGAGACGTCGCGTTCACGGCCAATACCGGGCGCACCCACTTCACGCGGCGCGCGGCCATCGTCGCATCGAGCCTCGATTCGTTGCGTGCGCAACTTGATGCTGTTGGGTCCGGCGAGCCTGCCGAAACACCGCCCGCGGTGACGTTCCACTTTTGCGCCGACGACGGCGCCAGCGCCGACGCGGTTCGGCAATTGCGCGCGGCCAGCCCCGCTTTCGACGCGCTGATGCAGCGGCAATCCGACGCATCCGACGCGCCCGCGCTCGCCCCCGACGAAGCCGGTTTCACGACATTCCAGCGCGCGCTTGCGCAACTGTGGATGTCCTTCGGCATCACGCCGGATGCGGTCAGCAGCACCGGCGACGGGCATCGCGCCGCAGCCGCGTGCGCCGGCGTGCCGCAGGTGCCGGACGGCGGTGCGGCAGGACACCCCGGCATCGTGATCGACATCGGCGCGCACACGGCCGCGTGGGACGCGATCCTGCACACGCTCGCCGCGCTCTACGTACGCGGCGCGTCCATCGACTGGGATGCCGTGGAGCAAGGTGCACCGCGCCGCCGGCTCGCCCTGCCGACCTACCCGTTCGAGCGTCGCGGCTTCTGGTTCAGCCCACGTGCGCCTCGGCATCCGTTGCTCGGGCGCCTCATGGAGCAGCACGCGCATGCGCCGGCCACGTGGATCTGGCAATCGCGTCTCGATGCGCCGGCAACCACCTTTCTCGACGGTCATCGCGTCAAGGGGTCGCCCGTGCTGCCCTATGCCGCCTTCGTGGAAATGGCGCTGTCGGCAACGTCGGAAATCGGCGCTGCCGGCCATACGACATTGAAGGACCTCGCACTGCATGCGCCCCTGCCGCTGCATCCGCACGAATCGCGCACCGTGCAGACGGTGCTGAGCCGCCGGTCCTGGGGACCGTTTTCGTTTGCCGTCTATCACCGGATCGACGACACCCGCGCCACCGCGACATGGCAGATGTGCGCGAGTGCCGAAATTCACGAATCGGATCGGAGCCACGCATGAAATTCGGCCTGATGTTCTTCGCCAGCAGTGAAGAGGCGCTGTCCGGCAACAAGTACCAGCTCGTGATGGAAAGCGCGCGTTTCGCCGATGCGAACGGGTTCTCCAGCGTCTGGGTGCCGGAGCGCCATTTCACCGAATTCGGCTCGCTTTACCCGAATCCCGCCGTCCTGCACGCCGCGCTCGCCGCGGCCACCCAACGCGTGAAGCTGGTCGCGGGCAGCGTGGTCGCCGCGCTGCACAACCCGATCCGGATCGCGGAAGAATGGTCGATGGTGGACAACCTGTCGAACGGCCGCGTGGGCGTGTCGTTCGCCTCCGGATGGAATCCTGACGACTTCGTGTTCGCCCCGGACAAATATGCGACCCGGCAGGACGACATGCTGACCACGATGCGCGCCGTCCAGCATCTGTGGCGCGGCGGCACGCTGGACGCGACGAACGGCGTCGGCAAGCCGGTGCGGTTGCGCATCTATCCGACGCCGGTGCAGCCGGAGCTGCCCGTCTGGGTGACCGCCGCGAGCAATCCGCAGACGTTCGTACGTGCCGGCGAAGCCGGCGCCAACCTGCTGACCCACGTGCTCGACCAGGATCGGGACCAGCTCGCGCACAAGATCGCCCTCTACCGCGAAGCGCGTGCGAACCATGGCTTCGATCCGGCGGCCGGCACCGTGTCCGTGATGCTGCACACGTTCGTCGGCGACGATGCGGCGCAGGCGCGCGAACAGGCGCGTGTGCCGTTCTGCAACTACATCCGCAGCAATATCGGGCTATTGAACGGGCTGGCGCAGAGTCGCGGCCAGTCGGTCGACGTGCGCGCGATGGGCGCACGCGAACTCGACGAGTTCGTCGAGTTTCTCTATGAACGCTTCGCGCAATCGCGCGGGCTCATCGGCACGCCGGAAACCTGCGTCGAACTGGTGCGGGATCTCGAGTCGATCGGCGTGGATGAAGTGGCCTGCCTGCTCGATTTCGGTCCGCCGGTCGAGCGGATCCTCGGCAATCTTCCGCAGCTGCGCCGGCTCCGGGAAATGTGCGCCTCCAGGCGATCCGCCGCGCCGACGCGATTCGATGCCGCCGAGGTGCAGGCCCGCTGCACCGAAACGACGTCGGGCGCGGATTTCAACGGCGAAATCCGGCAGCACGGCGTGCAGATCGACGGCGTGTTCGACGCGATCCGGCAGATCTGGCGCACGACCGGCGAGGCGCTGGGGAAAATCAGCCTGCCGGCCGATGCGCTGGCGTCGTCACCGTACCAGGTCCACCCCGCCTTTCTCGACGCGTGCAGCCGCGTACTCGCCGCCGCCATCGATTCGGACGCGCTGGAGTCGGGCGACCTGTACCTGCCCAGCTCGATCGGCGCGGTACGGGTCCATCAGCCGCCGGCGTCGACCGAGGCATGGAGTCACGCCACGCTGCGCACGCCGATCGGACAGGGCGCGCTGGAGGGCGACATCCGCGTCCATGACCTGGCCGGCCGACTGCTGATCGAGATCGACGCACTGCGGTTGCAGCAGGTGCGCGCGGCGCGTGCCGTCGAGCGCCACGACTTCGCCGCGCTGCTTTATCAGCGCGTGTGGAGACCGTCGAACGTCGACGCGGCAACCGGCGGTTCGGCGCCCGGCGAGTGGCTGATTCTCGCGGACCGCGGCGGCGTGGGCGCCCAGCTGTCGACTCTGCTGGAAGCCCACGGCGATACATGCACGCTGCGCTTCGCCGACGCGACGCCGGAACTGCCCGCGGCCGACCGCCCGCTAAAGGGCGTCATCCACCTGTGGAGTCTTGATCTCGCGCCCGCCGACATCGCGGCGAGACGGCGTGCCAGCGCGAGCGTGCTGCACCTGGTCAGGGCGCTTGCGTCACGCGCGCCGTCGGCCCGGCAGGCTCGCCTGTGGCTGGTGACGTCGGGCGCGATGCATGTTCTGGATGGCGAATCGATCGCGGTGGCACAGGCGCCGCTGTGGGGATTGGGCCGCGCGATCGCGGTGGAGCATGCGGCGCTGTGGGGCGGGCTCGTCGACCTCGATCCCGCGCAGCCGTCGGCAGCGGACATCATGCAAGCGGTACAGGCTGGCGGCCGTGAGGACATGATCGCGTTTCGCCGCGACCAGCGCTACGTCGCGCGCATCGCCCGAGACAATCGCGAATACGTCAGCCACCGGCCGATCCGGTTCCACGGTGACGCGACCTATCTGGTGACCGGCGGGCTCGGCGGGCTCGGCCTGCGGCTCGCGTCCTGGCTTGCCGACAACGGCGCCGGAAAGATCGTGGTGCTCGGGCGCAGCGAGCCCTCCCCCGCGGCCGAGAAAATCCTGCGCACGCTCGACGCGCGGTTCGTTCGCGCCGACCTGTCGCGTCGCGAGGACGTCGCGGATGCGATCAGCGAAATCGCGCGTTCGATGCCGCCGCTCAAGGGAGTCTTTCACCTCGCCGGCGCACTCGACGATGCGCTGCTGACACGCCAGGACGACGACTTCTTCCATCGCGCCGGCAGCGGCAAGGCCGACGGCGCGTGGTATCTGCACGAGCTGACGGCCGACCTGCCGCTCGACCATTTCGTCTTGTTCTCGTCGATGGCCGCGCTGATCACCATGCCAGGCCAGGGCAACTACGCGGCCGCGAACAGTTTCCTCGACGCGCTCGCCCAGCATCGGCGCGCGCAGGGGAAACCGGGGCTCAGCGTCAATTGGGGGCCGTGGGCGGAGATCGGCCACGCCGCCACCGACTACGGACGGCGCGCGCACGAACAACTCGGCGCGCTCGGCGTCGGCACGCTGCCGCCCGAACTGGCCATCGCGACGCTGGAACGGCTGATGGCGTCCGGCGTCACCCAGTCCGGGGTCGCGCAAATCGACTGGCCGACCCTGTTCCGGGTCGATGCGCCGGCCGCCGGGTCCGCGCTGTTTTCCGAGCTGGCGCAACCGGCCGCGCAGCCGGCGCAGCAGGAGACGGCGTTGCTGCGCCAGCTGCATGCGCGCGCGCCGCGCGAACGGGTCGAACTCATCACCGACACGCTCGCGGCGATGCTGGCCGAAACCTTGCGCCTTTCCAGCCCCGATGCCATCGCGCCCGAGCAATCGCTGCTCGATCTCGGCCTGGATTCGCTGGTCGCGCTCGAACTGACGGATCGCCTCACCAAGGTGTTCGGAAGACCGTTTCGCGCGACGTTGTTCTTTTCCTATCCGAACCTGCAGACGCTCGCCCAGTACGTGCTCAACGAACTGTCGCCATCGCTCCCCGCGCCGGTCGTCGACGAAGCATCCGGCGACCTCGACGAGGACGACCTTTCCGAACTGATCGCCCAGGAGATCGGCGCCCAATGAACGCCAAGGCCACGCATGCACTGAAAGCCGCGCTCGACGAACTGCGCCTGCGGCGCGCGGAAATCGCGGCGCTGCGTTCGAACCGCAACGAACCGATCGCCGTCATCGGCATGGCTTGCCGCTTCCCCGGACGCAGCGATACGCCGGACGCGTTCTGGCAATTGCTCGACGGCGCGCGCGATGCCGTCACGGAAGTGCCGGGCGAGCGCTGGGACATCGATCGCTACTACGATCCCGATCCGTCCACGCCCGGCAAGATGGCGACCCGCCACGGCGCCTTTCTCGAACGCGTGGATCAGTTCGACGCGGCGTTCTTCGGGATCGCGCCGCGCGAAGCGACCTACCTCGATCCGCAACAACGGCTCCTGCTCGAAGTGGCGTGGGAGGCGCTCGAGAACGCCCATCTCGCGCCCGAGCGCTTCCGGCAGTCCGCCACCGGCGTGTACGTCGGCATCACCTGCTTCGACCACGCGATCCAGGTGTCCAATGCGTCGATGCCGTCGAGCAGCTACGCCGGCACGGGCAGCGCGCTGAACATGGCCGCGGGCCGGCTGTCGTTCGTGCTGGGCCTCACCGGCCCGAGCATGGCGATCGATACCGCCTGTTCGTCGTCGCTGGTGTGCCTGCACCTCGCCTGCGAAAGCCTGCGCTCGCGCGAAAGCAACATGGCGCTCGCGGGCGGCGTCAACCTGATGCTGTCGCCCGAGGTGATGGTCAGCTTCTCGCAGGCGCGCATGCTGTCGCCGGACGGACGCTGCAAGACCTTCGACGCGGCGGCGGACGGCTATGTGCGCGGCGAAGGGTGCGGCATAGTGGTGCTCAAGCGCCTCGCCGACGCGCTCGTCGACGGCGACCGGGTGCTCGGCATCGTGCGCGGCACGGCGGTCGACCAGGGCGGCGCGGGCGGCGGGCTGACCGTGCCGAGCCGCGATTCGCAGGAACGGGTGATCCGTCGCGCGCTGCACCAGGCCGGCCTCGCGCCCGGCGACGTCTCCTACGTCGAGGCCCACGGCACCGGCACGTCCCTCGGCGACCCGATCGAGGTCGAAGCGCTGGCCGGCGTCTACGGCCCCGGGCGCGCGGCGAACGAGCCGCTCGTGATCGGTTCGGTCAAGACCAATATCGGGCATCTGGAGTCGGCCTCCGGCATCGCCGGCCTGATCAAGGTGCTGCTGTCGTTCGAGCACGACCGGATTCCGGCGCACCTGCATTTCACGCAACCCAATCCGCATACGCCGTGGCAGGACATCCCGATCCGCGTCGCGGCCGATCCGGTCGCGTGGCAGCGCGGGGAACGCAGGCGCATCGCCGGGGTGAGCGCGTTCGGATTCAGCGGCACCAATGCCCACGCGATCGTCGAGGAACCGCCCGTCGCGCCGGCACGCGCCGCGCAGCGCGCGCTGCTGTTGCTGTCGGCAAGGTCCGAAGCGGCGCTGGCGGCGCTCGTGCAACGCTACGAGCGCGCGATCGCCGGCGCGACGCCGCAGGAGCTGGCCGCGATCTGCCGCGCCGCCGCCACCGGGCGGAGTCACTATCCGTTTCGCGCGGCCTATGTATCGGGCGTGCCGGCATCGTCGGCGGCCGCGCCGCGCACGGGCAAGGCGTTGCGCATGGGCTTCCGGTTCGGCGTGCCGGACAGCGGCGTCGCGCACGCGCTCCACGCGTCGGAACCGCTGTTCCGCGACGCGTTCGCGCGTTGCTCGGTGCCGCTGGACGCACTCGAGACCGACGCGGGCCGGTTCGCGATCCAGTTCGCGTGGGCGGAACTGTGGAAGGGATGGGGCATCCGCCCGGCCGTCGTGTCGGGCCATGGCATCGGCGAATATGTCGCGGCCTGCGTGGCGGGCGTCGTGAGCGTGGCCGACGCGCTGCGCCTCGTGGCCGCCCGTTCGAATGCCGAAGCGTTGCGCGCCGTGCTTCGGGACATGCCGCTCGCACGGCCGTCGGTCCGCCTGATTTCCGGCTGTCTCGGCGCCGACGTGACCGACGAGGTGACGCACCCGCAGTACTGGTTGCAACTGGCCGGCGCGTCGGATCAGGCCGACGCATCGCACCCGCCGGAGGGGCTCGCCGACGGCTGGCTGCCGCCGCCCTGCGCGGGCGATGCCCTGGAGCGCGCACTCGCGGCGCTGTACGTGCAGGGCGCGCAGTTCGACTGGCGTGCGCTGTTTCCGGCGCCCGCCCAGCCCGCCACGACCCTGCCGAACTACCCGTTCGAGCGTCAGCGCTTCAGCCTGGAGAAGATCCCGTCGCCGATCGTCGGCATGGATGCCGGCAGCATCGACGCAGCGTTGCGGCACCTCAAGTCGTCCGGCAAGTACCCGGAGGACATGCTGAACGCGTTTCCGGACCTGCTCAGGACTGCATTCGCCCCCGCCGAAACCGTCGCGCCGCACGCACACCCGCTCTATCACGTGGTGTGGGAGCAGCAAGCGGCGTTGCCGACGGCACAGGTCGCCGCCGATGCGTCCCCGTGGCTGATCTTCGCGGACGCAAGCGGTGTCGGCGAGCGGCTTGCGGTGCTGCTGCGCGCGCGCGGCGCATCCTGCTCGCTGGTGCGCCCCGGCCCCGACTATGTCGCCGGCGCGGAAGCGGGCTGGCAGGTCGCGCCCGAGCGGCCGGACGATTTCGTCCGCCTGCTGAACGAGACCGCCGCCCCCGGCCAACGCATCGTCTTTCTATGGGCGCTGGACGAAGCCGTCGGCGAAACGCGCATGTCCACGGCCCTGCTGCATCTCGTGCACGCGCTGGTCGGCAGCGAGCGCGAGTGGACACCGTCGACCCGGCCCAGGATCTCGGTGGTCACGCGCGACGCGGTGGAAGCCGGCGAAGCGCCGCACGTATCCGGGCTCGCCCAGGCTGCGCTGTCGGGCCTCGCACGCGGGGCGATGATCGAGCATCCGGAATGGTTCGGCATCGCGATCGATCTCGATCCGGCCGCGCCGGAGGACGAGACGCACGCGCTGCTTCAGGAGATGCTCGGCGAGAGCCGCGAGGAGCAGGTGGCGTTGCGGCACGGCGCGCGCCATGTCGCGCGCCTGAGCCCGCTCGCGCAAGCCGAAACGGCCGCGCTGCCGGTCGACCCGGACGCGGCCTACCTGATCACCGGCGGGTTCGGCGCGCTCGGGCTGCACACCGCCCGATGGCTGGCGGCGCGCGGTGCGGGCACGCTGATCCTGGTCGGCCGGCAAGGGGCCGCGAGCGACGAGAGCCAGCGGGCGATCGCCGAGCTGCGTGAGCGGAACGTGACGCTGCGCTGCGAGCGCCTCGATATCGCCGATCCCGCAGCGGTCGCCGCTTTCTTCGCCGCGCTGCGGCGCGACGGCGTGCCGCTGAAAGGCATCGTGCACGCGGCCGGCATCGTCGGCTACAAGCCGATCATGCAGGTCGAGCGCGACGAACTGGACGCGGTCCTGCAACCGAAAGTTGCGGGCGCGTGGCTGCTCCATCAGCAGAGCGAGCACTTCCCGCTCGATTTCTTCCTCCTGTTTTCGTCGATCGCGTCCGCGTGGGGCTCGCGCGAGCAGGCGCACTACAGTGCCGCGAACCGTTTCCTCGACGCGCTCGCGCATCATCGCCGCGGCCAGGGCCTGCCGGCGCTGAGCGTGAACTGGGGGCCCTGGGCGGAAGGCGGCATGACGTTCCCCGAGGCGGAAGCGCTGCTGCGGCGTGTCGGCATCCGGTCGCTGGCGGCAGATCGCGCGCTCGACGTGCTGAATCGCCTCCCCGCCGTGCCCCAGGTCGCGGTCGTCGATATCGACCTGGCGCTGTTCCAGGGCTCCTACGAGGCGCGCGGACCCAAGCCGTTCCTCGACCGCGTGCGGGTGGCCAAAAGCGCGCCGAGCGCGCCGGCGATGCCGGCGTTGAGCGACGCATCGCCGCGCGAGCGGAAGCGCCTGCTGGCGGACAGCATCGATCGCGCGGTGGCCCAGGTGCTCGGCTACGACGCGGGGACGCTGGATCGCGATCTCGGCTTCTTCGAGATGGGCATGGATTCGCTGATGGCGCTGGACGTGCGCACGCACCTCGAAAATGCGCTGGGCATACCGCTGTCGGTCGCGCTGTTGTTCGATCATCCGACGGTCAACGCCCTCGCGGATTTCCTGGCGGAGCAGGCGTCCGGCACGGCGCCGGACGCGCACGTGGCGCCGGCTCAGGCGCAGTCCGTGCCGCCGCCGCAGCAGCCGCGACCGGTCGCGCCGGCCATCGATGCCCGCGAGGCCGGCACGCCGGAGCCGATCGCGATCGTCGGCATGAGCTGCCGCTTTCCGGGCGCCGCGCACGATCTCGACGCCTATTGGCAGCTGCTGAACGACGGGGTGGATGCGATTTCCGAAGTGCCGCGCGAGCGCTGGGATGTCGACGCGTACTACGATCCCGATCCGGAAGCGCCGGGGCGTATGTACAGCCGCTTCGGCGGTTTTCTCGACGACGTCGATCAGTTCGATCCGGCGTTCTTCCGCATCACGCCGCGCGAAGCTGCCGCGATGGACCCGCAGCAGCGCCTGTTGCTCGAGGTCAGTCACGAAGCGCTGGAGCATGCCGGCATTCCGGTCGACAGTCTCAAGGGCAGCCGCACCGGCGTCTTCGTCGGCATCACCACCAACGATTACGCGAACCTGCAGCTTCGCAACGGCGGCGGCAGCGGCATCGACGGCTATTTCTTCACCGGCAACCCGCTGAACACGGCGGCCGGCCGCATCTCCTACGGACTCGGCGTGCAGGGGCCGAGCATGGCGATCGACACCGCCTGCTCGTCGTCGCTCACCGCGATCCATACCGCCAGCCAGAACCTGCGCAGCGGCGAGTGCGATGTCGCCATCGCGGGCGGCGTCAACCTGATCCTGTCGCCGGACAACTCCATCGCCGTCTCGCGCACGCGGGCGCTGGCGCCGGACGGCCGCTGCAAGACCTTCGACGCGGCGGCGGACGGCTTCGTGCGCAGCGAAGGCTGCGGCGCGCTGGTGCTCAAGCGCCTGTCCGATGCGCTCGCCGCGGGCGATCGCGTGCTGGCCGTGCTGCGGGGTTCGGCGGTCAACCACGACGGCGCGTCGAGCGGCTTTACCGCGCCGAACGGGCGGGCGCAGGAAGCCGTGATCCGCCAGGCGCTGGGCGGGTTGCCCGCCGCGTCCATCGATTACGTGGAAGCGCACGGCACCGGCACCCCGCTGGGCGATCCCGTCGAGTTGCAGGCGCTGGCGACGGTGTTCGGCGCAGGCCGCGATGCGAGCCGGCGGCTGCGCGTCGGCTCGGTGAAAACCAACATCGGCCACACGGAGTCCGCCGCCGGCATCGCGGGCGTCATCAAGGTCGTGCTGTCGCTGAACCACGACCGCCTGCCCGCCCACCTGCATTTCCGCCAGCCGAGCCCGCTGGTGCAGTGGGACGCGCTGCCCCTCGAGATCTGCGCCGAGGCGAGCGCGTGGCCGCGTGGCGAACGGCCACGGCGAGCCGGCGTCAGCGCGTTCGGCGCGAGCGGCACCAATGCCCACCTGGTGCTGGAAGAAGCGCCCGCGCCGGCGCTGCAGGCGACGCCGTCGAGACACAAGGTGCATCCGCTGGTGCTGTCGGCCAAGACCCCCGCGGCGTTGCGCGAGCTGGCCGGGCGCTATCAGCGGCGGCTCGAAGCCGAACCCGGTCTCGACATCGCGGCCGTGGCCTTTTCGGCGGCGACCGGCCGCTCGCATTTCGCGCATCGGCTGGCATGGCCGGTGACGTCGCTCGACGACGCCATCGACAAGCTGCGCGCGTTCCACGCGAAGGAACCGGCCGGCGCGGCGCAGCCCGCCCCCCGCGTGAAGATGGCCTTCCTGTTCACCGGCCAGGGCTCGCAATACGCCGGCATGGGCCGCCGTCTGTACGACGCGTATCCGGTGTTCCGCGACGCCATCGACCGCTGCCGCGCGGTGGCCGATCCGCTGCTCGACAAGCCGTTGCTCGAGGTGCTGTCGGCCCAGGGCGAGGACATCCACCAGACCGGCTACAGCCAGCCGGCCCTGTTCTCGCTGCAGTACGCGCTCACCACGTTGCTGGCGTCGTTCGGCGTGGTGCCCGACGCCGTGATGGGCCACAGCGTCGGTGAGTACGCGGCCGCTTGCGCGGCCGGCGTCTTCTCGCCGGAAGACGGCCTGCGGCTGATCGCCGAACGCGGCCGGCTGATGCAGGCGTTGCCCCGCGACGGCGAGATGGCGGCGATTTTCGCCGACCTCGCCACGGTCGAGCGCGCGATCGACGCGTGGCCGCACGAAGTCGCGGTGGCGGCCGTCAACGGCCCGGCGAGCATCGTGATCTCCGGCAAGCGCGAGCGCATCGCAATGCTGGTCGATACGTTCGCCGCGCGGGACATCCGGTCCGTGCCGCTCAATACGTCACACGCGTTTCACTCGCCGCTGCTCGAGCCGATGCTGGACAGCTTCCAGCTCGCGGCGAAAACCGTGCCCGTCGCACGCCCGGCGATCCCGTTCTATTCGAATCTCACGGGCGCCGTGATGGACGAGGCGCCCACCGACACGTACTGGCGCCGCCACTGCCGGGAGCCGGTGCAGTTCGCGAGCAGTGTCGAGCGCCTCGCCGAAGCCGGTTTCAACGTGCTCGTCGAAATCGGCCCGAAGCCGGTGCTCGTCAACCTGGCCCGCGCGTGCTGTGCGCCGGACGCCGGGATCCAGTTCCTTGCCCTGCAGCGGCCGCAAGTCGAGCAGCAAGCGCTGATCGAAACGCTGTCGAGCCTGTATGCCCGCGGCGTCGACGTCGACTGGGCCCCGACCGAAACACCCGCGCCCGCGCGCATCGCATTGCCGTCCTATCCCTTCCAACGCAGCCGTACCTGGTTCCAGAAAGCGGACACGTCCATGACTCAGACAAGCGCATCACCCATCGCCGCAGCACCGACGCACAATCGCAGCGGCGAGATTCTCGAATGGCTTCGCGGCAAGATCGGCGAATTGATCCAGGCCGATCCCGCCACCATCAACATCGAACTGCCCTTCCTCGAGATGGGCGCCGACTCGATCGTACTGATCGAGGCCATCCGGCACATCGAGGCGGAGTACGGCGTGAAGCTGGCCATGCGCCGCTTCTTCGAAGACCTGGCGACGGTGCAGGCGCTCGCCGAATATGTCGCGGACAACCTGCCGGCAGCCGCCGCGCCGTCCGGGGCCGAGGCCGTAGCCGTGGCCGTGGCCGTGTCGGAACCGTCCACGCCGGCGGTCGCGGTCGCGCCGTCCGCGGCGGGGCTTGCGCCGCTCGCCGCCGCCCCGGCGGAATGGGTGGCGGCCGAAGGCGACTCGACGGTCGAGCGCGTGTTGCGGGAGCAGAATCAGCTGCTGTCGCACGTGATGAGCCAGCAGATGGAACTGCTGCGCACGTCGCTGACCGGCCAGCCCGGCGTCCGGCCGGCAACGGCCGCCGTGCAAGCCGTCGCGAGCACGGCGAGCGTCGCACCCAGGCGGCGAGCGCGGCCCCGGCCGCCGCACCCGCGGCGAAGCCCGCGCCTGCGGCTGCCGCGGCGCCCGCGGCCGACAATCCGCCGCCCAGCCGATGATGCCGTGGGGCAGCCCGGTCCAGCAGCGGGCGCGCGGGCTGTCCGCCGCGCAGCAGGAGCATCTCGAGGCGCTGATCGTGCGCTACACGACGCGCACCCGGAAATCGAAGGACTCGGTGCAGGCGTCGCGCCCGGTGCTGGCCGACAGCCGCGCCACGGTCGGCTTCCGCTTTTCGACCAAGGAGATGCTGTATCCGATCGTCGGCGATCGCGCGGCCGGTTCGCGGCTGTGGGACATCGACGGCAACGAGTACATCGATTTCACGATGGGCTTCGGCGTGCATCTGTTCGGCCACACGCCGGATTTCATCCAGCAGCAGGTCACCCGGGAATGGCAGCGCCCGCTCGAACTGGGCGCGCGCTCCAGCCTCGTCGGCGAAGTCGCCGCGCGCTTTGCCCGCGTAACCGGCCTCGATCGCGTGGCGTTCTCGAACACCGGCACCGAGGCCGTCATGACCGCGATGCGGCTCGCGCGCGCCGTGACCGAGCGCGACAAGATCGTGATGTTCACGCATTCGTATCACGGCCATGCCGACGGCACGCTCGCCGCGGCGAACGCGGAAGGCGTGACGGAAACCATCGCCCCGGGCGTACCGTTCGGCTCGGTCGAGAACATGATCCTGCTCGATTACGGCAGCGACGCCGCGCTCGAGGCCATTCGAGGAATGGCGCCGACCCTCGCCGCCGTGATGGTGGAGCCGGTGCAGAGCCGCAACCCTTCCCTGCAGCCCGTCGCATTCCTCAAGGAACTGCGTCGCATCACCGAGGAGGCCGGCGTCGCGCTGATCTTCGACGAAATGATCACCGGTTTCCGCGTCCATCCGGGCGGCTCGCAAGCCATGTTCGGCATCAGGGCCGATCTCGCGACGTACGGCAAGATCATCGGCGGCGGCCTGCCGCTGGGCGTCATCGCCGGCACCAGCCGCTTCATGGACGCCATCGACGGCGGCATGTGGACCTACGGCGACCACTCGTTCCCCGCGGCGGACCGCACCGCGTTCGGCGGCACGTTCTGCCAGTATCCGCTCGCGATGGCGGCCGCGCTGGCCGTGCTCGAGAAGATCGAGCAGGAAGGGCCGGCGCTGCAGGCCGCGCTCAACGAACGCACCGCGCAGATCGCCGGCACGTTGAATGCGTTCTTCGCGGAGGCCGAGGCGCCGATCAAGGTCACGTGGTTCGGCTCGATGTTCCGCTTCGAATTCACCGAGAACCTCGACCTGTTCTTCTATCACATGCTCGAAAAGGGCATCTACATCTGGGAATGGCGCACCTGCTTCCTGTCCACCGCGCATACGGATGCCGATATCGACCGCTTCATCCGGGCGGTGAAGGACAGCGTCGCCGACCTGCGCCGGGGCGGCTTCATCCGGCCGCACTCGAAACACGGCACGGTGGCCGCGCTGAGCGAAGCGCAACGCCAGCTGTGGGTGTTGTCGGAAATCGATCCCGAAGGATCGCTCGCCTACAACGTCAACACCACGCTCGAACTGAACGGCCGGCTCGACGAAGCCGCGATGCGCGCCGCCGTCCAGAGCCTCGTCGATCGGCACGAGGCGCTGCGCACCACGATGATGGCGGACGGGTCGGGCCAGATCGTGCATCCGTCGCTGACACTCGAGATTCCGCTGATCGACACGGACCCGAACGCGTGGCGGGAGCAGGAAAGCCGCCAGCCGTTCGACCTGGTGAACGGCCCGCTCTTTCGGGCCGCGCTCGTGCGCCTGGGCAGCGAGCGTCACCTGCTGGTGATGACGGCCCATCACATCATCTGTGACGGCTCGACGTTCGGCGTGCTGCTCGAGGATCTGGCCCGCGCGTATGCCGGTGCGGCGCCGGCCGACGCGCCGCTGCAGTTTCGCGCGTACCTGAAGCAGCTCGACGGCCAGCGCCACAGCCCGGAAACGAAGGCGAATCGCGAGTACTGGCTGGCGCAATGCGCGCGTCAGGCCGCACCGCTGAATCTTCCGCTGGACTACCCGCGGCCCGCGGTGAAGACGTTTCACGGCGAGCGCGTGTCCCTGCATCTGGACGCGGCGGCGGCCGCGACGCTGCGTACCGCGGCCCGTCAGAACGGCTGCACGCTCTACATGGTGCTGCTCGCCGGCTTCAATCTGTTCCTGCACCGCGTCGCCGGCCAGCAGGAGATCGTCACCGGCATCCCGGTGACCGGCCGCTCCGTGGCCGGCAGCGACCGCCTCGCCGGCTACTGCACGCATCTGCTGCCGCTGCACTCCACGCTGCCGGAGCAGGCCACCGTGGCCAGTTTCCTGGCCGGCACCCGGCAGAACCTGCTCGACGCGCTCGAGCACCAGGATTATCCGTTCGCCGAACTGGTCCGCGAAATCGGCGCACAGCGCGATCTCAACGCCGCGCCGCTGGTATCGGCGGTCTTCAACCTCGAACCGGTGTCGGCGCTGCCCGAACTGCGCGGCCTGACGGTCGGCCTCGTGGCGCCGCTGATCCGCCATACCGCGTTCGACCTGAACGTCAACGTGCTCGACGCGGGGCAGGCACTCCTGATCGATTGCGACTACAACACCGATCTGTTCGACGCGAGCACGGTACAGCGTTTCCTCGACATCTACCGGACCCTGCTGACGCATCTCGCGGAAGATGCGTCAGCTGCCGTTGCCCGTCTGCCGTTGTCGAGCGATGCGGAGCGGAAACTGCTGACCGTCGAGTGGAACCGCACCGACACGGATTTCGGCGACGCCGCCGCACAACCGCTGCACCGCCTGTTCGAGCAGCAGGTCGAGCGCACGCCCGATGCCGTCGCTGTCGTCTTCGATGACACCGCGCTCACCTACGCCGAACTCAACCTGCGCGCCAACCGCCTCGCCCACCACCTCATCGCGCTCGGCGTCGGCCCCGATGCACTCGTCGGCGTCGCGATGGAGCGCTCCCTCGACATGAGCGTCGCGTTGCTCGCGATCCTCAAGGCCGGCGGCGCTTATGTTCCGGTCGATCCCGACTACCCCGCGGAGCGCGTGCGCTTCATGATCGACCACGCGCAGTTGCGCTGGCTCCTCACCCAGCAGCATCTGCGCGACGCGCTGCCCGACACCGACGCGCACGTGATCGTCGTCGATCGCGACGCGCTCGACCTCGATGCCGCGGCGACGTCCAACCCCGCCCCCGCGCTGAACGGCGACAACCTCGCCTACATGATCTACACGTCCGGCTCGACCGGCCGCCCCAAGGGCGCGCTCAACACCCATCGCGCGATCACCAACCGCATCCTCTGGATGCAGCACGCCTACGCGCTCGGCGCCGACGATGCCGTGCTGCAGAAGACCCCGTTCAGCTTCGACGTCTCGGTCTGGGAACTCTTCTGGCCGCTCGTCACCGGCGCGCGCCTCGTGTTCGCCCGCCCCGGCGGCCAGCGCGAGACCGACTACCTGGTCGAGCTCATCGAGCGCGAACGCATCACCACGATCCATTTCGTGCCGTCGATGCTGCGCGCCTTCCTCGATCATCCGGACCTCGACGCGCACTGCGCGTCGCTGCGCCGCGTCGTGTGCAGCGGCGAAGCCTTGCCCCACGACCTGCAGCAGCGCTGCCTCGAGCGCCTGGACGTCGAGCTCTACAACCTCTACGGCCCCACCGAGGCCGCCGTCGACGTGACCGCGTGGGAATGCCGGCGCGACGATCCGCACCGCATCGTGCCGATCGGCCGGCCCATCGCCAACACCCGCCTCTACATCGTCGACGCGCAGATGCAGCCCACGCCGATCGGCGTGGCCGGCGAATTGCTGATCGGCGGCACGCCGGTCGGGCGCGGCTACCACGGCGAACCCGAACTGAGCGCCGAGAAGTTCATCGCCGATCCGTTCTCGGCCGACCCGCTCGCGCGCCTCTACCGCACCGGCGACCTCGCACGCTACCGGCACGACGGCAACATCGAGTTCCTCGGCCGCATCGATCACCAGATCAAGCTCCGTGGCCTGCGCATCGAACCCGGTGAAATCGAGGCGGCGCTGACGTCGCACCCGCTGGTCGATGCCGCCGTCGTCGCGCTGCGCGGCGTGGACGACGGCGCGAGACTGGTCGGATGGCTGTGCTCGTCGCACCCCGAAGCCGAACTGGTCGAAGCGGTGCGCGGCCACCTGCGGCAGCGGCTGCCGGATTACATGGTGCCCTCCGCGTTCGTCGTCGTGAGCGCGTTCGAGCATCTGCCCAACGGCAAGCTCGATCGCGCGAGGCTGCCCGAACCCGGCGACGGCCTGGACCACGTTGCGCCCGTCAACGCGCTCGAAGCGCAGTTGGCGGCCATCTGGCAGGAAGTGCTCGGCCAGGCGCGGATCAGCACGACCGCCAATTTCTTCGAGCTGGGCGGCAATTCGCTGCTGGCGACGAAGGTCGTCGCGCGCATCCGGCGCGACCTGCATGCGAAGCTGGAAATCCGCAGCCTGTTCGCACTCCCCACCATCTCGAGCCTGGCGAAGCGCATCGCCGATACGCAGCCGATCGATTACGCGCCGGTGACGCCGCTGCCGGCGCAGGCAAGCTACGCGCTCTCTCCCGCACAGACGCGGCTGTGGGTCCAGGATCGTCTCCATGCGGCGCAAGCCGAGGGGCCGCTGCCCACGTCGCTGCTGTTCGAGGGCGTGCTGGACGTGGATGCGCTCGTGCGGGCGTTCCGCGCGTTGAGCGAGCGTCACGAGATCCTGCGCACGCGTTTCGTGCTGGAAGGCAACCAGCCGGTCCAGCACGTGCTGCCGCCCGGCGAAGCCGCGTTCCCGGTCGAGATCGTGGATCTGCAGGATGCCGAGGACCGCGATGCCCAGGCGGCGTCGATCCAGGCGAGCGAACGGCTCGTGCCGATGGATCTCGCGACCGGCCCGCTGTTCCGCGTCAAGCTGCTGAGGCTCTCCGAAGTCCGTCACGTCTGCATCTGCACGATGCATCACGTCGTGAGCGACGGCTGGTCCACGGAGGTACTGCTCGACGACCTGTCCGCGCTCTACGACGCATTCGTCCAGCGTCGCGACGATCCGCTGCCCGCCCTCCCGATCCAGTACAAGGATTACGCCGGCTGGCTGAACCGCCTGCTCGCCGGGCCGGAAGGCGCGCGCATGAAGGACTACTGGATGACCAAACTGGGCGGCGGCCTGCGCGCACTGGAACTGCCGGGCGACGTCGAACAGCCGGCCGCGCCGAGCTGGAAATCCTGGCGATTCGACCTGCCCGCCGCCGAGACTGCGGCGCTGGAATCGCTCGGCAAGCGCCACGGCGCGACCTTGTTCATCGCGCTGCTGTCCGCCATCAAGGCGCTGTTCTACCGCCGCTCCGGCCAGGAGGACATCGTCGTCGGCACGCCGGTCGCGGGCCGCGAACTGCCCGAACTCGAGTCGCAGGTCGGCCCCTACCTGAACGTGCTGGCACTGCGCGATCGTGTCGCGGGCGACGACCGGTTCGACACGCTGCTCACCCGGGTACGGGACACCACGCTCGAAGCGTTCTCGCACCCGCTGTATCCGCTGGATCGCCTGCTCGACGAGCTGCACATCAAACGCGTGGCGGGGCGCAATCCGCTCTTCGACATCGGCCTGACGCTGCAGAACCAGCGACACGGCCCCGTCGATCGCTACGCGGGGCAGGTGCATATCGCCGAGCTGCCGGACCACGACCCGCAGCGCGCGGACACGGAAGCCGCGACCGACTTCTGGTTCCTGGCCGAGCCGCACGCCGAGGGCCTCGCGATCCGCGTCGTCTATCACGCGGGGCGGTTCAGCGAAGCCCTGGTGCAAGGCCTCGCGAACGAGCTGACGTCCGTCATCGGCGAGGTGCTCGCCAATCCGGGCGTTCGCGTCCGGAACCTGACCCTGGGACAACGCGCGCTGCGCGCCGAAGCCCGCCAGCCCACCGTCGAACTCAGCGCATTCTAAGGAGCCTTCGTTGACTATTTCGTCCAGCACGCAGGTCTACCTGCGCCAAAACATCCAGTTCGAACCGCTGATCAACAGCTGGTACGCGTGGTATCACACGCTTCCGCCGTTGACCGCCGCCCTCAACGTGGCGGAGCGGTTCCTGCCGCTGCTGAAGTCCTATGCCGCATCGCCGATGATGCATGCGGCGGCCTGCAAGGATCCCGCGATGCGCGGCGGGCCGTTCCTCGACCTGGGCGGCCAGCGCGTCGACGAAATCCGCGCGCTGATCGAGCAGACCACCCAACGCGCGACCCGGCAACTGGAACTGGCGAAGGCATACAAGGCGTTCTCCACGCTGCTGCTGGAACGGGCCACGGGGATGGCGTCGGACCCGCTCTACCCCGAGATTCCGGAGGTGCTGAAGGGCTATGTCGAGATCTACTACGACCTGAACCACAACCCGTCCTTCCGGGTGTTCGAAAGCCTGCTGTACGCGAGCCCGTTCTATGCGCGCGATGCGCAGAGCATCGCGCTGTCGGCGATCGATGAGCACACGCCGCGGCCGTTCATCCTCAGCACGCCCCGGCTCCGCGACGAGCGCACGGTGTTCAGCAACATGGCCTTCGACGACCGCGCGCTCGACACGCTGTTCCGCATGCGCGACACGCCCGGCAGTTACGCGAAGATCGTCGACCTGATGCGCGTGGAGGAGAAGGACGAGCCGCTGTTCCGCTCGTTCTTCGTCGAGGAGGCGCCGGTGCCGAAACCGGATCGTTCGTTCGACGGCGACGACATCCGCATCCGCTACTACGGCCACGCGTGCGTGCTGATCCAGAGCCGGGGCGTGAGCATCCTGATCGATCCGGTGATCAGCTACGGCTACGACACCGCGCTGCCGCGCTATACGTTCGCCGACCTGCCGGACCAGATCGACTACGTGCTGATCACGCACAGCCATCACGATCACATCGTCCTCGAAACGCTGCTGCAGCTTCGCCACAAGGTCAAGACCGTGGTGGTCGGCAGGAATCTCGACGGCTTTCCGCAAGATCCGTCGATGGAGCTGGCGTTGCGCAAGCTCGGCTTCGACGACGTGCTGGAAGTTCGGGATGCGCAGGAAATCAAGGTGCCCGGCGGCGCCATCACCGCCATTCCGTTCATGGGGGAACACAACGACCTGGCGATCCACAGCAAGCAGAGCTTCATGATCCGCTTCGGCTCGCGCTCGGTGCTGTGCATCGCCGATTCGTGCAACCTGGACCCGTGCCTCTACGAGCATGTCTTCCGCCTCGCCGGCAAGCCGGACACGCTGTTCGTCGGGATGGAAACCGAGGGCGCGCCGCCGTCATGGGTCTACGGCCCGCTGTTTCCCAAGGCGCTGCCGCGCGACATCGATCAGTCACGCCGGGCACGCGGCTGCCAGTTCGGCGAGGCCGCCGCGCTGGTGGACGATTTCGCGTTCAACGCGGCGTACGTCTATGCGATGGGTCAGGAGCCCTGGCTGAACCACCTCCTCGACAACACCTTCG
Organism: Burkholderia contaminans; assembly: GCF_029633825.1. NCBI lineage: Bacteria > Pseudomonadati > Pseudomonadota > Betaproteobacteria > Burkholderiales > Burkholderiaceae > Burkholderia > Burkholderia contaminans. Next base: position 351,060 of record NZ_CP090642.1, on the reverse strand, counting down.
ACGAAAACTCGCCCAGCCACATCCAGTCCACCCAGTTCGTCGCGCACTGCAAGGCCAAGGGCATCGCTTCCGAAATCCTGTACGCGACGAGGGAGATCGTGCTTTGTCAGAACTGAATCTCAACGCGCTCTCGACCAGCGGGCAATACCAGGAACACGTGGCGTTCTGGAACGACGCGCTCGGTCGCATCGATGAAGATTTCCGCCTTCAGCAGGCGTGGCAGGCGTATGCGCTGCCGCTCGGCCCCGAGCCGGCCCTGACGTTCGCGCTCGACGGCGACGCGGCGCAGGTGCTGGAGCGACTCGCCGCCGGCAACGAGCTGGGCGCGTTCGTCGTGCTGCTGGCCGCGCTGTTCCGCGTGCTGGGGCGCTACGACGGCGCGGCCGGCCTGTTCGTGGCGTCGCCGCAGCTGATCGTCGAACCCGCGAGCGGCTGCGCCGAGCCCGTCCCGCTGCTCGACGCCGGCGAGCCCGGCCCCACGGTTCGCGCGTACCTGAACCAGCTGCGCGACAGCGTGCAGCGCAGCTATTCGTACCAGGATTTCCCGATCGCCGCCCTCGCGCACAAGCTGCATGGCGAACGGCGCGCGACCAACGTCGGCGTGCGCTTCGACGGCCTTCACGAAGCCTGGGCAGCGGCCGACTACGACCTGTCGATCGAGATCCGGCGTCGGGAGCGCTACGAGATCGTGCTGACGGGCCGGCCGACGGTATTCACGCTGCACTATCTGCAGCATGTCGCACGGCACCTGCGCAACGTCGTGGCCGGCTTCGGCGCACTGGATGCGCCGCTCGACACCGTCTCGCTGCTCGACGACGAAGAGCGCGCGCGCCTGCGCTCGCATGCGGCGCCCGTCGCGGTACAGGGCACCTTCCTGGAGCAGTTCGCACAACGGGTCGCGGCCGCGCCGGACAGCGTCGCGGTGGTGACCGCCGACGCATCGCTGACCTATGCCGAACTCGACGACCAGGCATCCCGGCTGGCGAGCTTCCTGCTCGCGGAATACGCGATCGAACGCGGCGACGTGGTGGGCGTGGTGGCCGACCGTTCCGAGCGCTGGATCGTCGGCATGCTCGGCGCCCTCAAGGCGGGCGCGGTGTATCTGCCGCTCGACCCGGAATTTCCGCGGGAGCGGCTGCGCTTCATGATCGAGGACGCGAAGGTCAAGGCGCTGCTGACGCACTCGGAACACCTGCCGTTGCTCGCCGATTTCTGGGCGATCCCGATGTTCGCCCTCGACTTCCAGCTCGACACGCTGGCCCCCGCGTCGGCATCGGCGCCGGTCGAGGTGCGGCCGGACGATGCGGCGTACATCATCTATACGTCCGGCTCCACGGGCGTGCCCAAGGGCGTCGTGCTCGAACACGCAGGGCTCCTGAACATGGCGCAGTACCACGTGGACGCATTCGGTTTCGATGCCGCCGACCGCTTCGCCCAGTTCTACTCCCCGGGCTTCGACGGCTCGATCATGGAGATCTTCGTCACGCTGCTGGCGGGCGCCCGCCTGGTGCTGGCGAAGACCGCCGTGATCCGGGACGTGCCGCGTTTCGTCGACTACATCGCGCAACAGGGCGTCACCACCGTCAACGCGACGCCGGCCTATCTCGCCGCGCTCGACTGGCACGCGCTCGGCGCCGTGAAACGGGTCATCAGCGCGGGCGACAGCGCCCGCGTGGCGGATCTGCGCGAGCTGGCCCGGACCCGCACCTGCCACAACTCGTACGGCCCGACCGAGGCAACCGTGTGCATCGCGGACTACGTGGTCGACCCGGCCATCACCTACGGCGCCCGTCTGCCGGTGGGCCGCCCGATCCATAACACGCACCTGTACCTGCTCGACGAGCACGGGGCGCTGGCCCCCGAGGGCTGCACGGGCGAGATCTGCGTGTCCGGCATCGCGCTGGCGCGCGGCTATGTCGGCCGCGACGACCTGACGGCCGCCGCGTTCGTCGACCACCCGTTCGAGGCGGGCGAGCGCCTCTATCGCACCGGCGACCTCGGCGTCTGGCTGCCGGACGGCAACCTGGAAGTCACCGGGCGGCGCGACACGCAGGTGAAGATTCGCGGCTACCGGATCGAAATGGGCGAGATCGAGGCGGCGCTCAGGCAGCACGCCGGCGTCGCCGACGCGATCGTGTTCGTGCGCGAGGACACGCCGCAGCACAAGCAACTGGTGGCCTGCGTCGCGACGGCGACGGCCAGCGTCGCCAGCCTGCGGGAACACCTGAAGGAACGCCTGCCCGAGTTCATGGTGCCGGCGTCGATCGTGACGCTCGAACGCCTGCCGCTGACGCCGAACGGCAAGCCCGACCGCAAGGCGCTCGCCGCGCTGGAACTGGCGCCCGCGCCGAGCGAAACCGCCTACGTCGCACCGGCCAATGACGTCGAGGCGCGCCTGGGCAGGATCTGGTGCGACGTGCTGGGCCGCGAGCCGATCGGCGTGCACGACAATTTCTTCGAACTGGGCGGCGACTCGATCCTGATCATCCAGGTGATGTCGCTGGCCCAGCAGGTCGGGCTCAAGTTCACCGCCGACCAGTTCTTCGTACACCCGACCATCGCCGAGCTCGCCCAGGTCGCGACGGAGGCGCCGTCGATCCGGATCGCGCAGGAGCCGGTGGTCGGCCCCGCCCCGCTGACGCCGATCCAGCACTGGTTCTTCGCGCAAGACGTCGCCGATCCGCACCACTACAACCAGTCGACGATGATCGAGGTGCCCGCATCGCTGCGGCCGGACACGATCGAGCGCGCGCTGGCGGCCGTCGCGACGCATCACGACGCGCTGCGGCTGAGTTTCGCGTGCGTCGCCGGCGTGTGGCAGCAATCGCATGCCGCGCCGCCGCTGGCCATTCCGCTCGGCGTCACGTCGCTGGCGGACGCGGCGCCTGCCGCACGGCAGGCCGCGATGCTCGCGACCGCCACCGGCATGCAGGAAAGCTTCACGCTGTCGGCGCCGCCGCTGCTGCGCGCGCACCTCTTCCAGTTCGGTCCCGACGCGCCGCAGCGCCTGCTCGTGGTCGCGCATCACCTGGTGATCGACGGCGTGTCGTGGCGCATCCTGTTCGAAGACCTGTACGCCGCATGTCGCCAGCTCGAAGCGGGCCACGCGGTACAGCTCCCGGCCAGGACGACGGCCTGGCGCGACTGGTCGACGCGCCTGTCCGGACTCGGCGCGACCGCGCTCGACGGCCTGGGGCTGGACTACTGGCTCCAGGGCAACGCCGGCGAGCCGGCGTGCTTCGACGACATGCCGGCCGGCACCGTCGCCGAAGCGGGCTCGACGATCGTCGAGTTCGATGCGCAGCAGACGCTCGCGCTGTTGCAGGACGTGCCGCGTGCGTTCAACACGCAGATCAACGAAGTCCTGCTGACGGCCCTGCTGCTCGCGTTCGGCGACTGGACCGGCAACGCGTCGCTGGTCGTCGATCTCGAAGGCCACGGCCGCGAGGACGTTTTCGACGGCGTCGATACGTCGCGCACGATCGGCTGGTTCACCACCCACTATCCGGTGTGCCTGAACGCCGGCGACGCCACCGTGGCGGTCGACGCGCTGCGCCACGTCAAGGAGCAGCTGCGCGCGGTCCCGATGCGCGGGCTCGGCTACGGCATCGCCCGCTACCTCGGCCACGACGCCGGCATCGCGGCGGCGCTCGAACGGCAGCCGCCGGCGCCGGTGCGCTTCAACTATCTCGGCCAGGTCGATCGCGTGCTGGCCGACGACACGGGCTGGAAGCCGGTGCTCGACTTCCAGAGCCCCGAGCACAGCTCGCGCGCACGTCGCGGCCACCTGTTCGAGATCGACGGGATGGTGTTCGACGGCCGTCTGCGCCTGACCTGGCGCTACAACCGCGAGGCCTGCGCACCCGGCGTCATCGAACAGCTGACGCAGTGCTACCGCAGCCGCCTGCTGTCGATCGTCGCGGCCAGCGGCGACGGCCCGCGTGCGCTGAGCCCGTCGGACTTTCCGGCCGCGCGCATCAGCCAGGAAGCGCTGGACGCCCTTGTCTCAAGGATCAAATCGTGACATCCCCCACCATCGCCGATATCTACGAGCTCTCCCCGATGCAGGAGGGGATGCTCTTTCATGCCGTGCACGAGCCCGGCTCGAGAAGCAGCTTCAACCAGCTCAGTTGCCGGATCACCGGCAGCCTCGATCCCGCGCTGTTTCATGCCGCGTGGCAGCAGCTCATCGATCGGCATCCGGTGATGCGCACGTCGTTCCATTGGGAGGAGTTCGACAAGCCCATGCAGGTCGTGCACGCGCACGCCACGCTGCCGTGGGTGCAGGACGACTGGCTCGACCTGCCGGAACACGAACAGCGCACACGGTGGCGCGCGCATCTCGACAACGACCTGGCCGAGGGCTTCGCGCTCGATCGCGCGCCGCTCGTGCGCTGTCGCCTGGTGCGCGTCGCCGCCGACGCCTACCTGTTCAGCTGGAGCCACCATCACATCCTGGCCGATGGCTGGTGCCTGTCGCTCGTCATCGAGGAGATCTTCGAGGTCTATGGCGCGCTCGCGCGCGGCGTGCCGCCGGCGCTCCCGCCGGTGCGCCCCTACCGCGACTATATCCAGTGGCTGCAGCAGCACGAGCCGCAAGCCGCGCAGCAATACTGGACGCGCTATCTCGAAGGGTTCCGCACGCCGACCCCGCTGCCCACGGCCGCGCGCGCGGGCGCGGGCGCGGGCGAACGCTTCGGCCAAGGCCTCGCGCAAGTGCAGGCCGACCTGTCGGCCGACCTGAGCGCGCGCCTGCGGCAATTCGCGGCCCGCCATCACGTCACCCTCAATACCCTCGCGCAAGCGGCGTGGGCGCTCGTGCTGTCGCGTTACAGCGGGGAAACCGACGTGGTGTTCGGCGCCGTCGTGTCCGGGCGGGGCGCCAACCTGCCGGGGATCGAAACCATGCTCGGCCTGTTCATCAATACGGTGCCGGTGCGGGTGCGGGTCGACCCGAGGCAGCCGCTGGTGCCGTGGCTGAAGATGATCCAGGCGCGCGTGGCCGCCCGCGCGCCGTTCGAGCACACCCCGTTGCCCGACATTCAGCGCTTCAGCGACGTGCCGCCGACGGCGCCGCTGTTCGAGAGCAACATCACGTTCATGAATTACCCGCTCGACGCGTCGCTCACGCATGGCGCGCACGGGCTGGCGGTCGACGAGGTGCAGCTCTACAACCGCGCCGACATTCCGCTCGAATTCGTGGTGACGGCGCGCGACGACTGGAAGATGGAACTGTCGTTCGACCCGCGGCGCTTCGATGAAGACACGATGCAGCGGATGCTGGGCCACGTGGCCGCGACGCTCGACGCGTTCGCGGCCGATCCGAACCGGCTGCTCGGCCGCGTGCCGATCTTGCCCGACGCGGAACGCCGGCAGTTGCTGGAGACCTTCAACGACACCACCGTGCCGTTCGACGCCGCGCTCACCGTGGTGCATCGCCTGGAGCAGGCCGCCGCGGACCACCCCGAGCGGCCCGCGGTCGAGTACCGGGATGGCGTCCTGAGCGCGGGCGAACTGAACGCGCGCGCCAACCGCATCGCGCACCGCCTGCTCGCCGCCGCCGACCTGGGCCCGGACGCGCTGGTCGCGATCTGCATGCACCGGTCCGCCCAGCTGATGGAGGCGATCCTCGCGGTCTGGAAGTGCGGCGCCGCCTACATTCCGGTCGACCCGAATTATCCGGTGGCCCGCATCCGCACCATCCTCGAGGATTCCGGCGCCGCCCTCGTGATCACCTGCGACGGGCTCCTGCCCCCGGAGCTGGCCGGGATCGCGCCGGTCGTGTCGCTCGACGTCGCCACCGACACCGTCGACGACACCAATCCCGGCCGCCCCGTGTCGCCCGACAGCCTCGCCTACGTGATCTACACGTCCGGCTCCACCGGCAAGCCCAAAGGCGCGATGGTCGAGCACGCCGGCATGCTGAACCACATGCTCGCCGAGATCGACGAGTTCTCGATCTCGGCGTCGTCGGTGATCGCGCAAACCGCGCCGCACTGCTTCGATATTTCGGTCTGGCAATTTTTCACGGCACCACTCGTCGGCGGCAAGACCGTGATCGTCGAGGACGACTGCATTCGCGATCCCGCGCGTTTCGTCGCGTACCTGGAAACCACCCGGATCAGCATCCTCGAACTGGTGCCGTCCTATCTGTCCGCCGTGCTCGAGCGCGCGTCGGAACGGCCGGCGATGATGCGGCACCTGCGGCACCTGCTCGTCACCGGCGAGATGGTCAGCCCGGCCCTGGTGAAGCAGTGGTTCGACGTGTTCCCGGCGATCCCGCTGGTGAACGCGTACGGCCCGGCCGAAGCGTCCGACGACGTCGCACAGCACCGCATGACGAGCGCGCCGTCCACGCCTTACGTACCGGTCGGCAAGCCGATCCGCAACGTTCGCCTCTACGTCGTCGACCCGCAGATGAACCTGTGCCCGATCGGGATTCCCGGCGAGCTGTGCGTGTCCGGCATCGCCGTCGGCCGCGGCTATCTGAACAACGAGGCCGCCACGCGGGACGCGTTCGTCGAGGATCCGTTCCATCCGGAGCGCGGCGTCCGCCTGTACCGCACCCGCGACATCGGCTGCTACCTGCCCGATGGAACGATCGTGCTCCACGGCCGCAAGGACCACCAGCTGAAGATCCGCGGCTACCGCATCGAGCTCGGGGAGATCGACAACGCGCTGGCCGCCATTCCGGAAATCCGCCAGGCCGCCGCGCTCGACTATCGCGACGAGGCCGGCCGCGCCGCGCTGTGCGCGTACGTCGCGTTCCGCGCCGGCGCGTCGCTGAGCGACGCCGGGATCGCCGCCGCGCTGTCCGCCACGCTGCCGGACTACATGGTGCCCGGCATCTACGTGGTGCTCGACGCGCTGCCCCTGAGCGGCAACGGCAAGATCGACCGCAAGGCGCTGCCGCCGCTGGACCGCGCGCGACTCGCCGCCACGGCACACGCGCCGACGCCGCCCCGCACGCCCACCGAGACGCTGCTGTGCCGCATCTGGGGCGAAGCGCTGGGCATTCCGTCGCCCGGCATCCACGACAACCTCTTCGCGCTGGGCGGCGATTCGATTCTGAGCATGCGCATCGTGTCGCTGGCCGCGAAGGCGGGCCTGAAGCTCACCACCCGGCTCATCTTCCAGCATCCGACGGTGGCCGAACTCGCCGCCGTGGCGACGCGCGGCACCGTCGGCGCGGCGGCGTTCGTCGCGTCGTCCGGCCCGCTGCCGCTGACGCCCATCCAGAAGCGTTTCTTCGCGCAGAGCAAGCACGACCCGGACCAGTACAACCAGGCGGTCCTCCTCGACGTGCCGGCCGACCTCGATCCGGCCTTGCTGCGCCAGGCGCTGCGGCACGCGGTCAAATGGCATGACGCGCTGCGGCTGCGCTTTCGCGCGGGCGAGAGCGGCTGGACCCAGGAAGTCGTCGACGACCCGGAGATCCCCGTCGTCGTGTCCGACATTGCGCGCGACCAGCTCGCGGAATACGTCGCGCAGTCGCATGCGAGCCTGAATCTCGCGGACGGCCCCGTCGTGCGCGCGGACCTGTTCCGCGTCGACGAAGGCCGTTCGCTCCGCCTGCTGCTGGTCGCCCATCATCTGGTCGTCGACGGCGTGTCGTGGGGCGCGCTGCTCGAAACCGTGTACGACGCCTATACCCGCCTGCGCAACGGCAAGGCACCCGAATTCGCGGGCGGCAGCGCGACCTGGACCGCATGGACCCGGGCGATCTCGACCTGGGCCGGCTCCAGCGCCGCCGACGCCGACCTCGCCCATTGGCAGGCCCTCGCGCGTGCCGCCCTGCCCGGCCTGCCGCTCGATCGCGATGCGCCTGCCGACGCCAATACCGTGTCGTCCGCCGAAACGATCGTGGTCGAACTGGGTGAAGCCGCGACGACGGCCTTGCTGGGCGCCGCGCCCCGCGCCTACGACGCGCAGGTCAACGACGTGCTGCTCGCCGCGCTCGCGCGTGCCGTCAGCGAATGGAGCGGATGCGCCGACGTGCTGCTGGATCTCGAAGCGCACGGGCGCGAGGAACTGATCGACGCGCTCGACATCTCGCGCACGGTGGGCTGGTTTACGTCGGTCTTCCCGGTCTTGCTGACGGTCGATGCCGGTTCGCACGATCCGGCCGGCCTCGTCGCATCGGTCAGGACGCGGCTGCGCGCGGTGCCGAACGCGGGCATCACCTACGGCCTGCTGCAGGACCGGCTCGACGGCCCGCTTCCGCAGCCGCGACTGCAGTTCAACTACCTGGGCCAGACCGACCAGCTGTTCACCGCCGCACGCGACTGGAAACAGGCCGCGGAATCGAGCGGGGACGGCCGCCATGCGAACCAGCTGCGCGAGCACCTGCTCGACATCAACGCATACGTGACCGGCAACCGCCTGCACGTCGCGTGGGAATTCAGCCGGGCCTGCCACGACACGGACACCATGCTGCGCGTCGCGCAAGCCTACATCGCGGCGCTCGAAACCCTGGTCGCCGGCCACGCCGTCCCGTCCGCATCGACCCGGCCCGCGACCGCCTTGCCGCAGGCGCCGGCATCGGTGAGGCCGGACGAGATCGCCGACGTCTACCCGCTGACGCCGACCCAGCAGGGCATGCTGTTCCACAGCCTGTACGAACCCGCGTCGGATGCGTATTTCAGCAGCCTGAATTTCGGTATCGACGGGGCGCTCGACGTCGAACGGTTCCGCCGCGCGTGGGAAACCGTGGCGCACCGGCACGACATCCTGCGTACGTCGTTTCACTGGGAAGACATCGAAAGCCCCGTGCAGGTCGTGCATCGCCGGATCGACTTGCCGTGGCACGACGAGGATCTGCGCGCGGCGTCCGCCGCGGAGGCCGAACAGCGCCGGGAAGCCTACGTGGCGCAAGACCGGGCGCGCGGCTTCGACTTTACCCGCGCGCCGCTGATGCGGCTCGCGCTGTTCCGCGTGGGCGAGCACGCATGGCGCTTCCATTGGAGCCATCACCACATCCTGCTCGACGGGTGGAGCTCCGCCCGGCTGCTGAGCGAAGTGGCCGCCGCCTATCAGGCGCCGCCGGCCGACGGCGCGCCGCAGCGGGACGCGCCGCCTGCCTTCGCCGATTACGTGCGCTGGCTGGCACGCCAGGACGACGCCGCCGCGCAACGTTTCTGGAAGACGAAGCTGGCGGATTTCCCGGCGACGACACCGCTCGTGCTGGGCCGCCCCGAACTCGACGGCACGGCCACGCCGGGCGCCTACGTGGAAGAGCCGCTGCTGCTCTCCGAAAGCGACACGCAACGGCTCGTCGCGTTCGCGCAATCCCGCCGCCTCACCCTGAACACACTCGCGCAGGGCGCATGGGCGCAGTTGCTGAGCCGCTACAGCGGCGAATCGGACGTCGTGTTCGGCACGATCGTTTCCGGTCGTCCGGCGTCGCTGCCGGCGTCGGACGAAATGGTCGGGCTGTTCATCAACACGCTGCCGGTGCGGGTGCGCATCGACGCGCGCCCGACGTCCGCGTGGCTGGCGCAATTGCAGATGGATCTCGCGCAGCAGGAGGACTATGCGCACTATCCGCTGGCCGACATCCAGAAATTCGCCGGCCTGCCGCCCGGCGTGCCGCTCTTCGAAAGCCTGCTCATCTTCCAGAACTATCCGGTGGAAGAAGCGCTGGCCGATGCGCTGCCCGGCCTGCGGATCGGCGCATTCGAGGTGTCCGATCCGAACAATTACCCGCTGACGCTGGTCGTGACGCCGGGCAAGCGCCTGTCGCTGCAGGTGCTGTACGACGACGGCCGGTTCGATCGCGACACGATCGTCCGCCTGCTGCGCCATGTCGAGACCCTGCTCACCGGCCTGGCCGGCGCGGAAGATCGCCCGAACCGCAGCGTGCCGCTTCTCGCTGCCGCCGAGCGGGACGCCATCCTGCTCGGCTGGAACGACACGTTCGCGCCGGTTCCGTCCGACCGGACGCTGCCCGAACTGATCGAGGCCGTCGCCGCCGCGCATCCCGAGCGCGTGGCGGTTCGCTGCGGCACGGAGGTTCGCACCTATCGTGACCTCGTCGAAGGCGCCAACCGGATCGCCGCGCATCTCCTGCAGACGGCGCCGCTGCAGCCGGACGACCGGATCGCCGTCTGGATGCCGCGCTCGCCGCTGATGCTGGAAACGATCCTGGCCATCTGGAAGTGCGGCGCGGCGTACGTGCCGGTCGATCCGGCCTATCCGGCCCAGCGGGTCGAGACCCTCCTGACGCTCGCGCGGCCGGCCGTCATCGTCACGACGGACTGCGTGCCGCCGCCGGCGCTGGCGTCGGTCCCGCTGGTCGATCCGGCCCGCCTGCCCGGCCATCGCGGTGCCGAAGCGCCGACGCCCGTGACGCCGCGTTGCCGGCCCTCGGACCTCGCCTACGTGATCTTCACGTCGGGTTCGACCGGCCAGCCGAAGGGCGCGATGGTCGAACATCGCGGCATGCTCAATCACGTGCTCGCGATGGCGCGCCGGGTCGGGCTCGGTGCGCAGAGCGTGGTCGCCCAGACTGCTTCGCACTGCTCCGATATTTCGGTCTGGCAGTGCTTCGCGGCGCTGGCGTCGGGCGGCACGACGGTGATCTATCCCGATGCCGTGATCCTCGAACCCGCGCGCCTGATCGACAGCCTGCACCGCGACCGCGTCACGGCGATGCAATTCGTACCGTCCTATCTCGCGACCTTTCTCGGCGAACTGGAACGGCACGCGGCACCGGCCTTCCCGCACCTCGACACGCTGCTGACGATCGGCGAAACGCTGCAGCCCGCCACCGCGCAAGCCTGGTTCCGCCTGAATCCGGCCGTCCGGCTCATCAACGCCTACGGGCCGACCGAAGCGTCGGACTCCGTCGCGCATTACAGCCTGACGCGCGCGCCGGATGGGCCGGCGATTCCGATCGGCCGGCCGATCGAGAACCTGCGCCTCTACGTCGTGGACGCCGACATGAATCCGTGCCCGGCAGGCGTCAAGGGCGAGATCTGCATCGGGGGCGTCGGCGTCGGGCGCGGCTACCTGTTCGACGAAGCCCGCACCCGGGCGGTGTTCCGCGATGATCCGTTCAGTCCGGAACCGGGCGCGCGCCTGTATCGTACCGGCGACATCGGCTGCTTCGGGGCGGACGGCAATCTGCACTTCTTCGGCCGCCGCGACTTCCAGGTCAAGATCCGTGGCTATCGCATCGAGCTCGGGGAAATCGAAGCCGCGCTGACCGGTCTCGCGGGCATCTCGCACGCCGTGGTGGTCGCCCGGGAAACGTCGGATGCCGAAATGACCCTGTGCGGCTACGTATCGGGATCCGGCTGGACGCCCCAACGCTTGCGCGACGCACTGCGCGACGCGCTGCCGGCGCACATGGTGCCCGACACCATGATGCTGCTGCCGGCGCTGCCCGTCATGCCGAACGGCAAGATCAACCGCGCCGCGCTGCCGCTGCCGGAAGCCGCGTCCGTGCCCGACGGCGTGCGGGCCGATCCGCAGACGCCGGTCGAAGCGGCGCTGCTGCGCCTGTTCGCCGAGGTCCTCGGCCGCCGCCCGAACGGCGTCGACGACGATTTCTTCGAGCACGGCGGCCAAAGCCTCAAGGCGATCCAGATGGTCAGCCGGATCCGGCGCGAACTGAAACTGGACGTCGCGGTCGCCGACATCTTCCATGCGCCGACGCCGCGCGCGCTCGCACGGAGGCTGGCTGCCATGCCCGTCGACGGCGCCGCCGACGACGACGCGATCATTCCGGCGCTGGCCGCACAACCGTCCTACGCGGTGTCTCGTGCACAGAAGCGGATCTGGCTCGCCAGCCGCGGCGCGGATCCGTCCACGTACAACATGGCGGGCGCGCTGCAGCTGGACGGCGCCGTCGATACCGCGCGCCTCGTCCGTGCGTTCGACATGCTGGTCGATCGCCACGAGAGCCTGCGCACCGTGTTCGCGATGATCGAAGGCGAGTTGCGGCAACGCATCCTCAGCCGCGAAGCGTCCGGATTCCGGGTCGAGCAGCGCGATCTCGCAGACGATGCCGGCCCGCAAGCGATCGATGCGCTGATTCGCGCGGAAAGCGAGCAGCCATTCGATCTCGCGTCGGGACCGCTCTTTCGCGTCAAGCTGGTGCGGCTCTCGCAGGAGAAGCATCTGCTGTTGCTGAACATGCACCACGTGATCTCGGATGCATGGTCGATCCGCGTGCTGACCGACGACCTGCATGCGCTGTATGCGGGACGCGACCTGCCGCCGCTACCGATCCAGTATCGCGACTACGCCGCGTGGCACAACGCGAGCCTCGCGGGTCCGCGCGCCGCCGCGCATCGCGCGTACTGGCTCGAACAACTGGCGCCGCCGCTGCCCCGCCTGCAACCGGCATCCGACTTCCCGCGTCCCGAGCGGCTCGGCCATGCCGGGCAGACACTCGAAGTCGAACTGCCGCAGCCGCACGCGGCGGAACTCGCGACGCTCGCCCGCGCTCACCATACGTCGCTCCACGCGGTGCTGCTGGCGTCGTTCTGCGTGCTGATGCACCGCTACACGGGGCGTGAGGACATCGTCATCGGCAGCGTGTCGGCCGGACGCGACAGCGAGCAGCTCGAGTCGCAGGTCGGCGTGTACCTCAACACCGTCGTGCTGCGCGTGCCGGTGCGGAAATCCGCGACGGTCGCGGAGGTGATCGACGGGGTGGCGAAAGCCTCCGCGCAAGCGCTGGAGCATGCGTCCTATCCGTTCGACGTGTTGCTGGAAGACCTGAAGATCCGCACGCCGGCGAACCATTTCCCGATCTTCGACATTCAGGTGAACCACGTTTCGATGCCGGCGCCGCAGCCCGGCCTGCGCATCACGGACATCTCGCCGGCGGACGCGACGGCCAAGTTCGACCTGTCCTTCCAGGTCGTGGAAAGCGAAGGCCGGCACCTGATCCAGTTCATCTACAACACCCACCTGTTCCGCCCGTCGACCATCGCCGCGATGCGCGATCGACTGCTCGCGATCCACGACGTCTTCCGTCGCGATCCGGCCACGCCGGTCGATCGCATCCCGCTCTCCGACGACGCGCCCGCCGCCGGCCCGCGAGTCCGGGTCGGCCTGCGCCTGAAGCACGCGCCCGCGGTCACGGCCGACGACGCGCTCGAGGAGAAGACGTGATGCGCGCCCGCCGGGGTTCGGGCGGCGCGCGCCGTGCGCGCCGCTTCGGGTTGTTTCAGGTGAACACAACGTCTCAAGGAGTTTCCCGTGCAAGACAATAACGTGCTGGTCACCGACCATCGCTATGCAGCCACCGCGCGTTTCTGGCGCGAAAGCCTTTCCCGGGTCGCCGGCGTGTACGGAATCGCGGCGTACGCCCCGAGCCAGCAGCCGGGCCGCCAGCTGTCCCGCTCGGTGCGGCTCACGCCCGCGTCGCTCGACCTGTTGCGGCGCATCGGCGACGGCGAGCTGGCCGAATTCGCCGTCACGGCGGCGGGCATCGCGTTCCTGCTCTGGAAATACTTCCGGATTCCGGTCACGGTGCTCGGCACGCCGGGGCTGGCCGGGCATCCGTCGGCCCGGGCCGCCATCGTTCCGCTGATCATCGAGGTCCGCCCCGACGAGCGCATCGAGGACTACCTGTCGCGCGTGGCCGGGATCGTGGAAGACAGCTACGCCGAGCCTCGATTCCCGCTGGAAACGCTCGTGCGCAACGAAAAGGACATGGCGCTCGCGCAGCTCACGAAAGTCGCGCTGGCGGACGACCGCGTGCACCACGCACCGACCGGTCGGGACGACGATCTGCAGTTGCACCTGCGGCTCGCGCGCGGCGAAATCGAGCTTCGTTACAGCGGGGCCATCGAGCCTTTCATCATCGACGGTTTCGCCGGCAGCCTCGCCGCGGTGCTGGAGGCATTCGAACACCTCGACGGGGCCGTCGGCGACATCGAAGCGGCCCCGCCGGAAGAGGGCCCGCTGCTGGCCGCGTTCAACGAAACCGCGACGGCCGGCCCCAGCCATCCGACGGTCGTCGCCATGTTCGAAGCCCAGGTCGCACGCACGCCGACGGCGCCGGCCCTGGTCACCGACAGTTCGCTGATGACCTACGCCGACCTGAACGCGCGGGCCAACAGCCTCGCGCATCACTTGCGCGAGCACCACGGCGTCGGGCCGGAATCGCTGGTCGGCATCATGCTCGACCGTTCCGAATGGATGATCGTCGCGATTCTCGGCATCCTGAAGGCAGGGGCGGCGTTCGTTCCGCTGGACCCGGCGTATCCGGCCGAGCGGATCAATCACATCCTCGGCGACACCGGCCTGTCGCTGCTGGTGACCCAGTCGAGTCAGCTCGCGCAGTGGTATGAATTCTCCGGCGTGACGCTGCTGCTGGACCAGGAACTCCCCGGCTGGGCGCCGCTGCCGGACAACCCGCCGCACCGTGCAGAACCGGCGCACCTGGCCTACGTGCTCTACACGTCGGGCTCGACCGGGAAACCCAAAGGCTGCCTGCTCGAACACCGGAACCTGGCCCACTACATCGCGTGGGCCGCCGCGTATTACTTTCCGGAAAGCACGACCGGCAGTTTCGGCCTGTACAGCTCGCTCTGCTTCGACTTCACGCTCACCAACATCTTCTGCCCGCTGGTGCGCGGCAAGACGCTGCGCATCTATCCGCAGTCGGAAAGCATCGACACCATCCTGGCCCGGATGTTCCAGCCCGGCAGCGGCGTCGACACCCTCAAGCTCACGCCCACCCACATTCACCTGCTGGAATACATGAACCTGGCACGCTCCGGCGTGCGCAAGGTGATCGTGGGCGGCGAGGAACTGACGCCCCAGCACATCGCCACGCTGCGCAAGATCGATCCCGCGATCGAAATCTACAACGAGTACGGTCCCACCGAGGCGACGGTCGGCTGCATCGTCGAGCGCGTCGAGGACGCGCCGCCCACGGTGCTGATCGGCCGCCCCATCGCCAACACCCGGGTGTACATGCTCGACGACGCGCTGCGGCCGGTTCCGCTCGGCGTGCCAGGGGAAATCTGCCTCGCCGGCGCCGGCCTTGCACGCGGCTACCATCAGCGGCCCGACGTCACCGCCGCGAAATTCGTCGAGCATCCGTTTCCCGGCGAAGCGCGCATCTATCGCACCGGCGACATCGGCCGGTGGCTGCCCGACGGACGTATCCAGTGCTACGGACGCGTCGACCACCAGGTCAAGATCCGCGGGCACCGTGTCGAACTCGGCGAGATCGAGGCCGCGATCGCCGCGCACGAGGACGTCGGCGGCGCCGCGGTCATGCTGCGCGAATCCGCCCACGGGGTGCGCAAGCTGGCGGCCTACGTCAAGGGCGCCGCGAGACTGAGCGTGCCGGACCTGCGGGCCTACCTGGCCGGGAAGCTGCCGGACTACATGGTCCCGTCCGACATCATCCCGATCGCCGAATTCCCGCTCAACGCCAACGGCAAGCTGGATCGCCCGGCGCTCCTGGCCCTGGAGCCCGCCGCCGCGCCCGAGGAAGCCCCTCTCGACGCCACGCCGATTCAGCGCGAACTGGTGCGCATCTGGCGCGACGTGCTCGACAATCCGGCCGTCGATCTCACCGGCCGCTTCTTCGACTACGGCGGCGATTCGCTGCAAGCCATGCAGCTGGTCTCGCGGATCTGGAGCAGCTTCTCCGTCGAGATCGGTATCGACGCGATCTTCGAACTCCAGACCATCGGCGCTGTGTCCGACCTGATCGAAGCGTCGTCGCCCCACCCCGGTTCGACGGCCGGCGCCATCCTGCCCCGCTCGCGCGCGAACGACCTGCCGCTGTCCTTTCCGCAGCAGCGGCTGTGGTTCCTCGCGCAACTGGAAGGCCCGTCGGCCACCTACAACATCTCGAGCGCGCTGCGCTTCGAAGGCGAACTCGACGTCGCGCGCCTGCGGTTTGCCGTGTCCGAGATCAGCCGGCGTCACGAGATCCTGCGCACGACGTTTCCCGCCGTCGACGGCCGCGGGGTTCAACGCATCGCGCCGCCGGCGCCGGTCGCGCTCGACGTCGTCGACGTCGCCAGCGAATCCGACACGCTCGCGCTGCTCGCGGAGGAAGCCGACCGCCCGTTCGATCTCGCCGCCGGGCCGCTCTGTCGCGTCGTGCTGTATCGCGTCCATGAGCGCCTGCACGTCTTCGGCATCGTGATGCATCACATCGTCTCCGATGCATGGTCGTCAGGCATCCTCATCGGCGAGCTGGCCGCGCTCTATGCCGGCGAGTCGCTGCCGGAACTGACCGTGCAGTACGCGGACTACGCCGTGTGGCAGCACGAGCGCCTGGCGTCCGCCGACACGCATCGGGAACTGGCGCTCCTGAGCGCCGCGCTGGCGGACGCGCCGGACCTGATCGAACTGCCCACCGACCGCCCCCGGCCCGCCGTCCAGCAGTTCCGCGGCGCGGTCCTGCCGTTCCAGCTGAGCAGCGAACGCGCCGACGGCCTGCGCGCGCTTGCCCGTGCGTCCGGCACCAGCACGTTCATGGTCGTGCTCGCCGCGTATGCGCTGCTCCTGTCGCGATACAGCAACCAGCAGGACCTCGTCATCGGCTCCCCGATCGCCAATCGGCGTTCCAGCATGACCGAGCCGCTGATCGGCTTCTTCGCGAACATGCTCGCGCTGCGCGTGGACCTGTCGGGCAATCCGACCTTCGGTGAACTGCTGGCGCGCGTGAAGCGCGTCGCGCTGGACGGCTACAGCCGCCAGGAGATTCCGTTCGAGCAGGTGGTGGATTCGCTCGAGCTCGAACGCAACCTGGGCCGCACGCCGGTGTTCCAGGTCGTGTTCGCGTACGAGAAAGCGCAATCCCGGGCGGTGAGCTTCCCCGGTCTCGTGGCCACGCCGGTGGCGGTGGAGACCCACACCGCGAAGTTCGACCTCACGCTTCATGTTCAGGATGCCGACGACGGCCTCGCGGGCTCGCTGGAATACAACCTGGATCTGTTCGACGCCGCCACGATCGATCGCATGGCGGAACACTTCCGCACGCTCGTCGATGCCGTGATCGCCGATCCGGACCGCCCGCTCGGCGCGCTGTCGTTGTCGAATGAAGCGGAGCGGAACCTGCTGACCGTCGAGTGGAACCGCACCGACACGGATTTCGGCGACGCCGCCGCGCAACCGCTGCATCGCCTGTTCGAGCAACAGGCGGAGCGCACGCCCGATGCCGTCGCTGTCGTCTTCGATGACACCGCGCTCACCTACGCCGAACTCAACCTGCGCGCCAACCGCCTCGCCCACCACCTCGTCGCGCTCGGCGTCGTTCCCGACGCACTCGTCGGCGTCGCCATGGAGCGCTCCCTCGACATGAGCGTCGCCCTGCTCGCGATCCTCAAGGCCGGCGGCGCTTATGTTCCGGTCGACCCCGACTACCCCGCCGAGCGCGTGCGCTTCATGATCGACCACGCGCAGTTGCGCTGGCTCCTCACCCAGCAGCATCTGCGCGACGCGCTGCCCGACACCGACGCGCACGTGATCGTCGTCGATCGCGACGCGCTCGACCTCGATGCCGCGGCGACGTCCAACCCCGCGCCCGCGCTGAACGGCGACAACCTCGCCTACATGATCTACACGTCCGGCTCGACCGGCCGCCCCAAGGGCGCGCTCAACACCCATCGCGCGATCACCAACCGCATCCTCTGGATGCAGCACGCCTATGCGCTCGGCGCCGACGATGCCGTGCTGCAGAAGACCCCGTTCAGCTTCGACGTCTCGGTCTGGGAACTCTTCTGGCCGCTCGTCACCGGCGCGCGCCTCGTGTTCGCCCGCCCCGGCGGCCAGCGCGAGACCGACTACCTGGTCGAGCTCATCGAGCGCGAACGCATCACCACGATCCATTTCGTGCCGTCGATGCTGCGCGCGTTCCTCGATCATCCGGACCTCGACGCGCACTGCGCGTCGCTGCGCCGCGTCGTGTGCAGCGGCGAAGCCTTGCCCCACGACCTGCAGCAGCGCTGCCTCGAGCGCCTGGACGTCAAGCTCTACAACCTCTACGGCCCCACCGAGGCCGCCGTCGACGTGACCGCGTGGGAATGCCGGCGCGACGATCCGCACCGCATCGTGCCGATCGGCAGGCCCATCGCCAACACTCGCCTCTACATCGTCGACGCGCAGATGCAGCCCACGCCGATCGGCGTGGCCGGCGAATTGCTGATCGGCGGCACGCCGGTCGGGCGCGGCTACCACGGCGAACCCGAACTGAGCGCCGAGAAGTTCATCGCCGATCCGTTCTCCGCCGACCCGCTCGCGCGCCTCTACCGCACCGGCGACCTCGCACGCTACCGGCCCGACGGCAACATCGAGTTCCTCGGCCGCATCGATCACCAGATCAAGCTCCGCGGCCTGCGCATCGAACCCGGTGAAATCGAGGCGGCGCTGCGCGCGCATCCGTCGGTCGACGACTGCGTCGTGATCGCGAAAACCGAAGGAGCCCGAACGTTCCTGATCGCCTATGTCGCGACCGCCACGCCGGACATCGCCGGTCTGCGCGGTTATCTGAGCGGCAAGCTCGCCGACTACATGGTGCCGTCGCAGTTCGTCGCCCTTGAATCCTTGCCGATGCTGCCGAACGGCAAGATCAACCGCAAGGCGCTGCCGCTTCCGGCGGATCGGGTCGACGCGGCCCAGCCGCACGCACCCGCCGTCACGCCGCGGGAAATCCTGCTGGCGTCGATCTGGCAAGACGTGCTGCAGCTGCCTTCCGTCGGCATTCACGACAATTTCTTCGAACTCGGCGGCGACTCGATCCTGAGCATCCAGGTGATCGCGCGCGCCAATCAGGCAGGGCTGCGCGTGACGGCGAAGCAGCTGTTCCAGTATCAGACGATCGCGCAGCTGGCCGCCGCGCCCGAGGAGCGGGCAACCTGCGCGCCGACCTTGAGCCCGCTGGGCGATGCGCCGCTCACGCCGGTGCAGCACTGGTTCTTCGAACAGGAGATCGATGCGCCGTCGCACTACAACCAGACGGTCCTGATCCAGGTGCCGGCGGATATCGACGCGTCGAGGCTGGCCGACGCGTTCCGGCAGGTCTACGACCATCACGACGCGTTGCGACTGCGTTTCTCGCGCGATGCGGGCCGCTGGACCCAGCAGGTCGTCGCCGGCGGCGAGATGCCGGCGCTCTTCGAGAAGCAGGTGATCGCCGGCGACGCCGGCGAGCGCCTGGCGGCGATGCGTGCCGCCGCCGCTGACGCGGAGCGCGGCATCGACATCACGCATGGCCCGTTGCTGGCGGCCCGGCTCTTCTGCCTGGCCGATGAACCGCTCGCCCGCCTGTTCGTGTCGATCCATCACCTCGCGGTGGACGGCGTGTCATGGCGCGTGCTCCTCGAGGACCTGCATGCCGCCTACCACGGCCAGCCGCTGCCCGGGAAGACGACTTCGTTCCGCGAATGGGCGTTGCATCTGCAGCAACTGGCCCGGTCGCCCGCGATCGGCGACGAAGCGCGGCTGTGGCAAGCCCTCCTCGCGCAGCCCGTCGAGCCGATGCCGGTGGACTATCCGGGCACGGGCGCGGCCAACAACGCGGTCGACGACGCGTCGTCCGTTTCATTCGAGCTGGACGAAGCCGATACCACCGCGTTGCTGCGCCGGCTGCCGCGGGCCTACGACACCCGCATCAACGACGTCCTGCTCGTCGCGCTCGCACAAGCCTGCAGCATGGTCACGGGCAACACCCGCACGCGGATCGATCTCGAGAGTCACGGCCGCCACGTGTCGGATGCGCCGCTCGACCTCAGCCGGACGGTGGGCTGGTTCACGTCCATCTACCCGGTCGTGCTCGACGCCGACGCGATGCACGCGCCGGAGCAAGCGCTGCGTGCCGCGCGGCAGCAGCTGCGCCGGATTCCGGCCGACGGTCTCGGTTATTCGCTGCTCCGCTACCAGAGCCCCGACGCCGCCGTGCGCGACAGTCTCGCCGCGTTGCCGAAGGCCGATATTCTCTTCAACTATCACGGGCAGCTCGATACCGTATTGCGGCAATCCGATGGCTGGCGCCCGGCGGCCGAAGACCTCGGTTCGCTGCGCGCCGGGCGGTCGCAGCGCACGCACGCCTTCGAGATCGTTGCGGCCGTTGCCGACGGCAAGCTCCAGGTGGACTGGCGCTACGGCGAGCGGCTCCACCGGCGGCAGACGGTCGAGAACCTGGCCGCGCACTTCAGGGACCGGTTGCTCGACTTCGCGGCGTCGGTCCCCGACACCGCAGCGAACGATATCGAGGACAGCTACCCGCTCTCGTCGCTGCAGCAGGGCATCCTGTTCCATTCGCTGTACGACCTCGATCCTGCCGCCTATTTCCAGCAGTTCAGCTTTGTCGTCAGCGGCCCGCTCCAGGTGCCGGCGCTCCGGCAGGCGTGGGCCCATGCGCTCGCGCGCCATGCCGTGCTGCGCACCGCGTTCGCGTGGGCCGATCGCGACCATCCCGTCCAGACCGTGCAGCACACGGTCGACCTGCCATGGACCTTCCTTGACTGGCGGCACCGCGATGCGTCCCGCCGCGCGCAGGATTTCGATGCGTTCCTCGCCGACGACCGGAAGCGCGGCTTCGATCTGCAGCGCGCGCCGTTGTTCCGCTGCACGCTGATCCAGGAAACGGACACGCGCCATCGCTTCTGCTGGAGCGCGCACCACATCATCCTCGACGGCTGGAGCACCGCGACCCTGATGAAAGAGGTGTTCGACGACTACCTGTCGCTCGCCCGCACCGGCATGCCTGCGGTCGCGGCGTCGGCGCCGGGATACCGCGCGTACATCGACTGGCTCGCGCGTCATCCTCGCTCGGCCGACGAAACCTGGTGGCGCGCCGAGCTGGCCGGCTTCCGGGCCGCCACGCCGATCGCGGCCAGTCCGGCCCGGCAGGCGACCGGCGACGCCGCGCGGCAGGACAAGCGCCGGACCCAGCAATTCCTGCTCGACGAGGCGCTGGCCGCGCGGCTGCAAACGCTCACGCGCACGCATCGCGTCACCCTCAACGTGCTGATCCGCGCGGTCTGGGCGTTGGTGCTGCGGCGCCGCGCCGGAACGGACGACGTCGTCTTCGGTGTCACCGTGTCCGGTCGCCCGCCGATGCTCGACGGCGTCGAGTCGATCGTGGGGCTGTTCATCAACACGCTGCCGCTGCGCCTGCGGATCGCGCCCGAGCGCCCGTTCATCGAATGGCTGGCAGAGGTCCACGCAGCCCAGACGGCGATGGAGCCGCATTCGTACAGCTCGCTGGTCGATATCCAGTCGTGGAGCGAACTGCCCGCCGGCGACAGTCTGTTCGACAGCCTGCTGGTCTTCGAGAACTTCCCGGTTGCCGCCGCCCCCGATCTCGGGCCGGACGACATCGAGATCCTCGACACCCGCGCGTTCGCGGAATCGAACTACCCGCTGACCCTGACCGTGCACCCGAACGAGCGCATCGGCTTCCATATTTCGCACGATGCCCACCGCATCGCGCCGGAGGTCGTGCGGCAGATGCTCGATACCCTCCGCACGTTGCTCGAGCGATTCGCCGAGAACCCGGGCCAGCTGACCGGCCAGCTCGCCGCTCCGCCGGCCGCCGACGGCCAGCCGAGCGCGCCGCGCGGTGCGGCCGGACCGGCAATCGAAGCCGCTGCCGGTGCGGCCACGGCGGCACGCGCCGTCGCGCATACAGCGGACGAAAGCACGTTGCTGGAGATCTGGCGGCAGATCTTCAAAAGAGACGACATCGCGGTCAGCGACAACTATTTCGACCTGGGCGGCCACTCGATCATCGCGATCCAGCTGATGGCCCATGTCGAGAAGGCGTTCGATCGCCGGCTGCCGATTTCCTGTCTCTTCGAGAATCCGACGATCGAGAAACTGGCGGCGGCGCTGGCCGCGAAAGAGCCGTCCGCGCCCGCCGGCGGACTCGTGCCGATTCGCGACGGCGGCCCCGCCGCGCCGCTCTTCCTGCTGCCGGGCGCCGGCGGGAACGTGGTCTACTTCCACCCGCTCGCGAACCACCTGAGCGAGGCTCACGCGATTCACGGGCTGGAAGCGCTCGGCCTCGACGGCGCGTGCGAGCCGCTCACCCGCGTGGAAGACATCGCGGCCCGTCATATCGAACGCATCTGGCCGCTGGTGGGCGCGGGTCCGTACTACCTCGCGGGCCACTCGTTCGGCGCGCACGTGGCGCTCGAAATGAGCCGGCAACTGGTCGCCAAGGGCGCCGACGTGAAACTGCTGGCGATCTTCGACGCGTCAGCGCCCATCGACAGCTCGGCCGCCACTTACTGGCAGGACTGGGACGACACCGAATGGCTGGTCGCGATCGCCCACGAAATCGGCACCTTCCTCGGGACCGACCTTCAGGTGACGCGAGCAGACCTCGTCCATCTCGATCCCGACGCCCAGGCCGGCCTGATCCTCGCACGGATCGGCGACCGCGGCAGCTGGTTCGCGGACGCCGGGTCCGACCGCCTGCGCGCCTACCTGCGCGTCTATCAGGCCAACTTCAAGTCGCACTACGCGCCGCAAGCCACCCCGCTGCCCGTGCCGATCGCGTTGTTCCGCAGCACCGAGCGCGATCCCGGCGACTACGCGCCGTCGACCGAGATCGCGCAGCTTCGCCTGGACGCGACCTGGGGATGGTCCCGCTTCTCGGCGCACCCCGTCGCGGTAACGGACGTCCCGGGCGACCACCTGACCATGCTGCTCGATCCGCATGCTGGTGTCCTCGCCGCCCATGTCAATTCGTTTCTGGAAAAAACGCCCTCATGAAATCAACGCCGACGATCGACAATACCTTTGCCCGCAAGGTCTGCATCAACCTGGACCGGCGCCCCGACCGCTGGGAAGCGATGCAGCGAAAATTCGCAGAGCAGAACATCCTCACGGTGGAGCGGCTGCCTGCCGTCGATGCAAGGCTGGTGAGGGTGCCGGAATCGTTGAGCCATATGCGTGCGCAGGACTACGGCTGCACGATGAGCCATCTCGCCGCGGTGAAGCAGGCGAAGGCCGCCGGTGCGAGCGAAGTCCTGATCTTCGAGGACGACGCGTTCTTCGACGCCGATTTCGCCGCGCGCTTTCCCGAGTTCATCGCGCAAGTGCCGGACGACTGGCACATGCTGTTCCTGGGCGCGTATCACTTCACGCCGCCGATTCCCGTCGCGCCGAACATCGTCAAGGCCGTGGAGACGCTCACCGCGCACGCGTACGTCGTCAGGGCCTCGCTTTACGACGCCTTCATCGCGATCAACGAAAACCCGCCGGCGATCAACGACCGCAACAACCTCGTCCTGCAGCAGACGTTCAACTGCTACTGCTTCGAGCCGAACCTGGTCGGACAGGAGTCCGGCTACTCCGACATCATGGACGAAGTGATGCCGGAGAAGCCGCTGACCTATTCCATGCCCATTCCGGACGGCTGGTAACACCTGCCGCCCGTGCTCGCCGCGATCCATCACTCGACAGGCCATTGAACATCATGCAACTCACCACCGTTGACCTCGAAGCGGCGTTCGTGCAGGCCGCGCTGGATGCGCTTCACCGGGACTGCAAGCTCGGCGACGCGATTTCACTGGCTTACGGGAAATGCGAATCGACCGCCGGCGTGATCGACCTGATCTTTCCGCTGATCACGAAGAAACTGCGGATCGATTACATCCTCATGTACAGCATCGAAAGCAATTCCCGCACGCTCCTGCAATTTCTCCGGCAGACCGAGTCGGGGCTGGCACGGAGCGAAAACTGGACGGCCGCCTCGGTCGAGGCCGCGTTGCGAAGCGTGGCCGATTCACCGGACGGCGTCGGCTGGGAGCGTGCGCAGCGCCTGCTGAAGTGCTGCATCCTGTTTTCCGATTCGCCGCTGGGAATCGTGGAAAGCATCACGTTCCTGGGCAAGCCAGAAACCTCGTCGAGGTTGAGATCAGCGGCAAGCAATGTCGAACTCAGCCACCTGATCAACTGAGACCTATTGGCCACTCATGGATTCCGCTCAAAGCAAATCGCCGCCATGGCATTCCGCCGCCACCCTGATGTGGCGCAGTCATCCCTGGCTGACGCTGGGCACGGTCCTGACGGGCCTCGTCAGCGGCATCGCGTCGATCGTGGGCGTCGGGTTGATCAGCACCGTGCTGCACGACCAGGATGATCGACGGACGCTGTTGCTGCTGTTCATCGCGGTGAATGTCGTCGCGGTGGTCTGCAGGAGCTGCGCTGCCGTGATGCCCTCCTATGCCTGCATGAAAGTCATGACGCGATTGCGCGTCAACCTGTGCAAAAGGATCCTGGCGACCCCGCTGGATGAAATCGACAGACGCGGCGCCCCCAACGTGCTGACCATGCTGACACAGGATATTCCGCAGCTGAGCCAGACCCTGCTGACCATCCCGACGATCATCGTTCAATCAGTCATCCTGATCTGCAGCATCGCCTATCTCGCCTATCTCTCGTGGATCGTGTTCGCGTCGACGATCATCCTGACCCTCGTCGGCCTGGTGCTTTATCTGTTTTTCTATCGGAAGGCGGTCAATTTCACGGAGCGGGTTCGCGATGAATTCGTCCAGTTCAACGAATACACACATGGCCTCGTGTTCGGCATCAAGGAGCTCAAGCTCAACCGGGCCCGGCGACGCTGGTTTACCCGCGCCGCGATCGAATTGTCATCGAAGCGCGTGGCGGGATTCAATTACGTAGAGCGTTTCTGGTTCATGAGCGGCGACAGCATCGGCCAGATCACGGTAGCGGTCCTGCTCGGATGCCTGCTGTTCGGCGTACCTTCGCTGGGCGTCGTGGATCCCTCCGTCCTCACGGCGAGCATCCTGGCCGTGCTCTACATGATGGGGCCCTTGACCATGCTGATCAATATTCTGCCGGTGGTGGCCGAAGGCAAGACCGCGCTCGCCCGGCTGGCGGAATTCGGCTTTCTGATCGACGACACGCAGGCTTCGCACGAGGAACCGCGCGCTGCCGGCAACGTGGAATCCCTGTCGGCCAAGTCATGGAAGGTCATCGAGTTGAAAGACGTGACGATGAACTACCGTGACAACGAAGCGTCGGTCGACTTCGTGCTCGGCCCCATCGACATGACGATTCATGCCGGAGAACTCGTCTACGTGATCGGCGGAAACGGCAGCGGCAAGAGCACGCTGGGCAAGGTCCTCAGCGGCCTCTATGCGCCTACCGGCGGCACGATTTCCCTCGACGGAAAAGTCGTTGACGACGCTGCCAGGGAACGGTACCGAAACCTGTTTTCCGCCGTCTTCACCGATTTCCATTTGTTCAATCGCATCATCGGACCGGATCGGGGCAATGAAAGCATCGAGCTTGCCCGGAAATACCTCGACACCCTGAAACTGGCGGACAAGATCGAGATTTCCGGCCGGACCTACTCGACCACCCGCGCGTTGTCGACAGGGCAACGCAAGCGCTTGGCGTTGCTTTGCGCGTACATCGAGGATCGTCCGATTTATATCCTGGACGAATGGGCCGCCGATCAGGATCCGGTGTTCAAGCGATTCTTCTATGAAGTGCTGGTTCCCGATCTGAAATCCCGCGGGAAATGCGTCGTCATCATCACCCACGACGATCAGTACTTCAAGCTGGCGGATCGGGTCATTCGCCTGGATAGCGGCCGCATCTTCTCCGATACGGCCATGTGTGCCGTGCGGGCCGAGGCTGCCGGATGAGCAGCGATCCGGATGCAGAGAAGGTGCGCACCGTCTGTCGCAGACGCGCGGAACGGTCGCCGTGCGCCGTACCGGCTTCGACGGCCGGCGATGTAGCGTCTGTCCCGGCAATCCGTTACAGACGCGTTCGCATCCGGGTGTTTAAATCATGTCGGCATTCATGCGCACAAGCGCAGCTTCAACGTCTCATCAGGAATCCCTTCATGGAGTTCAGCAGATTGTTCGCACACGTCGGCGAAGCGATCTCGAGCAGCGGGAGCCGACGTTTTCCCCGGATGATGTACAACCTGATCGCCGCGGCGGTCCCCGTCGACGAGATCCGCATTTCGGAGCTGGCGGTCGACGACGCGCCTGACGGCCATCCCGAGGTGCGCAGCCTCGGCGCGGTCGGCGCGGCGCTCGCGAAGGCCGGCGCGGCCGCTGTCCGTTGCGGGCCGCAGATGCCGCCGCGCGCGGGCGCGAGCCCCTGCACGTCGACGACACGCTCGCCGGCCACGGCCCGATCCACGCGCAGCTCGACCGCTTCATCCTCATGCAGGCGGCGATCGTGTCGCCGCGTTACGCGCAATTCCACCTCGTGACCCGCAAGCGGGGCCACTGTTATGTGATCTCGTTGTATCGCACCTGTACGTTCGACGATTTCTCGCCGCAGGAGCGGACCTTCCTCAAGGAACTCTCGCACGTGCTGTTTCCGATCGTCGAGAGCCATGTCGCGGCGCTCGATTCGGCTCCGCCGTCCGCCCGCGTGACAGCCGCCGCGCCGCCGGCGACGCAATCGGGCCGGGAGCGCGTGGCGCGGCGGTTCGCCGATCGCCTGGAGCAAGCCGGCGTCAAGCTGTCGACGCGCGAGATCGAGGCATGCACCGCACTGCTGGCCGGTGACACGGTGCCCGCCATCGCCATGCGCTTCGCGCTGCGCGAAAGCACCGTCGAAACCTACCTGAAGCGGGCGGCCGTCAAGCTGGGCTTCAGCGGGCGTCATGGGCTGACGCGCTGGATGCTCGACGAGACGGCCGGGGCCGCGACGGAAGCTGGCGGGGGCGAGATGAGAACCGTGCGGCGCGACTACGTGGCGCCGCGCATCGGAACCTGAGGGCCCGCGGCCCGAACGCGCATGCCCGGTGGCGTGCGTCGCGCGTCCGCGGCGTGATGGCGTGACGGTGTCACGCCGCCGACGCGCACGGAACGGAATCGTCGATCATCCATTTCGTGAGCCCGTGCCGGCCGCTGATGCCGAGCTTCACCGCGGCGCGCTTGATGTACGTCTCGATCGTGCTCTCCTTCACACCGAGCTCGCCGGCCATTTCGCGCAGCATCTTGCCCGCGAGCAGGCCGAGGCACACTTCGTTTTCACGCGCGGACAGCACGACCCTCGCGCGCGCGAGCCGCGATTCGAACTCGTGGCGCAGCGCCTCGACACCGGGCATGCCTGCCGTCGCACCGGGTGCCGTCGCGCCTTCACGCTCGCCGTGCCGGCACGTCGACGCATGCCACTCGACGAGCGGCAGCAGCGTATCGGCGAAGTTCTTCAGGAACGACATCTCCTGCAACGAGAAGTCGCGATGCGATGCCGTGCGATGCAGCGAGATCACGTAGCGGCGATTCGCCTTGCCCGACACG
This sequence comes from Burkholderia contaminans, assembly GCF_029633825.1. Classification (NCBI taxonomy): domain Bacteria; kingdom Pseudomonadati; phylum Pseudomonadota; class Betaproteobacteria; order Burkholderiales; family Burkholderiaceae; genus Burkholderia; species Burkholderia contaminans. The sequence continues at coordinate 323,824 of NZ_CP090642.1, read as the reverse complement.
AGATGGCACTGAAATCCGCCGCCCGGCCCGCGCGGCGGCGCGACTTCGCCGCCATTGCCGCGCCGCATCAGCGGATTGATGTGAATGAGCTGCCGGTCGCAGGCCGCCAGGATCCGGTTCAACGGCGGATGCGCTGCCGGTTCCCGCTCACCGTGCGCGGCCGGCGCGCCGCGCCCGTCATCGCCCGGCGCGCCGGCCGCGCCGAGCGATTGCACGCGGACGACTTCGCCCGCCGGCTCGTCGAGCGTCCATTCAGTCATCCGGGTGATCGCGAGCGGAATCGACTCGACCAGCAATGCATGCATGTCGGATGCGAACCGCTCACTGCCTGCGCTCGAAATCACCTTCCCGAGCTTCGCGAACATCTGACTCTCCTTGTTGTGCGTGCTTGAGGACCGGACGCAACGCAAGCGCCGGCGAACCGGCACGGCTTGCGCGGCGCGCGTCGGGTCGCGCTGCGTCGCGCGCCTTCTCAGGAGGGCAACGCGCCGCCGCCAGCGCGCGCCGATGCGTCCGGCTCATGCGAGACGACGGCGCGCCGTTCCCTGTTCAGCCCGATGCGAGCGACTCGCGAAGCCGCGAAAGGCTGAAACGTCCATTTCGGCCGATTCGCGTTGCCGGATGAAAACGCGCCGCCGCCGGACGTGCCGAAAACCTGAATCGGAAAACCCGGCGCCGGCTCGACGCGGGCGCGTTCCCGGCGAATTCAACGAAAAATCTCGATCAAAAAGCGAAACGATTCTTTCCATTGAATTTGATCCACGTATATCCCAGCCGCGTATGATAGCGACGATTCAAGACATTTGCAGTCAACCCGACATCTATTTTTTAAAACACATCATTCACAAACTGGAAATCAATCAATTCGCGAGCCGTTCATTGGCATTATTACGGATACAAGGAAAAATCGACATCCATTTACCACGAACTTTTGTAATAATCACCCACGCGACGCATACCACGAATTTTCATCCGGGAGCCTTATTCGAGAGAATAATTACCGGATTTCACCATACCCCCGCCCATCGACCCGGTTTCAGGTATTGTCTTCCGGGCGTCATTTCGATTCGCTCAACAATCGATTCTATATACGCGGCGGCAAAGCATAATTTGCGCTCCAAGCCCACGGCGGCAAGGCGCCGGCACTTGCGTTGCATAATACCCACAACGGACGAAGCCATTTCCCGTCATAAAATTTCCATATTAAATGACGCGAAATTCGTCAACTCCGCCGCTTGTCACCCGATAGATAAATTGCTACGCTTCCGACCGAAATATACGACGCATCGTCAATCAACCTTGAACTGCGACCGGGTTTATTTAAAAAATCGAAACATGAAGATTAATATTCACGTGAAATCATTTTTTACCGATCGTCGCGGCTAGCGCTTCGCCACACGCGATTCCGTCGAATCTCCCTATCTGCTTGCCGACAGAACAGGCCGACGGCCAATTGAAGCAATCGCCAGGCGGTTTTCCGATTTCCTATTAGACGTCCGTGGTGATGTGCGGCTGCGTATTGCCGAACGCACCGTCTTTTTCAATCCTGGCCCACCCACGCGCAACGCTTCCCGCGCGTCGCACCTGCTCGAATTGCCACACGAGTCTCAACGCGTCATTTGTCGTCTTTCCAATCTGCAAAACAATTCCGAAAAATTGGAGCACACCATGAGTCACGACTTCAGAGACGAACCTGCGCCGCGTCGCGCCTTCCTGGCCGACATGGCGAAGCTCGCGGCGGCCGGCATCGTCACCGGCTGGACACCGCTCTACCAGGTTGCGGCGCACGCGCGGACGGCCGGCGACACACCGCCCGGCTTCCCGGCCGACATCCCGCTTTACAAGCAGGCGTTCCTGAACTGGAGCGGCGAGATCGCCGTGCAGGACGTATGGACCGCCGCGCCGCGCTCCGCCGACGACGTCGTCGCTACCGTCAACTGGGCGCGCGCAAACGGCTACCGGATACGCCCGCGCGGCTACACGCACAACTGGTCGCCGCTGACGCTGGACCCGGGCGCCGGCGCCGCGAACCTCGTGCTGCTCGATACGACGAAGTCGCTGACGGCCGTCTCCGTCGACACGTCGGCGCGTCCGGCGCGCGTCACCGCCCAAACGGGCGTCTCGCTGGAGTCGCTGCTCGCAACGCTCGAGCAGTACGGCCTCGGCGTGATTGCCGCGCCGGCCCCGGGCGACATCACGCTCGGCGGCGCGCTCGCGATCGATGCACACGGCACCGCCGTGCCGGCGGCCGGTGAAACCTTGCAGCCGGGCCATACCTACGGCTCGCTGAGCAATCTCGTGGTCGCGCTCACGGCGGTCGTGTTCGATCCGGCCCGGCAGCAATACGTGCTGCGCCGGTTCGAGCGCACCGATCCCGAGATCGGCGCGTTTCTCGCGCACATCGGGCGGGCGCTCGTCGTCGAGGTCACGCTGACGGCAGGCCCGAACCAGCGGCTACGCTGCCAGAGCTACGTCGATATTCCGGCATCCGAACTGTTCGCCGCGGCCGGCGCGACAGGCCGCACGATCGCGTCGTTTCTCGACGGCTCGGGCCGGGTGGAAGCCATCTGGTTCCCGTTCACGACCAAGCCGTGGCTCAAGGTCTGGACGCCGACGCCCAGCAAGCCGTTCCTGTCGCGCGCCGTCACGCAGCCGTACAACTATCCGTTCTCCGATTCGATCTCGCAGTCCATCTCGGATCTCGTCAAGCGGATCGTGATCGGCGGCGAAGGCGCATTGACGCCGCTGTTCGGCCAGACGCAGCTGGCCATCACGACGGCCGGTCTCGCACTCACGCTCAGCGGGGACATCTGGGGCTGGTCGCGCACCGTGCTGCAGTACATTCGGCCAACGACGCTGCGCGTCACCGCGAACGGCTACGCGGTACTGGCGCGGCGCGCCGACGTGCAGCGCGTGATCAGCGAATTCGTGCAGTTCTATCAGAACCGCGTCGACACGTACAAGGCGCGCGGCGAGTATCCGATGAACGGTCCCGTCGAGATCCGCGTCACCGGTCTCGACAAGCCGGCCGATGCCGGCCCGGGCGCGGCCGTACCCGCCTTGTCCGCGCTCAAGCCGCGCCCCGACCGGCCGGAATGGGATACCGCCGTATGGTTCGACATCCTGACGTTGCCGGGCACGCCGGCCGCCGATCGCTTCTATCGCGAGATCGAGCAATGGATGCTCGCGAACTACACCGGCTCGTATGCGACGGTGCGCCCGGAATGGTCGAAGGGCTGGGCCTATACCGACACGGCCGCCTGGCAGGACGACACGATGCTCACCACCACGATTCCGAACCTGCATCGTGAGGGCCAGCCGCCGTCGAGCAACTGGGATACGGCGCGCGCGACGCTCGAGCGCTACGACCCGCACCGGATCTTCCGGTCGCCGCTGCTCGACCGGCTGATGCCGTAGCGATCCCGGCGCAAGCCGTCCGCCACGGCGGCCAGGCGCCACGACGCACGCATCAAGCGGCGCCGTCGCGCCCCTTCGGAAACACGCCGTGGCTCATCGCATCGAGCTGCCGGCCGATCTCCGCGCGCAATTCGGCGGATATCTCGAGGCTGTCGAGCAGTTTCGAAATCCACAGCCCGTCGGCGGCGAGCCGGCAGATCATCAGCGTCGCGGCCTGCTCGAGCGGCACGGGATCAGGCCGCGTCCATTCCCGCATCGGCACCGACCAGCGCGCGCGCGTGTCCTGGTCGGTAATCATCGACGCGACCAGCACGCGCAGCACATCGGTACTCGCGACCGCGTGCGACTCGTCGAGCACCGCATGCATGTAGGCCCGCGCCACCGCGCCGGCGCCGTCGCCGTCCGCCGCCACCCGCGCGGCCATCTGCGCGGTGAACCGCTCGGTCGCCTGACCGAACAGCGCATCCAGCAACCCCTGCTTGTTCGCGAAGTGATATTGCAGCGCGCCTTTCGTCACGCCGGCCCGCTCGGCCACAGCATCGAGGGTCAGCGCGGCCACGCCGTGATGTGTCGCGATTTCCGATGCAGCCGCCAGCAACTGCGCACGCACCTGATCCGGCGCTTTTTTCCGACGCACGCCGGCGGTGGGGACGGCCGGCGCCGATGATGCTTCAGGCGCCCGTGCGCCGGCCGTTCCAGCCGGTTCGACGGGCGCGGACGCATCGTGCGGCGCGGGTTCGAGGTGTTTTTTCATGGTGCGGATGGTAGCACCCGGCGTCTCGATATAAACATTCCGGCCGGATGGTATGATCCGCCGCATGACTACAGCCACCCCCTCCCCCTGGTCCGCGCTCGACACCGCGATCGCCCGTGGACGCGACGCCCTCGTGCGTCTCCAGCAGCCCGACGGCAGCTGGTGTTTCGAACTCGAATCCGACGCGACGATCACCGCGGAATACATCCTGATGATGCATTTCATGGACAAGATCGACGACCTCCGCCAGGAGAAGATGGCGCGCTACCTGCGCGCGAACCAGCGGCTCGACACGCATGGCGGCTGGGCGTTGTACGTCGACGGCGATCCGGACGTGTCGTGCAGCGTGAAGGCGTACTTCGCGCTGAAGGCGGCCGGCGACAGCGAACATGCGCCGCACATGGTCCGCGCGCGCGACGCGATCCTGAAGCTCGGCGGCGCGGCCCGCGCGAACGTGTTCACGCGGATCCTGCTCGCGACGTTCGGCCAGGTGCCGTGGCGCGCGACGCCGCTCATGCCGGTCGAATTCGTGCTGTTCCCGAAGTGGGTGCCGATCTCGATGTACAAGGTCGCGTACTGGGCGCGCACGACGATGGTGCCGCTGCTCGTGCTGTGCTCGCTGAAGGCGCGCGCGCGCAATCCGCGCAACATCTCGATCCGCGAGCTGTTCGTCATGCCGCCGGACGAGGAGCGCCGGTACTTCCCGCCCGCGCGTGGCATGCGCAGGCTGTTCCTCGCGCTCGACCGCACGGTGCGCCATGTCGAGCCGCTGATGCCGAAGGGCCTGCGGCAGCGCGCGATCCGCCATGCCGAGGCGTGGTGCGCGGAGCGCATGAACGGCGAGGACGGGCTCGGCGGCATCTTCCCGCCGATCGTGTACGCCAACCAGATGATGCAGGTGCTCGGCTATCCGGACGATCACCCGCTGCGGCGGGATTGCGACAATGCGCTGGAGAAGCTGCTGGTCACGCGGCCGGACGGCAGCATGTATTGCCAGCCGTGCCTGTCGCCGGTGTGGGACACCGCGTGGAGCACGATGGCGCTCGAGCAGGCGCGTGGCGTGGCGGCGGCGGAAGACGGCGAGCCGGGCGACGCACGGCGCGCACTCGACGAACGCATCGCACGCGCTTACGACTGGCTGGCCGAACGCCAGGTGAACGACCTGCGCGGCGACTGGATCGAGAACGCGCCGGCCGATGTCCAGCCGGGCGGATGGGCGTTCCAGTACGCGAACCCGTACTACCCCGACATCGACGACACGGCGGTCGTCACCGCGATGCTCGATCGCCGCGGCCGCACGCATGCGAACGCGGACGGCACGAACCCGTATGCGCCGCGCGTCGCGCGCGCGCTCGACTGGATGCGCGGGCTGCAATCGCGCAACGGCGGCTTCGCGGCATTCGACGCCGACTGCGACCGCATGTACCTGAACGCGATTCCGTTCGCCGACCACGGCGCGCTGCTCGATCCGCCGACCGAGGACGTGTCGGGCCGCGTGCTGCTGTGCTTCGGCGTGACGAAACGCGCGGAAGAACGCGCATCGGTCGCGCGCTGCATCGACTACGTGAAGCGCACGCAGCAGCCCGACGGCAGCTGGTGGGGCCGCTGGGGCACGAACTACATCTACGGTACGTGGAGCGTGCTGGCCGGTCTCGCGCTCGCCGGCGAGGACAAGTCGCAGCCGTATATCGCACGCGCGATCGAATGGCTGCGTTCACGGCAGCACGCGGACGGCGGCTGGGGCGAGACGAACGACAGCTACATCGACCCGAAGCTGGGCGGCACCAATGGCGGCGAGAGCACGTCGAACTTCACCGCGTGGGCGCTGCTCGCGCAGATGGCGTTCGGCGACTGCGAATCCGATTCGGTGAAGCGCGGCATCGCGTATCTGCAGTCGGTCCAGCAGGAAGACGGCTTCTGGTGGCACCGCTCGCACAATGCGCCGGGCTTTCCGCGCATCTTCTACCTGAAGTATCACGGCTATACCGCGTACTTCCCGCTGTGGGCGCTCGCGCGCTACCGGCGGCTGGCGGGTGCGGCGGCAGCGCGGGCGTCGGCCGCGCAAGGTGCGACGGCCGTCGTCAAGGCAACGGACTCGGTTGTCGCCTGAGCGGTAACGTGACGGCGCAAGGCCGTCACACGAAGCCCTCTTTGACCAGCGTGCAGCCGCGCGCCGTGATCTCGTGCCGCTGGCCCGAGCCGCCGACCACGCGGCTCCAGCTTTCGGACACGAGCACGGCCGCGGCGCCGTCGGTGCGCAGCGCATAGCCGAATCCGCCGTACATGCCCGGCACCCCGAACCACACGCGTTCGGCTTGCGCGTCGAGTTCAAGCAGCGGTTCGAGTTCGGGCAGGCGCAGCGCGTCGGCACGCAGATATGCGATGCGGCCGAGAATCCTCTCGTGGAAGTGGCGCTGGATGTCGCGCAGCGTTTCGTCGGGCACGACGCGTCGCGGCTGCGGCGTCAGCAGATCGATCAGGTGCCGATGCCCGCGCTGCGCGGCGATATCGACCGGGCGCGCGCCGGTGGCATCGCGCAGCATGCGCCACGCGCCGCGCTGCAACAGTTCGACGACGACCGCTTGCGGCGCGCCGCCGTAGGCGGCCTGGTGCAGCGGGGTGAGAAGCGACGTCCCGCCGAGCCGTGTCGCGTTGACGAGCTTGTACTCTTTTGCAATGCAGTCGAGCATCGTCGCCCAGTCGCCCTTGCGCGCCGCGTCGGCCAACGCGTGCCGGCTCGCGACCTGCGCGTCGTCGAGCACGTCGGCGCCAGTGATTCCATCCCATGCGATGCTCAATCGCTCCTCCTTTCGTCTCTCGCGCATCCAGCTGCCGCGTCGTCCGCTCATCATAAGCGCTCGTCACGGCCGTGCGCTCGCGACAGGGGAAGCGACGCCGGTAACCGCCAATATCGCCCGCAAGTATGGAATCATGCGAACGCGCCGTCGGCGCGTTCATTTCACTTCGACGAAGGATGCCAGCCGTGCTCGACATTACCACCATCACCGATGCCCTCACCCCCAGCGGCGAACCCGTGCAATACCGCGTGCCGCCCGAGAAGCTGATTGCCGGCGACCCGCTGCAGACACTCACGCCCGGCTTCACGAGCCCGTGCGGCCGCTTCTCGACCGGCATCTGGGAAAGCGCGCCCGGCCGCTGGCGGGTCGCCTACACCGAAGCGGAATACTGCGAGATCCTGGCAGGCACGTCGGTGATCACCGATGAGGAAGGCAACGCGAAAACCCTTCGCGCCGGCCATCGCTTCGTCATTCCGCCGGGCTTTCGCGGCACGTGGGAAGTCGTCGAGCGCACGCGGAAGATCTTCGTCGCGTACGAAGAGCAGGCGCCGGAGTAAGCCGCACCGGCCCGGCGCCGGAAGCGTCACCGCCGGCCGTCGAGCGCGCCGAGGATCCCGTACGCGGCCTTCACGCGGTCCTCGTTCGGATAGCTGCGGTTCGCGAGCATCACGATCGCGATCCGCTTCGACGGGACGAACGCGACATAGGTACTGAAGCCGTTGGTCGAGCCCGTCTTGTTGATCCACGTATCCGCGCTCGGCGCGAGCGGCGGCTTGATCGCGGTGGCCTGTATCCCGTCGCGCAGCATCTTCATCGAGTTGCCTTCGAGCAGCGTCGGCAGCGCGACCGGATACGGGTACTGCTCCCAGATCAGGTCCTGGGTCAGCGGCCCCGCGCGGAAATAGCCGGTGTGCGTGCGTTCGAGCGCGCGCTGCAGGCGCGGTGCGGTTTCGATCAGCCCCATGTTCGCCTGCACGAAGCGCAGCAGGTCGGCCGCCGTGGTCCGCACGCCGTAGGCCGGCTGCCACAGCATGCCGCCCGTCATCCGGATCGGCTTGCCGTCCTGCGTATAGCCCTGTGCGTAATCGGCCTGGCGTACTTCCGGCACGTTGATGTACGTGTGCGTCATGCCGAGCGCGGGAAAGAGCCGCTGCTCCATCAGCGCCGCGAAATCCTTGTGCATCGCCTTCGCGGTGAGCCACCCGAGCATGCCGATCGCGACGTTCGAATACGTGCGATACGTGCCCGGCGCATACGCGGGCCGCCACGCCTCCAGATAGCGGATCAGGCCCGCGTCGTCGCGGATGCTGTCGGGCACCTGCAGCGGCATGCCGCCGGGCGTGTGCGTGCCGAGATTGAGCAGCGTCACGACGCCGAACGGCTTGCCCTGCACCGCGGGCAGGTACTTGCCCGCCGGGTCGGCCAGCGACAGTTCGCCGCCCTCCTGCGCGTCGGCCGCGAGTGTCGCGGTCAGCGTCTTGCTGACGGAGCCGATTTCGAACAGCGTATCGCCGGTGACGGGCTTGCCGGTCTGCGTCGACATCACGCCGTAGTCGAACACGTAGGGCTTGCCGTCGGCGACGATGCCGATCGCCATGCCGGGAATCGCGTACTGCTTCATCAGCGGCGCGATGTGGCGGGTGACGGTGTCGTGGAGGTCGTCCTGCGTGGCGGCGGCCGCGCGGCCGGCCGTGGCGGTGACGCACGCGGCGACGAACAGGGTCGCGGCGAAGCGTGTCGCGTTGAATCGCATGGTTGCGGTTCCTTTGATTTCTGATGGTTGCGTGGACAACGGTTCCGGCCGCGCCGTGCGGAAAGCACGGCGGCCGGGCTGCCGAAGCAGGACTATCCGCTGTCGCCGCGCCGCCAACAATCGACGATATGTTGCGCGAGCCTAAAGAAAAACTTTTGGCGCCGCCCCGGGCCGAACGGCGGGGGGATGCCCACGCCTGACGATGCACGTCCGCATCGGAAGATGTTCAACGCAGCGTGGGTATCTCGATCATGCGAGACACCGCATTCCCGTCAGGCCCACGCTCTTGTTCGCAGCCCAGCGATACTTTTCGGCCGCGTCGCGCTGTCTTTCGCCCCGCACGCAGCACAGGACCGGGTAGAACCGCTTTCGTCGAACTGATGAAATCGGCAATGCGGTGGAGAATGCGGCCGCCGGCGGGCCGCGCGACGGTCACCCCGGCAGCCGCTCGAGAAACGCCAGCATCGCCGCGTTGAACCGCTCGGGCCGCTGCAGCGGCGCGAAATGGCTCACACCGGGCAGGGTCGTCAGCGTCGCGCCCGGAATCGTGCGCGCCAGGTACGCCGCGTGCTCGGGCCGGATGAATTCGTCGTGCTCACCCATCACGACGGTCACCGGCACGGCAATCGCCGCGAGATCCTGCGCGCGGTAATCCGGTTGCGTGCGCATCATTTCGCTGACCGCCGCGACGAATGCGTCGAACTGGTCCGGCGTCGCCGACAGTGCTGCGTAGTCCTTGCGGTGCCGCGCGAAGCAGCGGTCGAGCAGCGGGCTCGGCACGATCTCCTTCGTACCGCTCGGGTCCATGTTGCACGCGAAGAAGAACACGCCCGCCGCCCGTTCCGGCGCGCGAGCGGCCAGCACGAGCGCGATGCACGCGCCGTCGCTCCAGCCGACGAAGCGTGCACGGTCGACGTGCAGCGCGTCGAGCACCGCCAGCACGTCCGAGGCCATGCGTTCGTAGGAATAGGGTTGGGCGTCGCGCGTGCTGCGGCCGTGGCCGCGGCTGTCGATCACGATCGCGCGGTAGCCGGCCGCGAGCAGCGCCGGCACCTGGTTGCCCCAGTTGCCGCTGTGGCCGAGCCCGCCGTGCAGCAGCACGACCGCCGGGCCCTGGCCGAACGACGCGTGCCAGATGCGCGCGCCGTCGTGTTCCAGCCACCCTTGCTCGTCGGCCGCCGGCAGCGGCGTGCCGCCTTGCGATTCGAAGCGGGCGAGGTCGTCGTCGTTGAATTCCGCATTCATCGTTCAGCCGTCCTGTCGAGGGAGACGAGCTTGCGATTGTAATGCGGGCGGCCGACACGGCCGCGACCGGTCAGGCCTGCGTCGACACCAGCCCGCCCGCCTGCGAGCCGCCCGATTTCGCGATCGCCGCCGCGAGTTGCGAAATCGCGGTCGAAAGCGCCGCCGAGATCGTGCTGGCTTGCGCGCTCAGCGACTGCTGCTGGATCGCCGCGGCCGGGTCGTCCTTCGCGCGCTGGCCCGCGCTCGCTATCTGCTGCTCCAGTGCCGCGAGCTGCTTCTGCAGCCGCTCGATCAGCGCCTTCAACTGGCTGACCGCCGGGTCGTCCGACGACGCGCCCGATGCGCCGAGCGTTTGGCCGCTGGCGCCGGTCGCATCCTTCGTGCCGGAAGTGGCGGTCGCGTCAGCCGTGCTGGTGCCGGTGGTGCCGGTGGTGCTCGCGGCGTCGCCGGTAGACGGCGTCGCGGCGGGCCTGGTTGCGGTCGCGCTGCTGTCGGCCAGCGGGGATCGCGTCGTCGTGGAGAAGTCGATCTGCATGATGTCGGTCCGTGTGTCAGGAGGCGTCGTGACGGAGTAGGAAACGTCTTCCAGATTGTTTACGGCATTCGTCATACGAAACTTGAGCATCGGGGACGGACTGACTTGCCCGAAGATCGACGGGTTTAACCGCGAAAGGGCCAGATTGGGGGCACCGCAGCGCTGATAAAATCGCGGCTTCGCCAGCAGCATTCGCGCGCCGACCGCCTCCGGGCGCGAGCGCGCAATGCCGCCGGTCTCGACTCCCGCCCTTCCGGGCACGGCACGCAGCACGTGCCGGCGCCGCGGTCGCGGCTGCGCGGGTCGCCTTTCCCGTCTGCATGCGCGCCCCGCTCGCCGTTTCGAGCGGCGAACGCCATGCGGCGCACACACACTTCTCACGCATTCGAGGAACACACGATGGCCCGCATCGGCGCCTTCTGCATCACGACGTGGCTTGCCGCCGCGATTCTCTACTTCGGCCAGCACTCCGTCGCGATGATCGTATTGAGCGGTGTCGTCGTATTCGGCGGGTTCGACCTGCTGCGCCCGTAAGCGCGTCTGGCGACGCCACCGCGCACGGCCGCGCTGGCCGATGCGATTGTGATAGCCTCTCCCGCACCATCCGTCAGACGCACGCGTCGCTGGCGAGAACAGGAGAACGGGAATTGAGTCACGACCTGAATCGCCACCCGGCGGCCCTTGCCTGCAAAGTGTGTGCTGCCCCCGCGCCCATCTGCGGCCTGGTCGATTTTTCGCGCTGCGGCGCCGACTTCATTGCCGGGAAAAAGGTCGACCCGTATGCGGGGGTGCCGGTCTACTACCATGCGTGCGAGCAATGCGGCTTCACGTGGGCCCCGATGTTCGACAGCTGGACCCACGACGATTTCGCGCAGCATGTGTATAACGCCGACTACCCGCGCCACGACCCCGAGTATCTCGAGATCCGTCCGCAACAGCATGCCGACCTGATCTGCACCAGCTTTCCGGAAATGCGGGAAGGCCGCGTGCTCGATTTCGGCTCGGGGCTGGGCTTGCTGGAACGGAAACTGGTATCGCGCGGCTTCACCGACGTGACGTCGTACGATCCGTTCTCGCACCCGGTTCCGCCCGAAGGCCGCTTCGATACGATCCTGTCATTCGAGGTGTTCGAGCATCACCCGGCGCCGGTCGATCTCTTCGACCAGATCATGCGCTATCGGAAGCCCGACGGCGCGCTGCTGTTCCAGACGTCGCTGATCACCCGGGACATCCTCGACCAAGGCATCGATCAGTGGTGGTACTGCGTGCCGCGCAACGGGCACATCTCGTTTCACACCGCCCAGTCCCTGACGCTGCTTGCCCAACGACACGGGCTCGAATATGGCGCATTCGGTCCGTCGCTGCACGTCGTCTTCGATCGCGCGGCGACACCGCGCTGGCTCGACAAATTCCTCAAGCAGTAGCAGCCGGCGAGCCAGCTCGTACCGGCGAGTGCTGCGCTGTAAGACAGGCATTTCCGGCGCGATTTCGATTGCATGTTGTCGTTCTCCCGGATGGCATCGTCTCGACGCGCACGCACGGTGGCCGTTGCGCGTGCCCGCTGGCGTTCATCGCGCGCCGGCCTGGCGCATGCGTGTCGCGGCTGACGCTCCGCCGGCCGTCATCTGCGTGTAGTCCGCGTTCGGCCCGGACGGCGGTGTCAGGTTGTCGGCCGCCGCCCACTGCGTCGGCGTCGCGGACAGCGCGTAGCTCATCGTGCCGCCGTTGGCGATCTTGCCCAGCGGCAACCATGACCCCGCGTAATCCGCGCCGTTGACCTTCAGCGACTGGATATATGCAAACGACGGGCGCCCCGCACTGTCCATCGCGACCTGCTTGTCGCTTTCGAGCCGCAGCGTCTTGCCGTTGCCGAACCAGACGGTGATCCCGCTGAACTGCGGCGTGGACAGCGCCAGTCCCGCTTCCGACGGAATGACAGGGAACATCCCGAGCGACGCCCACACGTACCAGCTCGACGTCGCGCCCATGTCGTCGTTGCCCGGCAGCCCGTCGCGGGCGGTCGTGAACGACTTCGACATGATGATCGGGAGAACGTACTGTGCGCCACTCGGCTGCCCGGCCCAGTTGTATCCCCACGGCGACTGGAACGACGGTTCGTTGCCGATGTACAGGTTGTTCGACGATTCGCCGCCGTTCAGGCTGCCGGAGGACGGCACGGTCGAGAACGGCGTCGTGATCGCGAACAGGGTGTTCAGCCGCGTGACGGCTGCCTGCTTGCCGCCGATCGCATCGATCAGCGCGCTCCAGTCCTGCGCGAAGGTCCAGAAGTAGTTCGGCTCCGTCGATTCGTGGAACGAACCCTGCACGAGCGTGCCCAGCGTGCCGGGCGCCGAGCCGGCCGGCGGCGCGTTGCGCGCGGCGATCACCTTGTTCGTGTAGTCGAAGATGTTGCGCCACCAGCCGGCTCGCGTGTACAGCGTGCCGATGCCGTCGGTCGTCACGCCGACCGACGGCGCGGTCAGCACGCTGGCGGGCAGCGCCTGCAGGAACGCGGCCGCGGAACGGTCGCTCAGCACGCGCTCGATGGTCGCCGACGACGAGTGACCGTCGTCGCTCTGCGACAGGTAGTGGGCCGTCAGGAAATTGGCGAGGCCCGCTGCGCTCGTGCGGTCGTTGCACGCGCTCGACGGATCGAACGCCGACTGCTTCGTCAGGCGGGCGGCCGATACCAGGTCGAAATCGGTCGCGCCGAACTTGTACGCGCCGGCAATCACGTTCAGTGCGTTGTCGCCCGCCATCGGCGTCGAGTCGTCGCTGCCGTCGACCCAGTGCGGGAATGCGCCGCACTGCAACCCGTCGACGACGAGCGACTGCATCATGTCGCTCGATTCCTTCGGCGCCAGCAGCGCCAGCAACTGCGCCTGCGACCGATACGTATCCCACAGCGAGAAACCCGTGTAGTGGTTGCCCGCACCGCCCTGCGATCCGTCGGCGCGCCGGAACGCGTAATCGCCAACCCTGGCCGTCGCGCGCGGCGGAATCGTGCCGGTCTGGTCGACCGACTTCGGATAGCTGCCGTCCGCGTTCCTGGGCTGGCGCATGCTGCGGAATTCTCCGTTCGTGTCGCTGTAGAGCGTCGGCGTGCCGAACACGCGATAGAGCGCGGTATAGAACTTCGTCAGGTTCGCCTTCTGCGTCGCATTCAGCGCGGCGGGTGTCGCGGCCTGGTCGATCTGGATCGTGTTGAGCCGGTCGTTCCACAGACCGGACGCGTTCTTGCGTGCATCGTCGAATGCGAGCGTCTCGCCCTCGGCTTTCAGGTTCGCCTGCGCATTCCGGACGCTGACGGACGACACCCCGACTTTCACGGTGACGGTCCGGTCCGCGTCGGTCAGGTCGAACTGCAGCGTCGCCGCGCCGTTGCTGGCAGTATTCACCGCCGAGGTGCCCGCCTGCTTGCGCAGCGGCTTGTCGAAGGTCGCGTAGAAATACACGGGCGCATTCCATACCGTGCCGTATGGCGTGCAGAACGCCGGCGCCACGGCTTGCCCGCTCATCGACTTGCCGTCGCTCGCGAGCGCCAGCGCGACGTTGTTCGCGGTGACCTTCGTGCTGCCCGAATCGCTGTTGCCGTTCAGCTTCGCGTCGATCGAGAAAAAGCCCTTGTCCTTGTTCGTGTACGTGAAACGCGCGATGCCGGAGCGCGCGGTCGCGCTCAGCTCCGTCACGATGCCGTTCGCGAGACGCACCTTGTAGTACCCGGGTTCGGCCGTTTCATCCGCGTAGCGGTACCCGACGCCGATCGGCCGGCCGCCCGATGCCACGGCCGTCGCCGCATCGGTCGGCAGCATCGCGACCGCGCCCTGCCCCGGGCACCCGACGCCGCTCAGGTGCGTCACGCTGAAGAAGTCGATCGTGCCGCCCGACCCGCCCGACGACAGGTAGCCGCCCGAGCCGTTGAAGTCGTAGCGCGGCGTGTTCGGCCCGAAATTCACCATCCCGAACGGCACCATCGCACCGGGGCTCACGTTGCCCGCGTAGCCGGAATCCGCATTGACCTGCGTGCCGATCAACGGATTGACGAACTGCGTCAACGCCATGTCGGTGCGCTTCGGCGGAGCCGGCTGACCCGGCTGATCCGGCTGCGAAGGTTGTGACGGTTGCGACGGCCCCGAGGTCGGCGGCACGGTCGACGGCGTCTCTCCTGCGCCGTTGCTGCCCGTCTGGACACCGTTCATGTCGTCGCCGCCGCACGCGGCCAGTGCCGCGCAAGTCAGTGCGGCGACGAGCAAGAGTCGTGGATTTTTCATTTCTTCGTTTAGTACCGTTAATTAAAACGATTGGTCCGGCGCCGACGATCATCCGGCACGCCGCCCGGCTTGCGGCCCTGCGCGGCACATCGATGCCGCGCGGCGTGACTTCGGCTGGTCCCCCCTAGCGACGTCACGCTGACCTTCACATGCGACTACCCGGCGACGATCGTTGCCGCCGCAACCTTCGCCTCCTTTACCCTGTCTCCTGGAACGTCACCAGCTTCCCGAGCGCTTACAGTGCCGCAACGACTGTTTATTCACTACAGGAAGTTTCCCGAATTTTCAGTTTGTTTAACTAAACAATTCGGCGTTAAGTGGCTTTGGGTACACATTCCCGCCATTGTTGCGTTGCAACGGCGGCGCACGAAGGGTGTGCTTTGACAGGCGCCCGGCGAACCCGGGCGCCGCATGAACCTACGAAACTGAACGGGGCAATGCCGTGCGTATCAGCGCGGCAAAGTGCGCAACGACGACGGCCCACCCGTCAGCGCGATCCGCTTGCCCGTATCGTGCAGCTTGCCGCCTTCGACCGAATAGAGCGCCAGTTGCCGTTCGACGTTGAACTGCACGATCACGTGCCGGCTGTCGGCGGTGAACACGATGCCTTGCGCGGCTTCGCCGCCGGGCAGCTCGCTCACCTTCACGGCCTGCCCGTTGCGGATTTCGAACAGCAGCACCTTGCCGATCTTGTGGCGGCCCGGGTTGTCGGCCGTCAGGTTCGAGCCGTCCATCGCCTGCACGGCGATCCACTTGCCGTTCGGCGAGATCGCGACGCCTTCCGGCAGCGACGGCACCGTCAGGTACTGGACCGTGCGGAACGGCACGCGCGACACGTCGATCAGCGCAACGGTATCGGCGTCGCCCGCGAGCGTGCCCGTATAGCCCGGCAGCCCCGCGAGCCCGACGTTGCTGACGACGGCCCAGCGGTTGTCGCTCGACACGTCGATCGTGTAAGGCGCGACGCCGGTGCTCAGGCGCGACCCGCTGTCGGTCACCTTGCCGTCGTCGACGTTCAGCACCGCGATGCCCTGCTCGTCGCGCAGCGACACGAGCGCATGCTTGCCGTCATGGGTGAAGCTGATCCCGGCCAGCCGCTTCTTGCCGATCTTCAGGCTGCCGTCGAGCGTCACGTTCGTGCCGTCGATGCGCAGGATCGACACGCTGCCGTCGACGTTCGCGACCAGCGCGAGCTTGCCCGCGCGGTCGATCGCGATCCCTTGCGCATGCGTGCCGAGCTCGATGCGCGTGATCGACGGCGGCGCGGCATCGAGATTCACGACCTGCAGGAACGTGTCGAACACGAGCTGCTTCGCGGCCGTGTCGTAGCGCGTCGGCGCGCCGACGAGCGCGAGCTTCGCGTCGGGCGTGATCGCGACGGCCTGCGGCGGCCCCTGGATGCCGTTCTCGACGTCGACCTGCAGCGCGACCTTCGGCGGGAACGTGCTGGCATCGAGCAGCGTCAGCGTATCGGCGGGCGGCGAAGCCAGATAGGTGTCGCGGCCCTCGACGCGCTGGTACTTGCCGTCGTTGCCGGACACGATCCAGTCGGCGGCGTGGGCGGCAACGGCCGTCGTGGCGAGGGTCAGCGCGGCGAGCAGGCGCGCACTGCGCGGGCGAAAAGGATTCGAATGCATGTCGGTCGATTCTCCGGATCGGTTGCGGACACAAGGGATGGCATCGACCCTGCTGCTCGACGGGTCGGCGCCATCGCATGATGCCCGAAAGCCGGCATATCCGGCGTCTCGCGCCCGGTTCGTTTCCGTCAATCCATCCGTCGTGTGCCGGACGACGACCACTCGCCGACATCGTCGAGCGGATACACGGGCCGCGCAAGACGCTCGTAATGGAACAACCCGTAGTCCGAACCCGTCACGCCGCGGCTGTCGCACTCGACCAGCGCGGCCGCGATCGGCACGAACACCGGCCGGCAATACATCCGCGACTTCAGCAGCAGGAAGCGCGCGCGGCGCGGATCGACACCGACGCTCTCGAATACGCCGAGATCCCACGGCTCCTGCGTACGCTCGGTGATGACCAGCACGGCCGCGCCGATGTCGAGCACGGCCGTGCGGCCCATGTACGCACGCTGGCCCGTGTAAGTGGGCCCCGTGATCACGTATTCGCCGTCGGTGAGCGCGCGCACGATGCCGGTCGCGCGAAACGGTGCGCGCCGCACGCCGCCGTGTGACGGCAGGCGGTTGCCGACCGATACCGTGACGGTCGCGCCGACACCCGCGTCGATCAGGGCCGCGACGGCTTCCGGGTCGCACAACGGCCCGCTGACGATGCCGTCCAGCCCGTGCGCGAGCGCGGCTTCGAGCAGGTCCATCGTGTCGCACGGGCCGCCCGACATGCAGTTGTCGCCGTGATCGAGCATCAGCACCGGGCGATCCGCGTCGCGCGCGAGCGCCGCGGCCTGCGCCACCGATTCGGCGAGCGGCGCGCTGCGATACACGAAGTCGTCGCGCGCGTCCCAGATCTGCCGTGCAATACGCTCGGCCACCGCGTCGGCCGCGGCCCGGTCGCCATCGGCCACGACCACCACGCTGATGCACGGTGCGGGAATGTCCGCGAGCGAGAAGCCGGGCAGCACCGATACCGCGAGCATCCCGTCGGCCTCGGCCGCACGCGCGGCCTCCACCGCGCGCCGCATCGCGCCTTCCGCGCTCGCGCTGCGCAGCGTCGACGTCATCAGCGGCGGCTGCCGCCACGCGAGCACGGGCCGCGTGCGGCCGTGCAGCCGGTCGAGCAGCACGCGCGCCGCATGCTCACCGGTCTCGTACATATCGACGTGCGGGTAAGTCTTGAAGCTGACGATCACGTCCGCGTGATCGACCATCTTCTGCGTGACGTTCCCGTGCAGGTCGAGCGCGACCGCGATCGGCGCGCCGGGCAACGCCGCGCGCACGCGCTCGAGCAGGTCACCCTCGCCGTCCGCGCTCTGCTCGGCGACCATCGCGCCGTGCAGGTCGAGCATCACCGCGTCGCAGCCGGGCGCGGCCGCGACGATCGCGTCGCAGATCGCCGCATACGCGTCGGCCGCGACCGGCCCGCTTGGATTCGCGGCCGCGGATACGGGCGTCACGATGTCGGCGCCTTCGCGCTCGGCGGCGTCGAGGAACGCGGCCATCGCGGTACGCATCCCGCGATTCGCGCGATACGCGTCGTCGCCCCAGTCCGGGCCGTTGCGGCCGAACGCGGCAAGCGGCGTCGGCACGGGCGAGAACGTATTGGTCTCGTGGTTCATCCGGGCGATCAGGATTTTCATCGTGCCGAGCCCTCCGCGATCCCGGCGGCGCCCAGCATCGCATGCAACAACACGTTGCAGCCGGCTTCCAGGTGGGCCGGATCGGCGTCTTCGATCTCGTTGTGGCTGATTCCGTCCTTGCACGGCACGAAGATCATCGCGGTCGGCGCCACGCGCGCGAGATACACGGCGTCATGGCCTGCGCCGCTGATCACGTTCATCGACGACAGTCCGAGTGCGCCCGCGCCGGCCCGCACCTGCTCGACCAGCGCCGGATCGAACGGCTGCGGCGGGAAGCACACAACTGCAGCGATGTCGATCTGCATCCCGGCTGCCGCCCCCAGGTTCGCACATGTCGAGCGCAATTCTGCATCCATCTCCGCCAGCGTCGCGTCGTCGGCCGCGCGCAGGTCGACGGTCAGCGTCACGCGGCCGGGAATCACGTTGCGCGAATTCGGGTGCACGTCGACCCAGCCGACCGTGCCGCGTCCATGCGGCGGATGCGCGCACGCGATGTCGTTCACCTTGCGCACGAGATCGGACGCGACGAGCAGCGCGTCACGCCGCAGCGCCATCGGCGTCGGGCCGGCGTGCGCCTCCATGCCGTGCACGGTCACGTCATACCAGCGCTGCCCGAGCGCACCCTCGACCACGCCGATCGTCGTGTCGTGCGCCTCCAGCACCGGGCCCTGCTCGATATGCGCTTCGAAATACGCGCCGACCGGATGCGCGCCGCGCCCGTCGTTCGCATCGCCCGCATAGCCGATCGCGGCCAGCGCATCGCGCACCGACACGCCGTCGCGGTCGCGTTGCGCGAGCGCATGGTCGAGTGTGAACGCGCCCGCGAACACGCCGGAACCCATCATCACCGGAACGAAGCGAGACCCTTCCTCGTTAGTCCACACCGCGACCTCGAGCGGCGCCAGCGTGCGCACCCCGGCGTCGTCGAGCGTACGCAGCACCTCGAGGCCGGCCAGCACGCCGTAGTTGCCGTCGAACTTGCCGCCAGTCGGCTGCGTATCGATATGGCTGCCCGTCGCCACGGGCGGCAGGTCGTCCCGTTCGCCCGCGCGCCGCGCAAAGATATTGCCGATCGCGTCGACACGCACCGTACAGCCGATTTCCCTCGCCCATGCGACGAACAGGTCGCGCGCCTCGCGATCGAGTTCGGTGAGCGCGAGGCGGCACACGCCCCCTTTGTCGGTCGCGCCGATCCGCGCGAGACGCATCAGGCTGTCCCACAGCCGCGCGCCGTCGACGCGCAAGCCGGACGCCGCGACGCCCGGTGTCGAATCCTGAACTTGCATCGATGGAATTCCTCGCATTGAAAGGGCGCGGCGCTTACGCGACGCCGACACCCAGGTAACGGTCCTTCACCTCGTGATCGGCCGCGAACGCCGCGTTGCTGCCCTCGTAGACGATCACGCCCTGCTCGATCACGAAGTGGCGATCCGCGAGCTGCGTGCACACTTCGAGGTTCTGTTCGACGAGCAGGATCGCGACGCCGGCCGCCTTGATCTGCTTCAGCTGCTCGACGATCTCCTCGACGATCACCGGCGCGAGCCCTTCCACCGGCTCGTCGAGCATCAGCAGCCGCGGGTGGTTCATCAGCGCGCGGCCGATCGCGAGCATCTGCTGCTCGCCGCCCGACAACTGCGCGCCGCCGTTGCGGCGGCGCTCCTTCAGGCGCGGGAAGATCCGGTAGATGTCGTCGAGCTGCCACGGTGAATCGCGGCGCGCACCGAGCCGCAGGTTCTCCTCGACCGACAGCAGCCGGAAAATGCCGCGATGCTCCGGCACGAAGCACAGGCCGCGCGCGGCGATCCGGTGCGCGGGCTGCCCGGACACCGGCCGTCCCGCGAACGTCACCGCGCCGCCGGTCGGCGCGACGACGCCCGCGATCGTCTTGAGCGTCGTCGACTTGCCCGCGCCGTTGCGGCCGAGCAGCGTCACCGTCTCGCCTTCGTTCACGTTCAGCGAAATGCCCTGCAGGATGTGGCTCTTGCCGTAGCAGGCGTGAACTTCCTTCACGTCGAGCATCATGCGCGGCCTCCCGTGATCATGTTGCCGAGATACGCGCTGCGCACGCGCTCGTCGCCGCGAATCGCGTCCGGCTTGCCTTCGACCAGCACACGGCCCTGCTGCATCACCGTGATCGTGTCCGAGATATCCATCACGATGCCCATGTTGTGTTCGATCAGCACGACGGTGTAGTCGTCGCGCAGGCCGCGGATCAGTGCCTTCATGTCGTCGAGATCGTCGATCCCCATGCCCGACGTCGGCTCGTCGAGAAAGATCGCGCGCGGTCGCGCCGCCAGCGCCATCCCGACCTCGAGCCGGCGCTGCTGGCCGTGCGACAGCACGCCGGCCGCCGTATCGGCGAAGCGCTGCAGGCCGAGCCGCTCGAGCACGTCGTCGACGATGCCGTCGTGCGCAAGCGCTCCGCGCGGAGGCGCCCACGGATTCAGCGCGCGCCGCGATTCGACGCCCTGCGCGGCGACGCGCAGGTTCTCGCGCACGCTCAGGTTCGGAAACAGGCTCGTCACCTGGAACGAGCGCGCAATGCCACGCCGCACGCGCTTGTGATCGGGTTCGCGCGACACGTCGTGACCGTCGAACAGGATCGAACCCGACGTGATCGGCAGCGTGCCCGTCAACGTATGGAACAGCGTCGTCTTGCCGGCGCCGTTCGGCCCGATCACCGAATGCACGGTGCGCGGCATGATCCTCAGATCGACGCCGCCCAGCGCCGTGAACTTGCCGTAGCGCTTGACGATGCCGCGCGCCTCGAGAATCGCTTCGCTCATTGCCGCTCCCCGGTCGTCGTCGCCGTCCGTCCGCCGCGCCGCAGCGACGCCACGACGCGTTCCCCCAATCCCCACAACCCGCGCTGCATGAACAGGCTGACCGCGATCAGCACGAGGCCGAGCAGCAGCAGCCAGCGCGGCCACAACGTCGACAGCCAGTCCGCGAACAGCACGTAGAATGCCGCGCCGAGCACCGACGCGAACAGGTTGCCCGTGCCGCCGATCACCGTCATCACGAGGATCATCTCGCTCGTGTGATAGTCGATGTTCGACAGCGGCGCGATGCCCGTCATCAAGGCATGCAGCGCACCGGCGAACCCCGTGACCGCACCCGACAGCACGAATGCCGCGAGCTTGAAGCGCTTCACGTCGTAGCCGGCCGCCGCCGCGCGCGCCTCGTTGTCGCGGATCGCGAGCAGCGTGCGGCCGAACACGGAGCGCGATACGCGCAACAGCAGCCAGAACACCGCGACGAACAGCACCGCGACGAAGCCGTAGTAGCGCCACGGCGAATCGAGTGAAACGAGCGGATGCCCGAACAAGGACAGCGCGGGGCGCGGGATGTCGAGCAGCCCGTTGTCGCCGCCCGTGACGTTCGGCGTCGTGTAGGCGAGAAAGTAGAACAGTTGCCCGAACGCGAGCGTCAGCATCACGAAGTAAGTGCCGCGCTGCCGGATCGAGAACCAGCCGACGAGCGCGGCCGCCACGGCACCGAGCACGGTGGCCGCAACCAGCGCGGCAGTCACCGATGCGAAGCCGTGCGTCAGCACCAGCCCCGCCGCATAGCTGCCGAGCCCGAAGAAGATGCCCTGCCCGAACGACAGCAGCCCCGTGTAGCCGAGCAGCAGGTTGCAGCCGAGCGCGGCGAGCGCGAACACCAGCACCTCGGTCGCGAGCGAGCCCGAGCTCAGCGCAACCGGCAGCGCGCACACGACGGCCACCGCGAGCCAGCCTTCCGGCCGCTGCAATGCGCCGCGCCACGGCTGCGGGCGTGACGCGGCCGCCGTCCCGGGCGACAGCGGTTTCGACGATTCGATCATGCGGCCCTCCCCAGCAACCCGTTCGGACGCAACAGCAGCACGGCCGCCATCGCGACATAGATCATCAGCCGCGCACCTTCCGGCCACAGCGTGCTCATCAGGCTCTGCACGATGCCGACCAGCAGCCCGCCGACCAGCGCCCCGAGAAAATTCCCCATCCCGCCGACGACGACCACGACGAACGCGACGCCGAGCGCCTCGATGCCCATGAACGGGTCGACGCCACGGATCGGTGCGGCGAGCACGCCCGCGAGCGCGGCCGTCGCCGCGCCGAGCGCGAACACGAGGCTGAACACGCGCGTCACGTTGATGCCGAGCAGCGACACCATCTCGGACGATTCGCTGCCCGCGCGCACCGTGCTGCCGAGCCGCGTGCCTTCGAGCACCCACCACAGCAGCGCGGCGAGCACGGCCGTGAACGCGATCACGAACAGCCGGTATTTCGGGTAGACGAAGCCGCCCCAGATCACGACGCCGTTCAGCGCATCGGGCGGCGGCACGTTGTCGCCGAGCGGGCCCCACGCGAGGATCGCGCACTCCTGCAGCACGAGCGCGAGCCCGACCGTCGCGAGGATGTGGAATTCGTGCTGCTGCGCGTACACATGACGCAGCACGAGCTTTTCGACGCTCCACGCGAACGCGCCGACGACGAGCGGCACGACCGCGAGCGCGACCCAGAAATTCGCCGACCATTGCAGCGCCTGGTAGCAGAGATACGCACCGAGCAGGTAGAACGCGCCGTGAGCGAAGTTCACGAAGCGCAGCAGGCCGAACACGATCGACAGGCCGACGGCGAGCAGGAAATACAGCATGCCCACGCCGATGCCGTTGACGATCTGCAGCAGATAGACGTTCATGGCTTCCGTGTCAGAAAGGAAGGTAACGGACGTCCGCGGCGCGCGACGGCCGCGGACGCGTGCACTGCGTCACGCGAGCTTGCAGCTCGTCTTGTCGACCGGCAGGAACGACTGGCCCGAGCTGACGATGTCGGCGTAGTCGTCCGCGTTCTTCATCCGGCTCTTCGGCTTGCCCTTCAGCAGGTAGTAGTTCTTCAGCACCTGATGGTCGCCCTTGCGGATTTCCTCCGGGCCGGTGAGGCCGTCGTACTTCATGCCCTCCATCGCCGCGACCACCTTCTTCGGATCGGCGCTGCCGGCCTTCACCATCGCGTCGACCAGGATCTTCGAGCAGATGTACGAACCCGCGAGGCTGTAGTTCGGGTTCGCCTTGAACGTGGCGTTCGCGCGCTTAACGAGGTCGCGGTTCAGCGGCGAATCAATGGCGTGCCAGTACTGCGCGCCGAAATACACGCCGTCGCAGATGTCGGGCCCGAGCGCCTCGAACTGCTCGAGGCCCGACGCCCAGGCGAGCAGGATCGTGCAGTTGCGCTTCATCCCGAAGCTGACGGCCTGGCGCAGCGTGTCCGACGACTGCGAGCCGAAGTTCAGGATCAGCAGCACGTCCGGCTGCGCGGCCGCCGCGTTCGTCAGGTAGCCGCTGAACTCCTTCTCGGCGAGCGAGTGGTAGCTGTTGCCGACATGCTCGATGCCCTTTTCCTTGAAGATCGCCTTCGCGGCCGACAACAGGCCGTCGCCGAACACGTATTGCGGCGTGATCGTGTACCAGCGCTTCGCCTTCGGCAGCATCTGGGTCAACGGGCGCACCGTCTGCTCGATCGCGCCGAAGGTCGGCACCGACCAGCGGAACGTCGCGGCATTGCAATCCTTGCCGGTGATCTCGTCCGCGCCGGCCGTCGTGATGAACACGCCGCCCGCCTTCTGGACTTCCTTGCCCATCGCCAGCGATTCGGACGACAGGATGCCGCCCGCGAAGAAACGCACCCCCTTCTGCTGTGCGATCTCCTGCACGCGCCGCACGGCGGTCGCGGGCTTGCCCTCGGTGTCGAGCGCCGTGTAGGCGAGCGGCGCGCCGAGCACCTTGCCGTATTGCTGGACGACGAGCTGCATGCCGAGATCGGCGTACTTGCCGTTGGCGGCGAACGGCCCCGACATCGGCACCGGGCACGCCAGCTGAATGGATGAACCCTGCGCGAACGCGGCTCGGGACGACATGCTGCCGAGCGTGCCCGGCACGGCCGACAGCGCGGCCAGTTTCAACAGTTCTCGGCGATTCAAGTTGACGCTCCTGATAAAGGGGGACACACGCGATGCGACCGACTGCCAAACCGTGCCCACGCCCTGCTGGATGCGCGCCGCCGGTTGATCCTATTTATCATGATAAATAGAATGAACCTGATGCTAGAGTTGATCAAAATTGGTGTCAATCAGGCAAAATTCCGTACCCGCGCCGGCACGGATCGTCGACGATGACGCGGCGCGCAGTCAGACAAAGGAGTCGTAAAGATGGTCATGGACCGAGCCAGGGCGGGCCTCGCGGTCGAAATCAAGCAGCCGAAGCGGGCCGATCTCGTCGCCGAGGAGATCAAGCGGCTGATCACCGAGAAGGACCTGAAGCCGGGCGATCGCCTGCCGCGCGAAGCCGAGCTGCAGCAGCTCTATGCTGTGAGCAAGAGTACGATCCGCGAGGCGCTGAAGTCGCTCGAGGTGCAGGGGCTGATCAAGGTCACGACGGGGCCGTCGGGCGGCGGGATGGTCGTCGAGGTGCCGCTCGACCGCACGCTGCAGCTCCTGCAGAACTACCTGTTCTTCAAGGACGTGACGATCGACGACATCTACACCGTGCGCAAGCTGCTCGAACCCGAGCTGGCGGCCGGTGCCGTGCCGCATCTGAGCGAGCGCGACTTCGCGGCGCTGGAGGCGAACATCGCGTGCTGCGACGGCGCATCGGGCGTGCACGACCGCGGGCACATGCTGCGCCAGCGCCAGGAGGACACGACATTCCACGACATCCTCGCGGCCGCGAACCCGAACCCGTTCCTGCGCTTCAGCTGCGAGCTGATCAACGAGATGATCCGGCAACTGATCGAGTTCCGGAACGATACGCCGCTCGTGGAGCACAAGCGCTTCGGCGAAGCGAACGTGTCGATCCACAAGGCGATCCTGCAGGCCGCGCGCGAGCGCGACACCGAGCGCGTCCGGGCGCTGATGGTCGAGCACATGACCGAGGCGCCCAAGCATGTGAAGCGGATGAAGGGCAAGCTGCGCGGGCGGTTGATCCTCGATTCCGAGATCCGCCGGCGGGCCGCCGCGCCCGTTGCGGGATCCGATGCGGGCGCAACGGATCCCGACGAGGATTGATTGCCGGCGAGCGCGGCGTCGGCTCGACGCCGCGTGCTTCGCAGCGCACGGGAAGTATCCGCCACGCCGCAACTGCCGACACTGTGCGTGGCCGTGGCGGCCAGCCGCCGCGAGCGGCGCAGGTAACGGCGCATGCGCGTCGCGACTCGCCCGTGCGGGCGCAGCATCGTACGTACGCTCAAGCGTACCCCGTCGTCCCCTTCGTCTCCAGATACTCGACCAAGCCGAACTCCGCATACTCGCGGCCGTTGCCCGAGCGCTTGTAGCCGCCGAACGGCGCGGCCGGGTTCCATGCCGGGTAGTTGATGTGGACGTTGCCCACCCGCAACCGCGTCGCCACCCTGCGCGCACGCTCGATATCCTTCGACTGCACGTAGGCCGCGAGCCCGTAGACGGAATCGTTCGCGAGCGCGACGGCTTCTTCTTCGGTCCGGTAGGTCATGATCGACAGCACCGGCCCGAAGATCTCCTCGCGCGCGATCGTCATCGCCGGCGTGACGTTCGAGAAAACCGTCGGCCGCACGTAGAACCCGTCACCGAGCCCGTCCGGCCGCCCCGGCCCGCCGGCGACGAGCGTCGCACCCTCTTCGACCCCGAGCCGGATGAAGTGCTGGATGCGGTCGAACTGCGTGCGGCTGACCACCGGCCCGATGCCGGTTTCCGTCGAACGCGGATCGCCGACGACCGTGCGCTCCGCCTCCCGCCGCGCCGCTTGCTCGGCCCGCGCAAGATGGTCGGCGTGCACGAGCATGCGCGTCGGCGCATTGCATGACTGGCCACTGTTGCTGAAACAGCTGCGCGCGCCGCGCGTGACCGCATCCTCGATATCGGCGTCGGGCAGGATCAGGTTCGGGCTCTTGCTGCCGAGCTCCTGGTGCACGCGCTTCACGGTGTCGGCGGCCGCCTTCGCGACTTCGACGCCCGCGCGCGTCGACCCGGTAAACGACACCATGTCGACATCCGGATGCCGCGACAGCGCGTCGCCCACGTCATGCCCGTAACCATGCACGAGATTGAACACGCCGGGCGGCACGCCGGCCTCGTGCAGGATCTCCGCGAACAGGATCGCGCTGAACGGCGCGATCTCGCTCGGCTTGAGCACCATCGTGCAGCCAGCCGCGAGCGCCGGCGCGACCTTGCACACGATCTGGTTGATCGGCCAGTTCCACGGCGTGATCAGCGCGCATACGCCGATCGGCTCGTGCGACACCAGCAGCGAATCGGTCTGCGTGCTGAAGCGGAACGACTGCAACGCGCGGATCGTCTGCTCGAGGTGCGCGGTGCCGACCGCAGCCTGCGCCGCGCGCGCAAATGCAATCGGCGCGCCCATCTCCTGGCTGATCGTCTGCGCGACCTCCTCATAGCGGCGCTGGTAAATGTCGAGCACGCGCCGCAGCAGCGCGACGCGCTCGTCCACCGGCCAGCGCGAATACGTGTCGAAGGCCTGCTTCGCCGCGCCGACCGCGCGATCGACGTCGGCCGCGCCGCCGATCATGAGCTGCGCATACGGCCGCGCCGTGCTCGGGTCGATCACGTCGATCGGCTTCGCATCGGCCGGGTCGAGCCACTGGCCGTCGATATAGGACTGTCGTGACGTTCTCATCGAATGCTCCTGGAATGAAGGACGCCGCGCTCAGCGCGTCGCCCGCGCATAGGTGTCGACGAGGATGTCGCGAATCTTCGCGACGAACCACACGATCTCGTCGCGCGACATCACGAGCGGCGGCGAGAACTGCACGATCGGCGTGCCTTCGTGATCGACGCCCGCGCGGCACAGCAGCCCTGCGTCGAAGATCGCGGGTGCGAGCAGCGTCGACACGAATGCCTGCGCGCTGATGCCGGCCACCCAGCGGCGCGCGGCCTTGTCGGTCACGAGTTCGAGCGAGTAGTGGTAGCCGTCGCCGCGCACGTCGCCGACGCACGGCAGTTCGAGCAGGCCGTCGAGCGTCTGGCGGAACACGGCCTCATTGCTGCGGACGTTCTCCAGCACGCCTTCGCGCTCCATGATCGCGAGGTTCGCAAGCGCGGCCGTGCACGCGACCGGGTGGCCGCCGTAGGTCGCGCCGTGCAGGAACATCTGCTGCGGGCCGTCGAGCACCGTGTCGACCACCGCGTCGCTCGCGATCACGCCGCCGAGCGGCACGTAGCCCGATGCGATGCCTTTCGCGAACGTGATGATGTCCGGCTTCAGCCCGTAACGCGCGGAGCCGAAATATTCGCCGAGCCGGCCGAACCCGCAGATCACTTCATCGGCCACCAGCAGCACGCCGTGCCGGTCGCAGATGTCGCGCAACCCGGCCGCGTAACCGGCCGGCGGCGTCAGGCTGCCGCCCGCATTCTGCAGCGGCTCGACGACGATCGCGGCGACGGTATCCGGCCCCTCCTGCACGATCAGCGATTCGATCTCGTCGAGCAGGTGGCGCGTGAACTCCGCTTCCGTCTCGCCCATCGGGCGGCCGTAGCGCTTCGTGTTGCCCACGTGCCGCACGCCCGACATCAGCGGCTCGAAATGCTTGCGGAAGTTCGTCATCCCGTTCAGCGCGAGCGCGCCGAACGACGTGCCGTGATACGCGACCCGCCGCGCGATGAACTTGCGCCGCTGCGGCTCGCCGCGCGACTGGTGATACTGGCGCACCAGCTTGATCGCCGATTCGTTCGACTCCGAGCCGCTCGACGTGAAGAACACGCGGTTCAGCCCCTCCGGCGCGAGCGCGGCGAGCTTGTGCGCAAGCTTGATCGCCGGCTCGTGACCCACACCCCAGTTGGTCGCGAACGGCAACCGCACCATCTGCTCGCGGATCGCGTCGCCGATTTCCGCGCCGTGGCTGTAGCCGACCTGCACGCAGTACAACCCCGCCAGCCCGTCGAAGTAGCGCTTGCCGTTGCGATCGACGAGCCAGCAGCCTTCGCCGCGGTCGAACACGGTGAGCGCGTTGTCGCGATACGCATCGGCATGCGTGAAATGCATCAGCAGGTGGCGTTTGCCGATAGCCTGCAGGTCCGCATCGAGATTGACGTCAACAGCGTTCATGGATGATTCCTCCTTCAGGGTTTCAGAGCCGGTGGCCGGCGGTCGGCCACCGGTCATTCAATTCATCGACAGCGTCGGCGCCGGGCGCGTGAAGCCGCGCGTCAGCCACACGAGCTGGCAGAGTCCGAGCACGAGCCAGCCGATACCGACGTAGAACGTCTGGCGCGACAGGCCCGACCAGAGCCACACGTTCATCGCGAAGCCGATCGCCGGCATCACGCCGAACGTGATCCAGCCCGCGAAGCGGCGATGCTCGGGGCGGCACAGATAGCTGCGCATCACGCACAGGTTCACGACCGCGAACGCGACGAGCGCACCGAAGCTGATCATCGTCGACGCGAGGTCGAGCGTGATGAACAGTGCCGACAGCGACACGATGCCGACCGCGAGCGTCGCGCGCACCGGCGTGCGCAGCCGTGCATGCAGATGGCCGAATACGCGTTCGGGCAGCACCCGGTCGCGGCCCATCGCGAACAGCACGCGCGTCACGCTTGCCTGGCCCGCCATCGCGCTCGCGAAGCAGCCGGCCACGTACACCGCGACGAAGAACGCCGACAGCGTCCCGCCGCCGATGCGCCGCATCAGTTCGAGGCTGGCCGAATCGAGATCCTTGAATGCGTGCCAGTCGGGAAACACCACTTGCCCGACGTAGGCGACCAGCATGAACAGCACGCCGCTCGCCAGCGTGCAGAGCAGGATCGCGCGCGGCACCGTGCGCTTCGGCTCGCGCGTTTCCTCCGACAGCGTGGTGACCGCATCGAAACCGAGGAACGACAGGCACAGGATCGCGGAGCCGGCGAAGATCGCACGCGCATCGCCCGACGACGGCAGCGCGACGGCCATCGACAGCCCTTCTCCCGATGCGACTCGCGCGGATGCGATGAAGAAGATCGCGATGAACACGAGCTGGCTCGCGATCAGGATCAGGTTCACGCGATTGACGAGCCGGATGCCGACGATGTTCAGCCCGGTGATCAGCACGATGCTGCCGACGATCCACACGCTGGCCGGCACGCCGGGGAAAATCTGCTTCATGTAGATGCCGATCGCGAGGTAGCTGATCATCGGGATGAACAGGTAGTCCATCAGCAACGCCCAGCCGACCATGAAGCCGGCCGACGTGCCGAAGTTGCGGCTCGCGAACGTATAGGCCGACCCGGCGCTCGGCATCAGCCGCGCCATGTGGCCGTAGCTGCGCGCCGTGAACAGCATCGCGACCAGCGTGACCGCGTACGCGGCCGTCAGATGCCCGTTCGTCTCGCTCGTGACGATCCCGTAGGTCGTGAACACCGTCATCGGCAGCATGTACGCGAGGCCGAAGATCACCAGCGTCGCGAGCCCGAGCAGGTGCGGCTTGCGGCGTTCGTCCGCGTCGCCTCGCATCGCGTGCGCGCCGAAGTCATGCGTCGCGGCGGCTGGTGCGTATCGACCTGGGCTGTCGTTGTCCATGCTGTCCTCACGTGGGTGGCGTTCACGGCTTCAACACTCGTTCGCCCGGCATGGCCGGCGGCGCACGACTGGGAGAAAGTGTGGTGCGCCAAAAAATCGGCCACGAATGAGAAAAGCGGACGTAATCGGGGGATATTTCCGGACACATCGCCGCGTGTCGCGCCGACGAGCCATGCATGCTGCTGTGCGGCACTGGCGTTTTGCGGACATTCCGGCTATGTTCTACGCGACCCGTCGCCCCTTCAGCACCATGAACAGCCGCTCCCATCCCGACCAGAGCCGGGCCGAACGCAGCCTGCGTTCGTCGCTCGGCCTCGCGCGCCCGGCCGGGCGCCAGGAGGACATTCCCGCCACCGTCCACGCGATCGCGGTCGCGCTGGACGAGTGCCGCGTGCGGCATATCGACGGCGCCGCGCTGCTCGAAGGCACGGGGCTCGGCGCGGAAGAAGTCGCGTCGCCGAACCTGCACGTGAATCGCGGCCAGGAGCAGCGCTGCTTCCACAACCTGCTGCAGCGCAGCGGCGTGCCGTCGATCGGGCTGTCGATCGGTGCGCGGCTGCACGTGTCGACGCTCGGCCTCGCCGGCTATGCAATGCTGATCAGCGGCTCGGTGATGCAGGCGTTCCGGTGCATGGGCCAGTTTCCGCTGTTCATGGGGCTGTATTTCGATGTACGTATCGATGCGCATGCGGACGGCATGAGCGTGACGATCAGCCGCTACAACGGCGAGCCCGATCTCGAGGGGTTCCAGGTCGACATGTGCCTGTCGAGCCTGCGGCTGATCGTGTCCGATCTCGTCGGCAAGCCCGTCTGGCCCGAGCAGGTGCAGCTCGCGCGCCGCACGCCGCGCAACGCGGCCGACTACACGCGCCACTTCGGCTGCAAGGTCACGTTCAATGCAGCCGACAACCGGCTCGTGTTCACGTCGGTGAACGGCACGGAGAGGCCGCTGCTCGCGAACGAAGTCAGCTTCAATGCGCTGCACGGCCAGTGCGAGGCGCTCGAACGGCAGTGGGCCGCGTCGGTCGGCACGCGCTTCGCCGATCGCGCGAAGGAGCTGATGGCGCGCGATCTCGCGCGCTTCAAGTCGATGACGTCGCTCGCGGATGCACTGCACCTGACCGAGCGCACGCTGCGCCGGCGGCTCGACAAGGATGGCCTCACGTTTCAGTCGCTGCTCGACGACGTGCGCCGCGACGAAGCGGTGCGGATGCTCGACGATCCCGAGCTGACGGTCGCCGCCATCGCGGAACGGCTCGGCTACAGCGAGCCGCGCAGTTTCCGTCATGCGTATCGACGCTGGACCGGCAGGACGCCGCGCGCCGATCAAGATGCCGACGCGTAACGCGCAATCGACGCCCGCTCGGCAGACCTGCAGCAGAAGCCTTCCCGACGCACGTCGGCAAGCCGGTTTCATCGCCGACATCGACACTTCGCGCACACGCCGTTCATGGCCGGCGCCTGAACGGCGTCGCGCTCGACATGGCTGCAGTCATCCGAGTCTTCTCGCGTAGAATGCCCGCAACAATCAAATCAAGCATCAAGCCGAGCGGGCCGCCCTTCCATTCCACTCGCACCGGCGCAACGCGAACACGACAACACGAACAAGACCCGCGGCATCCACCGGCGGCGCCGACCCGACCGGGCGTGTGCCGCCACGACGATCGCCCGCCGACGACGCCACCATGAGCAAACCGATCCTGTACCTCCTCGCCGGCAACGGCAGCGCGGCCGACTGGTGGGACGATGCACTGCCCCACTTCCGGCATTACCGGCCCGTGCCGCTGGAACTGCCGGGCTTCGGCGACAACCCGGCGCCGCCCTGCGAGGATCTCGCCGCGTATGCGCAAGCGCTGCTGGACCTGACCGAGGCGGGCCACGCGATCATGGCGGTCGGCGTGAATGCGCTGCTGGTGCTGCACGCATTGCAGCGACGCCCCGGCCACTTCAGCCGCAGCGTGCTGCTCGCGCCTGTCGGTGCGTTCCTGTGGGAACGGCGCCTGCCGAAACTGATGGCGCCGAAACCGCTGCGCAAGACGATCCACTGGCTGCTCGCGCACTACCCGACGCTGTTTGCCCGCAAGTTCTCGAACCTGACCTGGACGCGGGCCCAGTACCGCCGCATGGGCGCCGGCTACGCGCGCTGCCGTGCGTTCCTGCCGCACTGGGATCTCGTGCGCGCCGATACCGCGCTGCCGCTGCTCGAGTGGGTCAGCGATCGCATCGAACTCGTGTGGGGCGACCAGGACAACGTGCTGGGCGTGCGCCAGGCCGCCGCGTGGTCGGCCATCCTCGCGCGCGCCGACCTCACCGTCACGCTGCAGGCCGGCTGGGGACACTATCCGTGGATCGATGCGCCGGCGGCGTTCGTGCACTGGCTCGAAGCGGGCGACGCCGGCTTCGTCGCGCATACCAAGGGCGGGCGCCTCGCGCTGGCCACGATGGCCGGCCTGCCCGTGCCGCCCGCGCTGTCGCTGACCCGCGCCGACGATCCGCGCCTGCCCGGTTTTCTCGCGAGCCAGCCCGACGCCGAGTGGGCGATCCGCTCGTCGAGCCACGGCGAAGACCAGGCCGATGCAGCCAACGCCGGCCTGCATACGACGTTCCTGCGCGTATCGGCAGCGCAGGCGGCCGCGCGCGTGGCCGAGCTGCTCGATGGCGGCCTCGAGGAAGCGGTCGTGCAGCGCTTCATCACGCCCGTGCTGTCCGGCATCGCGTTCGTGCGGCATCTGGCAGTCGAAGTCGAATGGGTGGAAGGCCACCTCGAAACGCTCGCCGACGGGCAAGCCAGCCCGCAACGCGCGATCCTGTCGCGGCTCGGCGAACCCTGGCAGCGCGGCACGTTCCCGACCGCGCACGGCTTGAGCGCGACGCAGCTGTGGGCCTTCCTGCAGCGCGTGCTGCGCGCGTTCCATTACGTGCCGGGCGACGTCGAATGGGCGTGGGACGGCAAGCAGCTGTGGCTGCTGCAGTACCGTCCGATCAGCAGCTACGGCTGGCACCGGCACCTGACCGCCGCGAACATCGCCGAGATCCTGCCGCCGCAGCCGAGCCGGCTGGTCGAGTATGCGCAACGACGCGCGTCCGGCAGCATCCCGGCGATCATGGCGCGCTGGGATGCACGCGTACTGCAGGACAACGAACCATTCACCGCAGTCTATGGCGGCGCGTCGTACATCAACAACGACCTGTTCCTCGCCCGCCTCGCCGACTGGGGCGTGTCGGCCGGCAACTACAGCGGCGAGATCGGCGGCGCGACACCGCCGCTGCGCTGGCGCCCGCTGCGGCTGCTGCGTTCGCTGCCGGTGTTCTGGCGCATGCTGCGTGTCGCGCGCGGGCACCTGCCGACGCTCGAGCGCGGCTTGCAGCGCTTCGACCAGGAACTCGCGACGCTCGTCGAGCGACGCGCCGACGGCCAGCAACTGGCCGACTGGTTCACGCGCTTCTACGTGTTCGTCGTGCAGGGCAACCTGTGCATCGCGTCGTCGCTGGCCAGCAGCGGCGGCGCACTGTGGGGCCGTCCGCCGACCGCATACGGCCAGCTCGACGACAGCCCGCACCGGCTGCCGTGGGAAACCGATCCGGGCACCGCACGGCCCGCGCCCACCCACCTGCCGCTGCAGGCGTTTCCCGCCTGGCCGCTGCCGGTCCGCGTGCTCCACGCGCTCGGCGCGCCCGGCATGCGCGGCTGGTATCTGCAGGTGCGCGAGTGGTATCGCGACAACCTGATGCGCGTGTTCTTCCGCCTGCATCATGCGATGCCGGCCGCCGATCGCGACACGTGGTTCGCGCCCCATCCCGATCGCCGCGAACGCAACGGCAGCTTCTGGCAGGACGGCGGCGAAGGCACCGACGAGGCAGCCGGCTTCATGATCTATCCGGGCCACACGCAAGGCGTGCTCGGCCACGACATCCTGCTGGAAGACACGCTCGACCCGGGCCGGCACGCGCAGTACCAGGCCGCGCGCGCCGTGATCGCGCGCATGGGCGGCCGGCTGTCGCACGGCGCGACGCTGCTGCGCGAGCTGCGCAAGCCGTCGGCCGTGCTGCCGCGCGTCGATGCGGCGTGGATCGGGCGCGAGGTGCGGCTCAGCGACGGCCAGCTGACGCTGGTCGAATGAACGCGATGCGGTTGCCGCGCACCCGAGCACGGGCCCGGGCCTGAACTGCCGATCAGCGTACCGGCGTGCGGACGACTCCGTCGACCTTCAGCGTGCGCCGGTCGTGCGCGGCTTCGTATTCGACCGTCTGCGCAGGCGTGACGGCGCCGTATGAATGGCCGTTCACGTAGACGGTGCCGTCCCGCAGCTCGACCCGGTCGCCGTTGACCGTCGCTGTGGCCCGTTCACCCTGCAGCACCGCGCCCGAACAACCTGCAGTCGAAAAACTGCGGACCGACGTGCCCGGCATCGCGGCGATCCCGCCCTGGTCCGCCGCATGCGCCGCGCTGCACGGCGGCGCATCCATGCTGCCGGCAGCGTGGACCGCGCCGGCGCTGATGCCGCATCCGGCAAGCAGCGCAATCGTCATCGGCTTCAGATGGTTCATGGTGAGCTCCGTTGTCCGCCGCCGCGGATCGATGACCGGCCGACGCCCGTGCTCGCATGGCAGGCCGGCCGGCCGGATGCATCCAGTATGCGTCCGGTTCGCGGCATTCCGCCATCGTCGCCGATACCGCTCATCGCCGCCCGGTTCGCTCCCGCAGCGGCCTCTGGAAGCACCTCCCGCGGGGCAACCCGTCCCCATGAAAATCCACCTTGATCAAGTTGCGACTCGCAACTATTATTGATTGCGATCCGCAACCTTTCCGGACCCGCCATGGACCTCATCGACGCTCCCGCCAAGCCCCGCGAAGCCACGATCCTCGAGCTGCGCGACTTCTCCCGCAAACTGGTTCGCGAGCTCGGCTTCATGCGCGCGACGCTGGCCGACAGCGACTGGGCGCCTTCGGCGGTCCACGCGATCCTCGAGATCGGGATGGCGCCCGGCATCAACGCCCGCGATCTGGGCAACATCCTGCGGCTGGACAAATCGAACACGAGCCGGCAACTTGCGCGGCTCGAGGCCGCCGGTATCGTCGAGCGGCGCGTGTCGAGCGACGATGCGCGCGCGATCGAGCTGTACCTGACCGCCGACGGAAAAAAGCTCCAGAAGAGAATCGACACGTTCGCGACGGACCAGGTATCGAATGCGCTGCGCCGCATGGTGCCTGCCGACCAGCAGGCACTGCTGCGCTCGCTCGCGCTGTATGCCGATGCGCTCGCGCAGGACAACGCCGCGAAAGCGCCCGTCGCGACACTCGATGCGCCGGCGATCCGCGAAGGTTACCAACCGGGCTGCATCGGCGATATCGCGAGCCTTCACGCGCGCTTTTATTCGGAACACTGGGGCTTCGGCGCGTTTTTCGAAAAGCGGGTGGCGACCGAGCTGGCCGAGTTCGTGGGGGCGCTGCCGGCCGACGGCAAGGCGCTTTGGCTATGCCAGGAGGACGGGCGGACCCTCGCGTCGCTCGCGATCGACGGCGACCCGGCAACCGGCGTCGCGCACCTGCGCTGGTTCATCGTGAACGATGCGCTGCGCGGGTCGGGCATCGGGCGCCGGCTCATGACGGAAGCCATGCGCTTCGTCGACGCACAGCGGTTTCGCGAGACTTACCTGTGGACGTTCAAGGGGCTGGACTCGGCACGCCATCTGTACGAGTCGTTCGGCTTTGCGTTGACCAGCGAATCCGCGGGCACGCATTGGGGAACCGAGGTGGTCGAGCAGCGCTTCAGCCGGCCGGGGCCGTCGGGTGGTTGAGGGTCAGCAAGCGTCGAAGTAGCGGGCGTCGGACGACGTGCAGGGTCGCGCGCCCGTTCTACTTCGAACACCGCAGGACTGCGCCGGGCAGTATGCGGTGGGCAAGTTCACGGCTCCACGCGACTCGCGAGGAATTCGAAGAGCAAGGCGACCGGCCGGCCAGTCGCGCCTTTCGTCGTGCCGCTTCGCCATGCGGTGCCTGCGATATCGAGATGCGCCCACGAATATGCCTGCGCGAAACGTGACGGAGAACGGGCCGCGGTAATACTGCCCGCCACGGGTCCGCCAATATTCGCCAGACCGGCGAAATTCGATTTCAGCTGCTCGCCGCCCTCGTTCGGCACGTCGCCTCATAACGATTCGACGATTCATTGGTTCCCTCGATCACGCGGCGCTCGTATCGTTCACGATTCATCCGACTTATCGGCCGATGGCTGCATGGCTGATCGTCGGCGAAATGACAATGCGGAATATTGCGTTGGTTTCAAGCCACTTTGAGTCTGGCGTTTTTTGCAATGGCATACTCAAGCTGAGACGCTGCGCAGAGACGTTGTTACTTCCAGAGGTGTGGCGGCGCAAATAATGTGCGCCTCTTCATGTGCTGTTTTCGTGCACGCTTTCGTGCCTTGACGCCCCTCGTCCAGGAATCAGTTTCAGATGAATTACAGTTCACCGATCAGTGGCGCCCCCACAGGATGCGATGTCGACGAACGCACGCGCTCGCGCGCGGCGTGGTTGACGAGTGAATTTCGCACGAGCTATGCGTGGCTGAAGTCGAAACTGCAAAGACGTGTCGGCTCGCCGGCCGACGCGGAAGATCTCGCATCGTCGTCGTTCGCCGAACTTGCGGATGTGCAGGACGTGACAGCCGTGCGCGATGCGCGGGCCTTTCTGACGGTCATCGCACAGCGCCTCACCTACGAAATGTGGCGGCGCCGCGACCTGGAACGCTCGTACCTTGAATCGCTCGCCCATCGGGAAGAAGCAGTCGCGCCGTCGGCAGAAAGCCTCGCGGAAGTCACGCAGGCACTCCTGCTCGTGGATCAGGCGTTGAACGGCCTGTCACCTAACGCAAAAAGCGCCTTCGTCATGAGTCAGATCGACGGCCTCACGCACGCCGAAATCGCCGAGCGGCTCGGCGTGTCGGCGAGCATGGTGCGGAAATATATCGCGCAGGCTTTGACGCAGTGCTATCTGATGACGTGAACCGGCTGCACCAGCGCCGGTGCTCGGCTGCCGGCCGGCATCCTCCGATGCCGATCGTTGTCGCGAATACGTCTCTTTCACTGGGCTGCGCTGGGGCGCTCCAGTTGCCGTGCGACGATGTCGATCACTCGGACGGGCGCTATCTCGAGTTGTAAATCATGATCCGTCACGAGCGCCGCAAAGGTGAGAAAAGCGGCGGGATCGAATCCGTAGCGGCCTTCCTCTCCCGATTCATATGCGTTGCCGGCGATGCGCTCGTACTCGTCGGCTGTATGCAGGCGTCGTCCGCCGTAGCCGAGCTCGCGCAGCATCGCGGCGGCCATCGCCACGCGCAACAGGATGCGCAGCGCAGTCAGCGAGCCGGCGCCGGCGCGCAGCGCTTCGAGCTGAAGGTGATACTCCAGTGAGAGTGCATCGCGAATGGCCTTCGGTAAAGGCAGGAGTTCCGTCTTGTCCGCCCGCGACCGGACTCTCGACTGGTCGAGACGCTGCGCCCAGCCTCTCATCTTCGGCTCACCACCTGTCCGCACGCGTTCATCACGCCGTTCCGCCCACCGTCATGTCGTCCACGCGAACGGTAGGCTGCCCCACGCTCACCGGCACCGACTGGCCGGCCTTGCCGCACACGGCACGGCCCGTGTCGAGTTCGAGGTTGTTGCCGACCATGCCGATTTTCTGGATCGTTTCGAGCCCGTTGCCGGTGATCGTCGCGCCTTTCACCGGTGCGCAGAGCCTGCCGTTTTCGATCAGAAATGCTTCTGATGCCTCGAACACGAACTGCCCGCTCGTGATGTCGACCTGCCCGCCCTCGAGCCCCGCCACATATATCCCGCGCTTCACCGACTCAATGATCTCCTCGTGTTCGCAATCGCCGTTGAGCATGAACGTATTGGTCATGCGGGGCATCGGCAACACCGCATAGCCCTCGCGCCGGCCATTGCCCGTCGGCTTCATGTTCATCAGGCGCGCGCTGAGCGCGTCCTGCATGCAGCCGCGCAACACGCCGTCCTCGATCAACACCGTGCGTTGCGTCGGACAGCCCTCGTCGTCGAAATTGAGCGAACCCCGGCGGCCTTCGAGCGTGCCGTCGTCGACGATGGTGACGTTACGCGCCGCCACGCGCTCGCCGATGCGGCCGGCGAACACCGAGGTCCTGCGGCGGATGCCGTCGGCCTCGAGACCATGGCCCACGGCTTCGTGCAACAGCACGCCGTTCCAGCCGGGCCCGACGACGACGGTCATTTTTCCCGCCGGGGCGGCCCGTGCATCCAGTTTCGTCAGCGCGGCGTCGACGCGGTCGCACACCAGCGTGCGGATGTCGTCATCCGACCACGAAGCGATCCCGTAGCGACCGCCGATTCCCCCGCTCGCGCTTTCGATCCGGTCGCCCGATTTGACCCGAACGTTGATCGCCAACCGCAGCATGGGCCGCACGTCGCCGACGCTGAGCCCGTCGCAACGCGCGACCCACACCGTCTCGTGCGTCGCGGCGAGCATCGCGTTGACCTCGACCACGCGCGGATCCTTCGAACGCGCCAGTTCGTCCACGCGCTTGAGCAGCGCGAGTTTCCGCTCCGCGCCGATCGCGCCGAGCGGGGCTCGCGGGACATAGATCGATCGCGCCGCCGCGAGACCGGCCGGTTCGCCGCGGGGCGCTGCGTGGGAGAGCTCGTCCGATCCCGAACGAATCTGCCGCGCGATCGTGCGCAACGCGTCCGCCCCGATCCGTTGCGAACTCGCGAACGTCGTCTCCTCGCCGTTCAGCACGCGCATGCCGAATCCCGAATCGCACTGCCAGGCGCCGCCCCGCACGGCGCCGCCTTCGAGCGACCACGATTCCGCGATCGACTCCTTCAGATAGATGTCGGCGAAGTCGCCGGACTGCCCGAGCGCGCTGTTCAGCGCGGCGAACAAGTGCGTTTCGTCGATGCCGTGTTTGTCCAGCAGCCCCGCATACGCCGCGCGACGCATGTCGTGGAGCGAGGGGCCGCGGGTGTCGGTCAGGGTTTGGTTCGTGTCCAGCATAGTGTCGTACCGGTGTGTGACGGAAAAGGATGGTCGCGCGCACCGAGCGCGTCAGCTCCCGCCGATTCGCATTTCATCGATCAGCCACGAGCCCGTGCGGAAGCTTCCTCTGGTCGCGGTGTCGGCCCCCACGGCGAGCAGGCCGGAAAACATCGCATCCAGATTCGACGCGATCGTGATGCCGGTGACCGGAAAACTGATCTGGCCGTTCTCCACCCAGAACCCTTTAGCGGCACGCGAGAAATCGCCGGTCAGCCGATTCACGCCGCCGCCCGCCATCTCGGTGACGAACAAGCCTCGACCAAGCCTTTCCAGCATCGTGTCGATCCCGTCCGAGTTGGCGGTTTTCGCGCTACGCACTTCGAGGTTGTGCGGGCCCCGGCCGTTGCCGGTCGGTGCCATGCCGAGGCGCCGGGCGGCATACAAGCCCAGAAAATAGCCGCGCAACACACCTGCCTCGACGACCGATCGCCGGGACACGGCAACACCGTCCGAGTCGAAGCAGCGACTCGCCATGCCTTTCGGGACGAACGGATCTTCGTACACCTGAATGTGATCGGCAAAGATGCGAGTACCGAGACGGTGGCTCAGGTATGAGCCCGTCCGATAAAGCGCATCGCCGGATGCCGCGTTGACGAACTCGCCGAGTAGCGACATTGCGGCCAACGGCTCGAACAACACGGAGCAACGCTGCGTTTCGACCTGCGTGCTGCCCAGCAGCGCGAGCGCGCGCGTCGCGGCTTGCGTGCCGATCCGTGCGGGTGCGTCCAGGTCGGCATAGGCGCGCGCGCCGTCGCTCCAGAATCCCATCTGCTTCTCGCTGGTGCCTGCCGCGACAGGCATGCACGACAAAAAATGCGTGGACCACGGCACGCTGTGCCCAAACCCCTCGCTGGTCGCAAGCAGCGACAACCCCGCGGAAGTCCCGACGCTGGCACCGTTGGTCGTCACGATGGCCGGGCTCGTGGAGAACGCGGCCTCTTCCGCGCAACGGGCGTCTTCGAGCATGTCATCGAGCGACAGATCGAGCGGATGATACAAGTCCAGATCGATGAAGTCCGTCGCGAGCAAGTCCGCCCGAGCCAGGCCGGCGGCGGCATCGGCGTCCGTGACCGACGCGATGTCGATGGCCGCCGCGACCGCGCCGGCGAGACCGTCGGCGGACAAATCGGACGAGGTCGTCGCACCGCGCCGGCCATTGCGATAGACCACGAGCGAGACAGCCGAAGACAGTCGAAGGCTTCGTTCGGCCGGCACCCGGTTGCGCACGGTGGCTGTCCGTGATTCGACATGATCGATCTCCACACGGACGCCGTCGGCCCCTGCGCGTCGGGCAAGATCGAGCGCACATTCGGCCGCTGCCTCCAGGCTGGATTTCACGTTGCGCCACTGCGTACCGCCGTCATGCATGGAAATCACTCCGAGTGTTGAACTGCCGTGTGCCCGTGAATCCGACTTTCCGTCGGGACGTTTTCGCGTCGCTTCGAGCGGAAGCACATTGAAAACAGTGTATCGAGGGCGATCGAAATTTTTTTATGAAACAAATCGCCGTATCGCGGAATCGTGGAATCGTTTTGCGCGCGCGCCAGCGCATCCGGAATTTACGTTCGACGCGCGCCTTTTCGACGATGATTCACGCGCAGCGCTTCGTCAGCCCGATCAAACGATCGCCGATGCTCGCGCCGACCTTTTTCAGGGCCTGCGTGCCATTGCCGTAGTGCGATCGAAACCGCGCAATGAGTTCGGCATCCACCAACCCAATTCGCTCGAGAGTCTTGTCGCCTTGCGAAGCCTCTTCGCCGCGCTCCACCGCGCGATTCGACGTTTCTTCCGCGAGCTGCATGAAGCGTCGGTCGTCATCGCGCGTCCAGTTGCAGGCCGCGCGCAACAACTCCCAATGCGCGCCCGCAAGGCCGAACATGAAATCGGTGACGATTGCGGCATCGCCGAGCGGTTGAGCGACCAACACGAGAAGCCGTGTCGCCAACGCGTGCGCAGCGCCAGCCGGGGTGGCATCGGCCTTCGCGAGCGCCTGCTTGATCGCGGCCAGCTCCGAATCGAGCGGCCCTTCCGCCCGAGCGGGGTCATGCTGCGCGGCAAGCCGATCTCGAATCAATAGCAACGTGGCGTCGCCGCGGATCAACTCGGTCATCTCGCCGCCGGACAGCAGATCCGTGAGCAGCATTTGCGGCAGCCGCGCGAGATTCGCACCCACCGGAACGGCATCCAGCCAGTGCGCGATGAACTCCGCGCCGTTCAGATGCGTGCTGCGATAGCTCGACAGTGATTCCACCACGGCCAGCACGTTCGCCGGAATGCCCAGCATCCTTGCGCAATCGTCCACGTCCGCGGTATTGCAGACGAACTGAATGGCGCTGCCGATTTCACCATCCCACATCGCTTCCGACGGCGCGGCCCGCTTGCGGTCCAGCCACGTGCGCAATGCGGCAAGGCGCTCCGCCTTGAGCTGGGCGTCGCCGCCGAACGCGTTCGGCGCAACGGCGATCGCCGCCGGCAACGGCGTGACGGAGCCGAGGTGATTGTCGATGAAGCCGGCCAGTTGCGTGGCGGAGCGATTACCGACCACGCGGCCGAGCTCCTTGCCGCCGCGCAGCAGGATCAGCGTCGGAATACCGCGGACACCGAATCGTTCGCGCACGCCGGCATTCTCGTCCACGTCGATCTTCACGAACGCCACGTTGCCTTCAAACTGCTCGCTCAATTTCGACAACGTCGGCGCGAGTGCCTTGCACGGACCGCACCACGGCGCCCAGAAGTCAATCAGCACGGGCAGCGGGTTGTTGATCACGTCGGCTTCGATTGTTTCCAGCGTCACTGATTTCAGATTGCTCATGGATCGACCTTGTCCTGTTTCACGTGTTGGCGCGCCGTGCATTGTTCAAATGCACGGCGTCGGTTG
This sequence comes from Burkholderia contaminans, assembly GCF_029633825.1. Lineage (NCBI taxonomy): Bacteria > Pseudomonadati > Pseudomonadota > Betaproteobacteria > Burkholderiales > Burkholderiaceae > Burkholderia > Burkholderia contaminans. The sequence continues at coordinate 282,306 of NZ_CP090642.1, read as the reverse complement.
GGATCGTGGCGCTCAGCACAGCTGCGTTCCCGCGTATGCTCCGCTGCTGGTGTGTGCGCCCTCTGCTTCGTCGGCCGCATCCCGTCGTGCTTCCGGTGCGGGGAAATCGAGCGTCGTGTCGTGAAACGCCAGCAGTTCCTTGCGATGCGCGACGCTGACGACCGTGGCCTGAGGCAAACGCTCGATCAAAAGACCGTAAAGTTCCTTCTCGCTTTGGCTATCGAGCGCAGACGTGCATTCGTCAAGGAACACCGTGGAAGGTCTGGCGAGCAGCACGCGCGCAAATGCCACGCGCTGTTGCTCGCCGCCGGACAGCCGTGTGCTCCAGCGATCCTCGACATGGAGCTGGGAGGCATAGGCCGACAATCCGCACGCGCGCAGCAGTTCCTCGCACTCGCTGTCCGGGTACGCCGACGCGTCGCGCGGATAGGTCACGGCCGCCTTCAGCGAGCCCGGCGGGATATAGCTGCGTTGCGGCAAGAAGAACGTGCCGGCCGCCGGCCGCAGGATCGTGCCTTCGCCGTAGGGCCATAGGCCGGCCAGCGCCCGCAGCAACGTGCTTTTCCCGCATCCCGAGCGACCGCGCACGAGGCACCTCCGGCCGGCCGGGAGCACGAAGTCGGGCACGCGCGACAGCGTGTCGCCGGACGCGTCGCGCAAGACGAGCCCGCTCGCGGCGACCGCTCCTGTGCGGCTTTCGTGAAGCGCGATGTCCTGCCGCGGCTCATGCTCGCTCACGTGCAGGAATTCGCGCAAACGGTTGGCTTCCGCGCGCCACGACGTAAATCCCGTATAGGCTTGCCAAAAAAATGCCAGCGACCCCGTGACGGAATTAAATGCGCTGTTCGATTTCATCAGCCCGCCGAGCGTCAGCCCGCCCGACATCAGCTGCGGCAGCATCAGCAAGGTCGGAATGATCGGAATGGCCGAACTCAGCTGACCGACGATATTGTTAAAGAACGAGACGCGCGTATTCACCCACAGCGTCGCGTAGAGATTCGATACCACGAACCGAAACGATGCCTGCAGACGCCCATGCTCGGCCGTTTGCCCCCGAAAGAACGCGATCTGTTCCGCGAATTCACGCACGCCGACCATGAGCACGCGAAAATCGCCTTCGAGACGATGCTGCCTGGCCGTCAGCGTAATCAGCCTGCGGCCCAGATAATGCGTCGCCGCGAAAATGACACCGGTGTAGGCAAATGCGGCGAACACCAGATAACCGTGCAATACGTACGACGATCCGCCGACATCGACCTGCAACGGGCCACCCATGCGCCACAGCACGATGCTGAACGACACGACGCTGACCGGCACCGAAAGAAACCCGAGCCCCAGCAGCAGCGTGTCGTTGACGAACAGTTTCACGTCCTCCGCGATACGCTGATCGACGTTCTCGAGTTCCCGGTCGCGTTCGATCCGGTAATAGTTGTTGCGTGCGAGCCATTTTTCGGCGAGCCATGTCGTGAGCCACCGGCGCCAGCGAATCTGCACGATCTGATGCAGCACCACCCCGGTAATCTGCACGACCGCGCCGGCCATCGCCACGAGCAGGAAACGTACGAGCAGCTCCGGCAGCACCTTGAATCGGGACGCGCCGATCGCATCGTAGAACGTGCCGGTCCAGTTGTTGTTCCATAGCATCACGTACGTCGTGGCCCAACTCGACCCGATCACGAGCATCAGCAATATCAGCGAGAACACGCCTTCGCGCGTACGCCAGTACGGCAGCAGGAGACGCCACACCGGTGGAAAACGGCGGCGTGCTTCCGCGTCTTCCGCGCGATCAATCGGGAAAGCGCGATTCACCGTCATTGGTGCGCCTCGGGCGGTTGCATCACGAAGTTGATCTTGTTGAGGCCGCCGCCCTGGAGCGCCGCGAGAATGGTCGCGACCTTGCCGTACTCGACGTGCTGATCCGCGTTGATGTTGACCGCCGGCGGCTCGCCCTTCGCCGCGGCCTCGGCCACGCGCGCCTTCAACGCCTCCGCATCGACCGGCTGCTTGTTCCACAGCACCGTCTTGTCCGCCGTGATCGACAGATCGATGTCCTGCGTCTTCGACACGGCCGGCTGCGCCGCCGCCTGCGGAAGATCGACCTTCACCGCCTTGTTGATGACGGGCAACGTCACGATGAAGATGATCAGCAACACGAGCATGACGTCGATCAGCGGCGTCATGTTGATGTCGTTCATGACGCCTTCGTCGCCGCTGCCCTCGGTAATCATTGACATGGCGGGCTCCTTCAGGCGGCCAGGTTGGGCGTGGCGCGCTTGCTCGCGACCGATGCGCTGGCCGGCCGGTTGGCGTCGGCACGGGCCTTCGCGCCGGTGACGAAATACACGTGCAGCTCGTGCGCAAAGCGGTTCAGCCGATGGCTCACGCGCTTGTTGCCGCGGTTTACGTAGTTGAAGCCGAGCACCGCCGGAATGGCGACGAACAGCCCGATCGCCGTCATGACGAGCGACTCGCCCACCGGGCCAGCAACGTGATCGAGACTGGCTTGCCCCGACATGCCGATCGCCATGAGCGCGTGATAGATGCCCCAGACGGTACCGAACAGCCCCACGAACGGCGCCGTGCTGCCGATCGAGCCAAGCACGGCCAGGCCGTTTTGCAACCGCGCGACTTCGTCGTCGAATGCATTGCGCAACCCGCGCGCCACCCATTCGCTCGCGCTCAGACTGCCCTGCATCGACGGTTCATTGCCCGAGTGCTGCTCATTCGCTTCGCGCCCGGCAAGCACCAGTGCACGATAGGGATTGTCGCCGCCCTCGCCCAGCGCCTCGATGCCCTCGCTGATCGACGAGCTGGACCAGAAACGCGTTTGCGCGCGCTTGCCGAGCGATTCGAGGCGCCGATTGGCAAATCCTTTCGTTAGTATCACGAACCATGAGACGACCGACATCCCGATCAGGAAAACGAAGATGAAGCGGGTGACGAAGTCACCCTGTTGCCAGACGTTGGCGATGCCATACTGTTCCATGTGTTGCTCCGATTGGTGCGGGTTCAGTCGTTCAGGTTGAATGCGATGGGTTGGGTAGCTTCTACCGAGCGCGCGATGCCCGCCGTCTCGTACGGATGACAGCGCCCGGCACGGATCGCCGCGACGGCGGCCGCGTCGAGCAGCGGCGAGCCGCTGCTCTGCGCCACGCGCGCGGACGTCACCGCGCCGTCGGTGCCGATGCTCAGATGCACGACCACGGTGCCCTCCTGTTGCAGCCGCCGCGCTTTCGCCGGATAGTCGGGTCGCGGCATCTGGCATCCCAACTGCTTCAACTCGCCCGCGCTGATTTGCTTCGGCGCGTCCAGCACGTTTGGCCCCGGCGCGGGTTGTGCGACAGGTTGGGCCGGCGCCGCTTCAGGTGCGGGATGCGGCGCGGGCACCGGCGTGACCGGCCGCGTTTCGGCGGGTTTCGGCGCCTCCTGCGGCGCTGCTTCCACCGTGCGCGGGCTCGGCGCCCGCGACGCCAGCACGTGCGCCTTTTCCGGCTTTGCCGGCGCCACGGGTTTCGGCGGCTCGGTGCGCGGCTTGGGCGGCGCCGGCGGGGTTGGCGCAGGCCGCGGTGCCGGCGCGGCAACCAGTTGCACCTGCACCGTGCCGCCCGCGGGACGCCCGGCCTCGAGCCTGAGCGTCACCGCACTCTGGTGGACTGCAACGTACAGTCCCAGCGCATGCGCGAGCAGCACCCCTGCGGCACACGCGAGGCGGCGTGTGCGTGCATAAGGCGCCTGGGACGTGTTCTCGCGCACGGCGATGTCGTCCCAGGGGCGGGCGGGCAAGGAATCAGAAGTCATAGGTTCCGGTCAGCATGACCGTCCGCTCCGGACCCATCGGGATCAGGCTGGACGTCGTGCTGCTGTAGTAGAGCTTGCGATTGAACACGTTCTTGATCGAAAGATTCAGGCCGTACCCCTTCTTCCGATAGAACACGCCGAGGTCCGTCTCCACCTGGCTCGGGATGCGGTAGGCCGAGCCCGATTCGACGTACTGCCCGCTTGCAAAGAACAGCCCTGTGCCGACCCCGAAGCCCTGGAGTGCTTCGGTCTGGAAGTTGTAAGTCGCCCACAGGCTGGCGCTGTTCTTGGGTAGGTTCACCGCAAGCTTGGTGCCGGCGGGCTGCACGAAGTCGTTGTACGTGTAGGTACCGACCACGTTGACGCCGGGCAGCGGCTGGCCGTTGATCTCCGCTTCGAATCCGCGGCTGACGGCGCCGCCGGCAGGAAGATAGAAGCCGCGATGACGCGGATCGGCGACGTTGTAATTGCTGAACGAGGTGCGGTAAGCCGAGGTCGTGATGGCCAGCTTGTCGTCGAGCAGATTGAACTTCATGCCCACTTCGACTTGCTGGCTGATCTGCGGAGGCAGGATGCCGCCACCGAACTGAGGCGCCGAGCCAGGCCGGAAGCCACGGTTGTAGCTGGCATAAGCCGAAACCTCGGAGGTCAGTTCATAGAGCAGGCCGAGACTTGGGCTATAGGCGTTCTGATGGTTTCCCGGCGACGCCGTTCCGCCGATCGTACCCGTCAGATAAGTGTCCCGCCTCACCGAAGCGAGCGCATGGAAATTCCTGTAGGAAAACTGATCCTGAAGATACAAACCCGTTTCCGTGTACCGACTGGCGGATGTCGGCGCAAGGTTACCCGTATCGGACGAGGGCAACGAAGGGGGGCCGAAAACGTTCGGAACGGAAATGAATTTCGAGGTCGTGGTATCGACCTGATACCGGTTGTAATGATTGAAATCCCACCCTGCTATCACGGTGTTTTTCACACCGCCGATATCGAACTTGGCTCGCAGGTAATTCTGGAAGCTCCAGCTGTAGTAATCCGAAATAGAATCGAAGTTGAAGAACGCCGCACCGTTGGTCGGCGAGAGCGTCGTCGCCGTCGCCCAAGCCTGCTGCGTTTGCTGGGTACGCGTATAGGAACCCTTGCTCACGAAGGTCAGCGCCTTGCCGAGCTTTTGTTCGAGGTGAAAGAAAATACTGTCGGTTTGCGCGCCGAAGTGGTCGGACGGTGAGCCGAGCGGACGGTCGATATAGTTTCGGTAGATGTCGCCCGCGGCATAGCCGACCGTGAACTGCGGAACCGGCTGGCGATCGACCGTGCGCTCATAGCCGACCGTCAGGTCCGTGGTCGAATCCTTCCATTGCACGGTCGGCGCAAAGTAGAAATTTCTCTGGCCGTCATACCCCATGGCATTCTGGCCGACCCGCTCCCCCGAGATGATGAAGCGATACCGGAGCTTCTTGTCGTCGGTAATCGCGCCCGTGGTGTCCAGCGCGATCTGCGTGTCACCGTACGTGCCATAACCCAGTTTGATTTCGTGAAACGGGTCAGCCTGCGGCGTCTTCTTGACGATATTGATCACGCCTCCCGGCGGGCTGTTGCCGTTCACGATCGCCGACGGCCCCTTGATCACTTCCACGCTCGAGATCGCTATCGTCGGCGTGACGTTGGGCGCGGACCCGACAGTCGCAAGCCCGTCCGAAGTCAGATTTTCCGCTGCAAACCCGCGAATCATGTACTGCGGCACACCAAGCGGCCCCGGCCGCGTGACGACACCGGACGCATTCCTCAGCACATCGGAGAGCGACTGAGCGGCCTGACTCTGGATCACCGCCGCGTTGATGACGCTGACCGATTTCGGCGTCTCGCTCAGCGGCACGTCCGAGCGCGCATAGGTGGACGACGATTCCGCGACGAAGCCGGTGCCGCCGGAGTCCCGGCTGGCCGCCACGCTGATGAGCGGAAGCGTGGTATCGACAGGCCCCACGGAGGCTGCCGCCGCCGACGCCGCGACGGGCGCTGCCGCAACCGGCTTCGCAACCGCCTTCTGGATGGTCAGGCCACCGCTGCCCGTCGCGACGAGATCGAGACCGGTGCCCCGGAGCGCTTGTCGAATCGCGGCCTCGGCGGTATAGCTGCCCTCGACGGGCGACGATTTCAACGATTGCACGAGGCCCGCGTCGTAGCTCAACCTCACGTTGGCCGCCTGGGCGATTTCGACCAGCGTGCGGTCCAGCGGACCGCTTGCGAGATGCCATGACTGCTGTGCGGCCTGTTGTGCATGCGCCGACGCCGCCATGAAAACCTGTGCAACGGCGACCGCGATGGCAACCCCTGATGCCTGGCTCGAGATGGCCCGGCGAGTTCCGATATTGAGCTTCACGTTTGAACCGCTCCCTTGTCGAATGTATTGGCTCTTCGTCCGTTCTATCAGTATTCCTACGCGTGACCGCGTCATCATCGTGTCGCAAAGTACCGTCATGCTTTCAATCGGGCTTCGGTCAGCCTCTTGCCCGAACGCGTCATCGATGAAACAAGTCTATCGTCCGGGCCTGGAATGTTTTTTTGAAACAATTCGCTTGCGCCGCCCGTTTTGGAATTCCATTCCGCGGTTTCCGCCGCGCCGGTGAAATTCCGTCCTTCTCCGTTCCTGTCGATACACTGCCCGGCCCGTGCGGTCACAGCATGTAATCGAGCGGTAATACGGTGGTCTGTTTAATGGTCTCCATCGCGAAGCTGGAACTGACGTCGAAGATGTCGACCGCGCCGATCAGACGCCTGTATACGCTGTCGTACGCGTCGATATGCGGCACCACCACCTTGAGCATGTAGTCGATGTGCCCGCTCATGCGATGGACTTCCACCACTTCGGGGATCGTCGCCACGACGTCGCAGAAACGCTGCAACCACGCGGCGGTATGTTCCGCAGTCTTGATCTCCACCAGAACGGTCACGCCCACGTTGAGCTTCTTCGCATCCAGAAGCGCCACGCGACGCGCTATCACCCCGTCCTGCTCGAGCTTCTGAATGCGTCGCCAGCATGGCGTGGTCGAAAGATTCACGCGGTCGGCGATCTCGGCCACCGAGAGCGTGCTGTCCTGCTGCAGCACGGACAATATGGCCTTGTCGATAGCGTCGAACACACTTCCTCCACTCGAGTGCACGGGTTGATGTCGAGCGATTTGATGCGCTCTTGATTACCTTGTGCAACGAGCGGCGAAAAGTGACACCGCAAGTCGAAAAAAATCTGGAGGGGGGACTGGAGGGGCTGCCTGCGGTTTCAGGCAGGTGTGGCGACGGCGAGCATCTTGCCGTACAGATTCAGGGAAAACCCGAGGCTTTCGGCCAGTTGCCGGAGCGCGGCCGGCGCGTCGTCGAGCGGAAAGACGCCGCTCACGCGGCGCGACAGCGCGGCCTCCGGAAAACGGATATAGCCGCCGAAGTAACGGCCCAGCGTTTCGATCACGTCCGGCACCGCGCGGTCGAGCACGACCAGCGTGCCGCGTGTCCACGAGAAGATGTCGACCGACGTTTCGGGCATGCGTGCGATCTGTCCGCCCGACAGGGACCACGCCGATCCATCGGGTACCCGCAAGCGGCGCCCGTGAGGCACGGCAAGGACTGCGTCGCCGCCTTGCACGGCCACGACGGTATGCAGCCGCAGGACGTCCACGCTCACGCGCGCCCGCTCGGTGCGGACCGTGCCGTCGCGGGTAGTCACGACGACAGACTGATGGCCCGCGCGATTCGGATCGGTTGCAACCTGACCGGCGGCAAGATAGAGGTCGGCTTGCTCACGTGCACGGGTATACACCCGCGTGGCCGCGCCGGCCGTGACCGAAACGTTGCCGTCGAACTGGACTCTTTGTGGGACCACATCGCCATTGTGGTAGTCCGCGTCGAGCGAAAACGTCGAAACGAGCTGGCGCGTGGCGATCCCCGCAAGCACGATGCCCCCCAGGCCAGCGCCGGCTTTCAGCAATCGTCTGCGGTGACGCGACGGCTCGTCGAGCGCCCGCCGCACCGCCTCACTCGACGTGCCCTGCAACGGCCCCAGCCTGCCGAGCCGCTGCTGCAGCCGCGCCCACGCTTCTTCGTGGGCCGGATCCGCGCGCCGCCATGCCGCGAATGCGTCGCGCTCCTCCTGCGAAATCTCGCCGGAGCGCAGCCTCACTTCCCAGTCAATCGCCTCTTGCGCCACCGGATCGAGCGTGGAGTTACCGTTCATGAGCATCAATCAATCGCGGGCGAACGGCCGTGCCGCAAACGCGGCCCGTTGCCGAGCGGATAATTCCGGAACATGTGTTTCGCGCGGAGCATATCACGCTCTCGCGTTGGCATGCGGCTCCTCAATGTCTGCCGACAGCCACGCACGACATCGCTCGCACCGGCCCGTCAGGTACGAGCGGCCCCGATTGGCCAGCCCTCGTCAAGACGTGCTCGAGCGTCATCGAACTTGTCGTCGCACTGCCATCCATCGACCGTTCCATGCGCGATCCCTGGATAACCACTTCATTCCCGACGCCACCGCGGAAGGTGAACCTGCTCGTCTTCACGGCATCCCTCCTGGTCTTGATGAAAACGTCACGCCGGAATTCTCGATTTCCAAATGGGACGGTTTCACAAACCAGGGGCACATGCAGATGCCCGACCCTTCACATTTTGGAAACGGTGCGTACACCAAAACGCTCAACGCGTGCCTTGTCACTTGATCACAATGACCTCATGGCGCACGGGCTTTTCTTATTCCAGATATCCGGGCGCACAGCATAGGCAAACGAGATAGTGGTAATGGAGACGATGCTGGCCCTGAATATTCTTCTCTCCGATGTGGCCGCGCGCCACTTCGACGGCGAGATCGCGCGAACGCTTGGCGCAACGCCGTTCCGCCTGCTGTCGCCTGGCGACGCATCGAGCGCCGAAGCGCATATCGCATTCGTGAGCCGCGACGTGACGGGCCGCTCGACCAAGCACGACTTGACGCCGGAAACCCGCCACTTCTACGACGCGCTGCGCGCCGCACCGAACCTGCGCTGGGTGCATGCTCATTCCGCGGGCGTCGATCGTCCGATCTTCATCGAGATGCGGCAACGCGGCGTGCAGGTGACGTCGTCTTCCGGCGCAAACGCTCGCACGGTCGCGCATACGGCGCTGGCCGGTCTGATGGCGCTGGCACGCCGCCTGCCGCTGCTGCACGAAGCGCAGCGCGAACACGCATGGCGCCCCTTGCTGCTCGACGCCGCGCCGCGCGATCTCGCCGCTCAGACCGCGGTGATCGTGGGCTACGGTGCAATCGGTCAAAGGCTCGCCCGCTTGCTGGATGCGCTGGAAATGGCCGTCATCGTCGTACGCCGCGAGGCACAGGGCGAAACCTTCATCGATTTCTCGATGCTCGATGACGTGCTGCCGCGCACCGACTGGCTTGTGCTCGCCTGCCCGCTCACGCCGCAGACGACGAAGCTGATCGACGCAAGCCGTCTCGCGCGTCTGCCGAAGCAGGCGCATCTGGTCAACGTCGCGCGCGGCGAGGTCGTGGTCGAAGCGGATCTGATCGCCGCGCTGCGTAGCGGTGCGCTGGCGGGCGCCTACCTCGACGTGTTCGAGCACGAACCCCTGAGTGCGGCATCGCCCTTGTGGGATATGCCGAACGTGATTCTCACTCCGCATATGGCGGGACAGTCAGACAGTCAGTACGCAGCCGTCGGCCGCATCTGGCTCGACAACCTCGCGCGCTGGCATCGAGGCGAACCGCTGCTCAACCTCGCGCGCTGAAACAGCGACCGAACGATGGCGCGCCGCTGGCACGCGACACCGGCGTGGATCCGACGCATACGCCATTCCCACAATACAAGGAGACGACCATGCACGAAACGATACCCGCCGACGTCGATGCCGCAACGCGTCCGCTACGTCGCCGCGGCGCGCTGCGATCGATTGCGGGCGGTTCCATCGGCAATCTGATCGAATGGTACGACTTTCACGTTTATACGACTTTCTCCATCTTCTTCGCCGCCTCGTTTTTTCCCCGCGAGAACCGCACCATTCAGTTGCTTTCGACGGCGGCGATCTTCGCCATCGGCTTTCTGCTGCGGCCAGTCGGAAGCTGGCTGATCGGCCTGTATGCCGACCGGCGCGGACGCCGCTCCGCACTCACGTTGTCCGTCATCCTGATGTGCGCGGGCTCGCTCGCCATCGGCCTGTGTCCGACCTATCCGCAGATCGGCATGGCCGCACCGCTCGTCCTGCTGCTCGCGCGGCTCGTGCAGGGCTTTTCCCTCGGCGGCGAGTACGGCGCGAGTTCGGTGTACCTGAGCGAGATCGCGAAGCCCGGCCATCGCGGCTTCTACAGCAGCTTCCACTACGTCACGCTGATTCTCGGCCAGTTGCTCGCCACGCTCGTGCAGGTCGTATTGCAGGCGCTGATTCCGCGTGCGGAACTGATTGACTGGGGCTGGCGCGTGCCGTTCATCACCGGCGCGGCGCTCGCGCTGGTGGCGTGGTGGGTGCGCCGCAATATCGATGAAACCCCGGACTTCCGCGCGCTCGGCGAGAAGGACAAGCGCGGCGTGTCGCTGTTGGCGCTGCGCGAGCACTGGCGGCCCGTTTTGCTCGTGTTCGGGCTCACCACGGGCGGCACGCTCGCATTCTTCACCTACACGGTTTATATGCACAACTATCTCGTCAATACGGTCGGACTGAGCCCGCAGACGAGCGCGTGGCTTTCGCTGTCCACGCTGACGCTGTTCATGGTCATGCAGCCGTTCTTCGGCGCGCTGTCGGATCGTATCGGGCGACGCGCACTGCTGCTGTGGTTCGGAATTGGCGGCACGTTCGCCACCTGGCCGCTGCTCACGGCGCTTGCGCGCACACACAGCGCAACAACCGCGTTCCTGCTGCTCACGCTCGCACTGATGATCGTGTCCGGCTACACGTCCGTGTGCTCCGTCATGAAAGCCGAGTTGTTTCCCGCGCGGTTGCGGGCGCTGGGCGTGGGCGTGCCGTATGCCATCGCGACGGCCATATTCGGCGGCACGGCCGGTTACGTCGGACTCTGGTTCAAGAGCATCGGCCATGAAAGCGGTTTCTACCTGTATGCGTCGGCATGCATCGGCTGCACGCTGATCGCCACCTTGAGCCTGCGCCGCAGCGACATGCAAATGCAGTCGTAGGCGACGCACGGCCTGCTCTTTCCGATCAACTTCGACGAGGAATCTCGAATGACCACGCTCCCCGAATTCTCCATTCCATCGATGCGCGAGCAATGCTCCGAAGCCGAATGGAAAACGCGCGTCGATCTGGCCGCCTGCTACCGGCTGACCGAGCTATACGGCATGTCGGACATGGCCGCGAACCACATCTCGGCGCGCGTGCCGGGCGAGGAAGGCGCGTATCTCATCAACGCTTACGGCATGCTGTACGAGGAAGTCACGGCATCGAGCCTGATCAAGATCGACATCGATGGAAATATTCTCAGCAAGCCCGTGTTCGTCGGCATGGACTACGGCATCAATCGCGCGGGCTACGTGATCCACGGCGCCATCCACGAAGCGAACCCCGAACTCGAATGCGTGATTCATACGCACAGCTGGCCGGGCATGGCCATATCGGCGCTCAAGTGCGGGCTGCTGCCGCTCACGCAGACTTCCATGCGCTTCTACAAGATCGGCTACCACGATTACTGCGGCGTGGTGCTGGATGTCTCGGAGCGCGAATCGCTGGTGCGCGATCTCGGCGAGAACAACGCGCTCATTCTGCGCAATCACGGCCTGCTCACCGTCGGCAAGACCATTCCCGAAGCGTTCAACGCCATGCATCGGCTGGAGTTGTCGTGCAGGACGCAGCTCGCGGCCATGGCGTGCAATACCGAACTGAACGCAGTTCCGCACGACGTGCTCGAAGAGACGTACATGAACTATCAGCCGCAGACACGCCGCCCTTATGGTGTGATGGAATGGCCCGCGCTACTGCGCAAGCTGGATCGCATCGACCCTTCCTATCGACGATGAAAACAACGAAGCCCGACGCAAGGCCGGGCTTCGGTCGCGACGCATCGAAACGGCGTCCATCAGGCCGACGCCGACGCCGACGCCGACGCCGAAGCATTACGTGCGGCGCCGCGCCGATATAACCCAGGCTTTCGCACAAAAGGCCGCGAACCGCAGCGAAACCCCTGCCAGTAGCCAGACGCGGCCCAGTCATGCATCACCTGAGTGAGACAGGTGGACACGGCCGGCGTGAAACCGCCAAGCAGCGCCGTCGCATGACTGAACGCCAGCGAAATACCCGCGACGCGCGCTTCCCCCGGCATCACTTCGGTCAACGCGACGACCAGCTTTTCCCTCGTCCGCGAAGTTGCCATTGCGAATTTTTGGGGATCTCACCCCCGTTGCAATCGCCGAGCACTGGTCCGAAGGGGCGACCATGGCAAGCGAACGGTTCGTACAGGTGAGCGACAGAAGACGTATCTTCCCTATTGGCCGGCGTCCAGCTGTTCAAACCATGCTCAAGGAAGTTGCAGGCGACTCACTTCGTCGCCGTCTCATCAACCCTGTCCCGGATTGTTATAGTGCCGGGTCAGGAAGTGAACGATTCAACAGCGATGAAAGAGGCCCTACCGCCTCCGACAAATGGCTTCCGATCAACAGGCTCGCGACCGAACATGATGAAACTTGATCTTCAGAGTCTTCGCATCTTTGTTTCGGCTATCGAGTCGAAGAGCTTGACCAAGGCAGCAGAAGATAATGCCCTCGTAACGTCAGGAGCCAGCAAGCGAATCGCCGACCTCGAGAGCCGGCTCGGCGTGGATCTCCTGATCCGCCATGCGCGCGGCGTTCAGGGCACGCCGGCGGGTTTGTCGCTGTATCATCATGCGAAAGCGATCTTGCGCCGCGTCGAAATAGCGCAAGACGTTGTGGCTGAATTTGGAAAGGCAGGAAATCCAAAAGTCAGATTAGCCGCGAATCCGTCATCAATCATCGCGTATATACCTGCGATAACACGGAGATATCTTGCGGAGTCTCCTGCCGCTCGTATCGATCTGCAAGAGCGCTACAGCTACGACATTCCGCGGCTGGTCGCGGAAAATGAAGCGGATGTCGGGATTTATCACGCATTGTCGCCGGCGCCCGGCGTGACGTCCTATCCATTCCGGCGGGACCGCATTGTCCTGGTTACACGCCGAGATCACGCGCTCGCGGTTTTTGATGAGCTGTTCCTGGAAGCTGCCAATTCCTACCCGTTCGTCGGGTATTTTCCTCGGCACACCTATGACGCATTCTCATCGCTTGCCGGACGAGGCTTGTCACGTCCGCTCGATGTCAAAATCGAAGTTGGAAATTACGAGGCAAGATGCCGCCTCATCCAGGAAGGAATAGGAATTGGCGTAATTCCGGAACCAAACGCCTCCCCATATCTGAATCTTTACAATCTGAAGGCGATAAGACTGCTCGACGAGTGGGCGGAACGACAACTTTACGTGTGCGTCGCGAATGATCGAGATTTGTCGGATTATCCGGAGACGAAACGATTTCTTGAATGCCTGTTGGATAAATCCGATTAAAGCGTAAAATCCCGCCCGCAAGCCGTCATTCATGACGGCGCGCCACCATGCCCGTTCATCACGATCGGCCCCGAACAGTCGGCACCCGCGCCTTACCGCGCCAAAACCCGCTCCACCAACCTCACGAAATAACTCGCTCCCACCGGCAGCAACGCATCGTTGAAGTCGTAACTGGCGTTATGCAGCAGGCAAGGCCCGCCGCCATGCCCATGCAGGCGATGATCGCCGCTCCCGTTCCCGAGGAATGCACAACAACCCGGCCTCTCGCGCAGCATGAACGAGAAATCCTCTGCCGCCATGGTCGGATCGACGGCCGCGTTCACATGCGCGTCGCCCACCAGCTCCCGCATCACCGCCACCGCCACCGCCGTCTGCCCGGCGTCGTTCACGGTAGCCGGATACTGGCGCTGGAAATCCACCTCGCTCTCGCAATCGAAGGCCACGGCCGTCGCGGCCACCACGGCGCGCATGCGCGTCTCGATCAGGTCGAGCGTCGCATCGGAGAAAGTCCGCACCGTGCCGCCGAGCCAGGCATCGGTCGGCACCACGTTCATCGCCTCACCCGCATGCACTTGCGTGACCGACAGCACCGCGCCGTCGATCGGATTGCGGTTGCGCGTGACGATTCCCTGCAGCGCACTCGGTACTCGGTGAGGGCTTCGTCTCGGATCTAATGGCCGGGCCGATGCCGCAGTTCTGCCGGCAGTTCCCCGGGATCCGCGTCAACCTCGACTTGGGCAGCACCAACGATGTGATCCGCAAAATCTCGAACGACGAGGGCGAGATCGGCCTGGTCTACAACCCTCCCGCCGAACCCAAGCTGGTGTCGCGCGCCTCGAAGCGGCAGCCGATGATGGCGATCGTCGGCCCCGGCTTCCCGCGCCGCAGCCACAAGGTGCTGACGGTGCAGCAGCTCGCCGCCTACCCGCTGGCGGCCACCCACCCGTCCTACGGTACGCGGCAGATGATGGAGGCCGTGGAATACGCCGAACGCGTATGGCTCACGCCGAGCGTCACCACCAATTCCTTTGCTATCCTGAATGAGTTCGTGAAATCGGGGCTCGGCATCGCGCTGATGCCAGCCTTCGCGGTGGCGACCGAACTGCAGGCCAAGGAACTGTTTGCGATCGAGATCGCGCATCCGATTCTCGAGAACGCCGAGGCGCACATGGTCACGCGCGTGGGCCGCAAGCTCTCGGTGGCCGCCAACAAGATGCTGCAGATGATGACGGGGCAGATGCAGGCGTTCCGCCAGGAGCCCTGCCCCGGCTCGTAGCCCTGCTCCTGCCCGCGACGCGAGGCCGCCGCCAACGCAGCCGGGCGCGATCGATGCGATCCGAATCCAGGCCAGCGTGACGAGCCGGCCGACGCGCACGCCCTGGATCGACGAACTGTCTTTCGAAGGCGGCGCTTGCCTCGCTGCACTCAATTCCGCAGGAAGTCGACCACCATCCGGTTGAATGCATCCGCATGCTCCCACTGCGCCCAGTGCCCGCACCGGTTGAACACATGCAGTTGCGCGTTCTGCATGCCGGCGATCAGCCGCAGGCCGGTATCCATCGGTACGAACCGATCGTCGCGCCCCCAGATCACGAGCGTCGGCGCCGCGATCTCGCCCAACCGCGGGCCGTAATCGGTGAACTGCTTCGGATTGGCCGCGAGGCTCTTCACGAAGTTCTCGAGGTGATCGCGCCGCGCGAGCATGTTGTCGAGGCGCGCCTTCATCAGCTCGTCGGTGAGCGCGCTCGCATCGTAGACGAACACGTCCATCATCCGCTTCAGGTTCTCGATCGTCGGCTCGCGATACAGGCCCTGCAGCAGCTTGATGCCCTCGGTCGGCATCGGCACGAAGTTGCTCGGCCCGCCCGTGCCGCCGCCCATCAGTACCAGCTTGCCGACACGCTCCGGGTTGCCGAGCGCGAACGCAACCGCGCTATGCCCGCCCATCGAGTTGCCGAGAATATGTACGCGCTCGATATCGAGCACGTCGAGCAGCCCCTTCAGCACGCGGCCGTTGAGTTCCGAGCGCGACGACGTACAGACGATCGGATCGCTCTTGCTCCAGCCCGGGCAGTCCATCAGGATCACGCGATAGCCTGCCGCGACCAGCGGCTCGACGTTGCGGTTGAAGTTCGCCCAGCCGCTCGCGCCAGGCCCCGAACCATGCAGCATCACGACCGTCTCGCCGGTTGGTCCGGCGCCCGTGTCGTTATAGTGGATCCGCAGTTCGAGGTCGCCGTCCTTCACGCGTGCAAACCGGCTCGTCGACGCTTCCGTGATCGGTGATGTCGTCGCAGTCATGATGATGTCCTTTCCGAAAAAATGAATGATCTCGATCGCGGGCCGCGCTCGCGCGGCCCGCCCGAATCGCTACGCGCGCTGCGGCTCGCCCGTGCGCTGCCGCGCAAACGCACCCACCACCGTCAACGCCGCCACCGCGGCGATCACGATCAGCGGGATGCTCGCCGACACCAGCATCGACGGGCTCTGACCGAGCGCGAACAACTGCCCTGCCACCAGCGGCCCGAGAATCGAACCGAGCCGCCCCACCGCAACGGCCGCACCCACGCCCGTGCCGCGCACTTCGGTCGGATACGCATGGCCGGCCAGCGCATACAGCACCGACTGGCCGCCGACGAGGAACAACCCGCACAGCAAGCCGCCGATCGCCATCGACGTCGCGCCACCCGCGCTCGCCAGCGTGATCAGCGCGACAGCGACGCCGACATACATGCCGATCACCGTGCCGCGCCGTCCGAAGCGGTCCATCAGCGTCGCGATCGCGACGGCCCCGATACCGCCGCCGATGTTGAACATCATCAGCACGACGTTGGCCTGCACGCGTGTCAGCCCCCGCGACAGCACCATCGACGGCAGCCAGTTCATCAGGAAATACAGCACGACGAGCGTGCCGAGATAGCTGATCCACAGCGCGATGGTCGTACGCGCGCGGCCGTGTCGCCACAGCGCGTCACGCACGCCGGGCAGGCCCGCGACATGGGCCGCCACGGTCGAACGGGTCGCCACGAACTGCCGCGACTCGTGCAGGAACATCCCGAGCAGCGGCACCATGACGAGCGGCCCGACTCCGCCGACGTAAAACACGTGACGCCAATTCGCATCGCCTGCGCTCGCGATGCCGATCACCGCGGCGATCGCCGCGCCGAACGGCATCCCGCAGTACATCGCGCCGACCGCCGTGCCGCGCTGCCGCGGGCCCGCCGCCTCCGAGCACAGCGCGATCAGGTTCGGCATCGCGGCGCCGAGCCCGCAGCCCGTCATCAATCGCGCGACGAGCAGGCTCTCGAAGCTCCAGACCTGCGTCGTCGCGAGCGAGAACAGGCCGAACATCGCGACCGACCACATCAGCACGCGCTTGCGGCCGAACCGGTCGGCCAGCCGGCCGCCGAGCGCGGCACCCGGCAGCAGGCCGAGCGCGCCCGCGCTGAACGCCCAGCCCATCTGCGCGACGGCGAGCGAAAACTCCTTCGCCATGCGCGGGCCGGCCACCCCCGCCGATTGCAGGTCCAGCCCTTCGAGCAACGCAATCGCGAGGCACAACATGATCGTCGCGTGTCCCGTGCGTCCATGTCGCGCGGTATCGCCTTCCGTTCGTGACGTATTCATTCAAAGTCTCCAATGATTGATAGGCAGGCCGCTCTTGCCGGCGGCTGTCATGTATCGGACCGCGACGTGTGCGGTCCTGCCGTGCGTTCCTATGCGGCCTCGCCACGCTTCTTCAGATCGAGCGCGACGTCGACGATCATGTCTTCCTGGCCACCCACCATCCGGCGCTTGCCCAGTTCGACGAGGATGTCCACGGTGCTGATGTCGTACTTCTTCGCGGCCGCTTCCGAGTGACGCAGGAAGCTCGAATACACGCCCGCATAGCCGAGCGCGAGCGTTTCGCGGTCGACGCGCACCGGACGGTCCTGCAACGGCCGTACGATGTCGTCGGCCGCATCCATGAGCGTGTAGAGATCGGTGCCGTGGTTCCAGCCCATCCGCTCGGCCGCCGCGATGAACACTTCGAGCGGCGCATTGCCGGCGCCCGCGCCCATTCCCGCGAGCGACGCATCGATCCGGTCGCAGCCTTCCTCCACCGCGACGATCGAGTTCGCGACGCCGAGCGACAGGTTGTGGTGCGCGTGCATGCCGGTTTCCGTTTCGGGCTTCAGCACCGCCTTCACCGCACGGAACCGATCGCGCACGTCCGACATCGTCAGCGCGCCGCCGGAATCGACGACGTAGATGCAGGTCGCGCCGTAGCTTTCCATCTTCTTCGCCTCGACGGCCAGATTCTCGGGCGTCGTCATGTGGCTCATCATCAGGAAGCCGACCGTGTCCATGCCGAGTTCGCGCGCATATTCGATGTGCTGCTTCGAGATATCCGCCTCGGTGCAGTGCGTCGCGACACGCACGATGCGCGCGCCGGCGTCGTATGCGGCCTTCAGGTCGTGAATCGTGCCGATGCCCGGCAAGAGCAGCGTCGCGATCCTCGCGTGTTCGACGACGTCCGCTACCGCCTCGATCCATTCGAGATCGGTATGCGCGCCGAAGCCGTAGTTGAAGCTCGATCCTTGCAGGCCGTCGCCGTGCGCGACCTCGATGCTGTCCACCCTGGCGCGATCCAGCGCACGTGCGATGTCCTGCACGTTCGCGATCGAATACTGGTGTCGAATGGCGTGACTGCCGTCGCGCAGCGTCACGTCGGAGATATACAGTTTCTTGCTCATCGCCGTTTGCTCCTTACGCGCTCACGCGCGCCTGCGCCATGCGTTCGCCGGTCGCGAGCGCGGCGGAAGTCATGATGTCGAGATTGCCCGCGTAGGCAGGCAGGTAGTGCGCGGCGCCCTCCACTTCGACGAACACCGACGTTTTCAGGCCGCTGAATGTTCCCAGGCCCGGAATACGGATCGGTGCGCTCGCCGGAATCTCGTCGAATTGCACCTTCTGCTTGAGCCGATAGCCAGGCACGTACGCGTGTACCTTCGCGACGGTGTCCTCGATCGACGCCTCGATCTCCGCGCGAGACGCGAGGTCGGACAGCGTATAGACCGTGTCGCGCATCATCAGCGGCGGCTCGGCCGGGTTCAGCACGATGATCGCCTTGCCCTTCGCGGCGCCGCCGACCACCTCGATCGCCTTCGACGTCGTTTCGGTGAATTCGTCGATGTTCGCGCGCGTACCGGGGCCCGCGGACTTGCTGCTGATCGACGCGACAATCTCCGCGTAGTGCACCCTCGCGACGCGCGACACAGCCGCGACGATCGGAATCGTCGCCTGGCCGCCGCACGTGACCATGTTCACGTTCGGCGCGTCGATGTGCGCGTCGAGGTTGACGACCGGCACGCAGTACGGGCCGATCGCGGCGGGTGTCAGATCGATCATGCGAATCGACGGCTTGAGCGTGCGCAGCAGCGCTGCGTTGCGAACGTGCGCGCCTGCGGACGTCGCGTCGAACACGAAATCGATCTGGTCGAATACCGGCAGACGCGTGAGCCCTTCGACGCCTTCGTGCGTGGTCGCGACACCCAGTCGCGCGGCACGCGCGAGACCGTCCGAGTTCGCGTCGATACCGACCATCGCCGCGATTTCCAGATGCCTGCCGTGACGGAGGATCTTGATCATCAGGTCCGTGCCGATGTTGCCGGAGCCGATGATCGCAGCCTTGAGTTTTTCGGAAGCCATGCGAGTTCCTGAGTTAAGCCGTAAAAGTTGCCCGGACGCTGCCGAGCCCGTCGATCTGCGCGACATAGGTGCCGGCCTCGCGGACGGCGACCATCGGACCGAGCGCGCCGGTCAGCACCACGTCGCCGGCGCGCAGCGGCGTGCCGAGTTGCACCATCCGGTCGGCCAGCCACACGGCAGCGTTGAGTGGATTGCCGAGGCAGGCGGCGCCGCTGCCCTTCGACAGCACTTCGCCATTGCGGGCGAGCGTCATTGCGCAGCTCGTCAGATCGAGCTGCGAAAGCGGCACCGGACGGCTGCCGACCACGAAGCGCGCGCTCGATGCGTTGTCGGCGACCGTGTCGACGAAGCGGATGTCCCAGTCCCGGATGCGGCTGTCCACCACCTCGATCGCGGCGAGCGCATAAGCGCTTGCGCGCAGGATGTCGACGAACGTGTGCCTGTCATGCGTGAGGTCGCGATCGAGCACGAGCGCGATCTCCGCTTCGACCTTGGGCTGTATCAGTTGCGCGAGCGAAATCGGCGCGCCGTCGCCGCAAGCCATGCTCGCGAACAACGCACCGAAATCGGGCTGGTCGACGCCCAGTTGGGTCTGCACCGCGAGCGACGTCAGGCCGATCTTGCGGCCGACGATGCGCTCGCCGTTCGCGACGCGCCGGTCGACGTTGGCCTGCTGCACCGCGTAGGCCAGCGTCATCGCGTCGAGCGGGATGCCGCCCGCGGCGGCTTCGCCGCGCAGCGGCGCGATCGTGCTGCGCGACGCCTCGGCTTCGCGCAGTCGCGCGGCCAGTGTCGTCACAAGGTTCGAATCGGACATCTAGGTCTCCTGGAGTTCGGTCACGCCGCCGCCGCGACGGCGGTCGACGACGTGGCGTGCATGGTGGCGAAACCCGCGATCCACTCGGGAATCGCGCGGTAGTAGTCGAGCGACGCGTGATACGGGCCATATGCGGCGAGCGCGGCGAATGCGGCGACCCACGTGCGGATCTCGTGCGCGGACTTGCCGCCGTCGCGCGTGATCGCGTCATTGGTCATGCCGTCCAGTGCGGTCAGTTCGCCGGATGCGAGTCTGGCAAGGAATGCGCGATCCCATTCGGGATTGAGCGGATGCAGCGGACTGTCGCCGGCGGCAAACGAACGGGCGGCGGCCACGGTACGCGCCTGGCGCGCCGCGCGCGACTCGGCTGACGGATGGCGACCGGCGATCAGCCGCTCCGCCACTTCGGCGGTCGCGCCGATCAGTTCCGGTACAGGCGGCTCGTGCGAGATGCCGCCCGAGCCGACCACCAGCACGCGGCGGTCGGTACGCGCGAGATGGCGGCCGATCGCATCGCCCAGCAAACGCGCGCGGCGCAGCGTCGCCATCGGCGGCGCGACAGAGTTGATGAATACCGGGATCACCGGATAGCGATCGAGTCCGCCGGTGAGCACTTCGAGTGCCTGCGCACAGCCGTGGTCGACCTGCATCCGGTACGACAGCGCGACATCGACGTCGGCGGCCAGCACGCTTTCCGCCAGCCCGTGCGCGAGATCGCCCGGCACCGGCAGCGTGCCGGCCAGGCTCTTGAAATCACCGATCGCGTCGGCGCGTGCGCCGATGCAGAACGGCGGCATCATGTCGTAGAAGAATCCGTTGAAATGATCGGGGGCGAAAACGACGATCAGGTCGGGCCGGAAACGCTCGACACGTTCGCGCGCGGCCCGGCCGATGCGCTCGACTTCGGCAACCACGTCGGGCGCCGGATCGACGTAACCGTGTAGCGGCGTATGGGACAGACATTCGAGATGAATCGGCATGCTCATGCTCCTGCCACGTGTGTGAGGACATCGCGATCGAACACCGGGCGCTGCGAAGATGGCGCAACGTCGCCGTGCTCGTGCCGCGCGCCTGCCGTCATGCCGAGCTTTTCCGCGAGCGCGACAATCGCCGAGGACACCTGCTGTGGCGCACATGCACCCGCGACGAAACGATCGGGACGCAGCAGCACGACCGACTCCGGCAGACGGCTGAACCAGTCCTTCAACCGCCCCGTCACGTCACCGATCGCGAGCACGTCCGACGGCACGTCGTCGGCGTAAGCGAGCTGCGCGTCCGGCTTCGCAACCACGAAGCGGCCGCCGAGCCGTGCCCACGACGCACGCGCCTGCGGCGTCATGCCGAAGGTCGGATCCGCGCCCCAGCCCAGCAGGACGAAACCGGTGCCGATCGCGTCGTCGAGCAGCACGGTGCGGCCGTCGGTCAGCCGCACGCGCGGCTGGATGAACATGCGACCGACCGGTGACGCGGCAAACGGATCGCGACCGTATGCGAGCCGGCCGATCAAGGAATCGCGCTTTTCGCTCATCAGGCCAAGCAGCCGGCCCGGCGCGGAATTGCCCGATCGTTCGAGCACGCGTGCAAACCAGCCGTGCCTGCATGCATGCGCGGGCAGCAGTACCGCGCCCGCCTCGTAACGCGGCATCGGCTTGAAGCGCATTTCGACGAAGTAGCGCTTCACCATCGGGAACAGGTTCAGCGCACGCACGAAGGTGTCGCGAAAGCGCGCGCCGAAACGTGTCGTCGGCGCGAATATATCGCCCGCCACTTCGGAAAGATGGATCATCGAACGCGCATGCGCGCGACGCTCGACGGTATAGGTTTCGAGCAAGCGGCTGTCTGCCAGCCCCCGCGCGACCATCGCGAGCTTCCAGCCGAGATTGTTCGCGTCGCGGATTCCGCTGTTGTAACCCTGCCCCTGCCACACCGGCATGATGTGCGCGGCGTCTCCGGCGAGCAGGACGCGGCCCACGTGAAACGTCGACGCGAGACGCGCATTGTGCGTATAGACGCGCTTGCGGATGTAGTCGACCGCATCCGGATCCGCGACCACCTTGCGGATCAGCGCAGCCATGTTGTCGGGTTTCGACAGTTCTTCCTCGGTCTCGCCCGGCATCACCATGAACTCGAAGCGGCGAATACCGTGCGGCAGCGCCGCCGACACGTATGGCCGTTCATGATCGCAATGCATGTAGACGTGCGGCGAGCCGATCGGGTCGTTGCGCACGTCCACGACGATCCACTGGTTCGGCTTCGTACGCCCTTCGAACGGCACGTTCAGCACGCGGCGCACGAAGCTGTTGCCGCCGTCCGCGCCGACCATGTACGCTGCGCGCACGGTCCGGCGTTCGCCATCCGCATCGTCCACGTCGATGCTGACGCCGTCGGCGTCCTGCGTGAACGATGCAACGCTGTGCCCGAACAGCACCTGGACATGCGGGAAACGCGCGAGGCCTTCGTGGAGCACGCGATCCGCGAGCGGCTGGATGAACGCGTTGCGGCGCGGCCAGCCGAATTCGTCGGTGCGCGGCTCGATCGATGCGAAGCAGTGACCGTCCTTCGTCACGAAACGCATCCAGTGATCGGGCGTCGTGTGCGGCACGAGTTCGTCGGCCAGGCCGATCGACTGGAACACGCGCAATGCTTCGTCATCCAGACCAATTGCGCGCGGGTAATCGATGATCTGTTCAAGCTTCTCGATCAGCGTGACACGCACGCCCTGAAGGCCCAGAATGTTGGCGATCATCAAGCCGACCGGGCCTGCGCCAATGATTGCGACGTCGGTGGAAAGCGGGTCGCGCGGGTCGCGATGCGCGGCTGGACTGGGTGTGGGATTCATGTGTCTCCTTCCTCGCGCGACTCGGTGGTCGCTGCGTATGCCGATGGATACCGGCCGGGGCACGTCGCGGGTTCCGTGTCGCGTCGTGTGGCGGCGGGATGGAGGCAAGTCTAGGGAGCGGCAGATACGCACTCAACAATTTCAACCAAATGTGCAAGGAATGCACGTCGTTGATTTTTAATACATTTTCCGATGAGCAAGTACGCAAATGTCCGAGGATTGTCGCGTGGCCTGCAGGTGCTGCAGGCCCTCAATGCGCTGGAGAACGGCCGCGCGACGAGCCAGCAGCTGAGCGAAGTCACGGGGCTGCACCGCACGACCGTGCGGCGGTTGCTGGAAACGCTGGTGGAAGGCGGATTCGTGCGACGCAGCGAGTCGGATGACACGTTCCGACTGACGCTGCGTGTGCGCACGCTGAGCGAAGGGTTCACCGACGACGAACACATTGCGACGGTCGCGCCGCCGATCATGGCCACGTTGCTGCAGCGCATCGTGTGGCCGTCGGACCTGACGACGCCGGACGGCGATTCGATGATCATTCGCGAGACGACTCATCGGTTCAGCCCGCTGTCATTTCATCGTTCGATGGTCGGGCGCCGACTCCCGATGCTGCTGACGGCATCGGGCCGCATCTACTTCGCGTCGTGCCAGGACGCGGAGCGCGAGGATATTCTCGACCTGCTGCGCACCGGTGCCGGCGGTGAACAACAACAGCGACTCGCATCGGACGATGCATTCATTCGCAATCTTGTAAGGCGGACACGCGCCGACGGTTTCGGATCGAACCATGGCGACTGGACCGAACAACGCAAAATCGGCTCGCTCGCCGTCGCGGTCAGCGCGCATGATCGAGTGATGGCGGCGCTGAACGTGATCTACCTCGAACACGCGATCAATCCGGCGGACGCCGTGAGACGCTTTCTGCCTTCGCTGCAACACGCCGCGCAGGAGATGACGAGCGCGCTCGATGCACCAGGGAATTAGCCGGGATGGGTGGCCAGAGCTGATACGCCGCCGTGATCCCAACCCGCAGGAATGTCGCAGATCACGTGGAAAACCGGCATGACGCTGCACTCAGGATCAAACGGCCATGCCATCAAGCAACGGCGCCAGGCGCGAAATCGACGTCCGGCGCGAGCACTTTGACGATGCTCCCTGTCATCGGGGTACGGGTACGGTCTAAGCCCCCAGGTGCGATCCTTTTTGCAGGTCTACGCGTTCTGCCGCTCCCACATCGCGACCTGCGCGAGTTCGGTCGCGAACGCGTTCGTGTCGAATCCAGGTCTTTCAACCGGCTTTCCGACGATCATTCGGTAGCGATCCGGACTGCAAGCCGTCGAATATTCTCATCACTTCGTGCGGTTGCTGACCACCCGAAGCAGCGTTGCCGACGCGATTTTCCCGTCATCACCACCGCGCCGAACACGCTCATCGGCCCTCCAATCCCTAGGGAAAATCCTGAGACATCCTTACAGCGATTTACCTGATGATTCATGGAAGCGTCATGTTTCGGCGATTCAGGTGTCTGCCAAGCTTTCAATTCGCGTCGCGCAGCCGATGCCGCCACGCGGCAATTGCGATGACCGATACCTGAAAACGGCAGCCGCCGGCGAATCGTCAGGTGTTCAATACTTTCAACAACCCGGTCGAGAGTAATCGTGAGATTCCGTGGCCCGCTGGTGCGGTGGAGACGAGGCGATGCGCGAAACCTGCGCGCTACGATCGCGTCCCCCGACGACAGTGGCGGCGGCCAAAGCCCTCGCCTGCCGCTGTCGATCTACACCATCCTGTCCCGCCGCTCCGTTCGCCGTCATAACGCGGTCGCCGCGCGTGCATACGTCGCGATCCATACCGACGACGTGGCATCGCTGCTGCCTTAGCGCCCCTCCGCTTTCCCTGATTCCGTTCGACCCACTCGCCGTGTCACCAGACCGGTGACGAGATCGGCTCGCGCTTCGTTTCCGCACGACCCGGCCTGAAATCAAACGGACTCCTGATCGACGTGCACCACGCTCGCTCGCCGCGAGCGGCGGTCACGCACGTCTGCTTCATCCGATGAACCATCGCGCCTCGACCCGCCCTTCGCGGAATCGACACGCGCACCGAAATGGAAAACCACGTCATGCGAATCCGCACGCTTCGCCGCGCCCTTGCAACCGCCGCCATCCTGTCGGCCACCGCGGCTGCCGGCACGACCGCCCGCGCGGCCGGCGAACTGAACATCTACAACTGGTCCGACTACATCGCGCCGGACACGATCCCGACCTTCCAGAAGCAGACGGGCCTCCACGTCCGCTACGACAACTACGACAGCGACGACACGCTGCAGGCAAAACTGATGTCGGGGAATTCCGGCTACGACATCGTCGTGCCGACGTCGAACTACATGGCCAAGCAGATCCAGGCGAGCGTCTACCAGCCGCTCGACAAGTCGAAGCTGCCGAACCTGGCGAACCTCGATCCGCTGTTGATGAAGATGGTCGCCGATGCCGATCCGGGCAACCAGTACGGCGTGCCGTGGGCGTATGGCACCGACGGCATCGGCTACAACGTGCAGGCCGTGAAGAAGGTGCTCGGCGACAAGGCGCCGGTCGACAGCTGGGCGCTGGTGTTCGATCCGGCCAACATGGCGAAGCTGAAGAGCTGCGGCGTGTCGTTCCTCGACCAGGCCGTCGACGTGTTCGCGGCCACGCTGCAGTACATGGGCAAGGATCCGAACAGCACGAACCCGGCCGACTACCGCGCGGCGTACGAGGTGCTGAAGAAGGTGCGCCCGTACATCACGCAGTTCAACTCGTCGGGCTACATCAACGATCTCGCGAACAACGACCTGTGCGTGGCGTTCGGCTATTCGGGCGACGTCGGCATCGCGCACCGTCGTGCCGCCGAAGCGAAGCGCCCGTACGAGATCGGCTTCGCGAACCCGAAGGAAGGCGGGCTGCTGTGGTTCGACATGATGGTGATTCCGAAGGACGCGCCGAATCGGGACGCCGCGCTGAAGTGGATCAACTACGTGCAGGATCCGAAGGTCAACGCCGGCATCACCAACGCGGTGTTCTATCCGACCGCGAACAAGGCTGCACGCCAGCACGTGAAGCCCGCGATCGCGCGCGATTCGTCGGTGTATCCATCCGATGAAGTACTGAGCAAGATGACGCTGCTCAAGCCGATGCCGCCCGAGATCCGCCGGCTGCAGAACCGGCTGTGGGCACAGTTGAAGACGGGCCGCTGAACCGCCCGCCGCGATAACGAATTGTGCCGCCGGCGGCTTGCGCGCGCCGGCGGCACGTCGTCGCATCGAAACCGGTGACATCGCGTGCCAGCATCGCAACGACGGTAGTCAAACCGGCCGCGCGAATTATCGCAGCGGCAGCTCCGCCGAAAACGCACGTTCCACGAAGCTGATCACGTCGTCGAGCGACGACGTGCACGTGGCCCCTGCCGCAAGCTCGCGAAACGCATCGTCCGGCCCGAAACAGATGAGCGGCTTGCGCCAGCGCCGCGCGAGCGCGATCTCCTCGGCCGTGCCGGGCCCGCCCGGCAGCGCGACGATCAGGTCGCTGCTCAGCACGTTCACGTAGTTGCGGTTGATCGTATCCGGCGCGGCGCCCGGCTCGCGGCGCGGCAGCGGCGTGAGGATCGGGACGTCGACGAACGGATGCGGATAGCCGTCGAGCGGCACGAAGCCCGCAAGCGGATCGGCCCGCGTCGGCAGGATGCCGATCGATCGGCCGGCCCGCCCCGGCACGCCGGCGAACGCGCGCGCGACCGCCAGCATCACGCCCTGCCCGCCGCCCGTCAGCAGGTTGAAACCGGCCTGCGCAAGCCAGGCGCCGAGCGGCTCCGAGAACGCGAGCCACGGCTCCTTGCCCGAGCCCATCACGCCGATCGTCTTGTTCTTCTGTTGCATCGTGGTCATGAGTGAGGTCGTTGGGTGGTGCGCGACGGCCGCGCTCATTCGAGTTCTACGCCCTTGAGCTCGGGAATCAGGAACAGCGTCGCGACCATGTCCAGCACGTAGAGGCCGGCAAGCAGCGCGATGGCCGTCTGGAACGAGTAGTGCGCGGCCAGCGCGCCGACCGCGACCGGGCCGAAGCCGCCGACCGCGCGGCCGATGTTCCACAGCACGTTCTGCGCGGTGGCGCGTGCGGCCGTCGGATAGCCTTCCGACATCAGCGTCCCGTAGCCGCCGACCATCCCGTTGACGAACATGCCCATCAGCGCACCGGCCCACAGCATCGCGGTCGGGTCCGACAGCCGCGCATACGCGAGAACCGTCACGACCGCGCCGAGCTGGTACAGCAGGAACGTCGGCTTGCGCCCGATGCGGTCGGCCAGTTGCCCGAACACCCAGACGCCGATCATCATCCCGACGACCGTCGCCGCCGTCCACAGCCCCGACTTCGTCAGCGAGAAGCCCATCTGTTTCGACAGGAAGGTCGGCAGCCAGATCATGATCCCGTAGTAGCCGAAGTTCTGGACCGAACACAGAATCACGATGCCGAGGCTCGTGCGCGCGGTACGGCCGTCCGCGACGAGCAGGCGGAATGCGTTGGCCTTCGGCTGCGCTGCGCGCTGCACGAACGCTTCAGGCTCGTGCAGCGTGTTGCGCATCGCCCACGCGAGCACTGCCGGCAGCACGCCGACCAGGAACATCCCGCGCCAGCCGATGTGCATCAGCAGGAACGGCGTCAGCAGCGCGGCCAGCAGCACACCGGCCTGCCAGCCGAGCGCGACGTAGCACGACACGCGTGCGCGCTTGCTCGCCGGCCACGCTTCCGCCGCGAGCGCCATGCCGATCCCGAATTCGCCGCCCAGCCCGATGCCCGCGATGGTGCGGTACACGAGCAGATCCTCGAAGCCCTGCGCGAACGCGCACAACCCGGTGAAGATCGCGAACAGCAGGATCGTCCAGGTCAGCACGCGCACCCGCCCGTAACGGTCGCTCAATGCACCGAACAGGATGCCGCCCGCCACGGCGCCGATCAGCGTCCACGTGACCAGCGCGCCGCCCTGCCCGGGCGTCAATTGCAGCGCCGACGTGATCGCCGGCAGCATGAAGCCGAGGATCAGCAGGTCGAAGCCGTCCATCGCATAGCCGATCGCCGATCCGGCCAGCGCTTTCCACGCGTACGCGCCGACCTGCTCCACGCGCGGGGCCGACGGGCCCTCGAGCGACGAAGATTTCATGTTTGCTGCCATGGTGTCCTGCCACGATTGTCCGGCGACATTCTAAGGCCTGTGCCGGTGCCCGACGGGCCGGCAGACCTGCCGGCGGCGGCGGTGCGCGCACGGCGGCATCCGCTTGCAGGACGTCGAGCGGGAATCCGCTGGCAATGTACGGGAGGGGAATATAAGCGATCCGGTGTCGGCGGCGAAGCCGGTGATGTCGCGGTCAGGCCGGACACCGGATGAAAGACAGCATGCTGGCGGAGTGTTACCGGCCGGTTCGCGCCAGCGGACCGGCCGGCGCCGGGCGGCCTCGCGGCCCGGCCGGCTTCAGCCTTGGTCGTCTCCGGGCCACCAGGTCTTGGCCTCGCGGTCGACGGCGAGCGCGGCGAGATCCTTGCCTTCGAGCCATTTCGGGCGCGGGCCGCGGCCCGACCATGAGCGGCCGGTCGTCGGATCGTAGTACTTGGCAGGCGCCTTGCGTTTTCGCTGGACGATGTAGCCAAGCGCGCTCAGCACTTCCTGCTGCGAAATTCCCAAAAGCTCGACCTGTTCCTTGAATGCCGCGAGCGCGGCCTGCTTCTCCTTCTGCTTCGCATCCGACAGCTTGATATTCAGGTCCCGAAGTTGTGCTTCGAGTTCCTGCAGGGCCTGGGTCATGTATTCATCCTCTTTGGGCATGTTTTCGCAAAAAGCTCCGATGGCGGAACCTACCACGAAGTTCCGCCGATGGGGGCTGTCAAATCGGTGCATCGTTTGCCTGAGCCGGCATGGCTTGCGCGATACGCACTAAACGACGTCGCGCGTCAATCAATTGGACAAGACCGGCCGGCAACGCGCAGCCCGCCATGTACGTAGGCACGGCGAACGGCTGCAGCAAGTAAGCGCCGCACCTGACACGGGCGCGGCATGGCGCGAATGATAGCAGTGCTCGGCGTCGTATTACAGAAGGCGTCGATGCGGATACGTCCGATTACAGGCCGACGTCGCGGGCGTCCCACGCGATCCGGTCGAACAGCGCGCGCAGCTTCGCGCCGCGCGCCGCGTTCAGCGCGGCCGCATGCGCGACGCGCCCGGCGAGATGCGCGCGGAAATCCGGATGCGCGTCGCGATTCTGTGACGCCGGGCCGTGGCGGATGCAGTTGGTCAGGATGGCCTTCAGGAGATCGAACGCATCGCGCGCCAGGTTCGGATGACGGTTGACGACCACGCCGGCCAGTTGCTGCCGCACGCCGCGCCGCATCACGCGGGTTTTGCGCAGTTGCAGCGCAAAGCCTTCTTCGAGCGCGATCGCGGCAACGCGGACCTGCAGCCGCTCGACGTCGCGCGCCAGCGCGCCGCCGCCGGAAAAGGCGAGATCGTCGGCATAGCGCGTGTAGGTTGCACCGAGCGAACGCGCGAGCGCGGCGAGCCGCATGTCGAACCGGAACGCGCACAGGTTCGCCAGCGCCGGCGACGTCGGCGCGCCCTGCGGCAGATGTCGTTCGCGATAACGCTGGCGGCCGATCCAGTCGAACCGGTCGCGCAGGTCCGGCGCGAGCAGCCGCGCGGACGGCACGCGGTTGGTGCACAGCCCGGTGAGCGTGCGCGCGACTTCGGCCGGATACCCGAGCGTGACGAACAGCGCGTGCACGCGGGCGGCGCGTATCGACACGAAGAAATCCGCGAGATCGAAACGGACGACGACCTCGCGATCCGCATGGGGCGCGGCGAACGACACGATCCCGTGCCCCTTGCGAAAGCCGTGTACCGCACCGTGCGGCGCGATGCGATCGAGCAGCCCGTGCAGGATGCGGCGCTGCGCTTCGCGCAGCCGGCCTTTCGGAATTTCGACGAGGCGGCTGCCGCCGCTGCGCTTGTCGTGCGCCACGTACGTGTAGTGATGCAACGGCGTGGCGCTGCTGCGCGCGTCGACGCGCCAGTGGTCGGACAGCCAGTCGAGCTCCGGCGCGCTCACGCCGAGCCAGCCGGCAAGATCGCCGGGCGTCGCCCATTGCGGCACGTCGCAGCCGGCGAGCGGCGCCGGCAACGGCCGCTGGACGGGCGGACGCCGCACGACGCGGATCACGTTCGGCCGATCATCGCGATACCAGGCGCGCACGAACGCGGCCGCATCGGCCAGCACCGCCGCAAGCACGTCGATGTCGACGTCGTCCCAGTTCGCGCCGAAACGGGCGAGCGCGGCGTCCGCACATTCGTGCACCCACGGTTGCGCATCGCCGAGCACGGCCGCCATACGCGCGATGACGCCGCCGCGCTCGGGCGGCCCGGCGAGCATCGCCTCGGCAATCGTGCGGGTGGTATCGCGCAGGGATGAATGCATGGAGAAAGATGGGCGGGACGATGAGCCAACGTGACTGGTGCTGCGAGGAGTCGCGTTGCGCAACGCGCAACCGTGCTCCTTGCGACGCATCGGGGTGTCAATCTGATCCACGGGGTAGCCCCGTAGTCCTGGAACATCGGCTGCCTGTTCCGGGCGTGTGCTTGACCCACCGGCCCGCGATGCGACTTTAATGGCCGCGAACGCGGCGTGTCAAACCGGGTGGCGATCCGGCGCCGCCGGGGCGCGCCGGATCCCGGCGAACGACCTACGCGTGCCGGGAAAACAGTTCGCGGAACGCGATCGGCGCGATGCCGACGCCGGCCATGTTGTTCAGCATCGTGGCCCACGTCGCGTTGTCGACGCTGACCGGAAACGATCGCACACGGTTGGCGAGCAGCCAGAAGGTGCGCGTCATGCCGTTGCTCATCGCGACTTCGTACCCGCTTCCCTCGAGCCAGTAACCGACCGGCGGCAGCGCCACCGGTTCGAGGCGGCCGGCCCGGAACGCGGCGGCGGCCGACGCGTACTTGCTGTCGAGCGGCATGACGCGGCGCGGCACGCAGTCCTGCGAATTCAGTTGCGGAAACGCCGGGCTCGTGCCGAGCCACCGGCCATAGAACTTCTGCGCGTCGAGATGCACGACGAAGCGCTCCGTTTCGGCGGGCATCGCCGCCATGTAGCAGTCGGCCTGGCCGGGAACGACCACGCGCCATGTCGCGCGCTGCGCGCTCAGGTCGACCAGCTCGCTCGGCAGCGGCCGCGGCTGGATGGGAGACGGACGTCCCGCTTCGCGCAGGTCGCGTGCGCGATCGAGTCCGATACGAAGACGTGTCAGCATGGGCCCTCTCTTTCTCTCGTGATTTGTTCGAATCTGTCAGGGGGCGGGCGATTACATCGTCACCTGTTTGCAATACGCGGGCCCGGTGTCCTGATGCTCCCTGTGTGGTCGGGAACTGGCGCAGTGTAGCGTCTTTCCGGGGCGGCACGAATCAATTCGGCCGGCGCCGGCTGCAGTATCGACGGATATGCGCTGCGCAGTCCGCGCGCCAGGCGAACCACGCACCCGAACGCTCGATCCCACATGAACGCCCATGCGCTTCGCCCGCCACACCATCAACCGTCGAATCAATATTCGCCGTCGATTATTTAAATATCGAAACAATCAAAAACAAAACAACATCCCGCATAATTCAATAAAATCAAATTCAAACAAAAATTATCGAATTTTATTAACGATAAATTAATACGATTGGCGCACTCAAAATCAACTAAATAATCTGTGTTGTGCGCCGCAACACCGTGATTCAAAGATCAACGAGATACGGAGGCGCAGCACGAATCGCTTCATTCGTGCTTTGTCGCGAAAGTTTCCACCTTGTCAGGCCACCGTTGATTTCCACGCATTTGTGAATCAGCAATCCGGAAAGGCATACCTGTCTTCCCGGACGTGACCGATGTCGTCAAATCGCATAAATCATTCAATATCAAAGGAAAGTCATGAAGAAGATTGCAACCGTGCTGTTTTCAGCACTGATGCTCGCCTCCACGTGCGCGTCCGCCCAGGCGCTTTGCAAGGCCGGCAAGATCGACAAGATCGAAACCGACGCCACCGGCAACCTGCTGGTGACCATTAACGACGGCATCTACTCGTTCAGCGCGAAGGAAGTTTATTCAATTATTTACCAAGCGTATTCGGAAAACAGGAATCTGTTTATCTACGGAAACAATTGTTCGAATGGCTCGCCGGCAACCCGCTTTGCCATTCGTTAATCGACCTTAAACGCTCGACGATTATCAATACGTGGAGCACGGGGCTGGATTGACTTCCGAATCCAGCCCCGTCGCGGGCTGTGGTGTCGGCGCTGCGCGTCATGACATCCCAGCCCGCGGCCCGCCGCACTCCCGTTCCGGTATCCATCGAGCAGCCGTGCTTGCCGCTACGAGCCAAACGTTGCCGGGTATTTTTCATCCCGACCACCTTCGGCGCCTGCAAGGACAGCGCCAACCCGCATCGCGACGGCCTTCGTGCTCAATCGGCGAACGCGGGCCGAATCGAACGTCTTCACGCGCCACCTCGACGAACGCAGAAAGCCTGCGATCGCGGGAAACTACCGCAGAAACGGCGCCAGCGCGTCGGAAGCTTCGGAGAACCGCTGCTCGAGGAAGTCGAGCAATGTACGCACGCGCGGCGCCATATAAAGCGTTCGTTGAAACAGCGCGTTCACCGGCACGTCCGGGCAGCGCCATTCCTGCAGGAGCAGCTTGAGCCGCCCGGCCTGAAGATCGGCGCCGATGTCCCAGATCGATTTCATTGCCACCCCGCGCCCCTCGATCGCCCATTCGCGGGCAAGGGAACCATCATTGGTCTGACGGGAACGGTCGAGCGGCGCGGTGAACGACGCGGTCTCCCCGTCGCGCGCGAAACGCCAGTTGTTCGCCGCGCCGGCCGCCGAAGAAAGGACGATGAATCGATGCTCGCGCAAATCGTCGGGATGGTTCGGCATCCCGTGCTCGGCGATGTAGTCCGGCGACGCGCATAGCGCGCGGCGATTGTCGGCCATGCGCTTGGCGACCATCGAGCTGTCCGCCGGCACGCCGAACCGGATCGCAAGATCGATATCGTCCTGCAGCAAGTGTGACAGTGAATCTGAGAGCACGAGCGTCAGCGTGACGTTCGGATGGCGTTCGTTGAATTCGTCGAGCCATCGACGCAGCACGGTGCGCCCGAAATCGGAAGTGGCCGATACGCGCAACGCCCCGCTCACCGATGCGCGCCCGGCCTGCAACGCGGCACGCGCATCTTCGAGCGTTTGCAGCGCATGCTGGCAATGTACGAGATACAGACGACCTTCATCCGTGAGCCGCAGCTTGCGGGTCGAACGCTCGAACAGCTGAGTGTGGAGCTCTCCCTCGAGCTTGACGAGCCGGGCGCTCGCCGCTGCGGGGGACAGTCCGAGCTTTCTGCCGGCCGCCGAAAGACTGCCCAGGCTTGCTGCTTCGACGAAAAGGCGAATGTCACCGAGATTGTCCATGGTCGCGTCGCGCGAAAGGGATGTTGGATTGTGCCGCGCGATGCGCCGCGAGGACCGGGCATGGTAACGCGATGCGGACCGGCGAGGAAAAGGCCGATCGGCAGGATCGGCCCCCGCCCGCTTACTTGGCGACCACGCCGAGCTGTTGCAGGAACGTCAGGTTGTCTTCGAGATGCCAGTTGTCGGTGATCTTGCCGTCGCGAATGCGATAGATGTCCGTGGCGATGAAGTCGACCGCCTGCCCGTTGCCCTGCACGCCGTTGAAGGTGCCGGTGAAATGACCGGTGAAGTGCAGATGGGTGACGACGCGGTCGCCGGCGACGATCATCTGTTCGACGTCGGCGTGGACGTCCGGCACGGCGCGATGGAAGCCTTGCGATGCAGCCAACGGCCCGGCGATGCCCTGCGGCCGACCGACGGGCAAGGTGCGGTCGGTGAAATCGGCCGCCAGCGCCTCGCGGGCCTGGGCCTCGTCGCCCGTGCTCCAGAAGGTATCGTAAAGGCGTGCCGCGCGGATCTGTTGCTCGGCCTGCCGCTTCGAGAGGCTCTTGTCGACGATCAGCGTTTTCGGCTGCACGAGATCGTCGCCGGTCGCGGCAACGGCAGGCAACGCGGCAGCGGCGGTGGCTGCCGCCAGCGCGATGCGGGAAACGGCGGAAAGGACGGTGCGGGTTTTCATGACGTGCTCCTTGAGTGAGTACTCGATGCTCGATGAACGGATTGAATCCGACAGTGGTGCGACTTGGGTCATTCAGGCTGGAAAGCGGGCGGTGCGATTCGCTTGTGCCGTCTCGCGTCGATCAAGCCGGGACGCGAAAGCGGTCACCGCAATCGCCATCGGCGTCACTGCGGCGGCCACGAGCGTGCCGCTGCGCAGGTGGGTTCTGGCGAGAAACTCGGGGGAACCGTGCGAGGCCCGCGCCAGGGCGCGGCAGCTTCGGCGAGCGCTTCACCGTGGTTGATGCGGAAGCGGGACTCGATGGTCAGCGCGACCGTTCGCCGGTGTTCGACGAACTCGAGTGGCCGGTCGCGGCCCGTGGTCGGCATGCGAAACGCCATGAGGCGATGCTTCCGTCAATCGTCAACCGTACGAGTCGTCGGATTGGCCGCCAGGTAATCCGGATGCGTGCACTGAATCAGCGCCCCTTAGCCACTTCGCCGATGCGACGGGCGACAAGCCAAGCGTCGTCCAGCGCATTCGCACGCTCGAACCGGTGCGAAGGCGCCGGTGCAACCCGCTAGATCGTCTCGCTTTCGCGTACCGTAATCGGGCTTTGCAGGACGAACCGCGCGATGTCGTCCTTGCGCATGAACACAACGCCGGGATGGCTCTTTGCATGACGCAGGAACGCATCCCATGCACGCGTCATCTGCGGCGTGCCGCTGATGCGGTCGTGCGCGCTGATCGACATCATGCGCCGACGCGTTCCCGCTTCCTCGTACAACTGATCAAAATCGAACTTGATCTGTTCGAGGAATTTCTCAGGCGAGTAATTCCGCCCCTCCACCAGCAGGATGTCGTTGTTGCGCAGCGTATACGGAATCACGACGAAATCCTTGCCGTTGACCTTTTCGATGAACGGCTCGTCGCGGCTCGTATCATCGATGTGATAAACGTAGCCCAGCTCCTGCAGCAGCGACAGCGTGTTCGGCCCGCGTCGCAGCCAGTTCGCGTTGTAGCCGATCGGACGTTGGCCCGTCACCTCCTCGACCATCGATCGCGCCTGGATCAGAAACTCGCGTTCCTGCGGTCGCGACATCGCATACTGCGAGTTCCACGTCGGCCCATGGCCCGCCGCTTCGTGGCCGCGCGCCACGATTTCGCGCGCCACCTGCGGATGCCGCTTCGCCGCCTCGCCGATCATGTGACTCGTCACCTTCACGTCGTGACGATCCCACAGATCCAGCATTCGGGGAATTCCCTCGCGATACCCGTACGCAAACCACGCTTGCGCGGCAAGATCGGCGGGAACGCTCGCCGGGAAATCGACTTTCGGAAACGGATTGTCGGCACCCTTAGGCGGCTGCCCGCCCGCCTCGAACTGCATCGAAATCGAAATGACCAGCCGTGCACCGTTCGGCCAGAATTCCCCCTGCGCGGGCGCGGCTACCGGCTTCGATCCGGTGCTGCCCGTTTGCGCACCGACCCCGGTGGATTGAAGCATCGCACCGACGGCGAACGCGCCCGTGCCGATTCCGGCCTTGGTCAGGAAGGAACGGCGCGCCGGTTGATCGGGCGCCTGCTCGGCCGGATCACGATCCACATGATCGATTTGAATTGCCATGGACAATCTCCTCATGACGCGCAAGCGCGTCTCTCGCACCGCAACGCGATGCATGATGACGAATGAACGGGTTTGGAATGTCACGCAGATTGATGCGCGTACAACCAATTTTCGGAAATCGGTCCCGCTTTGAAAATGGGCCTTGAAATGAATAGACTTTCAATCCAGACCAAAAAATCGGTGTTCCGTCCGGATACGGCAAGCCTGCTCGGCCTGCCGCGCCTCAATGCGTCGATATCCTTCGGTACGCGACGGTGAGCGCCATCGCCGCCGAAGCGCTCAGTGCCAGCAGCAAGGTCGGCGCCGTCGCATCGTGAAGGCGATCCTTCAACCATCCGAACACGATCGGCCCCGCGAATCCCGCCAGGTTTCCGAAACAATTGATCGTTGCGATCCCCGCCGCCGCGGCCGCGCCGGTCAATCGCATGGTCGGCAGGTGCCAGAACAGCGGCAGCGCCGTCAGCGTGCCCGCAGCGGCCAGCGAGAGCCCCGCGATCACGGCAGGCAGAACGCCGCTGAACAACGCGCTCACGACGAAACCGGCCGACGCCATGCAAGCGCCCCCCGCAACATAGGCTGCCCAGTTGCCACCGCGGTCCGCGCGACGGGCGCCCATATTCATCACCAGCACCGCGATCAGATAGGGAATTGCACTGCAAAGGCCGATCCACGACAGTTTCGTCAGCCCCGTTTCCTTGACAAGCGTCGGGAGCCAGAAGCCGATCCCGTACAGACCGACGAGAAGCAGGAAATAGATCGTCGTCAGCAACGCCATCTCCGATGCCGGCAACCGGGGTGCGCGCCGCGCATCCACGGTATGACCCGCATCGACCTCGAGGCTTCGCAATACCGCGTCCGTCTCGTCCGGCGACAGCCAGCGCGCATCCGTCGGACGGCTCGGCAACAGATAGTGCACCGCGAGCCCCACGCCGACCGTCGGCAGGCCTTCGATCACGAACGTCCATTGCCATCCGGACAGCGCACCGAAGCCGTCGAGATGCGTCATGATCCAGCCCGACAACGTATTGCCGACAATGCCTGCGACCGCTGTCGCGCTCATGAACAGTGTCGTCATCCGACCGCGCCGGTGAGCAGGAAACCAGTAGGTCAGATACAGCACGATGCCGGGGAAAAATCCGGCCTCCGCCACGCCGAGCAGCAGCCGCTGCAAATAGAACGTGCCGGGAGAATGTACCCATGCCGCAGCCGCCGAGACGATGCCCCAGGTCACCATGATGCGGGCGATCCACACGCGCGCACCCACCCGATGCAGCAGAAGGTTGCTCTGCACTTCGAACAAAAAGTAGCCGATGAAGAATAAACCGGCGCCGAGACCGTAGACGGTGTCGCTCAATCCGAGCTCGCCCGCCATCTGCAGTTTCGCGGCCCCGACGTTGACCCGGTCGAGATACGCAAGAACCTGTGCCACCAGAAGCACCGGCATCAGCTTCCAACCGATGCGCCGATACAGTGCGTCGAGATACTCCGGCGACCTGTCTGCCGGCATTGCCTTTCGTTCGTCGGGCGTATCGCACCCGGTGCTGCGCGTGATGTCCATTGCTGTCTCCATGAATTCTTGTCGACGCGGGCCGCGTCATGCAGACGCGCCGGTGTCGGAGCGGGTGCCGTCACGGACCGTCTTGATGTAAGGCGCACCGCTGAAATCGCATACGAGTACGCAGCACTGCCAGCCGAACGCCGGTTCGACCCGCTCGACGGCATCTCGCACGACGTCGTGGATCAGTCTCCCCATGTCGTTCAGTACCGGCTCGCTCCTCGGTTTCGTCAGCAATAGCCTGACGACGATGAATTCGTGTGTCGGGTCATCGCCGGACAGGAATTGATCGGCCTTATAGACACGACTCTTCAATTCGGCGAGTAACGCGTGCCCTTGCGCGGCGAGCTGTTCGTGCACCGCCCCCATCAATGACCGGAAATCGAGCAGGCGCGCAATGTGGGGCGTGGCTTCGATGATCAGATGCGGCATCTCTTCACCTCCGTTGAAAGAATGCATCGACGGGAGGTTAGGATTCGGTGTGCCTGATGTAAATTAATGTTTTGCGTGTTGATTCATCAGGATCCGTTATGCATTCAGCGATCGATCTTCGCCTGCTGCGCAGCTTCATTGCAGTCGCTCGCGCCGGCAGCGTGACGCGAGCCGCAGCTCGGCTGCACCTCACTCAACCCGCACTGTCCCAGCATCTGCGCGAGTTGGCGGATCTGCTCGACGTGACGTTGTTCGATCGGGTGGGCCGCGGGATACTGTTGACGCAAGCGGGGGCGGATCTGTTCGCGGAAGTCGAGCCGATCCTGTCGAAACTCGATGTGACGCTGGCCAATGTCCGAAACCGCTCGCGCGAAGTTCACGGCGCGTTGCGCATCGGTGCGATCGACACGTACGCACGATCGCTCGTCATGCCGACGATATCGGCCCTGCTCGCACGACACCCGCAGTTATACGTGTCCGTTCAGGAACTTCCGGCTGCGGCGATCGACCAGGGGCTGGTGGAAAATGAACTGGACATCGGCGTGTCGTTCTCCCATCTGTCGCATGCGGACATCGAGCAGAGAACGTTGTTCATCGAACGGCTGGCGCTGGTGCAGCGATCCGCCGGTCGCAAGATCCGGAAGACCGTCAGCCTGCGGGAAGTGGCGACGCATCCGCTTGCGCTGCTGAATCGGACGTTCGCCATGCGCGGGCAGATCGACACCGCATGTGCTGGCGCAAACGTTACGCTGAACGTGCGGGTCGAGGCGGCCAATGTCGACTCGCTGATACGGCTCGTCGAGCGCGCCGACTACGCGACCATCGCGAGTCCGCTCGCGATTCCGCACCGCTCGAGGATCGTGGCGGCGACGATCGCGGACGATGGCCTGTCGCGCATCGCCGCGTTGCGCTGGCGTCGCGGCAAGACGTTCACGCCTGCCATGGAGCGTTTTGAAGAAGCGTTGTCGCACACGATCCGCTCGTCCGGCCTCGACATGCCGGACAACGATTCGGTACGGACATCGAAACGATCGCCGCCTGCTGACACCAGAAAGCGCTGACGGCATCTCGAATACGCCTGCGCCCCAAAACGGTTGCGGCGCAGACGCTCATGCTCGCCCGCGCGCCCGAGATCATCCGGCGCCGCACACGGCGCGCGGAATCCGGGCACGCGCGCACGGTCAACCTGCGACGCGCCTCGATTCGAACTTCAACCGACCGGGCCGCTACGCGATCGCACCGCCTCCGTCGACCAGCACCGTCGAGCCGGTCGCGTACGGGGTCGACGCGAGGTAGAGCACGGCGTTCGCAACGTCCTCGGGTTGACCGACACGGCCGGCCGGCAAGCGCGCCGCAGCGCCTTCGTACATCCTGTCCCGCGCCTGCGCATCGAGCTTCGACCAGAGCGGCGTCGCGATCAGGCCCGGGGATACCGTATTCACCCGCACGGGCGACAGCTCGAGCGCAAGCCCGCGCGCCAGCGATTCAAGCGCCGCGTTGATCGCGCCTTGCAGGACCGAGGTCTTGCTCGGCCGCACGCTCAGGAAGCCCGACACGAACGTCAGCGACCCGCCCTGCCGAATACGTACGGCCCGCGCGACGCGATAGGCTCCCCAGAACTTGCTGTCCATCGCCGCGTACGCATCGGCGAGCGCGAGACCACGCATCGGACCGGTGGGTGTCTGCGCGGCCGACACGACAACGTGGTCGAATTCGCCCGCCGAATCGAAAAATGCACGTACGCTGGTGTCGTCGGTCGTGTCCATCACACCGGTTCGCACGCCGTGACCGATCCTCGCTGCGCTCGCCGCCAGCCTGGCCGCGTCGCGCGACGCGATCGTCACGCTCGCCCCGCCCGCCGCAAAGGCCCGCGCGGCCGCTTCGCCGATCCCGGAACTTCCGCCGACCACCAGCACGTTTTGTCCATCGAATTGCATCGCTCGTTTCCTCCGATCAAAAGCGTGTTCCCGAGCGTGAAGCAGTGCCCGTCGCACGCGTCAAATGTTCTGAATACCGCTTGCGGCCAAGGGTTGTGCCGCCCACGCCGAATCGCCGTTGTCGCCGCCTGTCGCCGGCAAAGTCGGCAAGCGCCATGTGTTTCGCAAGACGATTCGGCAGATCCGGTCATCCGTTCGGAATCCCGTACAGCTTGTCGGCGCCGAGCGTCGTCACGAATTCGACGGAAACCCCCGGCGCAATGGACACGAACAACTGCAACTCATTGGACAGCGGTACTTCGCTCAACGAGTAGTCGATCCGACTGCTGGACAGTCGATCGATCAACGTCGCCCACTCGTGATGCGTGTCGACGCGAAGCGCAATGTGATCGATGCGCGGCGTGCTGCGGCCTTCGCGCGCAGGCAGCGTTGCGCGCGTGACATGAATCATCGGGCGGCTATCGAGGTACAACCAGTAGCCGTCGACCCTGAACGGCGGTCGAGGCCCGGTATCGAGACCGACGACCTCATCGAAAAAGCGGCGTGTACCGTCAATGTCATCGGTAACGATGGTGGCGTGGTCGAAATGCATGCTTCGTGTCCATGCTGGAAAGCCTGGTACGCATTCTGTCGCACGTCGGTCGGTCTTGATAATTGGCTTCGCCATTGAATGATCTTCAATGGCGACAAGAAGGTGGGGGGCCGCGACGGGCGCCCGATCCTACAGCCCCTGCGGCGCATCTCGCAGCACGGCGCGTAGCGCGGCATCGAACGGCGTCGCGTGGTCGATCCCGGCGGCACGCACGCGCGATGCGTCCAGGTGGCAGTCATATGGGCGCGGTGTCGCGTCGGTCGGCTGGTCGATTCGCTTGAGCGCGGCTTCGATGCCGAGCGCGGCCGCGATCCGCTGCGCAATGTCGTACTTCGTCATCGGCTCCTCGCCCGACCAGTGACGAAGGCCCGTGATCGACGCGCCCGCGAGATGGCGCAGCGTGAGGTCGCGGATGACGTCCGCGACATCCGGCGTATACGTCGGGTAACGGATCGCCCATGCGTCCATGCCGACCGCGTCGGCGCCCGGCCGAGCGGCAGCGACGATCGCCGGCACGAGGCTCGTGACGGCCGATTCGCTCCAGTCGACGATCGGGCCGAAGAGCAGC
Source organism: Burkholderia contaminans (assembly GCF_029633825.1). Lineage (NCBI taxonomy): Bacteria > Pseudomonadati > Pseudomonadota > Betaproteobacteria > Burkholderiales > Burkholderiaceae > Burkholderia > Burkholderia contaminans. The sequence continues at coordinate 241,715 of NZ_CP090642.1, read as the reverse complement.
GGCAGGCGCAGCACACACGACAGCGGCGACGCGGCGAGCAGCGCCGCCTCGCCTTCCAGCTTCGTGCGGCCGTAAATGTTCAGCGGGTTCGGCGCGGCGTCCTCGCGGTACGGGGCAGCCTTGCCGTCGAAAACGTAATCGGTGGAGATGCCGAGCGTCCATGCGCCGTAGCGCGCGGCGAGCACGCCGATGCGGGCCTGGGCCGTGACGTTGATGGCGCGTGCGGCCGCGGGATCGCGTTCGCAGACATCCGGGCGGCGCTCGGCCGCGCAGATGATCACGGCGGCCGGTCGGCAGGTGGCGAAGAGGTGTTCGAGGGCTGGCTCGTCGAGGACGTCGAGTTCGGCGAGGTTTTCCGGGGGCAGCGCCAGGCGTTTTGCGCCTGCGCTCTGCGGGTTCCGGATGGTCGCGACGAGGTTCAGCGACGATTCACGGGCCAGGGATGCGGCCACCGCGCGGCCGAGCAGGCCGGCGGCGCCGATGAGGAGGACGGTCGGGAGGTCAGTCGACGAGGTCGGGTTTGGCATGGGCGGTCATTCGGGTGACTTGGAAGTGCACGAGGTCGCGTTCGACGCTCGGGCCCGGGTGGCGGGGAGCATAGCCGAGTATGACAGTCGGTACGGCGTGATGACAGATCGGCAACCCCGCGACGGACGTGCGTCATGTGCGCCGCGGCCGGCGCTCGGCACGGCGCCCCCGTCCACCGGGACGACGCCCGCTCTGCCGGCGACGCCGACACGCCGCGCGGCCGCCCCTGCGCGCGAGCAAGCCGCGGCGGCGCCGCCTCACGAAGATCGCCCAAAAGCAAAGCCCGGTGCGCTTGCACGCACCGGGCCGTCACCTCTGCGGAAAACCGCGCCCCGCGTTACTTCCGGTCGAGCGAATAGCGCCCCGGCCCGGTCAGTGCGAGCAACAGCAGCCCGCCGATGATGCTAACGTTCTTGTAGAAGTTGATCATCGCCATGTATTGCTCCATCCCTTGCAACGCCCAGTAGCGATGGCCGATCAACGCGGTCGCGAGCGTATAGGCGGCGAACACCAGTGCGAGCGGACGCGTGTAGAAGCCGATCGCGATCAGCAGGCCACCGGCCAGCTCGACCGCCACCGCGATCGCGGCCGCCAGCTCGGGCGCCGGGTTCCCCGTCGACGCCATGTACGCGACCGTGCCCGAGAAGCCGGTCAGCTTCTGCCAGCCGAACAGCACGAACAGGATCATCAACAGCACGCGAGCCGCCAGCAGCAGCTCGTCCTTCTTCGACTCCAGTGAAACGTAACGCATGACAATCACCCTTGAATTGACGGTTTGATGCGTCCGGTGCCGAGATGCGCCGAATCGGCGCGCCAGGTCGGCAACGAACCACTCCTCGCACGATCGGACAGCAAGCCGGCTGGCCCGCCGCCGAAGAATCCGTCTGGGCGCGCCGCTCGTGGCGCGCTCCGGATCGGTTCTGGCGAAGCACGGATGCAGTCTACTGTCTCCGCACAAATCATCAATCCGTCAAAACAAGATTCGCTGTCACACCAAAGTGGACAATCGAGCGAAACAAGGCCGCGACGCTGGAGCAATGAATCCGACCCAATGGATCTGCTCTTATGTTCCAAGGACATGAAACCGCCCCTTCATATCCAGCTTCCGTGCCCCGTCGATATTGAAGCGCCAATTAGTGCTCACGGGCCACGACAAAGTATCTCGATCGCCATTCGACGATATGTTATGTGTACAAGCCTGCCATATGTGAATTAAGTTTAACACTCGACTTTCTTTCCAATCTGCGAAGCCCCCTGTTCCGGGAAAAGACGTCTGGACTGGAAATGCGTATTGGCAAACGAAATCGTTTCACGGGCAAGCGGGTTGACGTCATCCGCGGCGAAGGTAGTCCAGTGGGCAAGGATTTCAACCCGATGGCAGCAAAGAAGAACACTTTCCGCACACTGCCGACCGATCCAGTGTTTAGCAGAGCAAGCGAAAAAACTCATCAAACATTCACGCTCTCTGCAGGTTTTAAATTCCAGTAAAAATCCATCAATAAATACAATCAAAACGATGTGTTTACGGCAAAAAATCTCAATCCTTTAATCCGCACTCCACCATCGCATTTCCAACCACACTTTTCCCAACAATCATTACAAAAAATTACTAACTAGTGCAGATTTAAATATACGATAGCGCACGACCTTACGTTTTCCCGACACTCCCGTGACTCCCGGAACGCGTCGCTCCGGACACGGCCCGCAGGCGCATCGCCGCAGGCCGTCGACACGCTCGTCACGGGATCGCCTTTCAACCGGAGACCACCCATGACAACGAACACGCCTGTGAACAGCAGCGCGAACACGAACAGCCTGTTGCAACAGGCGGCGCAATCGATCATCAACGGCTCGACCGGCAATGCGTCGATGGATGTCGGCTTGCTCGTCACGACGCTGGTGAACGCAAAGACGGCAGGCCGGGCCGCGGCGCTCGCCGCGTCGCAGCAGACCGGCACCACGCAGATTTCCGCATTCGGCGCGCTGTCGTCCGCGCTGGGCGCGCTCGAGGCGGGCCTCGCCACGCTGGCGAACGGCGGGCTGCAGTCGACGTTCACCGCGGTCGCGAGCGGCAAGGGCCTGACCGCAACGCCGAGTGCAGGCGCGGTTGCCGGCACCTACACGGTCGGCGTCACGCAGATCGCGACCGCGCAGGCGCTGGCTTCGTCGGGCGTCGACGGGAAGAAGCCGCTCGGCACCGGCACACTGACGCTGTCGCTCGGCAACCAGTCGTTCAAGGTTGACGTCAACGGCACGAACAACACGCTGTCAGGCATCGCGGCCGCGATCAACTCCGCGGCGAACAACCCGGGGATCAGCGCGACGGTCATCAACGGCACCGACGGCGCGCACCTCGTGCTCGCGTCGTCGAAGACGGGCTCGGCGAGCACCATCAGCGTCGCGGTCGGCAACGTGGCCAACGACAACGGACTGTCGAACCTCGGCGTCACGTCGACGGCCGACACGACGGGCGGCCCGTCGAAGATCGATTCGGCGAACGGCGCGGCCGCGTGGCGGCAAAGCGCCGCCGCGCAGGACGCGAAGTTCACGGTCAGCGGCATCGCGTCGACCAGCGCGAGCAACACGGTGTCGGGCGTGCTGAACGGCGTCACGCTGAACTTGTCGGCGGCTGCGGTCAGCGCAACCGATACGCAGACGCTGACGATCAGCCCCGACACGAAGTCGCAGGCGGCCACGATCACGAATTTCGTGAACCTGTACAACGCCGTCGTCAAGACGATGGGCGCGCTGTCGAGCTACACGCCAGGGGCAAGCACGCAGGGTACGCTGATCGGCGACTCGACACTGCACACGATCCGCAACGCCCTGGCGTCGATCGTCGCGCGCGGCGTTCCCAACAAGGACGGCAACGGGCACACGAACCTGGCGGCGATCGGCGTCTCGCTCGAGAAGGACGGCACGCTGAGGGCCGACAGCGCGAAGCTCGACATTGCGCTGACCGGCAACCCATCGGGGGTCGCGCACCTGTTCAACTCGACGAACGGGATGGGCAAGCAGTTGACCGACAAGATCGCGACCTTCACGAAGAGCGGCGGGATGATCGACCTGCGCACGAACGCACTGGGCGCCGACCTGAAGCGCGTCACGCAGCAACAGACGAATCTGGCCGACTACGCCGCGCAACTGACCAAGCAGTACCAGGCGCAGTTCACGGCACTCAACGCGTTGATGGCCAAGATGAATTCGAACACGCAGTACCTGACACGGCTGTTCGGCGGTGCCAACAGCAGCGGCACGCTGGCGAACAAGTGACGAGCGTCCGGGCCGACCGACGATCGTGGCGGCGGCCGCCGGTCAATGGATCGACCGGCTCGCGCCGCCGCGCAGGGTGTCCCGGCTGGAAACCTCACTCACGCTCGGCAGTGCGCAAGCATGCGCCGGGTTCGGTTCCCCGTCTCGCACCGTGAACCTCGGACGGCAGCGCGCGCACGATTACGCGGCGATCCTTCGCCGGAAATGCTCGGTCCCGGCCACGATCTTGTCGAGCACCGCATCGAGCGCCCAGAACCGTTCACGCACGTCGTAGTCGATCACGCGGCAACGGATCGACGCGAAGGTGCCGATCCGCTGGTGATAGAGCTTCGCGAGCGCCGGGTACCCCAGCGCTTCCGACACCGCCGAGACGACGAGGAACGTCGACAGCTCGTCGGCCAGCGCCGGATTCGACTCCCCTTGCGTACGCAACCACCGGTACAGGTCCGGATGGAAGTTGGTGAACACACCGTTGAAGCCGGCGGAACCCGCCTTCATCGCGTCCCACGCAATCGCGGCGTTCGCGTTGAGGATCTTCAGCGGCGAGCCCTCGGCGAGCGCGACCCGCCGCTTCACCGTCTCCAGGTCGCAGCTCACGTCCTTGAGCATCACGAAGCGGCCCGTATCGATGCACGCGCGCAGTTCGTCATCCGACAGCAGCCGCCGGTAAGGCGCCGGACACTCGTACAACCCGAGCGGCAGGTCCGACGGCAAGCGCGCGAGCAGCCGGTGCAGATGGTCGAGCAGCGCGGCGCTGCCCTGGCGCTGCGGATCGAGTCGGTTGGTCACGAGCACGACGCCCTGCGCGCCCGATTCGGCCGCCGCGCACAGCTCCTCGGCCTGCGCGTCGAGATCGTCGCTGATGTGTCCGGACGCGACGACGGGCACGCGCCCGGCCACCCGCTCGACCACGAAGCGCGCGAGTTCCGCGCGTTCCGCGAGGCTCAGGAACTGCATCTCGCTCGACTGGGCGACCGCGAACAACGCGTCGGCGCCGTGCGCCAGGTACCACTCGATGAGCCGTTCGAGCCCGGCGTAGTCGATCGCGCCGGCGTCGTCGAACGGCGTCAGCATCACCGGAACGATGCCCTCGATGGTCACGTTCGATTGCTGCGGGTGTTGCATCTGTTTCTCCTTGCTTCAGTGAATGCGTGGCGCATGCCGCGTGCTCAGGCCGGCAACGGTCTGGATGCAGCGTTCGCGGCCTGCTCGGGAATCGGCTTGCGCACCAGCAGCAGGTACGCCATTGCACCGGCGAACGCGATCGCCGCGGCCGCCAGAAGCGCCGGCACGAACGACCACTTCTGCGCAATGATGCCCGTGAGGATCGGCGCGAGCGCGCCGCCGATGAAACCGCCGAAATTCTGGATCGCACCGAGCGACGCGATGCGGCTCGGCGGCGCGGCTGCCGTCGCGAGCGCCCACGAACAGGCCGACGCCGCGTTGGCGAGAAAGATCACGACCGAAATGCAGGCAAGCGCCACCGTATTGCTCTGCACGAGCGCGGCGGGAATCGTGAACGCGACCATCCCGAGCATCGCGACCACCACCGCATTACGCCGGCTCACGACCGGCGAACGGCTGCGGCGCGTGACCAGGTCCGACAGCCAGCCGGCCAGCAGCGAGCCGACGAACCCGCACAGGAACGGCACCGACGCGGCAAAGCCGGTGCGGATCAGGCTCATGTGCCGCTCCATCGTCAGGTAGCCCGGCAGCCAGGTGAGGTACACCCAGTTCAGGTACACGGAACCGAAATAGCCGATCAGCATCCCCCAGGTCGTGCCGTGCGAGAACAGGCCGCGCCATTCGGCGAACGTCAGTTTCGGCGCCGCGACCGTGCTCTGCGCGTCGGCGTCGAGATAATTGCGCTCGGTGGCGGTCAGTTGCGCGCGCACCGGATCGCGATACAGCGCGAACCAGACGACGGCGACGACGAGACCGGCTGCGCCCGTCGCGATGAACGCCCAGCGCCAGTCGAACGACGCGACGAGGATCGACAGCAGCAACGGCGCAAGCGCGGTGCCGAGCGGCGACGCGGCGTTGAAAATGCCGGTCGGCGTGCCGCGTGCGCGCAGCGGAAACCAGTTGCTCACCACCCGCGCGGCCGACGGGAACTGCGGCGCCTCGCCGATGCCGAGCACGATGCGCGCGACGATGAACCAGCCGAAGGTCGATACGATGCCGCCCGCCGCTTGCGCGATCGACCACACGATCAGGCCGATCCCGAGCAGCCGGCGCGGCCCGATGCGGTCGACGAGGCCGCCGACCGGGAACTGGCACAGCGCGTAGCTCCACGAGAAGGCCGACAGCAGCAGCCCCATTTGCGCGAGCGACAGGCCGAGATCGGCGCGGATCGCCGAACTCGCGACGGCCAGCGTGCCGCGATCGAGGTAGTTGACGATGCCGCTCACCATCAACAGCGCGAGCGCGATGCGTTGCCCGCGGCGGATACGCGGCGGAGCGGGCGGAATGGTCGGGGTTTCGTTCATTGCGGTTGTCTCCATGTCAGTGATGTCGGCCGGTTCCGGCCTGTCCGTCTGATGCGGAATTCAGGGTTCCAGGCGCGCCACTTCGTCGCGCGTCGGAATCGAGGTCTGCGCACCGTAGCGCGTCACGCTGATCGCGGCGGCGCGCTGGCCGAAGCCGATCGCGTCGTCCATCGACGCGCCGCCCGCGCGGGCGGCCGCGAACCCGCCGACGAACGTGTCGCCGGCCGCGGTCGTATCGACCGCGACCACCGACATCGCCCGCAGGCGGCCATTGCCCGCACCGCCGCGCCAGCACACGCCGCGCGCGCCAAGCGTGACCAGCACGTTGCCCACGCCCTTCGCGCGCAGCGCATCGGCGGCGCGCACGGCGGACGCATCGTCGCCGACGGCGATGCCGGTCAGCGACTCGGCTTCGGTCTCGTTGACGACGAGGTAGTCGACCCGTGCGAGCAGCGCGTCGAACAGCCGCTGCGCGGGCGCGGGATTGAGCAGCACCGGCGTGCGGTGCGCGGACGCACAGGCAATGGCTCGCGCCACGGTGGCGACAGGCACTTCGAGCTGGCTCACGAGCATCGCGGCCCCGGCGATCGCTTCGCGCGCCGCGTCGATCCGGTCGGCATCGAGGCGCGCATTCGCGCCGGGCACGACGACGATGCTGTTCGCGCCGCCTTCGCCGACCGTGATCGTGGCCACCCCGGTCGCCGTACCGCCGATCCGGTCCAGGTGCGTCACGTCGATGCCCTCTGCCGACAGTGCGTCGTGCAGGCGCGCACCGAATGCGTCGTCGCCGACGCAGCCGATCATCGCGACCGACGCGCCCAGGCGCGCGGCCGCGACCGCCTGGTTCGCCCCCTTGCCGCCATGGACGGTCTGGAAATCGGTGCCGAGCAGCGTCTCGCCCGGCACCGGCAGGCGCGGCGCGCGTGTGACGAGGTCGATGTTCACGCTGCCGACGACGGCGATGCGCGGTGGACAGATGTTGCTCATTTCCGAATGTAACCGCTTACATTTGAGACGGACAAAAAGGCCGGAATGGCCGTCGTCGATGAAAATTTCACGATATGGATAGAATATGGGTCTGACATAATGTGGAAGCACGCCAAGATAGCGCTTACATTCTCACAGGGTCGAGCGAGAATGCAAGCGGCGCCACCATGAATCGAGGGTAAACATTGACGCATTTGACAACGCGTAGCGCCGCCACCACCGCCATGCCGGGAGTCGCCCGATGAGCGCGCCCCGTCCCGTGGCGGCGCGCCGCGCGCGCGCCGCGGCAGCGGCCGCTCGGTGCTCGGCGATGTCGCGAAGCTGGCCGGCGTGTCGACCGCGACCGTTTCGCGCGTGTACAACGATCCCGGCAAGGTGTCGGCCGACGTGCAGCAACGCGTGCGCGACGCGGCGCGCGCGCTGAACTGGATCCCGAATGCGGCGGGCCGCGCACTCGCGTCCACGCGCACCCACATCACGGGCGCGATCATTCCGACGCTCGACGACCAGGTGTTCGCATCGCAAGTCGCGGGCATGCAGACGGTCATGGCCGAGCACGGCATCACGCTGTTCCTCGGCTGCTCGAACTACGATCCGGCGCAGGCGCTCGACCAAGTACGCGCGATGCTGTCGCGCGGCGTGGAAGCCGTGTCGCTCGTCGGCGAAGCGTATCCGCCGGAACTGTTCGAACTGCTTGCGATGCACCGCGTGCCGTACGTCGTCACTTATGCGTATCGCGACGACAGCCCGCACTGCTGCATCGGCTTCGACAATCGCGCGGCGTTCGCGCAGCTCACCACCCACCTGCTCGACCTCGGCCACCGCGATTTCGCGATCATCATGCAGCCGTCCGCCGACAACGACCGTGTGCAGGCCCGCCTGCGCGGCATTCACGACACGCTGGCCGCGCACGGGCTCGCGGTGCGCCCCGTCCATCAGCACGAAGGCGCGGCCACGATCGCGTTCGGGCGGGCGAGCCTGCGCGCGATCGCCGACAGCGACGCGGCCACGCGGCCGACGGCCGTGATCTGCGGCAACGATGCGCTCGCACTGGGCGCGTTGCTCGAGGCGCAGGCGCTCGGCATCGACGTGCCCGCGCAATTGTCGATCACCGGGTTCGACGACATCGCGCTCGCGCGCGAGATCCAGCCGCCCCTGACGACGATGTGGGTCGACACCAACGCGATCGGGCGCCAGGCCGCGCACGCGTTGCTCGACGCGCTCGAGAACGGCGCAACGGGGCCGGGTCATGCGGTGCTGCCGGAGTTGCGCACGCGGGAATCGGCCGCGGCGCCTGCACACGCTCGGGCAGGACTTAAGAAATAAAGACGCACCGGGCGCCTTCGGCTGCCCGGCTTGCCCGTCAATCACTGCATCACGTCGACCGGCAGCGTCTTGTCGAGATTGTCGTGCCACGCCTGGATGGTCTTCGGCACGCGCTTCTTCCACGCCGGCACGTTCGTGTAATAGCGCATCCGGACATCGTTCTTCGCGTCGAACACGAGCAGCCCGATCCACAGGTCGTTACCGCGGCGCATCACGATCGCCGCATTCGTCGTCGCGATGCCGCGCACCCAGTACGACGCCACATGCGCGTTCAGCCCGTCGAGATCCTTTTCGTCGGCGCTGTAATTGACGTTGTCGACGAGCGTCTGGTAATCGGCGCCGAGCAGTTTGTGCGCGGTCGCGTTCTGCGTCGCGTCGTCGACGACCTTGAGGCTCAGCAGGTCGGCCGCCGGTTTGGCCTGGAACTGCGACGCGGTCACATACTGGCCGCCGTAGAAAACTCCCGAGCCCGCACCGCAATCGACATCCGCGCCGTGTTGCGTGATGCCGATACGCCCGCCCTTCCGTTCGAAATCGAGCCGGCATTTGTCCTGGCGATAGGTGCCGCTGTCGCCGTGCAGCACGATGTCGCCATCGAGCCCGCCCGTATTCGCGCCGTTGTTGCCGCTCAGCTCGAAATGCAGGCGCGGCGCCGTGCCGGTGAACGTCAGCACGCCGCCGAACGACGGGTTGTCGCTCGTCATGTACCACGTCTGCTGCCAGCGGTCGGCGGCCAGCGGCTTGCCGTTCAGGCTCGCGAGCCGTTCGCGGTAGCGGTCGCCGAGGCACTGCTCGTCGCCGCCGCACCGGTCGCGCTGCTTGAGCCATTTCAACTGCGCGGCTTTCAGCGCGGCCGTGTCACCGCCTTTTCCGAGCGCCTGCTTCCATGCCACCGCCAGATCGCCGTCGAGCTTCGACAGCGCGGCGTTCGCGCAGATTGCCTTCTCGGTTGGCGACGCGGCTTTCGCGCAGTCGAAGCCCGCGGCATGCGCGGCGAGCGGCAGCAGCGTCAACAGTGCAGCCGCCACGATGGATCGCAGTGGCGTGCGCGCTGCGTCACTGGCGGGAAACGCGGTTTGCCCGCGCGCATTCGATCGGTTCTGGAGGGTCATCGGCTTGGCTCGTCGCACGATCGCGCGCCTGTAGACGCTACCTGCACGCGGCATTCGAGGTAAAAACGCCCGGCCCGGCATGCGGCGCAGGCCGTTACTCGCCGAAGCCTAACCCGAATGCGGGGCGCCGATCAATCGATCGGTCGATGTCAACTCAACCGTTCCTGCGGCCACGCGGCATTGGACAAACAGGCGCGGGCAATCGCTTGGGTCACGGCCATGCGGACAGGTGCGGACCGAAGCGAGCCACCGCCCGGTCGATGAGGAAACGATCGGAGCGGCAACACGACTCCGCTCCGTCGCGGCCAACGCCCGCCGGTCATGACCCCGGCCGGCGTCAGCCGTCGACCGGCGCCAGCTCGTAACTCGTGCTCCGCCCACCGGACGACGAGCGGCGCAGCACACCGTGCTCGACGAGTTCGGTGATGTCCCGCAGCGCGGTGTCTTGCGAGCATTTCGCGAGCGCCGCCCACTTGGTGGAAGTCAGCTTCCCCTCGAAGCCGTCGAGCAGGCGATTCATGACCTTCACCTGGCGTTCGTTCATCGCGAGGCCCGCGCAGCGCTGCCAGAAGCGCGCCTTGACCAGCACCGCGTCGAGCGTCGTGTGCGCGTGATCGATGGCCCTGCCGAGCGCGGTCAGGAACCACGCGAGCCATTCCGTGACGTCGAGCGAACCGCGTTGCGTCCGCTCCAGCACGTCGTAATACGCGTTGCGCTCGCGCTGGATCTGCGCCGACAGGCTGTAGAAACGCTGCGGGCTGCGGTCGGCGCGCGCGAGGACCAGATCCCCGAGCGCACGCGCAATCCGGCCGTTGCCGTCGTCGAACGGATGGAGCGTGACGAACCACAGATGGGCAAGGCCGGCGCGGATCAGCAAGGGCTCGGCCGGTGCGGCATTGAGCCACGCGAGAAAGCGCCCGATCTCGCTGGCGACGCGCGCGGCGGGCGGCGCCTCGAAATGCACGCGCTGCCGGCCGATCGGCCCGGACACGACCTGCATCGGCCCCGTCGCGTCCGTGCGCCAGCCGCCGACCGTGATCCGCGACATCCCCGAGTAGCCGGTCGGGAACAGCGCCGCATGCCACCCGAACAGACGGGCGTCCGTGACCGGCGCCGCCGCATGGGTCGTCGCGTCCAGCACCATGTCGACCACGCCCTCGACATGACGATCGACCGGCGCCAGCGCGCCGATATCGACGCCGAGCCGGCGCGCGATCGACGACCGGACCGACGCGACGTTCAGGCTTTCGCCCTCGATGGCGCTCGTCTTGACGACATCTTCCGTCAGCGCGGCGAGGCTGGCCTCGTCGCGCAACGCCAGGCCGACGTCCGCCAGCCGCCCGGCCAGCATGCCTTGCGCACGGCTGACGTCGGCGAGGGGCGTCGCCAGTGCGGGGAGGTCGAAGCGCCACGCGGGCCAGTCGGCCGACTCCCAGATGTAGGTGTAATCTCCGCTCATGATGCGGAGATTATCTCACCGATTCACCGCACGACTCAATATTCTCCGCAAATCATGCGGAGAATAGCACCCTCATTCCCCGCATCCCTGCCCGTTACCGCGCCCGCCCGGCTCCGTCCTTCCCCGCCGGCGCAGCCGCGCCGAGCCGTTCCGCGAGAAACCCGATGAACGTGCGCAGCGTGACGAACCCTTCCCGATGCTGCGGAAACACCGCATTGAGCGCGATCGGCGACGGCGCATACGCGTCGAGCACCGGCACGAGCGCACCGCTGTCGAGCGCACCGCCGACGATGAAATCCGGCAGCAGCGCGATACCAAGGCCCGCAATCGCCGCGTCCCGCACCACCTCGCCATTGTTCGCGACCAGCGGCCCCTGCACGTCGAACGTGCGCGCCACGCCGTCGACGCGGAATTCCCAGCCGATGCGCCGCTCGCGCCCGTACAGCACGCACGTATGGCCGGCGAGATCGGCCGGCGTCTGTGGCGTGCCCTGCCGCTTCAGGTAGGCGGGGCTCGCGCACGCAATCATCCGCCATGCGCCGAGCGGGCGCGCGATCAGCGTCGAATCCTCGAGCGAGCCGATCCGCAGCACCAGGTCGAAGCCCTCGCCGATCAGGTCGACGCGCCGGTCGGTCAGGTCGAGGTTCAGCCGCACGGCCGGGTGTGCGGACAGGAATTCGGCGATCAGCGGCGACACGTGCGTGATCCCGAACGACAGCGGCGCGCTGATTTTCAGCGACCCGTGCAGCTCGGTGCTGCGCACCGACATCGCCTGCTCGGCGTCGGCGATCTCCGCGAGGATCCGCTGCGCCCGCGCATAGAACTCCTGCCCCGATTCGGTCACCGCGAGGTTGCGCGTGTTCCGGTGCAGCAGCCGCACGCCGAGCGACGCCTCCAGCGCCATCGTGCGGCGGCTGACGAACTGCTTGGACAGCATCAGCTGGTCGGCCGCCGCCGTGAAGCTGCCCGCATCGACCGTCGCGACGAAGATCCTGAGATCGTTGAGTTCCATATTGTCCACTCCATAGCGACAGTCATTATCGCTACAGCCATTTATTTGTCAAATCGATTGACCTAAGATTCATCTCAACGAACGGCCGGGCCCACTTCCGAGGTCCGGCGTCTTGAGGAACAAAAATCATGATCGAAATCCGTGCAGCAAACCAACGTGGCCGTGCGGAGCATGGCTGGCTCAGCTCCCGTCATACGTTTTCGTTCGCGAATTACTTCGATCCGAAGCAAGTCGGCTTCTCCGACCTGCTGGTGATCAACGACGACCGCGTCGCCCCGGGCCGCGGCTTCGGCACGCACCCGCACCGCGACATGGAAATCCTGTCGTACGTGCTCGACGGCGCGCTGGAACACAAGGACTCGATGGGCACCGGTTCGGTGATCGTGCCGGGCGACGTGCAACTGATGAGCGCCGGCACCGGCGTGCGTCACAGCGAGTTCAACCACTCGCCGGAACTGCCGGTCCACTTCCTGCAGATCTGGGTCGGGCCGGCCGAAAAAGGTGCCGAGCCGCGTTACCAGCAGACGAACGTCACGGCCGACGACAAGCGCGGCAAGCTCGCCCTTGTCGTCTCGCCGAACGGCGACGCCGGTTCGCTGAAGATCCGGCAGGACACGCGGATCTACGCGGGCCTGTTCGACGGCGATGAACGCGCGACGCTGGAACTGGCGCCGAACCGCTTTGCTTACGTGCACGTGGCACGCGGCAGCGTGACGGTCAACGGCGTGACGCTCGGCGAAGGCGACGGCGTGCGCGTGCGCGACGAAAAAGCGCTGACGTTCGCCGACGGGAAGGATGCCGAAGTGCTGGTGTTCGACCTGCGTCCCGTCGAAGTAACGGCCGAGTGGGCATGACGCCCGTTCGGGAAACCGGGCCCCGCTGACCGCGGGGCCCTTTTAATCGGAGATTCGCAACATGGCCAAGGTACTCGTTCTTTACTACTCGTCCTACGGGCACGTCGAAACGATGGCGCAGCACATCGCGGAAGGCGCGAAATCGGTGGCCGGCGTCGAGGTCACGCTCAAGCGCGTGCCGGAAACGATTCCCGTCGACCAGGCCCGCGCGATCGGCGTGAAGGTCGACCAGGCCGCGCCAGTCGCGACGGTGGACGAACTCGCCGACTACGATGCGATCATCTTCGGCACACCGACCCGCTTCGGCAACATGGCCGGCCAGATGCGCACGTTCCTCGACCAGACCGGCGGCCTGTGGATGAAGGGCGCGCTCGTCGGCAAGATCGGCAGCGTGTTCGCGTCGACCGGCACCCAGCACGGCGGCCAGGAAACGACGATCACGTCGTTCCACACCACGCTGCTGCACCACGGGATGGTGATCGTGGGTGTGCCGTATGCATGCAGCGGCCTCGTCAACATGAACGAAATCACCGGCGGCACGCCGTACGGCGCGACCACGCTCGCGGGCGCGGACGGCAGCCGCCAGCCGAGCGCGAACGAGCTCGACATCGCGCGCTACCAGGGCAAGCACGTCGCGGAAATCGCGAGCAAGCTCGCGTCGTAACGCGGCGGCCCGGCGATTCGGGCAGCCCGCACATGCGCAAACGGCGCCGGTCGATCCGGCGCCGTTTGCGCTGTGCCCGGGTTCCGGCCGTTACTGGCCCGATGCCGGGGCGGCCGGCGCCGCCTTCGTCGCGGGCGCCTTCGTCGCGGCGTTCTGCGGATAGTTGCTCTGGTCGTTGGTCAACCGGTAGCCGCTGCCCGTGCCGATCGCCTTCAGGTCCGACGCATGCCGCGCGCGGGCTGCCTTGCGGGCCGCCTTCTTCTGCGCCTTGTCGAGCTGCTTCTGCGTCGGCGCGGACGCCGGATCCTGCGCGTATGCCGCCGGCGCGGCGGTCAACAGCAGACCGAACGACGCCGTTACTGCTACTGCCACCGATACCACGCGAGACTGCTTCATGGCCGGATCTCCTTGTCGATTGTTGATAATGGGTCGAACACCGGCGCGCACACGACCGCTTGCGACATCGGCGCCGTTGCAACGTTAGCCGATCAGTATTCGGTTGTCCGTGTGCGTTCCTGAATTCTCCTGATAACGGCCACGATACATGCGCACGGCGTGCACCGTCGTTTCGGCGCCGCGCCGGCGCCATCAGGGAAACCGATAACCCGGCCTTGCCCGCCCCGGCCGGCGCTCAGATCCAGCGCGACAGCACCGGCAGCAGGATCGGCACGACGAAGGCCGTCAGCACGCCGTTCATCCCCATCCCGAGCCCGGCGAACGCACCGGCCTCCTCGCTGACCTGGAACGCACGCGCGGTGCCGATTCCATGCGACGCGACGCCGAGCGCGAAGCCGCGCACGGCCGGTTCGTCGACCCGCAGCGCATTGAGGATCCCGCGTGCGCACACCGCCCCGAAAATCCCGGTCGAGATCACGAGCACGGCGGTGAGCGATGGAATCCCGCCGATTTCCGCGGCGACGGCCATCGCGATCGGCGTCGTCGCCGATTTTGGCGCGAGCGACGCGATCGTCTGGTGCGACGCGCCGAACAGCGCCGCGATGCCGACCGCCGACACGATCGCGGTCAGCGAGCCCGCGAGCAGGCCGACCAGCAGCGGCACCGCGGCGCGGCGCAGCTTCGACCACTGGCGGTACAGCGGCAGCGCCAGCGCGACGGTGGCGGGGCCGAGCAGGAAGTGGACGAACTGCGCGCCTTCGAAATACGTCGGATATGGCGTACGGGTGATCGTCAGCAGCACGACGATCAGCGCGACCGCGATCAGCACCGGGTTCGCGAGCGGGTTGAAGCGCGCCCGCGCATAGACGGCCTGTGCAAGCAGATAGGCGATCAGCGTGATGGTCAGGCCCAGCAGCGGGGTCGCGGCGAGATAGACCCAGATCGCGCCGAGTTTCGGGAAGGCCGTCATGGCGTGCCCTCCTCCGCGCCGCCCGCGCGCCGCTGGCGGCGCAGCAGCGCGCGCGTGACGAGCGCGGTCACCGCGATCGCGAGCGTGGTGCTCACCGCCAGCGCGACGACGACCGCGACCGCGTCGCCGCGCACGCGGTCGGCCGACACCATGATGCCGACGCCGGCCGGCACGAACAGCAGCGACAGATGGCGCAGCAACTCGAGCGCGGTCGGCTCGATCGCGTCGGCCACCTGCGGGCGCACCATCACGAAGCCGAACAGCAACAACATGCCGATCACCGGGCCCGGCACCGGCAGGCCGAACAGGTAGGACACGCCTTCCCCGAGACACTGGAAGGTCAGCAAGACCGCGAACGCCTGCAGCATGAACCGCTTCTCCCGAACGAGACCGTGCGGCCGGGCGGCCGTGCGACCGATGGCCGGCGGGTTGCGGCGCCGGCGTGAACGATACGCGCGATCGTACCAACTTCACGCGCCGTCGAACATCGCCGCGTGCGGCTGCGCGAAGACACCACCGGGTGCACGGCGTGCGGCCTCCCGCCGCCATGCATCATCCCGGTATCGGTTCGGCCGACATCGCTCGGTCCGGGTCGTGCACGTTGCAGGATGCACCGGCCACGGGCAGCATGAGCGTCACGGTCGTGCCCTGCCATGGCGCGCTGCGCACGTGGATCTCGCCGCGGTGCCGGTCCACGACCGCCTTCGCAAACGCCATGCCGAGCCCGACGCCCTTCGTGTCGGGCTGCCCTTGCAGGCGAAAGCGCCGGTAACGCTCGAACAGGCGCGCCTGATCCTCGGCCGCGATCCCGTAGCCGTAATCGCGAATCACGCAGCACACCGAAGTACCGTCGTCCGCCAGTTCGACGCTGCACTCGACGCGGGTATGCGCCGCGCTGTATTCGACCGCGTTCCCCAGCAGATGGACCAGCGCACGCGACAGCAGCGCCGGATCGCCGCGTACGAGCGCGTCGTCGCACGGTGGTACGTCGTCGATCGCGATGTGCTTGTCCCGGGCGCGCGGCCAGATTTCGTCGCGTGCCTGATTCATCAGGTCGGCCACGTTGACGAGTTCCGACGCGTACTCGCCCGCCTCCGCCCGCGACACCTGCGCGAAACCGTCCGCCATCGCGAGCGTATGACGCGCCAGCCCGCCGATCTCGTGAAGACGCTCGCGCAGCGTGCAGTCGGGCGGGCAGGCGGCAGGCGCGTCCACGAGCACGATGACCGACGTGAGCGGCGCGCGCATGTCGTGCGAGAACAGCGTCAGCATGTCGTTGCGCTGCCGCTCGAGCAGCGTGCGATGAACGTAGGCGCCACGCAGCGCGTCCAGTGCATCGTTCACGTGCGCGATCTCGGGGCTCGTGCCCGGAATCCGGACGATCGGTGACACGTCGCCGTTGCTCAACGCAACGATGCGCCGGCTCAGCGCATCGAGCGGTTTCGACAGCGTGCGCTGCGTGCCGCGCACGAGCAGGAACAGGATCGCGATGCAGCACGCCGCCTCGGCAGCCGATAGCGTCATCCGGACGCGCGCCGCATCGCGCAGCGCCACCGCCCGTGCACGCGTGAGGTCGAGCACGCGGTCGCGCAACCGCGCCGATGCGTCGAGGTCCCGCATGATCCGCGACGCGAAATCCTCGGCGTTCGTCGCATAGGCGCCCGTGCGCCCTGCGCGAACCGTCGCGGCCACGAGCGGCAGGAAGCTGCCGTCCATCGTGTCGTTCAACCGCGCCAGGTCATTCGACAGCATCGCGTCGTCGAGCGGCGGCACGATCGCACCGGCGATCAGTGCGCGAAGCTGCACGATGCGCCCACGCATCTGGAGGATGCGCGCCAGCCGATCGTTGTCGAGCGCCTCGCGCGTCACCAGCGGTGCGACGAACAGCGAGCCGAGCCGGCCGGTGTATTCACGCAGGTCGCCCAGCAGGCGCGCGAGGACCAGCGCACCGGCCGTGTCCGGATGACGCATCGCCGTACCCGCCATCACGCTGCCGGTCAGCGTCGCCAGATCGTCGGCGGCCGCGAACATGCGGTCCTGTGCAGCCTGCACCTGCCACGTCGCACGCGCCGCCGCGGGCCGCGCGGCGAGCGCATCGACTTCGCCGCGCGCGCCGGCCAGCTCGGCGCGTATCGACTCGAGCGCGTGCAGCGCGGCCCCGCGCTCGGATGCACCGAGCGCCTCCGCCCGCGCGAGGTCGTCTCGCAGCGCATCGAGCGCCTGATCCGAACGCGCCCGCGCATCGCGCACCGCCTGCACCTGGGTCGCGGCATCGCGCCACCGCAGCGCCAGCAACTGGTTGGCCGGCCAGCG
Organism: Burkholderia contaminans; assembly: GCF_029633825.1. Taxonomy (NCBI): domain Bacteria; kingdom Pseudomonadati; phylum Pseudomonadota; class Betaproteobacteria; order Burkholderiales; family Burkholderiaceae; genus Burkholderia; species Burkholderia contaminans. Next base: position 224,332 of record NZ_CP090642.1, on the reverse strand, counting down.
TTCGGCCGAGATCCGGTTCGACGCGATCATCGCGCGCTCGACCAGCGCGAAATCGCGCAGGTCGAGATAGCCCTGCCGGTATTGCCGATAGCTTTCCCGCAGGTTCGTCCCGCACGCCACCGCCGTCAGCATCACGACGAGCGCGAAGCCGGCCTGCATCCGCTGCCGGATCGAGAGGCCGCGCAGGTTCACGATGCCGGCACAGGATGGGTGCCGCCATCGCGATCGGGCGAGCGCGCCGCCCCGGCCGACGCGACGTGCCGGCCGGCGCCATTCGCCGCGGGCCGCGCGGGCCCCGCCGCGGCCGCCATTGCCCCGTTAGATTGCACACCATTCTCCCGATGAATCGCCTGCGGCGCTCCCGCTGCCGCGACTGGACGCGACGGCCACCTGTACATCGTGCCGTCGCGCATGCCGCGTGCCGGGCGCCACGCGCGGCGACGTGCGGACCGCGCGCTTGCCGGCACGCGCCGGCAGCCGGCAGGCAACGCACACGGGATGCCGGCGCAGCGCGTGGCGATAGGTGATGAACGCCGCGCCGCAATCGCGGCAATGGGCAATGTCGAGCACGCCGGCGTCGACGAAGCGCACCAGCATCCAGGCGCGTGTCAGGTCCAGCGGCAACGCGCGGCACGCAGCATCGCCCTGTTCGGCATACAGCGTATAGGCCTTGACGAGTGCCTCGAGTCGCGTGCAGCCCGCCTGGTTGCGCAGGAAGCGGTAGATGCTGTGGAACAGCGATGCATGAAGGTTCGCGAACCACGTCATGTACCAGCCGATCGACGACGGCAGCAACCCCTTCGGCGCGGCCACGCCGCGCACTTCGCGATACAGGCGCACGAGACGGTCGCGCGGCAACCCGCACTCGATTTCCAGCATCTGCAGCCGCGCGCCGAGCCGGATCAACGCCGCCGCGTGCATCGTCAGTTGCGCGTCGTCCGCGAGGCCAAGCCGCCCTGCCCGGCCGTTCACGATGTTTCCTCGTCGGGCAGCGCAAGGCCGGCCAGCACCATCGCGGTATGCACGCGCACGAGATCGACCGGCGGCGTCGCGCGGGTCAGTGCCGACAGCACGCCGTATCGGCCCGGCCGCAATGCGCAGATCAATTGCCCCGCAGACGCGAGCTCGTTCATGTGCTTCATCGACAGCGCGGCCAGCGCGGCGGCGACATCGGCGGTCACGCCCAGGCGGAACATGCCGGTTGCGCGATCCGACTGCAGGAGTCGCTGCGCAAGCCAGAGATACGACATGTTCAGTTCCCACATTGCATCGCTGTCGTTGGCAACCTTCATCGTTCACCTCGATTCATGCGCGATCAGGATCAATGATTCACCGTCCAAATACGTGCCGATAATCCGGTTATTACGAGCCGTTATTTTTTTCGTTCGACGTGAATAACGGAAATTCACCGCCGCCGAACGACGCACCTTGCGTGCGTGCATCGCGCCGCCATTCAGTCCTGAAGCGGCCGCGCGCTTCGTCGCTCGCATTGCCGAGTTGCCGGCGACGCATCGAATGGCGCGCCCGCATTCACCTGCATTGCGAACTGTCGTGATTGAGTCTCGGCGATATTCCGCTGAATGTAAATGCGACGTTAGACGCAAGACAGATGCCGGACAAACTCGACTTTAGTATTAAGACTTTCGTCTTGTACAATCCGGTTCGTTCGTATCGGTCCGCGTCCTGATTCACATATTCAAGCGTCCTCATGAAAATTCTGATCGTCGACGATCACGCGATCCTGCGGGATGGCGTGGAGATGCTGCTGCGTCAGGGTGACGACGACACGGTCGTCGTCCAGGCGAGCAGCGCCGATGATGCGGTGCGGCTGCTCGACGATCACACCGACCTCGACGCCATCGTGCTCGACCTGAAGCTGCAGGGCATGGACGGCCTCGATGCGCTCGCCGTCTTCGCGACGATGCGCCCGGGGCTCCCCGTCATCGTGCTGTCGTCGTCCGAGGATCCCGGCGCCGTGCGCAGCGCGTTCGCGCAGGGCGCGATGGGTTACGTGCCGAAGTCCGCCAGCCCGCGCACGCTGCTGTCCGCGATCCGGATCGCACTCAACGGCGAACGCTACGTCCCGCCGCTCGTGCTCGACGACCCCGCGCTGCAGCATCAGGACGGCGCCGCTGCAGCACGCGGATCGATGCTGACGCAACGACAGGTCGAAGTGCTGCGCTATCTCGCGGAAGGCGTACCGAACAAGGTCATCGCCGACAAGTTGGGGTTGTCCGAAAAGACCATCAAGGCGCACATCACCGCGATCTTCAAGGCGCTGAACGTCATCAACCGCACCCAGGCAGCGGCCGCCGGCAGGAAGGCCGGCCTCATCTGATCCGACGCCGGCCCGCGTCGCGACATTGCCATGCCGGCGTGGAACGCCTAAATTTTCCTCATCTTCCCCGCCCGTTCGAGGAGCGTGCGCATGACGCATGTCGACGAGCCGCCCGAAGCTCCGGCCGACCATGAATTCCCTTTCGACCTCGCCGCCGACGTGATCGCGCGCTGGCAGCGCCTCGTCGACCTGATGGCGGAAATCGTCGGCGTGCCGGCCGGGCTGATCATGCGCAACGTCGGCCGCGACATCCAGGTGCTGGTGGCGAGCCGCAACACCGGCAATCCGTTCTATCCGGGCGAATCGGCCGAACTGCACGGCTCGGGACTTTACTGCGAAGCGGTCATTGCGAGCGGCCATACGCTGGTCGTGCCGGATGCGCGGCAATCCGCGCAGTGGCGCAACAATCCGGACCTGCGCGTCAACATGGTCTCGTATCTCGGCCTGCCGATCCGCTGGCCCGACAACACGCCGTTCGGCACGATCTGCCTGCTCGACTGCAAGGAGAATGCGTATTCGGAGCGCTACATCCGGCTCGTCGAGGAATTCCGCGACCAGATCGAGATGCAGTTGCAACTGATCCGCGCGCAGCGGATCGCCGAACGCGAACGCCAGCGCGCCGCGCAGCTGGCCGAGAACTTCCGCCGGCAAAAGGATCTCGCGACGCAGGCCGTGCACGTCAAGTCGAGCTTTCTCGCGGCAGCGAGCCACGACCTGCGCCAGCCCGTCCACGCGCTGAGCCTGTTCGTCGGCGCATTGCGTCACGTCCCGATGCCGGCGGACGGCACGCTGCTCGTCGATCGCATCGACCAGTCCGTCAACGCGATGGATGCGCTGTTCACCGCGATCCTCGACATCTCGCGGCTCGATGCGGGCGTCGTGCCCGTCCATCGCCGGCCGTTCGCGATCGGCACGGTGCTGGAGCGCGTGTGCCGCGAAGTCGCCGCCGACGCGCACGGAAAAGGCCTGTCGCTGTCGTACGTGCGCAGCACGGCAGTGGTCGATTCCGATCCGGTGCTGGTCGAGCGCATCGCACGCAACCTGCTGTCGAATGCGGTGCGCTATACCGACACGGGGCGTATCGTCGTCGGCTGCAGGCGCACGCGCCAGCACGTTCGCCTGCAATTCATCGACACCGGGCGCGGCATTCCGGCCGACCAGCAGGCACGCGTATTCGACGATTACTACCAGTTGCGCCGTCGCGGCGACGAGCCCGAACGGGGTGTCGGCCTCGGGCTGGCGATCGTGCGGCGCCTCGCGGGGCTGCTCGACTGTCCGCTGACGCTGCGCTCCGAACCCGGGCGGGGCTCGTGCTTCGAACTGCAGCTGGTGCGGCTGGACACGGTCGTGCAGCCGGGTGCGGCCGCCGACGAGATCGCCGTCGACGAGGCAACGGCCGCCGCCCACCTCGTGGTCGTGATCGACGACGAAAGCGCGATCCGCGCCGGCATGTCGATGCTGCTCGAGCGCTGGGGCTACCAGGTCGTCACGGCCGCGTCGATCGACGACGCGATCGCGTGCCTGGCATCGTGCGAGGTACGGCCAAGCCTGCTGATCTGCGACCTGCACCTGCACGGCGACCAGAACGGAATCGCTGCGATCGCACGCATTCGCGACGAGTACAACACGGCGATTCCCGCGATGCTGATCACCGGCGATACGACCGCGCGCCGGCCCGGCCGGCTGAAGCACGGCGGGTTCGTGCTGCTGCACAAGCCGGTGCCGAGCGACAAGCTGCGCGCGGCGATGGCACGCCTGCTGCAAGCGCAGCCCCCCGGGCAGCCGCACCGGGCCGACGCGGGATAGTCGGCGGCGCACTGCATCGCGTTCGCCTCCCGCCCGCCGGCGGCATGCAAAAACGGCGGGCATCTGCCCGCCGCCGAGGCGTCCCACGCACACCGCGTCAGGCGCGGCGCGCGTGCGGGTCATCGCTTACTTCAACCGCGTCGCGATTTCATTCGCCATCGCCTTCGTCGCCGCCTTCGTGGGCGCATCCGTGGCCAGCGCGTTCAGCAGGCCGAAATCGTGGATGGTGCCGTCGTAGCGCGTGGTCGTCGCATCGACACCCGCTGCGTCGAGCTTGCGGCCATACGCTTCGCCTTCGTCACGCAGCACGTCGAACTGCGCAACCTGGATCAGCGCGGGCGGCAGGCCCTTCAACTGCGCGGTGCTCGCGCGCAGCGGCGACGCGTAGATCTCGTTGCGTTGCGCTTCGTTCTTCGTATAGGCGTCCCAGAACCACTTCATCATCGGCCGCGTGAGGAAGTGCCCTTGCTGATACGCGTTGTACGAGCCCGTGTTGAAGTTGTGGTCCGTCACCGGCCACATCAGCCCCTGGAAGCGGATCGCGGGGCCGCCCTTGTCCTTCGCCATCAGCGCCACCACGGCCGCCATGTTCCCGCCGACGCTGTTGCCGACCACCGCCAGGCGGCCTCCGTCCACACCGATCTCCGCGCCGTGCGCGGCCACCCACTTCGTCGCCGCATACGCCTGGTTGATCGCCACCGGGTAATGCGCTTCCGGCGACGGCGTGTAGTTCACGAACACCGCGACGGCGCCCGATTGCACGACGAGGTCGCGCACGAGGCGTTCGTGCGTCGGGAAATCGCCGAGCACCCAGCCGCCGCCGTGAATGAACATGAACACCGGCAGCGTGCCTGTCGCGCCCTGCGGGCGGACGATCGTGACCGGCACGGACACGCCGTCCTGTTCGATCGTGCGGTTCGACACGTCGATGCCCGACAGGTCGACCTTCGTGCCGTTCTGCGCATCGACCAGCACCTGGCGCGCCTTCGCGGGGCTCAGCGTTTCGAGGCCCGGGCCCTTCTGGCCGTTCAGCACGGCGAGGAATGCGCTCGTCGTCGCATCCGGCCGGACAGCTTCGGCGCCGGCGCCCGCGGCGAACGCGGTGGGCGCGGCGGACAGTGCAGCGGCAACGGCGGCAGCGATCAGCAGCGGCTTGACGATCTTCATGGTGTAACTCCTTGGCTCAATCCGTGAATGACGATGTGATGGTAAATATTTCGCAATGCGTACGATCAGACGAGCGTGAGCGTGACGTCGATGTTGCCGCGCGTCGCGTTCGAATACGGGCACACGACGTGTGCGCGATCGATCAGCGTCTGCGCGACATCTCGATCGAGGCCCGGCAGCGAGATCTTCAGTTCGACTTCGATGCCGAAGCCGTTCGGGATCGCGCCGATGCCGACGCTGCCTTCGATCGCGGCGTCCGCGGGGATCGCGATCTTGTCGCGGGCCGCGACGAACTTCATCGCGCCGATGAAGCACGCGCTGTAGCCGGCGGCGAACAGTTGCTCGGGGTTCGCGCCCGCGCCGCCCGCGCCGCCGAGCTCACGCGGCGTGGTCAGCTTCAGGTCGAGGCCGCTTTCGGGCACCGTCGCACGGCCGTCACGGCCGCCGGTGGCTTTTGCATGGGCGCGGTACAGCGCTTTTTCGATCGACATGACAGACTCCTTTTTCAATCAGTGAGTGAAACAGCCTTCCAACCGGGGACCGCTTGCCAACTGCCCCGCAGCCGGCCTCGCGTTTATTTATCTACTCATAGATAGATAAACATCCCCAAAAAATGCAGGTGGTTGATCCACCTGCCCGATTCATCTATCTACCATCAGATAGATAACAAAGCCCAACAAAAGGCGGCGAACCGCCCGACTGCTTGCGCCGTCCGTCAGGACCGCGTTTTCCAGACCGCCTCGACATCCTCGAGACGCGCCCGCGTGTGAAACAGCCTACTGGCCAGCACGCTGCCCTGGAACGCCGCATACAACGTGCGCGCGGCCGTGTCGGGTTTGCCGCTGAACTGCAGCGTGCCTTCCTTCGCGCCCTGCGCCAGCAACTCCGCGAGCCAGCTCTCGTTGGCCTTGAAGAACGCCTGCACGGCCTGCCGCACGTTCTCCGGCAACGACTCGATATCGGCCGCCAGCATCCCGCACAGGCAGATCATGTTGCCGTCGCCGAGCGTGCGGCCGAACATCTTCGTATAAAGGCTCAGCTTCACGTCGGCCGGCAGCGCCGGATCGATCGTCCGCACGGCCGAGAGGACGTCGTCGCTGTAGACCGACACCGCTTCCAGTACGAGATCGTCCTTCGACGGGAAATAGTAGTGGATGCTCGACGTCTTCACGCCCACCAGGTCGGACAGGTCTCGATAGCTGAAGCCGTTGTAACCGCGCAGCATCATCAGCGTGATCGCGTGGTCGAGAATCTGTTCGCGGACGGTGGGTTTCGTTTCCATGGATCGAACTTTATCTACTCATAGATAGAGAGTCAAGGGTTTTTTTAACGGCGCGTGACCGTGCCTGCGAGCCAGATGCGCGAGTACGACGCCGTTCGCCTGGCCGGTCGGCTTACAACCGGCCTGCAGCCCGCTCGAATCGATGCGACACTTCACGCCGGGCCACGCGAATCGCGGCGCAACGTCCATCGGCCGGACGGATGTGCCGGCACACGATGACCGCATCGCAGCCGGCCCCGGCATCATCGGCCCGCGCGCTGCATCGGGCCGCACAAGGAGAACAAGTCGATGTTTTCGTGGTTTGAACGGCGCCTGCCGACTTTCCCGCTCGAAGATCCCGTCACGCCGCCGCGGGGTTTCTTCTCGTTCGTCTGGGCGTGCACGAAAGGCGCGCGCAGCTGGATCCTGCTGATCGCGCTGACGTCGGCCGCGCTGGCCGCGTACGAAGCCGCGCTGTTCGCGATGATGGGCCGCGTGGTCGACTGGCTCGCGTCCGCGACGCCGGCCGATTTCGGCGGCCGGCACTTCGGCACGCTTGCCGGGTTCGCGGCGATCCTCGCCGGCAGCGCGCTGCTGATCGCATTGCATACGATGGTCAAGCACCAGGTGCTCGCGATCAACTTCCCGATGCGGCTGCGCTGGCTGTTTCACCGGCTGATGCTCGACCAGAGCCTGTCGTTCTACGCGAACGAGTTCGCCGGCCGCGTGACGACCAAGATCATGCAGACCGCGCTCGCGGTGCGCGATGCGCTGTTCATGTCGGTCGACGTCGTGATCGGCGTCGCCGCGTACCTGATCGGCATCCTCGCGCTCGCGGCCAGCTTCGACTGGCGGCTGATGATCCCGCTCGCGCTGTGGGCGCTCGGCTACGGCCTGGCGTGCGCGTATTTCGTGCCGCGCCTCGGTGCCGTCGGCAGCCGCCAGGCCGACGCGCGCGCGCTGATGACGGGCCGCATCACCGACGCGTATTCGAACATCACGACCGTGAAGCTGTTCTCGCACACGCGGCGCGAAGCCGACCACGCGCGCCGCGCGATGGAAGCGTTCAAGGCGACCGGCGACGCGCAGATGCGGCTCGTCAGCGCGTTCGAGGTCGTCAACCACCTGCTGTCGACACTGCTGCTGGTCGGCTCGACCGGCCTCGCGCTGTATCTGTGGATGCACGGCGAGGCGAGCGCGGGCGTCGTCGCGGCGGTGATCGCGATGGCGCTGCGCCTGTCGAGCTATTCGCACTGGATCATGTGGGAAATGACCGAGCTGTTCGAGAACGTCGGCACGATCCAGGACGGCATCAACACGCTGACGAAGGTACACAGCGTGGTCGACGCGCCCGACGCGAAGCCGCTCGCGGTGCAGCGCGGCGGGATCGTGTTCGACAACGTGCAGTTCGCACACGAGGACAACGATCGCGCTGTGTTCGACGGGTTGAACCTGACGATCCGGCCCGGCGAGCGGATCGGCCTGATCGGCCGCTCGGGCGCCGGCAAGTCGACGCTCGTGAACCTGCTGCTGCGCTTCTACGACGTGGGCGGCGGCGCGATCCGGATCGACGGGCAGGACATCGCGCACGTGACGCAGGACAGCCTGCGCGGCGCGATCGGGATGGTCACGCAGGATACGTCGCTGCTGCACCGGACGATGCGCGAGAACCTGCTGTACGGGCGACCCGACGCGACCGAGCGCGAGATGCACGACGCGGCCGTGCGCGCGGAAGCGTCCGAGTTCATCGACCGGCTGCGCGACCGCCACGGCCGCAGCGGCTACGACGTCGAGGTCGGCGAGCGCGGCGTGAAGCTGTCGGGCGGCCAGCGGCAGCGCGTCGCGATCGCGCGCGTGATGCTCAAGGACGCGCCGATCCTCGTGCTCGACGAAGCAACCAGCGCGCTCGATTCCGAAGTCGAAGTCGCGATCCAGCGCAGCCTCGACGACCTGATGCGCGGCAAGACGGTGATCGCGATCGCGCACCGGCTGTCGACCATCGCGGCGATGGACCGGCTGATCGTGCTCGACGAAGGGCGCATCGTCGAGGAAGGGACGCACCAGCAGCTGCTGCAGGCCGGTGGCATCTATGCGGCGCTGTGGGCGCACCAGAGCGGCGGATTCCTCGGAGAGACGGCGGATGCGGAGAAGGCGGAGCAGTAAGCCGCCCGTCCGGATGCGCAAGACGCGCGGCCTCGTTGCCCAGGCCGTGCGTCGCCCGTGACATTACAACCGCACGACCGTCGACTTCAGCTCGGTGTACTTGTCGAGCGCATGCAGCGATTTGTCACGACCGTTGCCCGACAGCTTGTAACCGCCGAACGGGAAGTTCATGTCATCGCTGCCGTCGCCGTAGCAGTTGACCCACACGGTGCCCGCGCGCAGACGTCGTGCCACAGCGTGTGCGGTCGAGAGATCCGCCGACCATATGGCCGCGGCCAGCCCATACTTGGTGTCGTTGGCAATCTGCACGGCCTCGTCGACATCGTCGAACACGATCACCGACAGCACGGGCCCGAAGATCTCTTCGCGCGCGATCTTCGCATCCGGCTTCACCTCGAACACCGTCGGCTCGACATAGAACCCGCCCGTCTCCTCTCGCACGCGCGCGCCGCCCGTGACGAGCCTGCCTTCGTCGCGCCCGGCATCGATATACCCCATCACGCGATCGAGCTGCGTACGATCGACGATCGCCCCCATCGTCACCGACGGATCGAGCGGGTGCCCGGGCGCGAAGCGCCGCGACGCGCCGACCAGCTTCGCGACGAATGCGTCCTTGATGTCGCGATGCACGAGCAGACGCGAGCCGGCCGTACACACTTCCCCCATGTTGAAGAAGATCGCGTCGGCGGCCGCCTGCGCGGCACGGTCGAGATCGGGGCAGTCGCGCAGCACGATGTTCGGCGACTTGCCGCCGAGTTCGAGCCACACACGCTTCAGGTTCGACTGCGCGGCGCACGCCATGATCTGCTGCCCCGTGCGCGTCGACCCGGTGAACGCGATGCAGTCGACGTCGCGATGCAGCGCGAGCGCCCTGCCCGGCTCAGCGCCACCCGGCACGACGCTGAACACGCCGGGCGGAATACCGGCCTCGCACGCGAGCTGCGCAACCCGGATCGCGGTGAGCGGCGATTTCTCGGACGGTTTGAGCACGACGCTGTTGCCGGCCGCGAGCGCCGGCGCGAATTTCCATGCGGCCATCAGCAGCGGGAAATTCCACGGCACGACGGCCGCGACGACGCCGATCGGCTCGCGCGTGACGAGCCCGACCAGATGATGGTCGACTGGCGCGACTTCGCCGCCGATCTTGTCGATCGCTTCCGCATACCAGTCGACACAATGCGCGGCAGCCGGCACGTCGATCGCCGTGGTATCGGCAATCGGCTTGCCGGTGTCGAGCGTCTCGAGCAGCGCGAGCTCGTCGAGATGCTCGCGCATCAGCGCGGCCCAGCGCTGCAGCACCGCCTTGCGGGCGCGCGGATTCATGCCGGCCCAGCTCCGCGCGTCGAACGCGCGGCGTGCGGCCGTCACCGCGAGGTCGACGTCGTCGGTGCCGCAATCGGCCACGTGCGCGAGCACGCCACCGTCGATCGGGCTCACGCAGGCGAAGGTCGCGCCGGTGTGCGCGTGGCGCGCCTCGCCGTCGATGAACGCGCGCCCTTCGACCCGCAGCACGGCCGCGCGGGCCTGCCAGTCTTCGAATGTCGGTTGATTCATGCGTTTCCCCGTGAAAAGTCCCGCATCACGACCCGGTGACCGGATCGATCGGCGTGAAGATGCCCGCGCGTGCCTCGATCGCTTCGCCGGCGGCGAGACACAGCGCTTCCTGGAATCGACCGGCGACGAGCTGCACGCCGGTCGGCACGCCGTCGCGGATGCCGGTCGGCACCGACAGCCCCGGCAGCCCGAGCAGCGCGGTCGCGAGCAGCGGCCCCTGCCGCTCGACGATCGCGCGCATCGCGTCGTCGCCGTGCTGATCGGCGTCGATCGCGAACGGCTGCGCGCACGACACCGGCATCAGCAGCAGCGGATAGCGCGCGAAGAACTGCTGCCAGTCGCGCAGCAGCGCGGTGCGCCGCGCGAGGCCGTTCATGTAGCCCTCGAGGTCCAGCGGCTTCGCGAGACGGCGCTGGCTCGCGAACGCGGTACGGATCGCCGCGTCGCCGTGCTGCATGATCACGTCGCCGAGTCCGCTGCGCGCTTCGTTGGTCACCAGGTCCAGCCACAGTTCGCACGCTTCGGCGAACCGCGGCGGCACTGCTTCCTCGACGATGCAGCCGGCTTCTTCAAGCCAGCGGGCGGCCTGCCGGATCGCGTCGACCACCACCGGATCGGACCGCACGCCCGGCAGCGCCGCGCAAACGGCCACGCGCGCGGGGAACGCGGCTTCGCGTGCATTCGGCGCGACCGGCATCCACCATGCGTCGCGCGCGTCGCCGGCGGCCATCGCGTCGAGCGCGAGCCGCAGGTCGCCGACCGTGCGCGCGAGCGGCCCCTGCACGGACGCGAGCTGCACCGCGAGCGTGCGGTCCTTCGACTGCGTCGGGTTGTACGCCGGCACGCGCCCGGTGCTGGGCCGCAGCCCGGCGACGCCGCACGCGTAGGCCGGGTAGCGGATCGAGCCGCCCAGGTCGTTGCCGTGCGCAATCGCGCCGATGCCGGCGGCCACGGCCGCAGCGGCACCACCGCTGGAACCGCCTGGCGTCAGCAACGGATTCCACGGATTCGACGTGCGGCCGTGCAGGTCGTTGTCGGTGAACCAGCGGTACGAAAACGCCGGCGCATTGCTGCGCCCGATCACGATCGCACCGGCCTTGCGCAGGTTCGCGGTCACCGGGCTGTCCTCGTGCGCAACCACGTCCGAAAACGCGCGCACACCGTTGGTCGTCGCGTATCCCGCCGTGTCGACGTTGATCTTCACGGTCACCGGTACGCCGTGCAGCGGGCCGACCGGTGCGCCGCGCGCGATCGTGGCATCGGCATCGGACGCGGCCTGCAACGCGCTGTCGGCCATCACGTCCACGATCGCGTTGATGACGGGGTTCACCGCTTCGAGCCGCTGCAGGCAGCTGCGCGTGAGTTCAGTGGCAGACACGTCGCGACGCGCGACGCGCCCGGCCATCTCGGCCGCGCTGAGACGCCACAATTCCTGGGTCATGAGTTGCTCCTCGTTGATTTGGATGGTTGTCCTGAACCGGCCGCGCGTCATGCGCCCGGCTGTCCGGCCAGCGGTGCGTGCGACGCATAGATCTTGCGGCACGTTTCGACGACTTCCCACGTGCCGCGAAAACCCGGTGGAATCACGAAGCGGTCGCCCGCGCGCAGCACGCGCTCGCGGCCCTCCGCATCGCGCACGATCGCGACGCCGCTCAGCATCTCGCAATACTCCGACTCGTCGTACTCGATCGTCCAGCGGCCGGGCGTGCATGCCCAGATCCCGCAGCTGAACTGCCCGCACGGGCTGATGTAGTGATGCGACAGCGTCTGCTGCGGATTGCCGTCGAGCAGCAACCCGTTCGGCACGCGGCTCTGCGTGAGCTTCGCCGGTGCGCGCATCAGGTCGACGATATTCGTGATGTTGGTCATGAGTGCCTCCAGGGCATGAGTGATTCGAAACGTTTCGGTGCGGTGCGGAAGGACAGACGCGCTGCCCGCGCGGGTCAGAGCAGGTCCATCATCCGGTGCCAGGTCATCGCGAGCGCCAGCATCGGCGTGCGCAGTGCGCGGCCGCCCGGAAAGTCGCGATGGCGAATCCGGCCGAACAGGTCGAAGCGCGCGGCCTGTGCATCGATCGCTTCCGCGATCAGCCGCCCCGCCAGGCCCGTCACGTTGACGCCGTGCCCGGAAAAGCCCTGCGCGAAATACACGGTCGGCTCGAGCCTGCCGAAATGCGGTGCGCGATTCATCGTCGCGTCGATCAGCCCGCCCCACGCATAGTCGATCCGCACATCGGCCAGCTGCGGGAACGTCTTCAGCATGTCGCGCCGCATCGCGGCCGCGAGGTCGCGCGGCGTATTCGTCGAGCTGCTGGCCTTGCCGCCCCACAGCAGCCGGCGGTCGCGTGTCAGCCGGAAATAGTCGAGCGCCGAATGGGTGTCGCAGATCGCCGCATCGGCCGGCATCGTTTCGGCCGCACGCGCGTCGCCGAGCGGCTCCGTCGCGATCAGGTATGTCGCGACCGGAATGATCTTGCGCGCGAGCGCCGGCGCCAGCTGCCCGAGGTATGCATTGCAGGCCAGCACGACGTGACGGGCATCCACGTGTCCGCGTGCGCATGTCACGCGGTGATACGGTGCGGCGCGGTCGAGCGCGAGCGCGGGCGTATCCTCGTGGATCGTCACGCCGGCCTCGCGCGCCGCCCGTGCAAGGCCGAGCGTGTAGTTCAGCGGATGCAGGTGGCCGCTGCCTTCGTAACGGAGGCCGCCGAAGTAGCGATCCGATGCGACGAAGCGATGCATGTCGGTGCGCTCGACGACTTCGTAGCCGCGATAGCCGAAGCGGCTCGCCGCGGTATCGCGCCACGCGCGCAGCGCATCGAGATGGCGCGGCTTGATCGCGGCGGTCAGATAGCCGGAAGTCAGGTCGCAATCGATGCCGTACCGCTCGACCCGCTGCCGGACGATCTCGACCGACTCCAGCCCCATCGCCCAGACGCGCCGCACGTCGTCTTCCGGCAGGTAAGCCGAGAACGTGTCGATATCGCACGCGTACCCGGCGATCAGCTGGCCGCCGTTGCGCCCGCTCGCGCCCCAGCCGATCTTCGACGCCTCGACGAGCACGACCGAATGGCCGCGCTCGGCGAGTTCGAGTGCCGCGGACAGGCCCGTGAGCCCGCCGCCGATCACGCAGACGTCGGCCGTCACGGCCCCGTCGAGCGACGGATGCCGCGTACGGTTGTTCGCCGTCGCTGCATAGTAGGACTGAACATGTTGCTGGTTTTCGAACTTGAGCATGTGCAAGACTCGCGAACGGCGCCGCGTCAGAACGCGTAGATGAGTTGGGTGGCGAGCAGGTCGTTCGACTTCTCGTACGACCCGTCGTGACGCAGGAAAACCTTGTTGCTCGCCCAGTCGTGCCGGTATTCGACCTTCACCGTCACTTGCTGGGTCGGGTAGAACAGCAGGTCGAACGCGGCGGCCTGCCGCGTCGCGCCCTTGCACTCGAAGCCGACGCCGCCGCTCGCCTTCGACAGCGCAAGGCAGTCGGCATCGATGCCGAAACCGTTGTACGGATCCATCCCGTTGCCATTCAGGCCGATCGACGAGCCGCCGCCGCCGTTCTTCCGGTTCACGAGCAGGTCGTAGCGCAGCGTCGCGCCCATGCGGCCTACCACCGGCGCGTTGAACTTGCGGTGCGCGAGCAGCGACAGCCCGAACCACTGTGCGAGCCCGCCGTTGAACGCGCCGTGCTGCTGCTGGCCGTAATCGAACTCGGCGTTGTACTGCGCATCGGCGAGCGTGTAGGTCGCATCGGCCTCGCCGAAGAAGAACGCGCCGTACGCGCTCGATGCGTTGCCGCCCACGCCATAGCGCACGTTCCCGGTCGCCGGGTCGACCGCGCTCGGCAGCGTCTGGCGGCCGATGCTGATCGAGCCGCCGACGTCGAGCGCGCTGCCGCGCAGGTAATCGACGCGCGCGGTGAAGGTCGGCACCTTGTTGCTCGTCGTGACCGGGTCGCCGAGCGCGTTGACGCCGGTCTGCGTGACCGCGCCCGTGCTGCGGAACTGCTCGTTGCCGACGAAGAACTTCCACGCCCAGTGGCCGTCCGCGCTCAGGTAGTTGAGGCCCGCGCCGATCGACGAACCCGGATCGGAGAAGTCGTACAGCAGGTTGTGCGTGAGCGTCAGCATCATGTTCGACTGCTGGTATTCATAGCCGCCGAAGCCCGTCACCAGTCCGCCGGTGAGCGCCGTCGTGCCCGACAGCGGCACGGTCAGGACGGCCGTGTTGACGATATTCAGGCCGCTCGAGCCGCTGCCCGTCATCATCGACAGGCCCGCGCCGCGGTTCGGCATCAGCGTGATTTCCGCGGACGGCGCGGTCGGGCCGACGCCAAACGTCTTCTTGATGTCGAGGAATACATCGCCGAACGTGCTGTTGTAGTAGGTGTACGCGCTCTCGTGATTCGCGAACTGGAACGACGACGTGCCGGCACCCCGGTTGACCACGTAGGTCGGGTCGAGGTAGCCCGTCACCGACAGCCCGGCGATCGGGCCGGTGCGCGCGGCGTCGGTCAGCGAATCGACCTTCAGCTGCTGGTTCGCGACCTGTTGCCGGATTTCCGACACGTCGTCGTTGGTCAGCACGGCGGGTGCCTGCCCGTAGCCGGGTGCGGACGGATCAACCGCCGCGCCTGTCGCGGCGTTCGATGCATTCGTCGCGTTCGACGCCACCGGTACGGTCAACGGCTTCGCGCCGAGCTGCGATTGCAGCGCGCTCATCTGCCGTTGCAGCACCGCGATCTGCTGCTGCAGCGTCCGGATCTCGTCGGCGCTCGAATTCGCCGCGGCCAGCCCCGGCAGCGCGCCGGCGATCAGCGCGCAGAGCATCTTCTTTTTCATGGAATGTCTCCTGGTCGTTCGTCACTGTTCGTCACTTCGTGGGATGCGGGATGCGGTCGTGCAGCGGCGGCGCGGCAGGCGCGCGCGCGGGCAACATGGCGGACGGTGACGCGGGGTTCCCGGATACCTCGGGCGTGGATGCCGCATGCCACGTCCGCGTGTCGCGCGCGTGCCGCCGCTCGCGGGCCAGCATCGCGCGGTTCACGACGACGACCCCGATCGTCACGACCGTGATGAATACCGTGGCGAGCGCATTCATCTCCGGGTTGAGCCCCATCCGCACGCGCGAGAACACGACGAGCGGCAGCGTCGTCGAACCGGGACCCGACAGGAACGCGGACAGGATCACGTCGTCGATCGACACCGTGAAGGCAAGCAGCCAGCCGGACACCAGCGCCTGCGCAATCAGCGGCAGCGTGATCACGAAGAACACCTTCCACGGCCGTGCGCCGAGATCGAGCGCGGCTTCCTCGATCGAGCGATCGAGCTCCTTCACGCGCGATTGCACGATCACTGCGACGAACGACAGGCACAGCATCACGTGGCCGATCCAGATCGTCAGCCAGCCGCGCCCGGCCGGCCAGCCGAAGGTCTGCTGCATCGCGACGAACAGCAGCAGCAGCGAGATGCCCTGGATCACCTCCGGAATCACGAGCGGCGCGTTGATCATCGCGGCATACAGCGTGAAGCCGCGAAAACGCCCCATGCGGGCGAGCACGAAGCCGGCCCAGGTGCCGATCGCGACCGACGCGGTGGCCGTCAGCAGCGCGATCTTCAGCGACAGCCAGGCGGCCGTGAGCAGTTCGTCGTCGTGCAGCAGCGCGCCGTACCACTTCAGCGAGAAACCCGACCACACCGTCACCAGCTTCGACGCGTTGAACGAGTACGCGACCAGGCTGACGATCGGGATGTACAGGAACAGGAAGCCCGCGCCCAGCACGCACGCGGACAGAATGCGATTCGCACGGTTCATGACCTGGGCTCCGCTTCGGTCTGGCTGTAATGGAGCAGCGCCATCGGCACGAGCAGCAGCAGCACCATCGTCACCGTCACCGCGGACGCCATCGGCCAGTCCATGTTGTTGAAGAATTCATCCCACATCACGCGGCCGAGCATCAGCGTGTTCGCGCCGCCGAGCAGCTCGGGAATCACGTATTCGCCTACCGCCGGGATGAACACGAGCAGGCTGCCCGCGACGATGCCGTTCCTCGACAACGGCAGCGTGATGCGCCAGAACGCGGACCACGGTGTTGCACCGAGATCGTTCGCGGCTTCGAGCAGCGTGAGGTCCATCTTCACCAGGTGCGCGTACAGCGGCATCACCATGAACGGCAGGTACGAATAGACCATCCCGATGTAGACGCCCGCGTCGGTGTGATACAGGCGCAGCGGTGTCGCGATCACGCCGAGCGACGCCAGCACGTGGTTCAGCAGCCCGTCGTCCTTCATGATCCCGACCCACGCATAGACGCGGATCAGGAACGACGTCCAGAACGGCAGCATCACGGCCATCATCAGCACGTTGCGGCGGCCCGGCGCCGAGCGCGCAATGAAGTACGCGATCGGATAACCGGCCAGCAGGCACATCAGCGTCGATGCCGCAGCCATCTTCAGCGAGCTGACGTAGGTGTTCAGGTACAGGTCGTCCTGCAGCAGCAGCGCGTAATGCTTCAGCGACAGCACGACCTGCACGGTGCCGGCCTCCAGCCGCGCGAGTGCGGTGTACGGCGGGATACCGAGCATCTGGTCGGCGAAGCTGATCTTCAGCACCAGCACGAACGGCAGCGCGAAGAACACGGCAAGCCACACGAACGGCACGCCGATCGCGACGCTGCGGCCCGACGGCAGGAAGCGCGACAGAAAGTCGAAGCGGCCCGGGCGGGCGCCGGTCGGCACCGGCGCGGACGGATTGGAGGCGGAGGTTCTCATCGCGTCGTCCTCACTGCGTCAGCACGACGCCGCTGGCCGGCGACCACGACACGAACACGTCGTCGTTCCACGCCGGTGCGTTGTCGTTCATCAGGTGCGAGCTCGACAGGTTCGATACCACCGTCTTGCCGCTCGGCAGGCGCACGTGGTACAGCGAGTAGCTGCCCATGTACGCGATGTCGGTCACGACGCCGCGTGCCCAGTTGTGTTTCGAGCCCGGCTTCTCGCGCGACACGTGAATGCGCTCCGGGCGCACCGAGATGCCCACCGGCATGCCGAGCGGGCCCGTGACGCCGTGGCTCACGTACATGCGCGCCTCGAGGTCGTCGCTCTCGACGAAGATGTGATCGGGCTCGTCCTCGACCACGCGCCCTTCGAACAGGTTGGTCGAACCGATGAATTCGGCCGAGAAGCGGCTGTTCGGGAATTCGTACACCTCGCCCGGCGCGCCGATCTGGACGATCTTGCCTTCGCTCATCACCGCGAGGCGGCTGGCCATCGTCATCGCTTCTTCTTGGTCGTGCGTGACCATCACGCAGGTCACGTCGACCTTCTCGATGATGTTCACGAGTTCGAGCTGGGTCTTCTGGCGGATCTTCTTGTCGAGCGCGGACATCGGCTCGTCGAGCAAGAGCAGCTTCGGGCGTTTCACCAGCGAGCGGGCGAGCGCGACACGCTGCTGCTGTCCGCCGGAGAGCTGGTGCGGCTTGCGCTGCGCATACTTGCTCATCTGCACGAGCGCGAGCGCATCGGCCACGCGCTCCTTGATCTCTTGCTTCGGCGTGCCTTCCTGCTTCAGGCCGAACGCGACGTTCGACTCGACCGTCATGTGCGGGAACAGCGCGTACGACTGGAACATCATGTTCACCGGGCGGCGGTACGGCGGCAGCGACGCGAGATCCTCGCCATCGACGAAGATCTTGCCGGAGGTGGCCGTCTCGAGCCCGGCGAGCATGCGCAGCAACGTCGACTTGCCGCAACCCGAGCTGCCGAGCAGCGCGAACAGCTCGTTCTTCGCGATCGTCAGGTTCACGTTGTCGACAGCGGTGCTGTCGCCGAATGTCTTCACGACGTTTTCGAGGCGCACGAAGGCGTCCGCATTGCCGCGGGCGGTGCCCGCAACCGCTGCGGCAGGGAGCGTATGGATCATCGTCGTCTCCCTCAACCACCCGACTTCAGCTGCAGCCACAGACGGTTCTGCATCCGCGCGATGTCTGCGCTGCGCGGCATCGCGAGCGACGCCTTCGCGATCGTCGCGTCGGACAGGTAGATGCCCGGGTCCTGCACGATCGCCGGTGTCACGAACGGGCGCGCGGCCTTGTTGGCGCTCGGATAGAAGATCTCGTTCGTGATCGCGGCGTTGGTCTTCGGATCCTCGATGTAGTTGATCCACTTCAGCGCGGCTTCCGGATGCGGCGCATCCTTCGGGATCGCCATCACGTCGAACCACAGCAGGCCGCCTTCCTTCGGGTTCACGTAGCGGATCTCGTACGAACGCTTTGCGTCCAGCGTGCGCCGCCGCGCGATACCGACGTCGCCCGACCAGCCGAGCACGACGCACACATCGTTGTTCGCCAGGTCGTCCGCATAGCCGGCCGAGCTGAACTGCGTGACATACGGGCGAATCTTCTTCAGCACGTCGTAGGCAGCCTGGTAGTCGGCCGGGTTCTTGCTCTCCGGGTCCTTGCCCATGTACTGCAGCGCCGCCGCGAACGCGGCGTCCGGCGCGTCGAGCAGCGAGATGCCGCAGCCCTTCAGCTTCGCCGCGTTCGCCGGGTCGAACAGCAGCGCCCAGCTGTCGGTCGGTGCGTTGTCGCCGAGCCGCTTCCTGACCGCCTCGACGTTGTAGCCGATCCCCGTCGTGCCCCACGCCCACGGCACACCGTACTGGTTGCCCGGGTCGGCCTTCGCGACCATCTTCATCAGCACCGGGTCGAGGTTCGCGAGATTCGGCAGCTTCGACTTGTCGAGCTTCTGGTACACGCCGGCCTGGATCTGCTGCGCGAGATAGTTCGACGTCGGCACGACGATGTCGTAGCCCGAGCTGCCCGCAAGCAGCTTCGTCTGCAGCGTATCGTCGCTGTCGTAGCTGTCGTAGCGCACCTTGATGCCCGACTGCTTCTCGAAGACGGGCACCGTGTCCTTCGCGACGTACTCCGACCAGTTGTACACGTTCAGGTTGGTGTCGCCGGCATGGGCCGACAGGCTGGCCGCGACGGCCAGCGCCGCCGACGTGACGCGCGCGGCGCGCAACGCCGATTGACGACGGATACGGATACGCATGGGGATTCTCCTTGTGATGGGGATCGGCCGTTGCGCCCGGTCCGGGTCCGGACTCGCGTCAACGCCGTCGAGCGGTGTTCAGCACAAGGGCCAATGTAGAGATCGCGGCCGGCAGCGTCAGTCCCGAAAACCGGGACAAACGGCGACGTCGATTCCCGCCGTTTGGGTAGATTCCCGCGTAGGCAGTCGAAAATATTCGTGATACCTGTAGCGCCACCTGAAAATCTTCGATACACGACGCCATGAGCGCTGCGCTGCCCGCCCCCGATCTTCCGCTGAGCCACGTCGCGTTCGTGACTGAAACGCTGGGCGACATCGCACAAGCCGTCGGAACGCCGCAGTTCATGCGCGCCGTCTACGACACGCTCGTGCGCTACGTCGATTTCGACGCCGTGCACCTCGACTACGAGCGCAGCGCGTCTTCCGGCCGGCGCAGCGTCGGCTGGATCGGCAGCTTCGGCCGCGAGCCCGAGCTGGTCGCGCAGGTGATGCGCCACTACTACCGCAGCTACGCGAGCGACGATGCAACTTACGCGGCGATCGAAACCGAAAACGACGTGCAATTGCTGCAGGTGTCCGCGCAACGCGTGTCGAGCGAGCTACGGCATCTGTTCTTCGATGCCGGCGACATTCATGACGAATGCGTGATCGCCGGCGTGACGGGCGGCACGCGCTACTCGATCTCGATCGCGCGCTCACGGCGGCTGCCGCCGTTTTCGCTGAAGGAACTGAGCCTGCTGAAGCAGCTTTCGCAAGTCGTGCTGCCGCTGGCGTCCGCGCACAAGCGCCTGCTCGGCGCGATCTCCGCCGACGACGCACCGCGCGACGAACTCGATCTCGACCTCGTCGCGCAATGGCTGCCGGAATGGCAGGAACGGTTGACCGCGCGCGAGATGCATGTGTGTGCGTCGTTCATCCAGGGCATGACGTCGGCGGCCATCGCCCAATCGATGGGGCTCAAGACCTCCACCGTCGATACCTACGCGAAGCGCGCCTTCGCGAAGCTCGGCGTCGATTCGCGAAGGCAACTGATGACCCTCGTGCTGAGAAACGCGTCGCGGCGGCATGACGCATAGCATCCCCGCGTGCGGGCCGCCGGCAGGTTGCGCGCGCATCCATCTCTGCGCCGCCTCATAACGATCCGACAATTTATTGGTTCCCTCGACGATGCGCTGTCCGTATCGTTCACCGACTCGTCAGACCATTCGACCCGGGGGGAATCCCACAATGAAACAGATCCGTTCATTCGCGCTGCTCGCGCTGCCGGCCGCCCTCTACGCCGCCGGCGCGCACGCACAAAGCAGCGTCACGCTGTACGGCATTGCCGATGCGGGCATCGCGTACGTGCACAACGCGCAGAACGCGAACGGCAGCAACGCGTCGAGCCTCGTCAAGTTCAGCAGCGGCAACCTGTCGGGCAGCCGCTGGGGGCTGCGCGGCACCGAGGATCTCGGCGGCGGCCTGGCCGCGCTGTTCCAGCTCGAGAACGGCTTCAACATCGGCACGGGCGCGCTCGGCCAGGGCGGGCGCGAGTTCGGCCGCAAGGCCGTCGTCGGCCTCGCGAGCAGCACGTACGGCACCGTGACGCTCGGCCGCCAGTACGATCCGGTCGTCGATCTCGTGCAGGGCCTCACGCAGGACAACTACTTCGGCGGCGTGTTCGCGACGCCGGGCGACCTCGACAACTACGACAACAGCCTGCGCGTCAGCAACTCGGTGAAATACACGAGCCCGCTGATCTCGGGCTTCCAGTTCGAAGGCCTGTACGGTTTCGGCGGCGTCGCGGGCGCCACCGGCAGCGGCCGCACGTACAGCTTCGGCGCGAGCTACGCGAACGGCCCGCTGTCGCTCGGCGCCGGCTTCTTCTATGCGAACGGCGGCTCCACCGTCGCGAACGGCGTGCGCACGTGGTCGAGCAGCTCGGACACGCTGTTCAACACCGTGATCAACCAGGGCTTCTCGAGCGCGAAGTCGATCCAGATCGTGCGCGTGGCCGGCCAGTACGTGGCCGGGCCCGCCACCTTCGGCCTCGCGTATTCGAATACGCAGTACGGCGCGGACACGCTGTCGGCGTTCAGCCAGAACGCGAAATTCAACAACGGCTCGGCGTTCTTCAACTGGCAGTTCTCGCCGGCACTGCGCGCGGGCGTCGGCTACAACTACACGTCGCTGACGGGTCCGAGTTCCGCGCACTACAACCAGGTCAACCTCGGCGCTGACTACGCGCTGTCGAAGCGCACCGACCTGTATGCGCTGTTCGGCTACCAGAAGGCGAGCGGCAACACGCTCAACGCGAACGGCGCGGTCGTGAAGGCAGCCGCGTCGGTCGGCTCGTACGGCGTGAACTCCGGCACCGATACGCAGGAACTCGCGATCGTCGGGATTCGCCACAAGTTCTGATCGCGTCGCCGCACGGCGACGACGACATCGACGACAGCCTGCAGGCGCGCACCACGGTGCGCGCCTGCGGCGTTTACACTGTCCGCGATCCCGTTCCGCACGACACAAGGAGGCCGGCATGCTGACCGTATGGGGGCGCCGCAATGCATTCAACGTTCAGAAGGTGATGTGGCTCGTCGACGAGCTCGCACTTGCGCATCAGCACGTGCCGGCCGGCGGGCGGTTCGGCGTGCTCGACACGCCCGAATTTTTGGCGATGAACCCGCACGGGCGCATCCCCGTGATCGACGATGGCGGCACGGTCGTCTGGGAATCGCACAGCATCCTGCGCTACCTCGCCGCACGTTACGGACGCCCCGGCTTCTGGCACGACGACCCGGCCGAACGTTCACGCGCCGACCGCTGGATGGACTGGTCGCAAACCACGTTGCAGCCGACGTTCCTGAACGGCGTGTTCCGGGGCTACTTCCGGACGCCGCCCGAGCAGCGCGACACGGTGCGCGTCGAGCAAAGCATCGCGCAGTGCGCGCAGCACTTCCAGGCGCTCGATGCGGCGCTGGCCGGGCAGCCGTTTCTCGCGGGCGACACGCTCACGCTCGCCGACATCGCGGCCGGCACGCACCTGTATCGCTACTTCGAACTCGGCATCGCACGGCCGGACCTCCCGCATGTGCAGGCGTGGTACGAACGGCTGAAAACGCGACCCGCGTATCGCACGCACGTGATGATTCCGTTCGAGGATCTACGCGGGCGGCTCGATTAGCAGGTGTATGGCGACAGCGAGTCCGGCCGGAAACACCGCCTAACGTCGCCGCATTCCACCGAATCCGCTCACGCCGCCGAACGGATGCATGCCGCCGAATCCGCGGCCGACTGTGCCGGCCGGGAACGCGCCATGGTGAAAACCGGCGCCGACCGGCACGCCGACGCGACGATGGTCCATTTCGTTGAAGTGGACGACGTGATCGAAGTGGTGGAAATGGTGAAAGTGGTGGAAGCGATGGAATCGATCGACGAACACGAAGCCCACGCCTGCGCCGATGAAAAGCGGCGGCCCCCAGTACCACAGGTCCGCATACGGATAGTCCGCCGCCGGATACCATAGAACACTACCATCGGGACTCTGCACGAACTGCCATGTGCCGTCGTCCTGCAGGCACGCACGCCCCACGATTTGCTGCTCCGTGCCGTCGATGTTCGCTTGCGCGACGACCGCCCGGCAGTTCGTCGTGTCGTCCGCCAGATCGTCGTACGTTTGCGCAAAGACCGCCGCGGAACAGCCGAGACAGACGATACCTATCCCGGATCGAAACCAGTTGCACATGATCGGCTCCTGCCTGATGACCCCCGACCACTCGATCTCCCGGCGCCGCTGACGGCGCCCGGCGGATCGGATTGCTCGCGCACGATTCGTCATGCGGTGCTCATGCGCCGCCGCGTCGTACAAGGTCTCCTGACGGCTAAACGATGCGGCGCGCGTGCTTATTCCAGGGGTCCGGTGCGAATGACCGGCGCAGGCCCCGTCGATTGGCGCCCGGCCTAGCGCCTGGCAGAGCGGTAGGCAGCCGCTGCCGTGATCCCGAATACCAGATGGGCCACGAGCGTGATCGCGCCACGAACCGGGATGAACCACGGGAAGATCGCGGTGAAGGCGTACAGGTTGACGCCGTACAGGATGAGGCCGAACGCGCCGCCCGCGAGGAGCGAGGCCGCGAGCGACAGGTCGCGAATTCCCTTCGCCAGCACGGCCGCATAGACCAGCGACAGCACCAGATGCACGAGGGTCGCAACCGCCATGACGAGCGGATCGAAGCCGGCGGACGCACCGAGCACGCCGCGCCCCATCACGATGGCCGCCGTGAGGCGTGTATCGCGCAACAGGTTCCCGATCGCATCGTCGCCGACGATCGGCCAGAGCAGCAGCTCGACGACGGTCGAGCCGGCCGCCGCACCGAACGCTGCCCAGAGAACCGGTGCGACACTGGCTCGTTTCAATTGACGCTCCCATCGCAACCGGCCGATGCATAGAAGCGACTTGCACCCCACCCGCTCCGGCGCCGGTCGCGCGGCGCGTGCCCGCGAACCCGAACCGGGCAGCCACGCAAAATTACGACGCCCCTTCGCAATCCGACCAGTACGCGAAAGGATCGCGGTGTTTCGGATAGTTCTCGTCCAGCCATTTCAGCAGCGTCGCCCGCGCATTGTCCATGTCGGCTTTCAGCGACGAGGTCGTCAATTCGTGCACTTCGATGGACTTTTCGCGATCGATCACGAAGCAGTTCCAGTCGGGGCCGTCGAGATCCGGATCGTCGGACGCCTTCGACGACTTGCCCCAGCCGAACCCCTTGCGTGCGTCGATGTAGTACCGCGGATGCACTTTCAGATACGACATCTCGCCGCCCTGCAGGCTGCTCTCCGCGCGCAGCACGTCGTGTCCGTCGACGATCTGCGTGACTTCCGGCAGCCGGCGCGCTCGCCATCCGACCGGCAGCGTCGCGATGGCCTTGACGCTGTCGTACATCCCCCACTCCAGCCCCCATGCTTCGGCCATGCGCTTCATGAATGCGTTTGCATTCGGATAGCCGCGCAACTGGATCCGGGTCGACAGTGTGACTTCGATACCGCCGCGCCCGCCCGTGTCGGCGGATGCACCGTCTGCGCTCGCTTCGAACGGATTGCCCGGACGCGACGCGCGCGTCGCATCCGCAGGTGCCATGCCCGAAAACAGCTGGTCGAGCGCGGCACGCGCTTTCGACGACTTGTCCGGCTTGTTCATTGTTGACCTCGCTCGCATCCGCACGGATGCATCCCTTTTCGAATCTCGTTCATCTCTCCACCTCATCGTTTTTCGCGGTCGCATTGTCGTCGATCCGGCGGCCCGAGCCTAGTGCCGCGTATCGCACAACGCTTTTTCCCCCCACGAGCGTGCCGTGGCGGACCGTCACGATACACCGGCCGGCGCTAGCCGCCCGCTCCCACCGCCGCCCGCATCCGCTCCATCAACGCCAGCACCTCAGGCCGATTCTCCCCCTTCGCGTGCACGAAGTAATACCTGAGCACCGAATCGACCTCGTGCGGGCTCACCCGCACGAGGTCGCTGCGCTTGAGATAGGCGTCGGCGAGCGGTACCCGCGCGAGCGCCACGCCGAGCCCGGCCTCGGCGGCGGCCAGCACGAGGTTGTAATCCTCGAAACGGCGATCCTGCGCACGCGGCTTGAACGGCACGCCCAATGCGTCGAACCACGTGCGCCAGCCGGTCACGTCGGAATCGTGCAGCAACGGCATGTCGAGCAACGCGGCATCGCCGCGCCGGCGGCGCGCCTTCGCGAGTTGCGCGGCGAGCCGCGGATGCGCGACCGGATAGAGCCGTTCCGGCATGAACGCACGGGTTTCGAGCTGACGCCAGTTGCCGCGCCCGTACCGGACCGACAGGTCCGCTTCGCCGCCGGCGATATCCACGTTGCGCAGATCGATGCCGAGCTCGATCCGCAACGCGGGCGCCTCGCTCTCGAGCGCATGCTGGCGCTCGAACAGCCAGAGCTGCGCGAAGGCCGGCACCACGCTCATCCTGACCAGCCGCGGCGTACGTGGCGAGCGCCACTGATCGGCCACACTGTCGATGATCGTGAACGCCTGCTCGATCCGGCCGACGAAGCGCTGGCCGTCCGGCGTGAGACGCACACCGCGCGCATGACGTTCGAACAACCTCAGGCCGAGCCAGTTTTCGACAGCGGCCACCCGCCGGCTGATCGCGCCGTGCGTCACGCCGGAAACATCGGCCGCGGCCAGGAACGAACCCTCGCGCGCAACCGTGCACACCGTCTCGAGACTCGCGAGCGGCGGCCGCGAACCCGGCGATGGGGCCGCAACGGGCAACGCCGCCGAGGCCCGCTTCGCGCGGGTTGAAGCACTGGCCGGCCGCCGGCTCGAGCTGTGAATCATATTCATATCTGCATGCTGATCTGTGCGCTAGCTTAGCATCTTGCCACGTCGCATCATTGCCGCATGAACACACTCTCCACCCCGTCGTCGCGCCCTGCGCGACAGCCGCTGATCGCGGCCGGCGCGGTCGCCTTCACGATCGTTTCATGGGCGTCCGCCTTCCCGTTCATCCGGATCGGCCTGCATGGCCTGACGCCGCTGCAACTCGCGGCGGCGCGCTTCGCCACTGCCGCCGTGCTGATCATCGCGTGGCTCGCGGTGCGGCGGCCGCGCGTGCCGACCCGGGTCGACGCGTTGCGCTTCCTGCTGTGCGGCTTTCTCGGCATCGCGCTCTACAACGCGCTGCTCAATACCGGCGAGCAGACCGTCTCGGCCGGCGCCGCAAGCTTCATCGTGAACACGCTGCCGATCTTCACGGCGCTGCTGGCCGCCGTGTTTCTGGGCGAGCGCTTCAATCGCTGGGGCTGGCTCGGCTCGCTGGTCAGCCTCGCCGGCATCGCGGTGATCGCGCGCGGGCAGCCGGGCGGCCTCGTCCTCGGCGCGGGCAGCACGCTGATCCTCGGCGCGGCCCTGTGTTCGGCCAGCTATTTCGTGCTGCAGCGGCGGCTGATTCCGGTGTATGGCGCACTGGCCTGCACCGCGTACACGCTGCTGGCCGGCGCGCTGCTCCTCACACCATGGTTGCCGGGCGCGCTCGTCGCGCTGGGCAGCGGGACGCGCGACACGACGCTGGCCGTGCTGACGCTCGGCATCTTCCCCGCCGCGCTGGGTTACGCGACCTGGACCTTCGCACTCGGCTACTTCGGCGCGGCGCGCGCCGCCAACTTCCTCTATCTGACGCCGGCGGTCGCGACGGTCCTGTCGATGGTGCTGACCGGCGAGCGGCCCGGTATCGAGACGGTGTGCGGCGGCCTGCTGGCGATTGCCGGCGTGATCTTCGTGGCGTTGCGCGGACGGTCCTAGGATCGGTGCGGCATCGGGCCGGCACGATCGGTCCGACGATCCGCAAGCGAACCGGCCGGGGCGAACCCCGGCATCTGCAAAGCCGCATATGCGGCATGGGCGGTCGATCCACGCCAGTTCGTCGACGCTGCCGCTCTTGACCGTTAGTTGCGTTAAATCGAGAGGGCCAATCCCGATGAAGCACGGCCTCGCAACCGGATGCGCCATCGAAATCGTCCAAACTGTGCAGACAAATCGACCGAACAGTTCCGGATTGACCGCACATCAGTGTCCATGGCTTCGTCCCGGCCACCGGCCGAATAATGGATGCAGTCGTAAGGCCGTCGACAGCGAATCGCAGCCTGCGGCCCGCCGCGGCGCTCGATTTCCGGCATCCGGCACCTTCGAATGTCGGGGCGCCGGCCGCGCTGCGAACGCCCCGCTACGAGATTCGCTGCAGCGCGCAAAATCGGCTTCATATATATTCATACGAATTGCACCGCATCAGGCCCCGATTCGCGCGCTCACCCGGGCCGCACGTCGCGGGGCACGACGCGATGCAGTGAAGCCCATGACGGGTACGGAGACTCGTCCGATCGCCCCGACCTCGCCGTCGGACGGTCGAGACGTCAACAGCAAGAAAATTCAATTCGGAGATGGCAGATGGAACGAAGCACTGTCGGCATGCGCTGCAAACCCCTGATCACCGTCGCACTGGCTGCCGCCGCATTCGCGGCCGCGTCGACCGCGATGGCTGACCAGGTCGTCAAGATCGGCAGCGTCGAACCGACGACGGGCGGCATCTCGCACCTCGGCAAGGACAACGAGAACGGTGCGCGCCTCGCGGTCGAGGAAATCAATGCGAAGGGGCTCACGATCGGCGGCAAGAAGGTCACGCTGCAACTCGATGCGCAGGATGACGCGGCCGACCCGCGCCAGGCCACGCAAGTTGCGCAGAAGCTCGTCGACGACAAGGTCGTTGCCGTCATCGGCCACCTGAACTCGGGCACGTCGATCCCTGCGTCGAAGATCTACAGCGACGCGGGCATCGTGCAGATCTCGCCGTCGGCCACGAACCCCACCTATACGCAGCAAGGCTTCAAGACGACCTACCGCGTCGTCGCGACCGACGCGCAGCAAGGCCCGGCGCTCGCGAGCTATGCGCAGGCGAAAGGCGTGAAGAGCGTCGCGGTGATCGACGATTCGACCGCGTACGGCCAGGGCCTCGCGAACGAGTTCGAGAAGAAGGCGAAGGCGCTCGGCCTGAAGGTGCTGTCGCACGATGCGACCAACGACAAGGCGGTCGACTTCCGCGCGATCCTGACGAAGGTCAAGGGCGAGAACCCGGACGCGATCATGTACGGCGGCATGGACGCCACCGGCGGCCCGCTCGCGAAGCAGGCGAAGCAGCTCGGCCTGCGCGCGAAGATCCTGTCCGGCGACGGCGTGTGCACCGACTCGCTGGCCGAACTGGCCGGCCCGGCGGCCGACAACGTGCTGTGCTCGCAGGCAGGCGCGGCGCTCGAGAAGATGCCGGGCGGCGCGGATTTCCTCGCGAAGTACCAGAAGCGCTTCAACCAGGGCATCAAGTTCGATGCGCCGTTCGCGTATGACGCGGTCTACATCGCGGTGGACGCGATGAAGCGCGCGAACTCGACCGATCCGGCGAAGATCCTCGCGGCGATGCCGTCGACGAAGTACGAAGGCGTGATCGGCACGACGACGTTCGATTCGAAGGGCGACCTGACGCACGGGATCATTTCGATCTACGGCTACAAGAGCGGCAAGAAGACCTTCCTCGACCAGGTGAAGATGTAACCCGCCGCGGCGCCGGCACGACGGGAACGCCATCCGTCGGCGCCGGCGCCTCGCGGGCCGAATTCTGATTCACGGAGACGAAGCATCATGTGTGCAATGGCGTATGCGGAATTTCAACAGGAGTTGAAGAAGGCACAGCTGACGGCGCGAGAGTTCGCCCGCCTGATCCGGATGAACGAAAGCTCGATCACGAACTATTCGAGCAAGGGCACGGTCCCGTCCCACCTCGCGGTCATCGCGAAACTGATCGGCACGATGGCGGCGCACGAGATCGATTTCCGGCGCGTGATCCGGCAGATGCGGATCGAACCGAAACGGCCGCGCGGCGGCGGTGCGTTTCCCGCGGTGGAAAAACCCCGTTCCGGAAAAACGGCGAAAGCAGACGCCTGAGCACCGGCATGCGTCGACAACGGCACGAGGCTTGCCGCTCGACGCTGAATCGAAAGTCACCTCACGGGCAACGCGACACGCGACGCCCGATCGTCACCCCACCGCCCGCACGTGATCGAGCAGCGCCTGCAACGGATGCCGCACCTGCTTCGACGACATCCGCTTCACCTGGCTGCGGCACGAATAGCCGGTCGCCAGCGCCTCGCCCTCTTCCTCCGGCCCATCCACGTGCGCCGCCCACGACTGCGCGTAGATCGTCTTCGACGTCGCGAGATTGCGCGCCTCGTGCCCGTAGGTACCCGACATCCCGCAACACCCGGTCGCCTGGACCTGCAACCGCAGCCCGCGTCGCGCGAATACCTGTGCCCATTGCTTGCCGCTGTCGGGCGCGTTGGTCTTCTCGGTGCAGTGCGGCAGCAACCGGTACGACGCGGGCACGACGCCGGCACCCGCTCCCGTACCGGCTTCCGGCAGCGCCTGCAGCAGCCATTCCTGCGGCAGCGCGACCTTCGGCACGTCGGTGAGCCCCGTCACCTTCAGGTATTCCTGCCGATACGTGAGCGTCATCGCCGGATCGAGGCCGACCAGCGCGACGCCCGAACGCGCCAGCGCGGCGAGTTGCGTCGCATTGCGGATCGCGGCCCGCTCGAATGCGCGCAGAAAGCCCTGCACGTGCAGCGCCTTGCCGTTCGGCGCCAGCGGCGCGAGCCACACCTGAAAGCCCATACGCGCCGCCAGTTCGATCAGCGTCGCCAGTTGCTCGGTATCGAAATAGCGCGTGAAGGTGTCCTGCACGATGACGACGCTGCGTGCGCGCTGCGCGTCGCCCAGCGCGGCGAGCGCCTGCGGGTCGGCCGGCTTCACTTGCCATTGGCGAATCACGGCCGCGAGATCGAAGCGGCTCAGCAGCGGGCTGTCGACCATGCCGACGTGCCGCTCCAGCACCGTGCGCACCCATCCCGCCCGCATCAGCCCGTTGTACAGCGCGGGCACCCGCGCCATCCACGGCATCGTGAATTCGAGCGAGCCGATCAGGTAGTCGCGCAGCGGACGCAGGTAACGCTGGTGATACAGCTCGAGGAAACGCGAACGAAACTCCGGCACGTTCACCTTCACCGGGCACTGCCCCGCGCACGACTTGCACGCTAGGCACCCGGCCATCGCGTCGTACACCTCGTGCGAGAAATCTGCTTCGCCGTTGCGCGCCGCGCGGCTGTTGCGCCAGCGCGTGGCAAGGCTGCCCAGGAACGGCTGCCGCGCACGCGCCGCCGCGACGACGTCGACGCCGGCCTGCCCTTGCAGGCGCAACCATTCGCGCATCAGCGACGCACGCCCCTTCGGCGATTGCATGCGTTCGCGCGTCGCCTTCCACGACGGGCACATCGCGTCGTCCGGATCGAAGTTGTAGCACGCGCCGTTGCCGTTGCAGTGCATCGCGGTGCCGTAGCTCTGCCACACACGCTCGTCGATCTGCCGGTCGTGGTCGCCGCGCGTCGGCACTTCGTCGATCTTCAGCAGCCGCATCGCGGGCTCCGGCGGCGTCGCGATCTTGCCCGGGTTGAACTGGTTGTGCGGATCGAACGCGGCCTTCAGTTGCTGCAGCGACGGATACAGTTCGCCGAAGAACGCCGGCGCATATTCGGAGCGCACGCCCTTGCCGTGCTCGCCCCACAACAGGCCGCCGTGGCGCTGCGTGAGTTCGGCCACCGCATCCGACACCGGCCGCACCAGCGCCGCCTGCTTCGGGTCCTTCATGTCGAGCGCCGGCCGCACGTGCAGCACGCCCGCATCGACGTGCCCGAACATCCCGTATTGCAGCCCATGGGCGTCGAGCAGCGCGCGGAATTCGG
This sequence comes from Burkholderia contaminans, assembly GCF_029633825.1. Classification (NCBI taxonomy): domain Bacteria; kingdom Pseudomonadati; phylum Pseudomonadota; class Betaproteobacteria; order Burkholderiales; family Burkholderiaceae; genus Burkholderia; species Burkholderia contaminans. Next base: position 193,646 of record NZ_CP090642.1, on the reverse strand, counting down.
CGATGTACGCGGGAAGGTTCTCGGGCGGCACCGCGGTATCCTCGACGAACGGCTGCGGGCGCGCCTCGCCCTGCACGTTGCCGAGCAGGCCGACCGCGCGCTTGCGCATCGCATACACGCGCTTCACCGCGTCGTCGCCGGCCGCGAGCGTGTGGCCCAGGCGCTCCACGCTCTTGTCGCTACGCAGATGATCGACGAACGCGCTCACGCGCGCATCGACGTCCTGCGCATCGTCGCCGCTGAATTCGATCAGGTTGATGCCGAGCGTCGGCCGGGCGTCGTCCTGCGGGAAATACTCGGCCACGCTGCTCCACACGAAATCCTTCATCGCCAGCATCAGCACCTTCGAATCGACCGTCTCGATCGACAGCGGCTGGTGCGCGAGCAGCGCGCGGGCGTCGCGCAGCGCGTCCATGAAGCCCGCGTAGCGCACGTTCACCAGCACCGAATACTTCGGGATCGGCAGCACGTTGAGCTTCGCTTCGACGACGAAGCCGAGTGAGCCTTCGGCGCCGCACAGCACGCTGTTCAGGTTGAAGCGGCCGTCGGGTTCGCGCAGATGCGCGAGATCGTAGCCGGTCAGGCAGCGGTTGAGCTTCGGAAACTTCGCTTCGATCAGCGCCGCCTTGTCGTCGCTGATGCGTCGCGCGGTGCGGTAGACCTTGCCGATGCGGTCCTCGCGCGCGCAGCGGCGCTCGAGCTCGTCGTCCGCGAGCGCGTCGCTGTGCAGCTGCTCGCCGCCCATCAGCACGAATTCGAGCTCGAGCACGTGGTCACGCGTCTTGCCGTACGTGCAGCTGCCCTGCCCGCTCGCGTCGGTGTTGATCATCCCGCCGACGGTCGCGCGGTTCGACGTCGACAGTTCCGGCGCGAAGAACAGCCCGTGCGGCTTCAGCGCCGCATTGAGCTGATCCTTGACGACGCCCGCCTGCACGCGCACCCAGCGCTGCTCGACGTCGATTTCGAGGATCCGGTTCATGTTGCGCGACAGGTCGACCACCACGCCGTCGGTCAGCGACTGCCCGTTGGTGCCCGTGCCGCCGCCGCGCGCGGCCACCGCGACGTCGCGATGCGCGGGCTCGGCGAGCAGCCGCGCCAGCAGCCGGACGTCGTCCGCATGCGCGGGGCAGATCACCGCTTGCGGCAGGCGCTGGTAGATCGAATTGTCGGTGGCCTGCACCGTCCGGTTCGCATGGTCCGCGCGGATTTCCCCGGCGAATCCGGCGGCCTGCAGCGCGGCGAGAAAGTCACGGTATGCATGCGCGGGCGGGCTGGCGGGACGGGGCAACGGGGCGATCGACATGGGCAAAAGCGGCAGTGTGGGTGGAACCGGCCGGCTCGCGTGGCCGAAACATGATTTTTTAGCAAGTTTCCACGCGACCGGGAATTCCAGTATCTTTGGATATTCCGCGATGAACAAACGAATTCTGCTCCGGCGAATATTGCATAAAACTCATGAATTACCGTCGCCTCACCCCGTCGATGTCGCTGCTGCTGGTGTTCGAGGCCGCCGCGCGGCATGAAAGCTACACGCGCGCGGCCGACGAGCTGTCGCTGAGCCAGAGCGCGATCAGCCGCCAGGTCCAGACGCTGGAGGATCAGCTCGGCGTGTCGCTGTTCCGGCGCGAGGGCCGCTCGGTGAAGCTGACGGAAGTCGGGCGCCGCTATTTCGTCGAGCTGAGCGGCGCATTGGGGCGCATCCGCGGCGCGACGCTGCAGGCGATGTCGCACCAGGCGGGCGCCGGCACGCTGCGGCTCGCGACGCTGCCCACCTTCGGCTCGAAATGGCTGTTGCCGCACCTGCACGACTTCTACGCCGCGCATCCGGGCGTGACCGTGCACCTCCATTCGCGGATCGGCGCCATCGATTTCCTCAACGACGACCTCGATGCGGCCATCACCGTCGGCGCGGGCGACTGGCCGGGCCTGCACGCTCACCGGCTGTACAACGAGTTCCTGATCGCGATCGCGCCGCCGGACGCGGGCAGCGCAAGCCGCCGCAAGGCCGACGCACGCACGCCGGCGTGGGCCGCGAAGCAGACGCTGCTCGGCGTGACGAGCAACCAGCAGGCGTGGGCGGAGTGGTTTTCGCACTATCGGCTCGACCATCGGCAGATGCGCATCGGCCCGAGCTTCGAGCTGACGTCGCACCTGATCCAGGCGGTGCGGGCCGGGATGGGGATCGGGCTGGTGCCGAAGGTGCTGGTGGAAGACGAGCTGAGCCGGCACGAGCTCGTGTCGATCGGCGACGCGATCACCAGCCAGCGCAGCTACTACCTCGTCTACCCGCCGGGGAACGAGACGCTGCCGTCGCTCGTCGCGTTCCGCGAATGGCTGCTGAAATCCTGCTGAAACGCGGCCGGCGGCGGGCCGCTCAGGTGCGCCATTCGCCGAGAATCTGCTCGGCCAGGTAGTCGCACGGCGGGCGCGCGGACTGCGCGCTGCGCGCGAGCACGACCTCCATTTCGCCGAGCGGCGGCAGCCCGTGGCTTTCCGACAGTTGCACGAGGTGATCGGGAATGCAGCAGCGCGCCAGCGGCGCGACCGCGAGCCCCGCCTCCACCATGCTGAGCAGGCCGAGGTGGCTCGGGCTCTCGTACGACATCCGGTACGGGATCTTCCGCCGGTTCAGCGCCTTGACCGCGTGATCGCGCGCCATGCTGCCGCCGTGCGTGAAAAAGGCCACCGGCAGCGGCCGCTCTTCCCACACGTTGCGCTTCGGCGACCCGACCCAGACGAGCGGTTCGAGCCGAATCAGCTCGCCGGTCACCCCCTTGATCCGCGTGAGGCACGCGAGGTCGACCGTGTTGTCCTTCAGCATCGGCACGAGCGCGCTGCTCGGCTGGCCGATCACGCGTATTTCCACGCGCGGATGCATCGCGGCGAACTTGCCGAGCACCTGCGGCAGCAGCGACGAAATGTAATCGTCGGGCACGCCGATCGTCACGCGGCCGCGGACCTCCGGGCGCACGACCGACGCCCACGCCTCGTCGCGCATCGCCAGCATCCGGCGGCCGTATTCGGCGAGCATCGTGCCGTCGTCGGTCGGCGTCACGTTGCGCGTGTCGCGGATGAAGAGCGGCTTGCCGAGCGCGTCTTCCAGCGCCTTGATCTGCATGCTCACCGCCGACGGCGACCGGTGCACGGCCTGCGCGCCCTGCGCAAAGGATCCGGATTCCGCCACGGCCACCACCATCGCGAGCACATCGAGGTCGAGCTTCTTCATCTTCTTCAGAAAAACTGATCAATCGATTCAGTTTATCCCGTTTTACTGTTCTCCTCCACGGTCGGACAATGAATCCCGTCAACCCTTACTCGTTGCAGGAATCATCAGACATGCATACGTCCGGATCGCTCTATGGATTTCTCGTCATCGGCGGCATGCTCGCGATCACGCCGGGGCCGAACATGGTCTACGTGATGTCGCGCTCGATCGCGCAGGGACGCACGGCGGGGCTCATTTCACTCGGCGGCGTGATGATCGGCTACCTGTTCTACATGTTCGGTGCGGCGTTCGGGATCACGACGCTGTTCATGAGCGTGCCCTATGCAGGCAGCGGGCTGGCCGTGGTTGGTGCGGCGTATCTGCTGTATCTCGCTTGGCAGGCCGTCAGGCCCGGTGGCCGCTCGCCGTTCGAGGTGCAGGCATTGCCGAGAGAGCGCCCCCTGCGGCTGCTCGCGATGGGCGCGACGACCAGCGTGCTGAACCCGAAGCTCGCGATGCTGTTCATTTCGTTGCTGCCGCAGTTCATCGACTATCGGAACGGCAGCGTGCTCGGGCAATCGCTGTTTCTCGGTTCGCTGCTGATCGTCGCGTTCGCTTCCGCGAACGGGCTGGTGGCGATCTGTTCGAGCAGCATCGCGACGTTCCTGCACGGGCGCCCGATGCTGCTGCTCGCGCAGCGCTGGGCAATGGGGCTCATTCTTGGCGGGCTCGGCGTGCAGATGGTGGTCGATGCGGCGAAGATGGCGGGCGGGGCATAGTGCGCCAATCACGCCGCCGCGCGGATGCCGTTCAACGCAGTGCGTGGAAACTCGCGCGCTGCGCACCCGAAAGCGCCTGCGGCTGCTCCCACGGTGCAAAGTGACCGCCCTTGGGCAAGCGGTTGTAGTGGATCAGCCTCGGATACGCGTTTTGCACCCAGCGCTTCGGCGCCGCGTAGATCTCGTCCGCAAACACGCTCACGGCCACCGGAATGGCCACGTGCTTCGGCTCAAGGAAGTTGAGCCTGTTCCGCCAGTACAGCCGGGCCGACGAAATGCCCGTGCGGGTGATGCATCTGCGACCGTTTCCCGTTCGAGCCAGCGCGTCGCGTCGATCCGTCGCCGCAAATCGGCGAGCTGCGCGTCGGTCGCATGCACCCGCAGCGGACGCACGGCGGCCCCGGCGCCGCGGGCCGATCGGGCAATGCCCGCGACAGGCTGCGCCGTTTCCGCTTCTGCACAAGCAAGGCGACTCAGCGAACCCGCCATGGCGGCCGCTGCGGCCGCGCCCATGAATCGACGTCGCGACGGTGCCGGGGGGAAGGATATCGATTGGTATGGATGCTCCCGTTTTCGAGGGTTTTCATCTCAGCACTACTGATTTTCAGCCACCCATGAGAACCGGGAACCGGAACCATGACAGCCCCGCGCCGGTTTTACGCGAGATAGCCGGAAACGCCGTCCCAGAGCAGTTTCAATGCGGTCACCGCCAGCAATCCGTAGCAGCTCCGGTAGATCAGGCGCTGGTCCAGCCTGCCGTGAAGCCGCCAGCCGAACACCACGCCGGCCGGAATGGCAAGCAGGCACACCGCCATCAACGCCCAGACGTTCGCGGTCGGCTGCACGATCAGCAGCCACGGCACTGCCTTGATCGCATTGCCCACGGTGAAGAACAGGCTCGTCGTTCCCGCGTACATCTCCTTGCTGAGGCCAAGCGGCAGCAGATACATCGCGAGCGGCGGCCCGCCCGAGTGCGCGACCATCGTCGTGACGCCCGATGCAAGGCCGGCCGAGACTGCCTTCGGCGACGAACGCGGACGAACCGTCGGCTCCGCCCCGCCCCTCACCCACAGCCCGACGAAGACCAGCGTGACCACCGCCATCAAAAGCTCGATGGCGCGATGGTCGAGGAAGCGGAAAGCCAGGTAACCGAACCCGATACCGACCACCAGCCCCGGCAGGAGCAGCACGAGGTCGGGCTTCGACCATGTCGACGGCTTCCAGTACCGCAGCGCGAACAGGTCCATCGCGATGAACAGCGGGGCGAGCAAGCCGCCGGCCGTCACGGGGTCCATCACGAGGGACAGCAGCGGAATGCCGATGATCGCGAATCCACCACCGAACGCGCCGCGCATGAACGCGATCACGAACACGCCGGCAAACGCGATCAGGATCGTGGCCAGCGTCAATTGCAGGCCCATCGCAGCAGGGGTCGCCATCACGACCTCCATGCCGGTTCGAATCGCGGCGTGGCGGACAGCCACGGAGCGGGTCGCACGCGCGGCATCGCCGCACGATGGATCCGGGTTGAACGCGTTGCACCCATGCTGCTTCTCCAATGAGGTACCGGGGCGATGCGGTACACCAACGCACCGCAGGCCGCATGGGCCGCACAAGCATTTCAGCCCCGGTACAATCGACTTGACGAAAGCAGAATGCACCGCCGTCTATCTCAGTGCAATTAAAACATTGACCTCGGTGCAATATTCATTGTTATCGGTGCAATCCATGTCGAATTCCGAATACCTGCAGTTGGCCGACGCGATCGCCGCCCAAATTGCCGACGGCACGCTCAGGCCGGGCGACCGCCTGCCTCCGCAGCGTCATTTCGCCGACCAGCATGCGATCGCCGCATCGACGGCGGGACGGGTTTACGCGGAACTGTTACGGCGCGGCCTTGTGGTCGGCGAAGTCGGCCGAGGCACTTTCGTGTCGGGTGAGACGCGACGCGGGGCCGCTGCGCCGGGCGAGCCGCGCGGCGTTCGGATCGATTTCGAGTTCAACTACCCGACCGTCCCGGCCCAGACCGCGTTGATCACCAGAAGCCTGCGCGGATTGCACCGACCTGCGGAGCTCGACGCCGCGTTACGCGAGGCGACGAGTACCGGGACCCCGGTCATCCGAAGCGTTGCCGCCGCGTATCTGGCGCAGCATGAATGGGCCCCATCGCCCGACCAGCTCGTGTTTACCGGCAACGGGCGGCAAAGCATCGCCGCGGCCGTTGCCGCGGTCGTGCCGACCGGCGGACGCTGTGGCGTGGAGGCATTGACCTACCCGTTCATCAAGGGCATCGCGGCCAAGCTGGGGATCTCGCTGGTGCCACTGGCGATGGACGACGACGGCGTGCGGCCCGACGCCGTGCAAAAGGCCCACCGCGAGGCCAGGCTGTCGGCGATCTACGTTCAGCCAGCCATCCAGAATCCGCTCGGCACGACGATGAGCGCCGCTCGCCGCGCCGATCTGCTGCGTGTCGTCGACAAACTCGACATACCGGTCATCGAAGACAACGTGTACGGCTTTCTCGGCGACGAGCCGCCGCTGGCCGCACTCGCCCCGGACGCCTGCATCGTGATCGACAGCCTGTCCAAGCGGGTCACGCCAGGCCTGACCCTCGGCTTCATCGTGCCGCCGCCGCGGCTGCGCGAAAGCGTGATGGCGTCGGTACGCTCGGGGGGATGGACCGCTTCCGGGTTCGCGTTTGCAGCCGCTCAGCGCTTGATGCGTGACGGCACCGTGGCCGAACTCGCGAGATTGAAACGCATCGACGCAATTGCACGTCAGGCGCTGGCGATCGAGCGTCTGGCGGGTTTCGATGTCCGGACCAACGGCAAGTGCTATCACCTGTGGCTGACGTTGCCGGCGCACTGGCGTTCGCAGGCCCTCGTCGCAGCCGCGGCCCGGCGCGACATCGGGCTGACGCCGTCGACCACCTTCGCCGTTTCGTCCGGCCATGCGCCGAACGCGATCAGGCTCGCGCTGGCCGCGCCGAGCATGGATCAGCTCGACGCCGGCCTGCGCACGCTGACCGCGATGCTGAACGGCCGCGAGGGCGATTTCGACGCGACCGAGTGAGCATCGCGCGGATGTGTCGTCGTACATCACCCGCCTGATTCGGTATCCGGATCAATATCAAGCCGTCACTTCGTCAGCAACTCGGCCTCCAGCTCGCGCAACCGTTCCGGAAACCGGACGCGCAGCACCAGGAACCACCCGAGCCCGATCGCCAGCAATGCGACGAACACATACGGCAGCCACGCATAGACGCCCGCCGGCACCGGATACACGCTGCCGGCCAGCGGAATCGCGAGCAGCACGACCGCCACGACGCTGATCGCCACATGCCGCACGCGCAGCCGGCCCTGCCGGCGCAAGTAAAGCGGCGCGCCGATCGCCACCAGCACGTACGCAAGCAGCCAGCCGTACGTCGCGATCGAACTGAGATAGCCATACGAATCGAGCAGCGCGGTGCCGCGCGCGGTGAACACCAGTGCGGTGGCCAGCGCCAGCACCGTGATCAGCGCCACCGCGACGTGGGGCGTCGCATTGCGCTCGTGCGCCTGGCCCGTCGACGCGTGCAGCACGCCCTGCCGTCCGAACGTATAGACGATCCGCGCCGCCGCATTGATCGACGAGAAGAATGCCGCGAAGAAACTCAGCGCCACGCCCGCGTCGATCAGCACGCCGACCCAGCCGGCCCCGAGCCGATGCGCGAGCACCGCGAGCGGGCCGTCGACCTGATCGAGCGGCGGCGTCTGCCCGTGGAACGCGCTCACCATCCCGTACGCGCCGATCACGAACAGGATTGCCGGCCCGACGACGCTGATCAGCACCGCACGCGGAATCGCACGGAACGGGTCCCGCGCTTCCGCGCCGAGCACGGTCGCGCTCTCGAACCCCGTGAAGCTGAAGAACGCGAGCACCATCCCGAGCTGCAACTGCGTCGGCTTCACGCCTTCCAGCGTCAGTTGCGCGCGATCGACCGGATGCCCGCCGAACGCGATCGTCCCGATCACGACGACGGCGATCAGCAGCAGCGTCGCGAGTTCGACGAACAGCGTGAAGCGCGTGGACAACCGGATATCGCGAAACGCGATGTACCACGCGGCGAACGCGGTGACGACCGTGAGCCCGAGCACCGCGCCGAGCGGCGTTGCGCTGCCGAGCAGTCCGGTTTCGCGGCCCAGCACCAGAAACGTGTTGATCGTCCCCTGCAGGATGCCCGCGGCGGCCACCGCATAGGCGATCAGCAGCGACCAGCCGCAGATCGCGCCCCAGACCGGCCCGATGCCGGCCGACACGTACGCATACAGCGCGCCCGGCGACGCCGAGTCGCGCGCGAACACCGAGATGCTCCACGATGCGAACAGCAGCGCGACGATCGCGAACAGGTAGGCCAGCCACGTGCCGTTACCGGCCGTCGCGAAGACGGCGGGGATCAGCACACCGATCCCGCCCGACACGCCGACGAGGCCGATCGACTGCGCGATCAGTTCGGGCAGGCTCAGGTAGTTGCGTCGCAGGCCGCCCGCCGGCGGCACGGCATTGTGCGCAGGCAATGCCTGCGCGGAACTTACGGGATGACTCATCGAATTACCTCGTCAGGGGCCGGTCAATTCCAGGAATGGCGCGCGGGCTTCACGCCATTGAGGTAGTAGTTGCCGATCGCGTGATACTTCCAGCGCACCGGGTCGTGCAGCGTATGCACGCGTGCGTTGCGCCAATGGCGGTCGAAGTTGTATTTCGCCAGCGTCGACTTGCTGCCGCCGAGTTCGAACAGCTTGCTCGCCGCGAGCAGCGATACCTCGGTCGTCGCGATCTTTGCCTCGCCCACCGCGATCGCGGCCTGCGCCACCGTCTCCTCGCTCGGCTCGCGCTTCGCCGCGTCGACGAAGCGGCCCGAGCGCGCGAGCAGCGCTTCGGCCGCGTGCACGCGGTACGCGATGTCGCCGATCTGCGCGACCGTCAGCGGGTCTTCGCTCGCGCGTTCGACACCGCTGTCGATCCACGGGCGCGCATGCTGCTGCACGAACGCGATCGTGTCCTGCAACGCGGCGCGCGCAATGCCGAGATCGATCGCGGCGGTCGTGATCTGCGCGAACGGGCCCGCGAAGGTCGGGCGGTCGTACGAACGCTGCGTGTGGAAGATCTCGAACGGGCTCACCCGCACGTTCTCGACGATCACCGTGCCGCTCGCGGTCGTGCGCTGCCCGAAGCCGCTCCAGTCATCCACGACGGTCAAACCGGGCGCGCCCTGCCGCACGAAAGCGAGCACGGCCTGGTCCGATTCGTCGAGCGCGAGCACCGGAATCCAGTGCGCGAACAGCGTGCCGGTCGAATAGAACTTGCGGCCGTTCAGCACGAACGCGTCGCCGTCGCGATGCACCCGCGTCTGGATGTCGAGCACGTTCTTGCCACCCGCTTCGGAGAATGCATTCCCATAGCGGGTGCCCTTCAGCACGAGATCGAAGAAGAAGCGCTTCTGCGCATTGGTGCCTTCGAGGCGAATGTCCTCGATCAGGCAGTAGTGGTTCTGCGGGATCTGGCCGAGCGACGGGTCCGCCTGCGAAACGATCGCGATCACTTCCGCGAGGGTCACGTTCGACACCTCCGCGCCGCCGTACTCGCGCGGCACGGTAATGCCCCACAGGCCGCTCGACGAGAACAGCTCGATCTCGTCGAACGGCAGCTTCCGCTCGCGGTCGCGCAACGCGGCGTGTTCGACCAATCGTGCCGCGACCTGATGCGCGACGTCGAGTGCCTCGGCATCCGAGCCGATGACGGGAACGGGCGTGGCGCCCACTTGCGGTTGCACGTTTTCTTCGATGATTTCCGTGGACATGTGATTTCCGGCAAAACTCATGAACCGGCCGGCGGTACCGCGAAGCCTCCGCCAGCCTCCTGTTTCGATATCCGAAACGTCGAATCGGAATGACGCGCAAGCGCGATCGGCGTCACCCGTTCGGACGGCCCGCGCGCGGCATGCGTGATTGCCACCGCACACCGGCCTCCGCATTACGCGGCAACCGCCTGCCGCTGTGCCTCGAGCTCGCGCACGAGCGGCAGCACGCGCTGGCCGAAGTATTCGACTTCCTCGATGAAATGCAGGAACCCCGCGAGCACGAGGTCGACGCCGATCGCCTTCAGCGCGACGATGCGTTCGGCGATCTGCTGCGGCGTGCCGATCAGGTTCGTGCGGAAGCCGTCGTTGTACTGCACGAGATCCTCGAACGTCGATTTCGCCCAGTTGCCCTCGCCTTCCGGCGAGGCCTTGCCCGCCTGCTTCACCGCGTCGCCGAATGCGTGCACGGCCTCGACGTGCGCGTGCCGGATGATGTCGTCGAGCACGGCCTTCGCCTCTTCCTCCGTATCGCGCGCGATCACGAACGCGTTGACGCCGATGCGCACGCGATGGTTGTTCGCCGCCGCCTTCGCGCGGATGTCGTCGATCTGCGCCTTCAGGTTCTCCGGCGTATTGCCGTTCGTGAAGTACCAGTCCGACACGCTCGCCGCGTTGTCGCGCGCCGCACGCGAGCTGCCGCCCTGGAAGATCTCCGGGTGCGGCTTCTGCACCGGCTTCGGGCTCAGCGTGTAGTCGTTGAAGCGGTAGAAGTCGCCCTTGAACGTGAAGTTGTCCTGCGTCCAGATGCCCTTCAGCGCCTGGATGAATTCCTTCGAGCGCCGATAGCGTTCGTCGTGCTCGAGCCACGGCTCGCCGATCGCGGTGAATTCGCCCTTGAACCAGCCGCTCACGACGTTGATCGCGATGCGCCCGTTCGAGATGTGGTCGATCGTCGCGAGCTGCTTCGCGACCACGGCCGGATGCCACGGCCCCGGCAGGATCGCGGCGAGCACCTTGAGCTTCGTCGTCGCATGCAGCAGCGCCTGGCTGAACGACACCGACTCGTGCTGGTATTCGGCGCCGTAGCCGGCCGTGAAGCGGATCTGGCTCAGCGCGTAGTCGAAGCCGGCCGCCTCGGCCGTGCGTGCGAGCTGCTGGTTGTATTCGAGGCTCCAGTCGGTGCGCTGCTCGATCGTGCTGACGACGAGGCCGCCGCTGACGTTCGGCACCCAGTAGGCGAACTTGACGCCGTCGGCGGAAGGGTCGGTATGGCTCATGAGTGTGTCCTGGTCGGAAGAGAAAACGCAGGCGGCCTACGCGGCCGCGACGGAAAGCGCATGCGGGCGCAATTGCGGCACCGCGCGATCGACGGCGAGCGCGATACGCGCGCGCAGCGCCGGGTTCGTGATCTGGTACTGGTCGAAATCGCTTTCGGACGCGTACACGCCGATCGGCAGCGTGCGGGCCTGGAAGAAACTGAACAGCGGACGGAGCTGATGGTCGATCACGAGCGCATGACGCTCGCTGCCGCCGGTGGCCGCGAGCAGCACCGGCACGTCGATCAGCGCTTCGTGATGCACGAGGTCGAACAGGTGCTTGAAAAGGCCCGTGTACGACGCGCGATACACCGGGCTCGCGACGACGAGCGCATCGGCCGTCTCGATCGCGCGGATCTGCGCCTCGAGGTCTGCCGGCACCTGCGCGCGCGTCAGCGCACCGGCCAGCCGGCCGCCGATCTCGCCGAGTTCGATCAGCCGTGTTTCGATCGGCAGCGCGGCGCCGAGCGCCGCGACGATCGCGTCAGTCAGCGCCAGCGTGCGCGACGGCCGCTGCAGGCCGCCCGATATCGCGACCACGTTGATTGCATTGCTCATCGATTGCATTCCCATTGTCGATTCAGGTGCCGACGCACCCGTCACGTCATGGGTCAGCAAGGAGCGTGCCATTTCGAAGATCGACCGGGAAATCAATCGTCTGCATGACGAAATGCATCGCGCTCGACGGCCTGTCATGGCGTCCCGGTTGTTCACCGCACGTTGATAAGCGTGCCCGCGACGGCATCACAACCATATTCCGCAGCGCGATGAACTCGGGGAAACAGCGCTGCTGATGGACTGCTGCGTGATCAGCAACACGGTGTGCGGAAGGCGCGCATTTCCGCTTCGGCACGGATTCCGGCACGCGCGCGGCGCCCTTCCGCACGCGTTGGCGGCCACTTTCCGCATTCATGTGCCTGTGCAGCGCGTCGCATCCTTGCAGCAGCGTCGACATGGCTGTTGCATCGTCACCTTGCGTGGCGCGGATCGCCGCACCGCGCGACATCGCCACGTGCGGCTGCGTCCAGCGCAGCAATCCCGCATTGGTTATCAGAAATCGATGTTTCCGGCGTTGCGCAAAACGTTGAACACTCTGCTGATCACGCAGCACCCGGTCAGCAGCGCCCTGTATGACCTGAGCGCACGCGTGCAGCAACCCGACGCATTCACCGCCATGACATCCATTTCCGTATCGCCCCGCGCGGAAGGCCTGCGCGTCGTCGCGCCATCCCGCGACGAACCTGTGCCCCCGGACGCGCTGCAAACCGCCGAGCGCCTGGCGGCCGGCTTTGCGCGCACCGCGGCCGAGCGCGACCAGCAGGGCGGCACGCCCAAGGCCGAGCGCGATCAGTTGCGCGACAGCGGCCTGCTCGCGCTGAGCATCCCCGCCGCCTACGGTGGCCTCGGCGCGAGCTGGCGCACGACACTCGACGTCGTCCGCGTGCTCGCGGCGGCCGACAGTTCGCTCGCGCACGTGTTCGGCTTCCACCACCTGATGCTCGCAACAGTGCGGCTGTTCGGCGCGCCCGCGCAGTGGGAATCGTGGTTCGAGCGCACCGCGCGCCAGCAGTGGTTCTGGGGCAATGCACTGAACCCGCTCGACGCGCGCACGGTCAGCCGCTCGCGCGGCGCATGGCATGAATTCAGCGGCCAGAAGAGCTTTTGCTCGGGGGCGCTCGATTCACAGATGCTGATCGCGTCCGCGCACGATGCGCAGACTCGCGCGTTCCTGATCGCGGCCGTGCCGACGCAGCGCAGCGGCATCTCGATCGCCGACGACTGGAACAACATCGGCCAGCGCCAGACCGACAGCGGCACGGTCACATTCGAGAAAGTGCGCGTCGAGGATCACGAACTGCTGACGGACCCCGGCCCGCTGTCGACGCCGTTCGCGTGCCTGCGCCCGCTCGTCGCGCAGCTCGTGCTGACGAACGTGTATCTCGGCATCGCCGAAGCCGCGTTCAACGACGCGCGGCACTACACGCTGCACGAGGCACGGCCGTGGCCCGGCGCGCAGGTCGAAAGCACCGGCGACGATCCGTACATCCTCGGCCAGTACGGCGAATTCTGGGTCGGGCTCGAGGCCGCGCGCGTGCTCGCCGACCGCGCGGCGGACCGGCTCGACGCCGCATGGTCGCGCGATGCGGCGCTCACCCAAGCGGAACGCGGCCAGGTCGCGCTCGCCACGGCAGCCGCGAAGGTGTCGGCCGCGCGCACCGGGCTCGATCTCTGCACGCGCATGTTCGACGTCGCCGGTGCCCGCGCGACGCACGGCGCGCTGCGGCTCGACCGGCACTGGCGCAACCTGCGCACCCACACGCTCCACGACCCGCTCGCGTACAAGATTCGCGAGATCGGCGAATGGGCGCTCAAGCGAACCTATCCGACGCCGGGCTTCTACTCGTGAACCACACTCCTTCCGATGCGTGGCCCGACGCCGCGCCCGTCCTCACGCTGCCCGACCGGCCCGCGCTGGCGACATCCATTCGTGCCCGCGCGCAGGTGTTCGTCGATCCGCGCTCGGTCGCGTTGCTCGACCGGATTCGCCTGGTCGCGCCGAGCGACGCGAACGTGCTGATCGTCGGCGAGACCGGCACCGGCAAGGAACTGATCGCGCGTCACGTGCATGGCCTCAGCCGCCGCAGCAACGGGCCGTTCATCGCGGTGAACTGCGGCGCCTTCTCCGAGACGCTCGTCGAGAGCGAGCTGTTCGGCCACGAGAAAGGCGCGTTTACCGGCGCGTTCAGCGCGAAGCCCGGCTGGTTCGAAGCCGCGAACGGCGGCACGCTGTTTCTCGACGAGATCGGCGACCTGCCGCTATCGATGCAGGTCAAGCTGCTGCGCGTGCTGCAGGAGCGCGAGGTCGTGCGGCTCGGCTCGCGCACCGGCGTGCCGATCGACGTGCGCGTGGTTGCCGCGACCAACGTGGACCTGCAGCAGGCCGTCGCGAACGGGCAGTTTCGCGGCGACCTGTTCTACCGGCTCAACGTCGTGCAGCTCGCGGTGCCGACGCTGCGCGAGCGCCCGGGCGACATCCTGCCGCTCGCGCGCCACTTCTTCGACGACTACAGGAGCCGCCTCGGCTACGGGCCGCGCAGCATCGACCCGCGCGCCGAGCGCCGGCTCGAGGCACACGGCTGGCCCGGCAATATCCGCGAACTCGAGAACGTGATCCATCATGCGCTGCTCGTGAGTCGCCACGATTCGCTGCAGGAGGCCGATCTGCATATCGCGTCACCCGGCGTGCCGGCGGCCGCCGTGCGCGCGCCGGAGCAGGAACCCGACCCGGCCGCCGGCGCGCAGGCCGCACTCGAACGCGCGCTGCGCGACCTGTTCGACGAGGATCACGGCAACCTGTTCGAACGCATCGAGGACACCGTGATGCGCGTCGCGTTCGAATTCAGCCACCGCAACCAGATCCAGGCCGCGCGGCTGCTCGGCATCAGCCGCAACGTGCTGCGCGCACGGCTGATTCGCGCGAAGGAAATTGCGGCGGTGAAGTAGCCGCGTATGGGGACGCGCCGCCGCCCCGCTCCGGCGCGATCGCGCCCCATTCCATACATCAACGTCCCAACCTGATGTATCGTGACGCGAAGCGTGTCGCTTCGCCCCTGCAGCAGGTCCTCCATTACATGACCGCCTGCCCTCGGCGACAGCGCGCCCGCACGATCCTCCGCAACACGAAAGGCCGTCCGGCGCCCGTGTAGGCCCGGCCGAGTCTCGTTCACCCGTCCGGAACCCGTCGCCATGAAAAAGCTTGTCAACCGCCCGTCCGATGTCGTGCGAGAAATGCTGGAAGGCGTCGCACGGCAGTCGCCGCATGTCGCGATCCTCGGCGACGAGCACGTGCTCGTCCGCCAGCCGCTGCCCGAGCCCGCGCAGCGTCCCGTCGCCGTCCTCTCCGGTGGCGGCAGCGGCCACGAGCCCGCGCACGGCGGTTACGTCGGCGAAGGGATGCTGAGCGCGGCCGTCTGCGGCGAAGTGTTCACGTCGCCGTCCACCGACGCCGTGCTCGCTATCGGCGTACAACAAAGTCTGCGGTAATTTCCTGCGGAAACGCTTACAGTTGGTAGAGATTGCATCGACTCGAAGATTGCAGAGTTTGCAGATAATCGTAGCCGACCATCGGAAAGTCCCTCTCACAAGACCACAATGTCTGCGCCATCGGCGCTCCTTGCGCTAATAAAAATATGTGACATATCGAGTCGAGCACAATCAGTTGCGCGATGCCGCATTTTATATGCAAAGCATTCAATCTCGAAAAATAGCGCCGAGCGCTCAAGTACCACTCTTTGAACTTTGCGATACAAATTCTCGAATCCGCTCCTTCTGCTCACGGGTAAAACTGCGCATGTTTAGCCCCGTTCCTCGAATCGCATCATTGATAGAGTTATTACCTTTTCGCATATGATGCTTCGTCGAAAACGAACATAGCCACGATACAACTCTTTCACGATGAGCCTCGCGCGTTTCCGTCAATTCGGCCCAAAGTGGAGATCGAGCGTGAGTCTCAGAAGCCAAGTGCAGAGGCAAACCCGCCCGATCGAGAATAGCAATCCGGGTCGCACGCACTGGGGGTTCCATCTGCATGATTTCAGACCATGCTTTCCGAGCCCTTCCTCCCTCTAAATCTATACCGTTTACGTGAAATGGTGCCTCAGTTCGCCACGACCTGTGACTTCGATTGAATTTAGAAAACCATACATGATCGTTCTTGTTCAATATCTCATACAAGCCGGGATTCGCACGCTGGGCTGACGTGATACGCCTCGTCCGGGGGGCGCCGTCAACGAGACGACACCATTCTGTTCGATTTTTTTTAATTTCCGCCATGGATATCGGTTCGTGGTGCTTGGGCTCGCTTTTACGCGCCCATAACAATCCTGTTGTCTCGCCAAGATGCAATTCGCGCGCTGCTTTTTTGGGACTAAACCCTTTCTCTAACAACTCAACGAATTTTTTATGATATCGCACCCCGTATGCAAACGGAATCATTCTCGCCGTTTCGTCTATACAGACATCCAGCACCCGATATGATATTCCACACGAACATACCACCTTCCAACCACCAGACCTGATTAGGTACCCCGATACTTTGTAGATGTCGCCATCTTGATGCAATGCTCCGGCGCACAGCGGCAGATCAAGACATGGTGGATTCTCACCCTTGCACCTCACCGGAATTAATTTCCTTCGACGAGCCGGCGCAAATGATCCCATAGATAATATTCGATTCTCGAGAAATGATTCAGCAGCAACATACATGAATGGATGGGAAAATTTTTCCACAGATGCACACGTTTCAATAGTGCCCAGCCATTTCAAAATTCGCCGCGCATTTATACCTGTGAGACAACAGTATTCCGGGCCAAAGTACTCCAACCACTCAGAAACAAGGGCAACTCTATTTACGGTTGAATCCAACCGCAAAAATCCACCCTTCCGCAGCAAGTCACGATAATTCAGCGGCATCGGAATGCTTTCGTCGAATCTCCTTCGATCAACGCTCAACCTCGCGATATCCATAAGCGCTCTCAACTCCGATTGAGACGCCGGCTGAATAATCACACGATCGAGAGCGCTCACACATCGCCCAATTGTTACCCCGAAATCATAATCAACTCTGGCTTGATCAACCACCTTCAATGCGATCTTGTGCTCATCGCAGTATAATACCCCGGGCAACTGATGATTCAATTTCCAATACGCCTCAACACGCTTATCCCGCCATTGCGCCAAACACTCCTCGCAATACCGCAACCCCGGAATACGCTCACGCCTCTGTCCGTAGGCGCTCACCCTACCAGACGAACCCCTTTCCGGTGGCTGCAACATATTACGGAGAACCTCCTCTCGCATGGCCGGCGACACGATTCTTGTCGCATACAAATATTCTGTATGGCTTTTAACTACATCTTCAGCACTCATTCGCCAATAATCACGCACCTGCTCAGCGAGCCTCGATATAGAATTTGGCAATCTTATACCAGGCTTGCCAAAATATCCGAAAAGCTGCCATCGCAACCATTTCGTGGACTTAAGCCCAAAGAATTCTGCATAACGCCCAAAATTGCTTTCAAGCGTTTCGTTATCGCAAAGAGGGAATAGTGCGATCGACATCCAAGATCTCCTATTGCAAATTGGAGAAAATAAATAACTCAACCGCATTGATCGACTACCGTCGAGGTCCTTCCCCTTCTGTTACTCGGCGATCTTTTTTGAGGTTGCTGGCTATAGAAACGCCGAATAGCTTCAGCGCATAACTCTTCTGTTGAAGCAGCGGGAAGCTCTTTTTGCACGATGTCAACTAGATTTGATGCGGCTTCCTCTGACATGTTGAGAAGCAATAATCTCGAAACCGCATCAATTGCAGATTCCTCCCGGTCATGCTGAATAGCATTCTCGAAGTACATGTGGCGTTTGGCCTGCGCCTCCATCGTCGCAACAACATCCTTCAACGTATCGCCCAATAGATCTTCGTATTGAGCCATCCTTGCTTTATTGTTCGAACGAATCGCTTCAAGCATCGGCGCCAAGGAGGCCATCCTCTCCTCAAAGACATCACGAATTAGGTCCTTCGTAATTTCCTCGATCCCGGTGTATATAGCACTGTATTGAGCTAGCTGATACAAGGGGATGGCAATTCCCGGCAACCCTTGGGTTCTAAAATAGAACTCTTTCCTTATATCATGAGATAGCGGCCTTGCATTTGCAAGCCACTGATATTTCTCCAACTGGTCGCATAGCCGATTCCACTCCCGCTCATCCCGCATGCCGTTCCACTGAAACACGCCATGACTACTAATTCGCCGCGCTGATCGAAGCGTTTTCCTGAACAGTCGCTCAGATTTTGGCGTGCCAATAACGATAATCGGTATGCCACGCCCATTGGTCAGACCGACAAAAAAGTCGAATAGAGGGTCACTTCTTTCAACAGCCCGGAGCGCATTTTGAAGCTCATCAATGACAATCAACCCCGTCCGATGCCGCTGAGCAATGCGATACAGGAGGTTCGCCAGATCTATAACCGTTGCCCCTCTCCATATATGGTCCAAATATTTCAATCCAAGCAATCGATCATACTCTCCTATCATCCTCTTTATTATATCTTTCAGACTTGCACTAGTAGGGCAATCAACCTTAATTACCACAACCTGTGTCAACCCGTAGTTCACGTGATTGATCGTCCTCGGCATGAATCTGAGAGCATCCTCAATCACATTTGACTTCCCTGCACCTGACAATCCAAATATTCCTGCGCAATATGCATGCGTTCTTTCATGATCAAATACTGGAATCAGCTTACCCTCGTGCACCGCTCCATACCTACCCTTAGCCCCTTCAGCACTATCTACGAATACACTTTTCCCGACATAATTTTGTCGAACAATCATTTGCACAAGATGGCAAATTTCTAAACTTGCAGGTACTGGAACAACCAATCCTGATAAACGACCAATGACATGCAAGCGATATTCCTCTGATCGAGAACGCTCCGAGATGGATGAGGCAACTGGGACGGAGAGCGATCGCATCATCGATTTGCTGTCCCACAACGGGCCTAACGCCGATATGAGCGGATTGCTCTTGTACTCTAGGGGTAGGTCGTCACCTTGGTAATATTTCGCCTCGAGGATCTCCTGGCATGGCATCTCTGGCGTATATACGGCGGCTTTGTTGCGCCTAACAACCGTCTCCTCAGGCACTACGGCTGGGTTCATTTCCCGCCCCTACTCGTCAAGCGCATCCAGCAACGCACGGGCACGTTTCTCACGCAGTTCCTTGATGCGCTGCCGAGCGTTTCCGCACGTATGCAAGGTACTATCAGTGCACGTCCCCTTGCTCACGTCCCCTTCACTGTCGTAGCTCTCTTCTCGCGTCGTCCTTGACGGCATACCAAGATCATTTACCTTCGCCCCCCCGTTCGACACGTTGCGAGACGCCTGAGGTTGCGCTTGCTGTGGTTTGGTCGCCCCAACTCGACTCTCAATCGAACGTTCGGCCTGACGCATTTCTTCCATATGCGAGATATCCGGGCGCCGTACCCCAGAGGCCTTCAACGCGGCCTTCGTCTGTGCGATTGCATCACGGCCTATCTTCTCAATGTTGTAAGCCGTCATGGCTCTGTCAGGCTCTCCCGCCTCATGAGCCATGGCAACATTTTTTGAGTTCAGGTCTCGGTAGATCTCCAACTCCCGATATGTAAGGCCCGCGAATTTGTCTCGCTCGCCTTCTATCAACGGACGTGAAATTGGCGTGCCCAACCCGAGCAGATCGATGCTGCTGTCGTCGGCGGAGTCGAAGCAAATCTCAACGGTCGAATCGGCCTTGCTTCTCCCGCGATGCATCGCTTGCCGTTCAACAATCGACAAATCTGAGCATGTGTAGTGCAGTCCCTTGTGACGAATGCCGTATCCGTCGATGGGTACTTTCACGGACTGCATGACCTTTGCGCGGAAATCAGCAACATCTATGTGCCGCCCATACCCGTTCGTTTCCAGACCGTACGTCCATAGATCCAACGGACTGGGTGCGTGCCCGGCCTCCACCATTTCGGGAGGAGTTGGATATCCGCGAATCGGATGTCGGTTGTAACTCAATACGGCACGAAGAATGACTCGCCGCAGCTCGCGTATGTTGAGCGCAGCCTGATAAGCAGGATGTTCCACCCCGCGCTCCAGGGAGTCTTTCTCCACAATCCCGGGTACCAACGAACTCCAAATCGCCGGAATGATGCCAAACCGCCGCTCCATCACGCTGCGCAAGTCCGGGCGGTATGCTGGTGCGTTCGCAAGCTCGACTCGAAAGTCTCTGATCAGCGAACATGCCTTATGGACACTGCTCACCTCCCCTTGGTCTGCATACAATACCTCGCATAGATGATGAGCAGGCCATTGACTCTCGGTGATATCGATACCTAACGATCGGCAGAACTCCACCTTCGGTGAAACAGCACTGACGAGCGCCATCATCGCACCGTTCCAGCTCGGTGGATCGAAGGTCACATAAAACCCCACAACGAGCGCGCTGTAGTCGTCAATAACCAAGTAGAGCGTTGGCCTTCCGATAACCGTTGTTCTAAGAATATTTCCGACGAGATACAGGTCGACGATCGTCGCGTCGATATGAAATTTCTCACCAGGCCCCCGGGAATTTCTTAATTTGCCGGTCAGCGGTCGCTCGTGAAGCGTGTATCTCTTCTTCCCGACCTGACGAACTCTCCGAACTTCGTACGGGTAATTCTGCTGGATGTAATACTGTAACTGTCGGCGCGTAAGCACGATCCTTCGACTGAGCGTCAGCTCGATCATCTCCCGTCGCTCGTTATAGACGACTCGGTCACAAAGAAACGTGGCGCGCATCCAGTCCAGAGCCGCTTCCATCGTTTTCTGAGCTCTCTTTCCCTTCGCATATTCAAACGATAAATAGTAGTCGGCCGTCAGTTGAAGCAAGCGCTGAACCTCATCGTTTCTCGCTGAGGCACTAAGCAACCGCTTGGTCGCAGTACGTCCCGGACGTCGTTTCCAGTTGCGCGGCTTGCCCCGCCCTCCGCATAGGTCGTAGTCGTCTGCAGCCGCAGCCGGTGTCATTCCACGCTGAAAAAAACGCCTGACAACTCGGTACAGCGTGTCCTGCGAGACGTGCACGACTCCTGCGCAGCGCGAGATACGCTTAGCGCGCGTTTCGCGATGGAGCAGTTCTTCGAAAGCATTACCGTGGGTGGAGTACGGCGCGTGCGAGCCATCGTCACGAAGTGGTTGATCGAACGTGAGCAGCGCCTCAATCAGCTTCCAACCCTTCGAGAGAGTTGGATCCTCGACTATCGCGCGATACTTTTCAGACCGCCTTGACTTCACAAAGGGGGGCTCACGTCTTCGTTCGGAGACGATGACAGGCAATCCTGGCAGCTTCTCGAGCGCAAGCTCGGCCTCCACGTTTGGAGACAGTCTGAGCAGCACCTCGTCAGTCTTAAGTTGGAATGGTTGAGCGTGGTGGTTTGCGGCGGACTTCTGTAGATACTCAGTATCGATCAGGTGGGTCCATCGCTGCCCAGCGCCAGTCTTCAGGACAATATATACGTGCTCGCCGTTACGCTCCTTGAGCACGTCCCCAACCGCAATTTCGGTCTGAAATATAGCTGTCGGTGACATGGCCACCTCCTTGCGTACGACGAGGACTCAGCGGTTGCGCGACATTCCTGTCGTCGACGCGCGAACGTCCGCAAGTCGAATTCCGAGCGGGTCTACGGTATCCAGATCGAAGCGAATGCGCTTCGTTGCCGCTAGCTGCCGGAATGCCCTTACTCCCGACCCTGCAGGGATAGCAAGCGAGCGGTCAACTTCACGACACGCCTCCATCACCGACATCGATGGGCAACGTCGAACAAGCTGATACAGGGCTCGTTGCGCGGTCAATTCTGCTTCGCTAAGATCGCGCCCCAGCATGTCGTTGGCCGCACGGAAGATCCACGCTAGGTTCTTCGACCTGTCTGCGTGCATGCCATAGACTGCCACCGCCTTGTATCTCGCTCCCTCGTTCTCCCACGTCCTCCGTTCAATTTCCTGGGAGCGTGTCAACGGACGGATTCCCCGCGGCCACCCCCCCTTAACCGAGAGCACTTCACGGTGGTACGAGTTTCCACTTTGGACGAGCAGAACTAGATCGGTACTCAGAACGGCTGGTTCGCCCGTCCGTCGATATGTTGGATGATCGATGTTGAGCTCAGCAGCAGCGCGCTGCGTCTTGTCCCGATTGAGCGCGTACTGCTCAAGTATTGCAACGACATCGGAGCGCCACCAAGCCTCCAAGAAGACAGCATGCTCGGCCTCAGACATGAGATGGACTTCGTCTGCTGGCGCCTTCTCACAGAACAGCCGTGTTTTGACGCCTGAGCCAGGCATGTCTCTCGTGTGAATCCAGCGCCGATACTCACCGGCCTTGTTCGCACGTGCCTGCTCCGCGAGCTTTCGAGCCAACGTACCCTTTCGCATCGCCAGCGTTCCGGAACTCATGATGACCCTCCTGCGCACATCCGATTCAACCCTATGCTTACAAGCTGCTGGCGATACTGTGCCCCCTCGTGGCGGATTGATTGCGTTCTCCGCGGAACGGAGTCTACGTTCAGCGTCACGCTTTTCAAGACCGAAAAATGCTGCACATGCTTCGAAGACCATTTGAGCTGACGCATATATCGGATCAACGTTCCCCTGACAGAACAGGCAGGCACAACGATGTCGATTGACGGCACGGCCTTCTGGCGAGACTCCTTCCGCCTTTGTTAACTAGTGCAATCTGGCTTGAGTGCGAGCGAGGGCCGGCCAGCATCGTGGGATGGAGGATTCTCTAGTACTGCTCCTTCATTTGGTATACCGTAACTGGCCTTGGGCGTACCAACCCAAGCTGGCTGACGCGTTTCACGAAGTTAACTTTCGCGTCGATGTTGACGATACGTAATTTCATCCAATACTAACTACCGTCGACGTTTCATCCATAACTTCATGTCGACGTTGGCAACACGCCTCCTACATGTTTAAATACGACAGACTTACATTTACCACGAAATTCAATACCGTCATAAATTAACAAACAAAACGTAGGAATCCACATCAAATATAATCCCGTACATCGACTGAAACAGATAGGTGTGCTGCACCACAAAAAATTTTCCGCAACGCAAAAGAATATTATTACCGCTGACAATATTTTTTAACAAACAACTTAAAAGAGGCGCTCCCACTACATCTCAAATCGTAGACTGGATTGCGCGTATGCATATACTCTTCCACGGCCCCCCAGCTCTAGGTCGAGGGTTACTGGGGAGTTAGCGCTTGAATTTGTCCATAGCGAACGCCTGATCGAACTGCCGGGCTCGCTGCACCTCGTCACTATGCAGATAGGTTGACGTCGTCGAGATTGACGCGTGGCGCAGGTTATCGCGGACCATGAGCAACTCAGCCCCGCGAGCTAGCGCGTGCGACGCATGCGTGTGCCGCATCCAATGGGGGCTTGCGCGGCGCTGTTTCTCGGCCGTCGCTGGCCGCTCGTCCTGGATCGCGTCGGCGACCAGCACGAAGAACCGCCGCAGCACACGCCAAAGCCGTGTACTTTCGATGCCGGCCCCGTCTTCGTCGAGGCTACCCACGAGCGGTGTCCCCGGGTTCCATCGACTCGGCGTGACCGGCAGCCCGCGCTGAATGAGATATTGATCAAGCGCGGTCCGGGCGAGCGATGGTAACGCCACCTTGCCCAGCTTGCCGCCCTTGCCGAGCACATGCAGCCAATGATTACCGTGCTCGTCGCGACGGACATCGCCGAGCGTTGCACTGACTAATTCGCTCGCGCGCAGACCGGTGGCGTAGCCAAAGTCCAGCAGGAACCGCAGACGCTGCGCGGCCGGTATACTCCAGCCGTATGACCGCTCGAGGCCGTAAGCGAGCGTGCGGATCAGCAGCCACTCGCCTTCCGAGAATCCGCGGGACACGTCCAATCCCGCACGCTGCGCTTGGCTCTTGACCTTGACGCCGGCGAACGGATTCGCGAGCACGTAGCGCTGTTCGACCAGCCAGCGAAACAGCGCCGATAGGACGTTCAGTGCGTATGCCGCTGAGCGCGCCGAGAGCGGGCCGGTGAACGGTCGCCATTCGACACTGTGCCGTTGCCGAGACGGGCCGACCCAACGGTCGCGCGGCGTCGGCTTTCGCAAGAAGCCCCGGTACGCGATTGCGTCGTCGGTGCTCAGCGACGACAGCGCACGGCCGCGCTCGACGATCGCCCACAGAATCAGCCGCTCCGCCTCCTTGCGATAGGCACGCTGCGTGGCAACCGACTCGTGCAGTGCTAGCCAGGACTGGATCGCCTCGTAGTCGTTCGACGCGTTCAACAGGCAAGCGGCCTGCGGTGCCCGGAACTGCCCATGTGAGCCGTCAACGTCGTGCGGCACGCGCAGTTGCTCCCACGGCACGATATTGCCGGTCGGCGCAGCGACAATCAGCGCTCGCGCCCGTTCGGCCAGCGCCGGATGCGCGGCGAAGAACGCCTCGATGTGACGCGCGCCAGCAGCGCCGAGTCCTGCGATTGTTGCCCACCAACGGCGCCGCCGCGGAATCCGCACCGTCAGATCGGCCAGCGTCCAGACACCGTGTGCATGCAGCGCCGCAACGATGCGCGGTGGGAACCACACTCCGAGCGTGTCGGTGATCGCCGGCGTCGGCATGGGCTCGTTGCGCAGCGCTTCGATCGCACGGGCCACCCCATCGGCCGACGCTTTCGACGGGCGGTCGACAAAGACGCCAGCCAGGTCCTCTCGGTGACGCTGTACGGCGAACGCGACGAGTTGCCGGCGAATACGACCGAGGATACCGCGCGACGACAGACCAGCTTGCCGGCGGTCGCCCAGGTAGCGGGAAACGGCGGCCCGTGCATCCAGGCCGGCGTACCAGCCGCGCAATGCCGCCAACTCCGCTTCGTTCGGGAAATCGGAACCGGTGCCGTCGACGGGAAGGACCTCGCGTGTTTTCATGATCGCCAGTTTAGACGAAATTTGATGATGGACTGATAATATTATTTATCTGCCTATGTACGCCCAAATCCTAACAAATTCCTTTCAATCGTTGTGGTCAGGCGTCCGTGCGATGGCGTGCTTTTCTAGCTTCCCTTCACTATCGGCTTCGTCGCCCTTTCGCTGAGCTATACCCCTGGTCTAACGGCACGGACCGGTTCGATAACCATGATTGATTTCACGGAAGAGCAGATAGCTGCCAGAGAGCCCCGAAACACCGCCTACCACGAAGCGGGCCACAAGATGCTTTACGAGCGCTTCGGCGGCGCTGGCGACCCAGTCGTGTGGAAAAACGACAGTGGCAATCCAGACGAGAGCGCGTGGTTCGGCCAGTTCCGTCCCCGGACCTGCCCTGAGGTGATGCGCGCGATTGCTTTGAACCATGGGTTTGCCGCTCCCGAGCTGCCTGCGAACTGGAAGATGCTCGTCGGCATGGCTGGTCTGTTGGCCGAAGAAATCCTGAGCGGCGAGACGGAGGATACCGGCGCTATGGCGGATTCCCTAGTCCTCAAAATTTCCTTTGGAGAGGCATCGGCCTCCGACCTCGCGCTCATGGGCGTCACAGACACCGAGCGCTGCGGACTGAGCTATGACGTGGTCGACGAAGTCGTGCGGATGCTGCGCGAGGGATGGTCCGTCGTGCAGGAAGAAGCGGAGTATCTGATAGCCTCCGCCGCAAGCTGACCGGCGTGCTAGGGAATGGTGTGAGACATTACCCGCCTGCGGCATGTGATGCGGCGATTTTTCCGGCGGCCTGGCCATGTGATCGGCGCGGACCATCCCGTGATCGCCGAAAAGTTGCGACGCGCGAGTTCACATCGAACCCGCTACACCCACGAAACACGCGTTCTCGGGCGCGGAGCCGAACTGACGACAGTACGCGATAACCAGCGTCATGCATCGATCGCGACCACCACTATTTACCTGCGAGCGACGGTGTGGTCAGATAAATCAGGCTTCGCAGCGCGAAAGATAGCCGGTCCGCATCGACCAAATGTCTCAGTTCGACCGCATTACCGTGATTTGTCCAAGGGGTTGAAACGTCCGCTTCCTTTACCTAGCAGCCGTTCGTGAACGGGAGGAATCGGTGGCTGACCATCGGAGCGCCGAGCAACTTCTTGCTGCCGAATGCGACAAACCGGCATGCGAAAGGTGTGGTGATTTTTGGCGGTTCGCGTTCTCGCTCACGTTTCCTCTTCGTGGATTCTAGGCGCCCGTTGCAGTCGTCTTAGACTTTATGAAGGTCACCATGTGATAGCCTTGGCCGTTCTTTATGGTACTCAAAAGACTATTCCGATTAGCGGCAAAATTTGAATTCTCAACATAGACATCGAGATCGCCGTTGTCGGCCACTTCGAGAACAACATTCCCTGCTTGGTTATTCGTGATGTATTCGAGCTTACGGTTGTACCACGCCCCGTATGCCAAATGCTCCGATTTTGCCGTGCCAAAAAGAGTAAGCTTCGGCT
The DNA here is from genome assembly GCF_029633825.1 of Burkholderia contaminans. NCBI lineage: Bacteria > Pseudomonadati > Pseudomonadota > Betaproteobacteria > Burkholderiales > Burkholderiaceae > Burkholderia > Burkholderia contaminans. Next base: position 167,480 of record NZ_CP090642.1, on the reverse strand, counting down.
TGAGCACATCTAGGAATTTCCACGATCGACCCGAGCTCCTTCCGTGGTGAGGCGCGATCAGCACATCGCAATTCTCAACCAACTCACGATGATTTTCGAGGATATGGCCCCAAGTCTCGTCGTGCGAATCACCACCAAAGATGATTTTGTGATCAGCGGTCTGATAAAGCAGTACATACGAACAATCATTGAAATCGCCGGTCTTGTGTGCAAGTTCAACTAGTTCCTTCGTGGGTGCGAGAATGGTAATCCCATCGCCACCACTGCGACCTTCGTTATCAAGATTCGCGAACTTAAACCTTTGACCCTCCGTGACGTTAAGTGTCCTTGTTCCCGCCTCTTTACCGTCGCGTACGCTGGCGTAACGATCCCAGTCCTCCTCTTTGTAACGGCCATAGTTCTTGAAGTCGGGTTTCTCCCGCACGGCACCCATGTGCCAGAAATTGTCGATGGGGAATTCGTTCATTAAAGCACTGAACCCGTCCATGTGATCCATATCAGGATGCGAGAGCACAAACCGCCAAATTCTTTCTATATTGATTTCTCGGAGGTAGGTTTGCGGCTTGGTGGCCCATGCCGCCATGTTGAAATTTCCTCCGCCGTCTGATTCTGTTGCAGCTCCGGCTATTTTTAACATGCGATCATAGGCGACAGTGTCTTCCGACTTGTTTCCGCCGCAGATGTCGATCATCGTCGCGCGGTTTCCGTTGTTGTGCTGGATAATGCAGCAGTCGCCTTCACCAACATTCAAAAAATGAATCCTTGCCATTCGGAGTCTCGATTTAGTTTTGCGTGGTTTGTGATTGTGAGGAATTTTTTGACGTTCGCGACGGTTCAACTCCCCAAGCTGTAGAGCCGATCTCCTCAATCTTCGTAACGAACCTATCGACGTTGAGACCTGCGATGAATGACAACGTCAAGACTCCGAGCGGAGTACTTGCAGACGACTGCTCTGATCCAAGCAGCAGCAGACCAGACTTGACAAACAGATAGCTAATTCCGCCAAGCACAAGACTCACCACAGGACGAATCACATACCAAGGGAGCCAGCAGGTATCCCATCGCTTATGGAGACTGGTGTTGATGTAGACGCTCCGCAAGCAATATGTAAGACCGCCGATGCCCCCGAACAAAATGCACGCCGCGACGTTGAGATATTCGCCGTGCAAAAATTCTGGCGGTTTAATAAATGCAAATGCAAGGCCGGCAGTTTCGACGATCAACGCAATGATCAGCCAAGCGGAAACCGCCCATACAGAAATCGGTGGCATTTCTTGTCCCCGGGAAAGCACCACTACAAGCCGCCAAATTAAGGTGGCGGATCAAGCACTCTGAAACGGATGCCGCATCAGCTCCCGCGCCACTCGTGTCACTCCATCACGCGTCGCCCTCGGTTTTCTTCCTCGGCGAAGCTCGCTTTGCCGATGCCACCTTTTTCGTCGCATGAATCGCTAGGACATTTTGAACAAACCGTATTCCATTGTTCTTCGCCGCGATGGCTGCAATCAGGTACTGTGCGATAAAGAACACCCCGGACCAAACCATCGTCGCAATCGCACCCCCAAGAACAAAGAGGACAGCAGGAACCAGCGGCGAGAGCAATATCGACATGGATGCAATATCACGGAACATCAGGTAATTTTGGTGGCTCTCCAATACTGCGGTGTCGTTTTCCACCAGCTTGTAAAGTCGGTACCACATCGCGTTCTGAGCACGCTCATCGTCCGGAAATGCCCCGACATTCGTCTTGAGGGCTACCAAGTCGATCCGAGAGTCAGCCGGTGCGTGAACGGAGAATGCGCGCGAGCCTGGCATCGGATTGCGAAATCGCCAGAAGACGATGATCGCCTTCTGCGTGTGCGAGAGCGAGTATGAAAGGAAGAGGATAGGCACGGGCAGCAGCACGGTAAGGCTGCTGCGCAATACCACCATCTTGTCAGCGCTGAAATCCGCTACTGGTCGATGAAACACCAAGACGAGCAGCGCGATGACGTCCACGATGCCGACAGCAACCAACCACAGCATGTTCCGACGCTTCAGCGATTTCCCAGTTGTTGCGGTCGCAGCGACCGCTTGCAGCGCATCCATGACCGTTCCCCGAAAGAATTTGTTAGTTTGCAAGGACTGCTTCTAGCCTAGCGTGCCGTCTCGGACCAAAGCAGCGTATCCCTCTGGATGCCGGATGAGTAAAACCGCCGCGTATCGCAATGTTCCATCGAGCAACCTCGCGGTATCTCTATCCATCGGAGATGGGCCGCTCACCGCCAAATGGCTGTGCCAAGTACCAAGGCACCAAAGAGTGCGACCACCGAGCGACTCATATTCACGGATCGAATCGACCGTCCCCTGGACTCCCAACACGAAACGGGACGCCGAGCGTGTACTGTCCGGCGCCGCTGGGAGGATGTCAGTAATGACTATCTGTCGAGTAAGTGGTGAAATATTTCCGACGATGAGACCGCCAGTTTCGACGCCTGGGTATTGATCAACATCGTTAAGTATCTTTTCGTGTGCCGCATCAAGAACGCGTACCGCCCACCCTTCGTCGTCGTAAACGCGCGCAATTTGTGTCGGACCAACATGGTCGACGGACCACGTGATAGACATGCCATCGGATCCGACGGTTGAAACCGCAGTCACACCTTCATCGGGCAATCCGTCCTGGCCAAACTCGAGAAGCTTCTGACCAACGCCCGCAGCTATCAGGGATACACGGGCATCTGACATCGGAATCGTGACGGAATGACAACCAACTCCTATTTCTAAAACCGACTCCTTCGAATCGGTGGGCTGCTTGAGGGCCCCCACGCCGCGCAATCGCTCATATGCGTGATAGATGAGATCCGTCGTCGAAGGGTTCCTCCCGGGGCCCTCCACGGTCATGAACGCTGCTGTGCCATGATTCATGAGCGCGCTTTCCATGACTCGCGCCTCGAAAGTTGCCTTGGCGAGAAACTCGCGCACCGAGGGCGACCCAGTTGTATTCACGACTAAGCAGCGGCCACCGCCAAAGAATCCGCGAAACTTCGCGCTCGAGAAGTCCAGCTCTCTGATGTCGTCGCCAAACACCTTCGGTCGCATCGCCCCGAAGCTAGTAACGATATTCGCGAGTCTCTCTGCCTTTCCCTGCAGCCGCCCCACATCCTCTGGCAAAAGGACATGGCGTGCAACGTTGTGCGCAACGAGCCTCTTCTCGTCAACGAGCAATGCTGCTCCACTACCTGCTCGGGCAACATGCATTAAAAGCTTCGATCCGAGGCTTCCGCAACCAACGAAAGTCAACTGCGATTCGCCGACATCTTCTCGTAGCGCCGACGTGCGCCGCAACAGTGCTCCAGATACAGGTGAGATAAACGCAACTGGCGTCACAGGCGTATTGTCCGCCGCCGACAGCTTCGCTCCCAACACGAAAGAGATTCGGTATGCCATCACCTCAAACTCGCTCTGCGTGCCGATAACGTGCTTCGGTCGCCGGATCGGAAATGCGAGATATAGGATGATTTCGACTCGCGATTTTGAAGCGCCGAGGAGCCGATTGAAATTGCTTACAAAGTCGTCGAGCGCAACGCGACACCTCCATTCTGTCGCCTGCTCGGCCAACTCTGCAAAGGTTGTGACTTTGTCCGCCTTGTACTGCGCGTTCACCTCTGGCAGCCCATTGGTGTCGGCCTGCGGCCAGCAAAACACCAATGGGACGCGCGCCGAGCAAATGACTCCGTCGTCCTTCAGAGTCGTCGGCAAGTCACGCATGAAGCCTGGATCATTCAACGGGGACACGGCTTGAGGGTCACGCGCCAATGACAGCAACCCATTCTTGCTCCATGTTGCCGTACACATGAACATACGCCAGCCACCAAATGGCGGTCTACCGTTTAATCTGTGTATATCCATTTCCAAAAAATTGAACCCGACGTCACGCCGACTGGGCTCCCAGCCATGCTCGTTTTCAGCAAGCTGATCCAGAGCCGCTTTGTCGAGCCAATCCGACATTTGATCGACCAAGCGAATGATCCCGTCGGAATGCATCACATCCCGCTTGTCACCGAAAGTGATGCATGGCGGTACGCGCTCCCCTTTCTTGTGAAGATAGGTATGCGGTAGCGTGTCGGCAAAATCTTCCCGCAGCGTAATCCGCGGCGCGCTTTCCGGGAAGTTAGGAGGGAACTCGAAGAGCACCTCTTCGCGCGATCGCACGCCGTTCGGACTACCGCCAGCGGCAGCCCATCGGGATGGAAGGTTCACCCGAAAAATTGCACGAGCGGTTGCACCACCATCAACTGCTTCCTCAATGGTGACCGATTCGACCGCAGGATGCGCTTCGAGCGAACGAATCGCTCCCTGCAGAAGAGCGTTCATCGTAGTTCAGCCCTTTCCGTGCGACAGCGGTTGCGAACCCAGAACAGTTGCCGCACCGGCAGCGGCCTTCGCAGCCGAAGCTTTCCACTTCGGTTTTACGCCGCCCGACGTGACTTCAAATGTCATCGGCTCCGGATCTTTCTCGGTCGGATGGACTGCGGTATTCAAGAATGTTCCACTGGCATCCTTCACGATACTTTCGTACTCACGTTTTGCACGAATACACGGCGGGTCATTCTTATCGTCAACGATCTTGTTACTGCTGGCCACAATGTATCCACCGGGCCTCGCCTGCGACAAGGCACTTCGAGCGTTTTCGCAAACCTCCGCCTCCTCGCGCTTCTCACTCCAGCTGTGATAAGAAAGCGTGTGCCACGAGCAATGGTGCGGCGTCGACAACAAGTCGTATTCAAGTGCCTTTTTATCGTTTTTATAGCGAGGCCAAAGCTTCTTGTCCCAGATGTACACTTCTGCATCGCCGGCAGAGAGGAACTTCACTGCGTCAGGCACCGCACCGGTGCCAATCGAGTAATTGATGATGACGCTCGATTCGTTTTTCGTCAGTTCCTCGGAATCGTCCTCGCTCTCAGCATTCAACGGCGCAAGAAGCAGCGCGCTGAAATTTTCGTACGATTTCCCTGCGACAGCAGTAATGCGCTCCCCTGCCTTGATTACAATGTCCAGAACATCATCGGTCTTACCGCCCGTATCTTCGCCCATAATCAAGATGCGATCACCGTCGTCGAATGCACCTTCGTCCTTGAACACTGCTACACGGCGCTTTGCCTCCTTGTTCCACGCCTTCGCGTCGTCACTTAAAGTGTGGCGCGTCGAGGCGCGACGGTAAACCAGAGGCGATGACCACATTTCACGGATGACAATCTTCGACGCCTCCCCCTTTACCGGATAGTCCATCAACGGTCCAAGGTGGAAATGTTCGACCAGCCCGCGGCAATGGTCCTGATCCGGATGGCTCAGCACCATTACGTCAACATACGGCCGCCCCTCTTCATCTTCCGACAGTTTGTCGCGTAAATCCTTTAACACATCTCGCACCCCGTCTCCGGGCTGCCGGATATTGATGTCGATAAGAATCGTCTGTCCGTTCGACAGCTTGATGAGCGTCATATCCCCGTTGCCTACGGGGAAAAATGTAATCTCAGGCGTTGCCATGAAGTGACCGTCCTTAGGAAGCGTGTGGGGATTTGCGCCTCAAAAGAGGCGGTAATTTTTACCTTATTCGTCTGCCAACTCGAAACGCGACACATCTACTAGATATTGATGTGATATCCAATCTATCACAAGATCTAGTACAACACTATCGAACCCCTAAGCATCTTCGAGTCTTGATTGATGTCAATGACAGGTCTTCAAAGTGTGGCGTTTTTACCGAAAATGCTGTTTTCGGCAAGCCAAACGTTTGCGAAGGCGGCGTTGCGCTCGGCAGCCTCGGATACACTCTTTCACAAGCCGTCAGCACCAAAACATCTCGCACGCTCCCACATGATTCACGAGTGCAGGCCAGCATGCGCTGATGAACAAAAGAACGTTTTCGTCGTATTGAACCGGCTTCAACACCGCAATATGAGGACGTAGTTCATGAGTTACAGATGGATCAGGCATGCGGTACACACCGACCAGGTTCCGGGAATTCCGAGCGAAAGCTATCCACTGGCAGTCCTCGGGTATGGGGGGATGTACTCAAAACTAGAGGGAAAGACGCGCAAGGTCGCCGTCTCTTTTCAGCGCCTAGATGTCGATGGAGAGCCTCCGTTTCACAGGGAGGTGTCTTTTGCGCACTTACGCGATCTCCAGGTAGGCTCCGTCTGGCAGAACCGTCGCCATGTCGGCGATCTTCGATACGACAGGTTCCGCGCGGTGGTCGACTTCTCGCCTGATAGGTGGCGCATCTTCTCGCCCGTCCAGGAAGTACAGGCTGGCCGCCCCGCGCCCTTCTACGGTAAATATCGGCCGACGCTCAAAGACGAGCGGAAGGAACGCAGCTGGTTCCTCGAGTTCAACATTCCCGATGGCCGAACCCTTATCGTTCCGTGCCTCGAATTCTTGCTTCGTTGTTACGGCGCCTCTGCAATTATTCCTCGAGCGCTCACATGTAAATCGTGGGAGGACGCCATCAAGATGTTCCTCACGAGCGCAACTCCTGAAACAAACTCTGAGGGAAGATGGGTCATCCGCCCGACAGACCGAATGGTGAAAGCGGACCGATCCTTTCTAGGCCACATTCTTCACTCGCCTGAAGGTCGTCAAGCCGCAAAGTCGATCGTTGACCAATGCGTACAGGCAAGCCAGGGGGAGAAACTATTTTTCCCGCAGGTGACCCCTTGGTTCTCGACAATTGCCCCAGTCTCCGCCGAAGGCATCTGGATAGAGCCGGGCAAAACCTTTCTCGCCCTCCGAATGAAGTTGACGAAGGACCCGGCCGGCCACCCCATCTCAGAGGTGCGAGCCCTGAAAGATGAGACGAGCCGCCACGAAGACGCGCGAAGCTCAAATGATGCCTACGAGGGAAGTCCGCGGTTCACGTTGTCGCCAGAATCTCGATTGAAATTGCGCAGGCTCGATGACGAGCACAATTTCGGTGGAAGTCCTCCCGAAAAAAGGACGACGTCGACTCCGTGGTTCCAGTTAGGTTCAGAGCGCGACATCACGACCGTCTATGAACGACAGTCGAGCATTATTGTGCCACCGGCCGCTGTGGACAATCCCAGCGTGCGCCCGACGACTGACGACGCTACTGACAAGCCTGAAATGCACCGCGTGGTGGTAGCGCACGGAACGCTTCTCGAAATGTGGAATGCGTTGCGAAGTCTCAAAGACAAGCACCCTCGCAATCTGCTCAGCGTTGAATGGCTCGACGCCAAACGCGGCTTCGTGGGTGATGACCTGCCAGAACTCATCGCATTGCAACCGTTCACAGAAAAGGAAGAGGTCGCACCAGCCATCCGGCAATGGGTCACCAAAGACATCAAAATCGAACCGCCACGCGGGATATTGGTTCTCCGCATCCAGGCCATTGTTCCCAAGACTTTCGAGCCGAAGACTGTCTACATCCTCGAGATTGAGCGTCGCGTGAAGCCTCGGGGAAGCGGAAAAGAGAAGGTCGAGCAGGAGGCAGAACGCTTTCGAGGACTAGTTGCAGTACTCGCTCAAACGACCGGCTTCGACGACTGGCTTCGAAAAACGTCGTCTCAGATCCGATACGTGGAAGGCAAGGTCGTAGAACTGAAATCGTTGCAACCCGATCTGGTCGATGCATTTAAGCATAGCCAGTCTCGGGATGCTAAAGCTACGCCGTACCTCACATCTGCACTGCTCGCACTAACGAAAGCTGGCATCAACCTGTAAATGACCTGTACATCGATCAAAAGATCCTTTCTTGGCCTGCCGCAACGAGTGAATCGTGCGTCGCAGCAACATCGCGCGGGCGGACAGTTGCAATCCGAAACGACATAATGAACGAGTGCATATTTCGAGCGCAACCTCCTCGAACATTCAATTGCTGGCGGCCTTGATGCGCTCGAGCGCGAATTCCCCGTAGGTTTTTAAGTCCTGGCCGAGTTTGTGCGCACACATCTTGTTCCATATCCCGGCGTTGTTCGGGCTGAACTTGAAATCACCATGAGAGCTGGTGCCGACCGCATACTCGCGGTTCATGCCGCCAAAACCATTCCGAGCAAAATACTCGACGCATGACACCACGACCGTGTCATTGTCGGGTATGAACACCGACTTAAGCTTGAATGAGTCCGGGTCGCGCAGGTTGCTATAGATTTCCCGGATTACCCCAAAGGTGACGATCTGTCTCTTCGCACTTTGCTCGTCCCGTGGTCTCGTTTCCTCCTGCTTCTTCACCTCTTCCTGGCTTGGCCCCGTAGCAGCAGGCGAGGAGCCTGTACCCCCACCACGAATGAGGCCGCTCAAGGCGGTCAGAATGCAGACCACCAGAACGATCCCGATGACTTTACGTATCATTTTCCGCCCCCCTGCGTATTTCGGGGAAGTTGAACGCCCGTTTCGGTGAAGTCGAACAGGCCAGGAGGGAGGTGCTGCGTTGTGCTTAGATTGTACTGCAGGTGTTCGAGATCAGGCTACTTTTTGATCAGGTGCGTTCTTCTTGCGCATCGAGTCGCCCTTCAATGCAAGCTTGTGAGCCTGATGGACGAGGCGGTCGAGGATTGCGTCGGCGAGAGTCGGGTCTTGCAGCCAGGCGTGCCAGTGTTCAAGGGGCAATTGCGATGTGATGATCGTGGATCGCGTGCCGACGCGATCGTCGAGCACTTCGAGCAAGTCGTTGCGCGCGCCCTGGTCGACGTCCTGCAGTCCCCAGTCGTCGAGCAACAGGACGTCCATCTTGGCGAGCTGCGCGAGCCGACGTGTGAAGCTGCCGTCGCCATGGGCGATCTTCAATTCCTCGAACAGCCGGGCGACGCGCACGTACAGCACGGAGAATCCCTGTCGGCAGGCCTGCTGGCCGAAGGCGCAGGCGACCCATGTTTTTCCGGCGCCAGTCGGCCCTGTCAGGATGAGGTTCTGTGCATTGCGGATCCAGTCACAGCCGGCGAGCGTAGCGACGATACCCTTGTCGAGCCCACGGCTCTGCCGGTACTCGATGTCCTCAACGCAGGCCTGGGGATTCTTGAGCTTCGCAGACTTGAGCAATCGCTCGAGCCGCCGGGTATCGCGCCAGGCGATCTCACGATCCACGACCATGCCGAAGCGTTCCTCGAACGACAGGCTCGTGCTGGCCGTCAGCGCCGCCTGTTCCTCGAACGCGCGAGCCATGCCGTCCAGCTTGAGGGCCTTGAGCTGGGAGAGGGTTTGCTGCATCAACATCGCGACCTCCTTGGGTCAGTGGTAATACTTGGGCCCTCGCACGTTCTCGTGCAGGGGCGACTGCCATTCGGTGGCCCCGCTTTGTGGCAGTGGATGCTTGTCGGCGCCGGTTTGCAGGATGGTGCGCACGGACCGCTGGGTCGGCGCGCCAATCACGAGTGCGCGCTGACACGCCGCTTCCAGCCGCTCCTTGCCGTACTTGCGCGACAGCGACAGCAGACCCAGGCAGGCCCGGTATCCCATTTCCGGGTGCGGACGGTTCGTCAGCAAATGCCTGACGATCGCCTCAGCGCTGACGCCGATCGATGTACCCCAGTGCAGCAGCCGGCTCGGGGTCCATTCCATGTGGGCGCGGTAAGCCGCAGGCATATGCTCGGCCACGGTGGTGTACTTCCCCTTGAGCCGACTGCGAGCGTGGGCGGCAACGCGCTTGCCGCCGTGCAGGACTTCTACACCGTAACGCGTCACGCGCGCGTGGACTTCCTGACGCACAAGACTGTGCGGTGCGCTGTAGTAGTGACCGTCTACCTCAATGTGCGCGTCAATGTTGACGCGGCACTTCTGGAAGGTGGCGATTTCGTAGCGACGCGTCGGCAACGGGCGCAGCGCCGGTTTGTCGAGCCGCTCGAACCACTCGCGTCGAGTGCCATCGAGCTTCTTGAACGGCCGCGTATTCAGGTCATTGATCAACCCGGCGATCGCCTTGTTCAGTTCGGCCAGACTGTAGAACCGGTAATTCCGGAGGCGGGCGAGAATCCATCGTTCGACGATCTGTACGCCGACCTCAACTTTCGCCTTATCCTTCGGCTTGCGCGGGCGCGCGGGCAGCATCGCGGTACCGTAATGGTTCACGAAGTCCTGCGTGGTCAGGCCGAGCGTGGGTTCGTAGCGGTCGGCGTTCGAGATCAGTGCCCTCGGGTTGTCGGGCACAAGCAGAGCGGGCACGCCGCCGCAGAACTCCATCGCGTCAATGAGGCCACCGATCCAGTCGGGTGTCGCTTCCGATCGCGTAGCGCACGCATACGTGTAATTCGATGCGCCGAGCACGGCGACGAAGATGTGCGCCTTGAACGCAATGCCGCCGGTGCGATCGAGAATCGGCACCGTTTGCCCGGCGTAGTCGGCGAACAACTTCTCGCCGGCGTAATGTTGCTGGGGCATCGAGCGCTTCAACGTCTGGGCCCAGTCCTTGTATCGCTGACAGAACTGCGTGTAGCGCAAGGTCTTCTGGCCGGGGTTCGCGCCGACGTACTCCTCCCACAGCAGTTGCAAGGTTACGCCTTTGCGGCGCAACTCCCGATGAATCCAGGCGCAGTCAGGCTCCATGCGCTTGCCTGCGGCCGTCGTCGGAACGGCGCCGTTGACGAGCAACTGCTCCAGCTCTGCCTCGGACAGCGGCTCGATCTTCGCCCAGTCCAGGCCGGCCGAGGCGGCAAGCTGCAAATATTGGGTAATGGTACCGAGCCCGACGCCGAGCGCGCCGCTCACTTGCCGGTGAGACAGATTACAGGTCCATTTCAGGCGAAGCACATCTTTTATTTTGCGCATGGTCGTCCGGTGAGCCGGCATAGTCGGTTTCTCCCAAAAGGAGCAACCTTAACCGCCGGCCGATTGAGCCATCCGCAGTACCGCCAACCGAAACCGCGCCTTTCGTTTCGGCACGCCGAACACACATTTCGGCGCAGTGAACAGCCGTTTCGGCGGGCTGAACACCGATTTCGGGAAGATGAACACGCGTTTCGGAACGCCGAACACCAATTTCGGAATACCCCGAAACTGTTCGACTTCAAGCGAAACGGCTGTTCACCTTCCTCCGGAAACCCTGTTCGACTTCAACCGAAATCCGTGTTCGGCTTCGCCGAAATACGCAGCCCCCCCTACCCTCATGTTGGGCGCAAAGTAATAATGAGCCACTTCGCGCGAAGTAAATCTGAGCCACCTTTCAGTACAGTCAGCCTTTTGCGCGCAAAGGCTGGCGATGCTCCAGAAGGAACAGTGGATGCAAATCCATGTGCTCAAAGCCCAAGGCGTATCGGAGCGCGAGATCGCGCGGCGCCTGGGCATTTCTCGCAACACGGTGGCGCGGTACCTGTCGGCCGAGGAAGTGCCGCGCTACAAGCCGCGTGAACCGCGGCCAACCAAGCTTGGGGCGTTCGAGGCGTACATCCTCGATCGCATGGCTGCCGCCGCGCCCGAGATCATCGCCGCGCCGGCGCTGCTGCGCGAGTTGCGTGCGCGCGGCTACGAGGGCCAGTTGCGAAGCCTTCAGGCTTTCATGAACGCGCATAAGTCCGTGCCGAAGCCAGATCCGGTCGTGAGGTTCGAGACCGAGCCAGGTCGGCAGATGCAGTGCGATTTCGTTGTCTTCCGTCGAGGCGCCGACCCGCTTTACGCCTTCACCGCCACGCTCGGCTTCAGTCGTTGGCGCTGGGCACGTTTCACCACCGATGAACGCGCCGAGACGCTGGTCGCCTGTCATCATGCGCTGTTCGAAGCCTTGGGCGGCGTTCCTCGCGAGATCCTTTACGACAACGCCAAGACCATCGTTGTCGAGCGCGATGCGTATGGTGACGGTCAACACCGCTGGCACGCCGGGTTGCTCGACCTGGCCAAGCGGTACGGCTTCCTGCCCAGGCTGTGCCAACCGTACCGTGCGCAGACCAAGGGCAAGGTCGAGCGATTCCACCGCTATCTGCGCGGCAATTTCTATGTGCCGCTGGCGAGCCAGCTCAAGCAATCCGGCTTGATGCTCGACGCCGTGACTGCGAACGTCGAGGTGAGCAAATGGCTGCGCGACGTGGCCAACCAGCGCGTGCATCCGGTTACAGGGCTGGCACCCGCGATTCTGTTGGAGCAACGAGAACGGGCTTGCTTGCGCGATATGCCTGGCTACGCGGTGCCCCGATTGCCGGCTCGCGCCGTCGCCCGGCCGCGCGTTGACCCCACGATGTCGATCCAGCACCCGTTGTCCGTCTACCAGCAATTGCTGACCGAGGTGCGCGCATGAACCTGCAGCAGGAACGCATCGACGGACACTGCCAGAGCCTGAAGCTCGAGGGGCTCATGCAACGCTACGTCGCTCTGGCGAGCGATGCCGCGACCAAGCAATGGAGCTTCCTCGACTTTCTCGAGAACGCACTCGCTCACGAACGAGAGATGAGGCAAGTTCGTTCGCGTCAAACACTGGTGCGCATGGCCGGGTTCCCCGCCATCAAGACGCTCGATGACTACGACTACAGCTTCGCCGTCGGGGCGCCGCGCAAGACGATCGACGAGCTCGCCACCCTGCGCTTCATTGAGCGGGGTGAGAACGCCGTGTTGCTAGGTCCGTCAGGCGTGGGCAAGACCCACCTCGCGATCGCCATCGGGTATGCCGCGACACAGGCCGGCATCAAGACGAAGTTCATCACGGCGGCGGATCTGATGTTGCAGCTCGAGGCCGCGCGCCGACAGGAGCGATACGACGCGGTTCTTCGGCACAACATTCTCGGCCCGAGGTTGCTCATCGTCGATGAGATCGGCTATCTGCCGCTCTCGGGGGATCAGGCTAGCCACTTCTTCCAGATCGTCGCCAAGCGCTACGAGCGCGGCTCGATGATCCTGACCAGCAACCTTCCGTTTGCGCAGTGGGATGAAACCTTCGGCGGCAACACCACACTGACTGCAGCGATGCTCGACCGCATCCTGCACCACGCCCACATCATCCAGATCAAAGGAGACAGCTACAGACTGAAACAGCAACGCCAAGCCGGCCACGTTTCGTCATCGAAGAGGTAACGACTGGCTCAGTTTTACTTTGCGCGATCAGGCGCGAAGTGGCTCAGATTTCAAATGCGTTTGACACTCAGAACGCCGACCGCAAGACGGCTTCATCAAGCGCGAGACCTCGCTCCATAAAGGGCTCGTCCGACAAGGACTAAATCAACCCTACTTGGATGCCTCCTTCTTTGCCACCCTGCGTGGCGCTGCTATGCCGAGCACGCTCTGCGCCAAGGACACCCAAGCCGGCTGGTCAACGCCACCGCGATCGTCGGTCCAAATCAGCACGCCACGCGTACTCGCCGTGTCAGGCTCGTCATAGGGCCGAAATCCGTGAGCAACATACCAAGCTTTCTTAGCTGCCCATTAAGCGGCGTAGCGCGGGCTCCCCATCATCCCGATGGTGCTCCCAGATTACCTGATCCCCCGTCTAGATCTCTATCGTGAAGTCGGGATTCTTCCCGCCAATACATCAACAAAGTCGGACATCGCCCCAAGTTTCAGGCCCAGTCCGCTCGACCCTGTCGATTAAACCGGATATCAAAATGGCAAATTCGAAGCTCTGCGCGGGGACAACAGCGCTTGGTACGTGCTCACCAAGGCGTCGGCCACCATTTCCATTTTAGTCCGAATTTCATCAACGTACGCCTGATCTGCATAGTCATGGAACGCGAGTAGCTCCCGCCCAACCAAGCGAGTGTAATGAGCACCGATCAAACCCGTAAAATTTCTGATATTTTGAATGAGAGTTAGCCTCAAATTTTCAAGACGCGCATCTTGAAATGCAAAGGAAGGGTCATCACATAGCTCCCAGAAAGCGTAAATATCGTCTAGGTTTCTGTCGTCGAACGTCGCACGACAGAACCGATACTCTTTCACGAACTCGATACTCCCTTTGTATGGAAGCACTCGCCTCACCTCGTCTAGAAGCATATCGTCATTTGACGCCCAAGCAAGGTGCGGATAAAAACTGAATAGTACCGAGCGATCCTTTGCGAGTTCCCGCACTATGTCTTCCCAAAAGAGTGGCAAGACAGAATGCAAACCATTCTCACGCCGGCCAGTGGATAGTTCCCACATCTTATCTTGAAGCGACTTGTCATTATATTGAGTCGTTGCAACAAACAAAACCTTAATTGGGTGACGAAATTTTTCAGCCTTCTCCAACTCCGACAAAACAACATGGAAAGGCAGTGAATGGCACGTGTTTTTGCATTGAATCGCCATACCTTCATCAGGGCCAGAGCAACCGTAGATATCTACACCATCCTGCTGTTGGCCGGGACGGCCGTAGCGTTGAAAGTAAGTTCCTTTCCATTTAATGTCTGCTGCAGCATTAACTATCTTTTCGAACTCAGCCGCGTCTTGCGGAGGATCTAATCGCAACGTGTTGAAAGTCGGCACAAAAATCTCCGGCGCGCGGCCCTAAGTGGATTGGATGCCCCATTTTTGTGGGCGATCAGATATTACCTCAATGGACAAAGACAGAGCGATACGCAGATGAAGCTCCATACTGCTCACTGAGCGGTCACAACGCTCGAGTCCTCACCTCCTATAGAAACGACACACGGACGGACTGCAACCAGGACGGGCGCTGATGGCGCGTACCCACTCCGCGTCCCGCCGGCCCAGACATGCCTGCTCCCGCAAACTCATGTCGATTGCAACAGCAACAACAGACCGCGCCCTACCCGGTACGATGCAGTTGCCCAGCCCACGGCCGACTCGGTTCACGAAAGGAGCAAATTGCCACGTTGACATGAAGTTGCGCCCCGCATAGGATTACCGCTACGAGGCGAAGCATGCAATGACCGCCGTCGAAGTTCTGGCGCGCGAATTATTCCAGGCAACATCGGCACTCACCCAGGGTGCATGCGAGATGTAAGGGCTCTTACGGGTCAGCCTAGCGCAAAGCTAGGCGCCATGGATGTATCGGACCTCGGACAAAGCGTTTTGCGCAATTGATCGATTGCGCGCGTTTTGGCCGGCTCCGTTACATCCACATCTGCTCGGGATGATGGAAACCGGTTTGTTGATTTGCAACTGGAGAATCCATCATGCAAGCACCGACCACCAACTCCCCTTCGTTCAAGCCGCTTCCGCGCGCAATCGACATTCTCAACGGTAAACACCAGATGCTTGATTGGTCCGGCGTCGACGCAGCGACGTGGTCATCGTATGTTCGCGACCCATCGCTTGCCGCGGCAATTGCTGCCGCCAATCATCCAGAGTTGCACCAACGCCTCACACGAGCGAGAGTTCGGGGCTTTTGCCTTCGTCAAAACGTACACCTCGAATTGAGGGCTGCCGCTGTGATGGGTTGGGGACGCGCAGGCGGCAAGGGATACGCGCATGCCCCCACTCTTTGGGCAGCCCGCCATCTCTGGCTTCCACTCCTCGAACGCTTGCCGCACCTCTCGCGTAAGGAGGCATTTCGCGAATTCCGTGCACTCAGGAGTCGAGGTGATCTGCCTGGTATGGGGCCGGCGTATTTCACCAAACTGATCTTCTTCTTTGGCAGCGGCACCGGTTACATTCTCGACAAGTGGCTCGCGGCTTCTGTACAGGTACTCAACGCCACGCACTGGACTCTTGACCCGAATGGGTTGCCAGTTTTCACTTGGCGCTCGAGCAACTTTCCGAAGCTCAACCACCAGCGAACGATGGTTGTAGATCAGGTCACTTCTGAAGAATACGAACGTTTCTGCGAGATCCTCGAAGACCTTGCGCCTCTGCTTCGACTGGCCGATGGAGAGGCGGTCGAGCAGTTGCTTTTTTCCTCAAGTACATGGCGCGCATTTGTGCGGGAACACTGCCTGTCCGTCAAGACGAGTACAAGAAGCAAATTGAGCCAGCGAGGCACAAGCGGCCGTACCCCGCCTCCGATGATTTGATTTCCAATCCAAACAACATATCGACCCGACGGCAAGCAACTACGTCGTGCCTGGCACGCGTTACGTGCTGATCAATATACGGACGGAGCATGCAAACAATAGCTTGTCTTGGCTGGGGCTCTCTCGTTTGGGATACGCGGGAGCTCCCCATTCGAAATGGATGGTTCAACGACGGCCCCCTAGTGCCAGTCGAATTCCTTCGTCAATCGAAAGACGGAAGGATAACGCTGGTTATTGACGAAGGTGGGCCACCCGTAAGCGTGCTGTGGGCGCTGATGGAAGCAACGAATATTCAAGACGCACGTCGCGCGCTTGGTGAGCGAGAGCAGATTCCTGAGAAAAACTGGTTGAAGCATGTCGGAGCTTGGCTACACCGTGACAACGCGCCGCCTAACGTAATTCCTGCCCTAGACCAATGGGCACAGTCTTGCGGAATCGACGGAGTGGTATGGACGGCACTCCCGCCAAAGCTGGACACCCGAGACGAGTACCGGGCGAAGTCTGAAGAAGTGATCGCGTACCTTGGGTCTCTCGAGGGTCGGCAGCGCGAGGTTGCCGAGCAATATGTTCGCAAGGCCCCCCGCCAAATTGATACTCCATACCGTCGGCGCATCGAATCCGTCCTTCACTGGACCCCGAGCGATGAGTAGCACCGTACGGTTGCGCTTGCTCGGAAAGCATCATCCTCCTCGTTGTTTGGGAGCGCCGCCGTGGTGAAGCGCAGGGCTAGGTGAATGGTTGGCGATGGCACTGTGACGTTACAAGAGACAGGCGACGCGCGCCGGTCGATTCGCATACAACTCGTCTGGGAATTATCGATGGCAAGCAAGAAATATCGCGACAAGACCTGCATTTATTGTGGGCGGGAACGGGCGTCGAGCACGGGCGATCACGTCGTCGCACGCGAATTCTGTCCGCATGCCGCGCGCGATAACCTGCCCAAGGTACCGTCGTGCGTTGCTTGCAACAACGCCAAATCGAAGCTCGAGCACTACGTATTGGCGGTGTTACCGATGGGGAGCTTGCTCGCTGGGTCGGCCACGGCCATCATCGATCAAGTCGGTCCGCGACTTGCCAAAAATGAAGCGTTACGGCGCCAGCTCGCGGTTGGCCAGCAGGTGCGCTGGGTCCGAACCCCCGCGGGGCACTGGCACGAAAGCATAATGCTGCCGTTCGACACGACCAAGCTGAGCGCACTCGCGTGTTATATCGCCCTCGGACTCGCCTGGCATCACTGGCAGGCCCAGCTCGTGCCGAATGCGCCGGTCAGGGCATCACTATTTTCGACCGGTGGTCTACATCTGTTTGAACAAGCCGTCGCAAGCCAGGATCCCCGCGCACGAGTCGGTGGTAGCTTTGGTGATGGTGTATTCGTCTACCGCGGCGTGCGTGACCTTGCCAATCTGGCCACAACTTGGTGGCAGATGACATTCTTTGGCGGGGTGGAACACCGCGCTCGGCAATGGCGTGGCCAGACCGCGCACAGCGTGTTCGTCGCAACAAGTGATGAACCGGAGTGGGTTGCGCAATATGCGGAGCAACGAGCGAACTGAAGTTCTGCAATTTGAACACAGTCATACCTCGGCCGCGGTCCTATACTCGCTAAGCCCACTCTTCCGCGTATCTCATGCAATTCAAAGCAGCTCGAGAAGCCTACGCTGGAACCGTCGACGCGCTGGTTTCTTTCATGTACGACTGCCGGTTCGACGCATCCGGCCTCACCACCGCAATGCTTTCGCTGGCACTTGAGTATGTCTACCAGTCCCACCCGCGATTCTGGCGGGACTTTAACATGACGCTCCTCATTCGGGCGCTCACCCTCCGCATCCCAGATTGGCGGGTTGCAGCCAACACCCCGGGTCATGTCTCAAAAGGCGCAAATAGGCTGCTCACCGACGTCGCGGATTACGTGCGTGTCAACGCGTTCGACGAAGCAAATGCCGAAATGCTGAGGGCGTTGCCGGTGCACATGCGACCAACGGATGGAGCGTCCGCTTTCGATTGGATTTCCGCTCAGTTAGCCAGGAAAGGAATGATGGCAGAATTCGAGTTCGCACAGCGAGACGGCTATGTCTGCGGCGACGGCGCGCTCGATGTCTTGCACTGCCTTGAGGAAGCGGCACTCGGGCGAACCGTTGAAAGGACTGGGACGCTCGTCGCGAAGGTATATCGCGACGCAACCATGAAGGAGCATGCCGAAGGTTTAGCCAGGCAATCAGCCGCGAGAAGTCGCAATGCCAACACCGCTAGTTGCCGCCACCAGGTGAAACACAGCGTTGCATAGACATGATCATGCAATAAGAGGATGGTCTCGCAAGCTGCTGCTGCGAGCTCAAGCAGCGTGTGGACTGTTGACTTCATTTGGCCAACGTTCCGTGTCCAGCAGCTGACCCAAGCAATACGGGTGCACATCGCGTGGCCGGAAACTGACGAGCCTACCGAAGTTGAGATTTTCTATAGTTTCCACAGACTTTCCGGTGTCAGCGATTTATTATGCAAAATTAATGCGCGTTGAGGCGAGTCGACAATCCAGATCGCTTCGATATACATTCCCGACTATGCGGCGACCGAGTGGCGCCCCCACTCTGCGTCAAATCGATTGCCGTACCTTTCTTAATTTTCGTTAAGGACTAGAATTTTACGTAAAATTTCTTGGTAAATATAGGCTCCAGATTCAGAAGGAGGAGATTTAATTCAACCTGAGCATCTGGCCCATCAGTGTCATTGATTAAAACGTCAACCTCAATATTACTTTCCGAATTTGTCAGCCCGAGCGCCCTCGAGCTGATGTTGCTGCTCCCGATAACCGCCCCGGAAACTCTATTTAGATCCCTATCTACCATCAGAGCCACCTTGGCGTGCCAACTAGGGACAAGGTAGGTTGTCACGTCCGGCTTCTGAATACCATACTCGTCGGCCTCTTGCTTCACGCGCCCCGCGAAAGCTTTAACATTGCGTTTTAGCTCCAATAGACGTTTTTCGGTCAAGGCGGGTGTGTCTTGCTTCCAAGCGCCAACAACAAGTTCGATACTTACGCCACAGTTTAAAATCCGATTAAAAGGAAGGTCCTCAAACCAAGTTAAATACCCCGCCGAAATAATTAGTCTGTTGCCCGGGCATTCTAGCAAATCCTCGATCAAGGTTATATTCGAACCATGCGTCACGGATGTCCTGATACTTGTTTTCATGTTTTGTGTGGTTTAGGTTTGCGGAAACTTTTAATGTTTAGTATTGCGAAACAGCTCATCAATCCGGTCAAGATGGTGCGCAACCGACCCGCTGCTTCGACTCTGAGACATCAGATTGAGAGTCCTTAAGAGAATACTGGGCAAACAACACTTAACGGCGGCAAGACAAATCGTAGTCCCACCTTGAACACCAGCACACGCCTAGACAGCAAAGCGCCCGAATTCGGCAGAGCGCGGTGGTGTAAGATTCGGCGCAACGGTGAATCGTACCGGACCACTCCAGCCTAATCGAACCGCCGGAACTATTTACATCTGAAGACCTGCGAACGCCGTCGGACGGCCCAATCAGGTAGGGCTGATCGGGACCGTTGCCGTGCATCAGCGACACAAAGACAAAGTTAGAGCGCGATGTTGATTGACCGGTACAACTTCTGAACGCCGGTCATATAAGTGACCGTCTCGCCAGACGTCAGAAAAACCGCTGGCACAGTTTGTTCCGCCTCGCGCAACACGCCAAGTACACCTTCCGCGTTCTCGTTCGTGAACCCAAACGCCCCGTCGAGAACAACGACAATTTGCCCTGCGCCCAACGGATTTGGGAGAGCCCTGAGATTGATTTGCTTCCCCGAGTTCGCAACCAAATCTCCAAGCTCATCCGTGTTGTATAAGTCAAAGCCTTTAAACCTGACAGTCATCTTGTTTTCCTTTTGTTGAACAGCCTGATTTGCGCGAATCGATTTCGCGCTTCAAGATTATCACGCGCACACGATCTCGATCCGGTCATCTTGCCAGAATTACTCGTTCCGCCCGCTCGTTAGTCGATTCCATTCAGAGGGGCCTGGCACGGCCGGAGCGCCGCCTGCGGCGACGCCGGCGTTTCAAGCTGACAGTTGCAGCCCTGCTAGCGATGAGTGTTATCGGCCCATGGTGCTGGTCACGCCTACATCCCGTCGCAACCACGCAGACCGCGCTGCGCCCCAATAAACATGGAACGCAGCCGCAGCGTCATTATCGACATTCGGTCGCAGCAGTGAAAGCGCCCGCCGCTCCAACCCCTTCGGCACCACCGATCACTCAGCCTGTCATCACAACCGAACCACCGCCGGCCCGTGTCGAGCCGCTGCCACCATGCCCGACGGGCATTGACCGGCTGGGGTGCGTACCAGATAGTGCAACGCTGCGACAGCTACGTGGTGGTTAAGCCGAACCGAGATGGTGCGTCACTTCTGACAGACGCGACCGCTTCGCTAGCACTTGAGCCCGTCCACCAGCCTCGTCATTGCGCAGTATCGTATATTTGGGGGCGCCTCCGAGATACTGCTGCCATAGTCTGCCACGTCACCTTCGCTTTCATTGCCAATTGAAGATACCGTTTGCACTTGATGGGAAAGGACGCGTCGTCGATATTCACGACGTTCCGCCTTCCGTCGAGGGTTCCTTTCGCTGCGCCGAGTGCAAACAACTCGTAATGCGAAAGCAAGGCAACGTGCGTCTCTGGCATTTCGCGCACAAGGCCGAGACTGCCTGCACAACGGCGTTCGAGACAACGCTACATCTCCTTGCCAAGCAGATTCTGGTTGAAAGCGACACCCTACGCGCGCCCGCGCTGGTGTGCCAGTTGCATGAGCAACCGAGCCGTGCAGACATCACGCTGTGCGTCGAGCACACGCTCCGGTGGGACGTGGCGGGTGAGACGGAAGTCTGGGTCGATGGCATCCGGCCGGATTTTCGAGGTGTTTGCCAGGGAAAGGTCATTTTCGTCGAGGTGACAGTTACGCACGAGCCGGACCTTCTAAAACTGGAGGCACTGAAACGACTTCAAACACCGGCCCTCGAAATTGATCTGTCGGCTGCACCGCGCGCCGTGACGGTGCCGGAAGCCCGGCGACTCGTGATTGACGCGATCGAAAATAAGCGCTGGTTGTTCTACCCAGGAGAGACCGAGGCAAAAGCGCAGCTCACTGCCTTGCGGAACCAGCGCGACGCCGCGGCCTACGCCGCGCTCGACGAGGTGTACCGCGAAGAACGTCGACTTGACGTTGCACTCAACGCCGCACGCGCCGACGCAATAGCCGACCGCCTCATGAAAATTGAAAAGAACAATGCCCGTTTCCGGTCCGCCACGCCGGCCGAGAAGCTGGCGTTCCTCACGGCAAAACTGGGCACGCCCGTCACGGCATGGCCGGCCATCCTTGGACACAACGTACGGGGTGCGTCTGCCATCAAGGTGTCTACGCGTATCTGGCAAGCCGATGTGTTCCGCAGGCACATACTGCGGCAGCGCGCGCGCAACCCACATCAAAGCGTGACCGTCGAGGAAGTGGCCGACTGGCTGATTGAACGCAATGACATCGCCTTGTCCGAATCGACCTCCGTACGCGTTGCCGTCTGGGACTTTCTTTCCGTGCTCGAGCGCGCGGACTATCTGCGCCGGCGCGTGCGGCAGGAATTCGAAATCCTTCGGGACGTACTCGGTGACGAGACGCAAGTGCCAAGCCAGGAAGCCAAAGCTAGGACCCTGGAGACCGTCACACATGGATACTGCTGGGCGCGCGCCGCTGCCGACGTATCGCAGTTCTGGTCCGCTGTGCGCAAGACAGGGGTCCATGTTGCACCCAGCGACGCTACGACACTCCTGCGCGCGTGGCAAGAACCACGGCATCGGATTTCGAATGAGGCGGTCTACGCTCAAAGCGTCGCAACAAGGTTGCGTATTCCAGTCGAGAAGGCTGTTGAACTTCTGGCGGCGGCCGGCGTGTTCGTGCGGGCTGTCGTCTGATGCCCTTCCCAAATCCCACCCATGTAACGGTTCCCGCTACGGAAGTTTGATCGAGTGGCCGTCACTAAATTGGGCATGCACGCCTGTTAACCTGCCGAACGCTTGACGCGTGCATCACCAAGTTGGGAAAACCTTCGAAATCCGTGCCAACATCACGTTCGCCGCGTATCGTTCGACAGCGCCAACGCTTGCCGTCGCCCGGGCGTGCCATAACAGGCGGCTCCAGGGCTCCAGCCAACGGGACGCCGGGGTGAAATTGTGCCGCGTTGCACTATGGCCTACAGGTATATGGGTGGCAATCCGTGGGGAGCCAACTTGGCCCGGGGCTCGACAATAAGCGAATATTTTCGCCGTCATGCCCAAGCAACGCAGCTATACGGGCCAAGTCCCACTCATCTGCGTTGCCCATGCAATCCAAAGTAACTCGAGAAGCTCACGCCGGAACCGTCGACGCACTGATTTCTTTCATGGATGACTGCCGGTTCGGCGCATCAGACCTGACGGCCGCGACCGCTTCGCTCGCGCTCGAATACGTTTATCAACCCCATCCGCGCTTCTGGCGGGACTTCAACGTGGCATTCCTCGTCCGGGCACTCACGCTGTGTGTTCCCGATTGGCGCGCCGCCATCGATAGCGCCCGTCACGCTTCAGGAGGCGCGACAAGGCTGCTTGCAGACGTCGAGCAGTACGTGCGCGTCAACGCGTTTGACGAAGCGAATGCCGAAATGCTTAGGTCGTTGCCGGTCCACATACGACCGACGGACGGAGCCACCGCGTTCGAATGGCTTTCCGCTCAGTTTACGAGGAAAGGGATGACGGAAGAGCTCGAATTCGCGCGGCGAGATGGAGATATCTGCGGCGACGGCGCGCTCGATATGTTGCACTGCCTTGAGGAAGCAGCAGTTGGTCGAAACGTTGAGCGGACGGGAATGCTCATTGCCCGCGTGTATCGCAATGCGGTCATGAAGGAACATGTGGTGTGAGTGTCGTCCGGCTAGCCAGTGGGACAGTTTGCTGGGCGCGAGAAAGCGATCGCTACTCCGAATGAATTGCGCGTCGCCCTGACCATCCTTGCGCAGAGCTTGAGTTTGCCGGAATCTCGACGAACTCGAAGCGTCGGCGCAGTGCACGGTCGATCGCCTGCACCGAGCGGTCGGACATCTCGACGCTATCGGTCGATCGCGTGTCGTCGTCGTTGTGAATCGCGTTTGCCGCGTCGACGTCGCGCGCAGCGCGCCGCTCGTCAGGGTGTCGCGCTGCGTCGTGAGCATGCGGCGCATCACGCGCACGTAGATCCCCGGCACGCCGCAGTGCGCATGCAGCGTCGCTTCGTCGAGCCCTTCGAGGTACGCTCGGCACGGGGCGAAGTTGGCCGGAGTCGGGCGCAACATCGCGCGGGCGGGTAAAGCGCGCACGCCATTCGCCTCCGGTCGGCCCGAGTGCAGCCGCGCGGTCCAGCCGAGCCCCCAGCTGACCAACACAAGCCGGCGAGGCCGAGGCCCAGATGCACGGCCACCACGCGTGTGAGCTACAACCGACGTTCCGGGCATGTCCTCGCATGCGGGCGCGTCGGCAGTCGCCGCCAGTGCTTATGTTTCATTTTAAACGGGCCAAACTAGTCGGAATGGCGCGTCTCGCTCGAGGCGCCGAACAGTTCGTACTTGTAGGCCCGCAGCTTCTCTTCGGCCAGATCGCGCTGGGCCGTTACGAGCCGAAGTTCACCGCGCAGCGCGTCACGTTCGGCGCTAGCGGCAATCAGCGCCTCGTACTCCTCAGCGCTCAGCGTGACGGGGGTGTTCGGCGTGGTCGGTTAGACCATTCCGTGCGCGTGTTGTTCAGCTCATTCGCGCGTAATATCGCTGGGGATGCTTCTGAATCACGGCCAGATCGATTCCGTCGAGCAGCCAGTGCAACTGCTCGGCGCTGAGCGTGATCGTTTCACCTCCGTTTGGCCAGATGAAGCGATCGGCTGCGAGGCGCTTGAGCAGCAACCAGAAGCCGTTGCCACCCCAGCCGAGGATCTTAATTCGATCACGACGTCGGTTGCCGAACACGAACAGCGCCGAGGTCATCGGGTTAAGGTGCATCGCCTGTTCGACCAGGATCGACAGCCCGTTGATGCCCATGCGGAAGTCGACCGGATTGCGTTGCAGATAGATCTTCAGCGCTTCGTCGAACCGGAACACGGCAACCTCCCCAGCATCTGGATCACCGTGGCGAGCTCATCGACGCTTGCTTCGCCAAGATCAAGCTCAACACCATTGGTCAGACGCACGTGCAGCGATAGTGCCATTGCTCGAATCGGCGGTACCGGCTCCGGTAGCAGTGCTGGTGACGAAGGGGGAACCGCGACAACTGGCACGAACGCCGATGGTGTATTAGGGAGGTCGATCGCAACGCCGTCGGAAATTGCAGGCGTCCGGGCTACCCGCTCATGTTCGAGCTGGGCCTAGATCTTTTGGTAGCGCGCAATCCAGCTGCGTAGCAGGTTCGGATTGAGGTCGTGCTCCATCGCAGTCCGGGCTATTGAAACGCCCGGCCGGAGGCAGATCTGTACCAATTCATCACGAGCCGCATCGTCATATTCCCGACGACCAGTCGGCTCCGTAGGTCTTGTTTCTCACTCATACACTCTGATACCAGCTGTCCACGTGGACACGTAGCATCAGAGTGCAGCGATTTCTACACAAGGGCGCCGTTATTCGATCGCTTACAATATAACTATGTAAAATTATTCGGAATACTCTGAAATAAGGTAGGCGAACATGGACTTCGCTCTATTGCTGTCCTCGCCGGGCGATCGTCGGCCGGCAGATGCGCTGCGTGCTCAGCATAGGCCCGCACGTGTCGAACTGTATGGAGCACCCCCACGCTCATCGCCCCCGCCCGAGGACAGTTTCTCGATTAGCAGTTGGAGGTTCACCGGCTTGGGCAGGTGGTCGTCAAATCCTGCCGCGATTGCGGCGTCTCGATCCTGTACCGAAGTGAGGCCCGTGAGGGCAAGCGCGTAGATACGGCGTCGCTCGCCTTCACGCGAGCGAACGCCGCGCAACAGCGCATAGCCGTCTGCGCCAGGCATGGCCAGGTCGCTTATCAGAATGTCGAATGAGCCTCCCGTGAGGCGGGCGAGGGCTTCCTCCGCGATGTTGGCCGTCTGGACATGTGCGCCCAGACCGAGCAGCAAGTGCGCCAGTGCCTCCCGTGCCGGTATGTCGTCGTCGGCCAGTAGAACCGATAAGCAATCTTTTCGGATCAGCGGTGACTTAGAACTCACCCATCACGTTCGTCCGCGCTCGGTGCGCCACTGCAGGAATGGGAATCGGGCAGGCTTTTAACTCACAACAAAGCGCTGCAGTCCCAGTCCAGCCTGCAGATAGCGAGACGAGACTCAGACACTGCGGCAGATCTGCAGCTCGCGGCGCACGAAATATGCTAAGTAGCCGATTCTGATCAAGCAGCGCAGTGGATCGGAACTGCCCTATCCCGTATTGATCACCGCCAGCGCGAAGTGGTAATTCCGCCAGAGCGATCGAACTTTGGCCATCGACAGTGGAAAATGAAGTTCTTTCGTTCGGGGCAACCGTGACATCGCTTGCTCCCATTTATCACGTCGATCTGTTCTAACCGACCTGCGTCTTCGGTGTTCGTGCTCGTGACCTGCATTCCAAGTAACCGTGGTCAACCCAGCTCGGCATCGGTTCGCGCGCGACCTGTACATGGCGGCTTGGCGGCTGGCACGAAACCGGCGTCGCGAGATCGCCTGCATGAACTACTCGTCAAACGGCAAGACAGACCAACTTTATCAATCTTTCGCGTGCTGCCGTCGATTCATCAGCGGGATCAGCTGTAGGAGCGGCCAATAGCCCGCCCCTGACCGATCGCGCCTCGCCTCCGATCATCACATCGTTACCGATGTCAACGAAACATCTACCGCCACGACTCCGACTAGCGCCAAGGTCAACGATGTGACGCAGTTGTAGCAGCTAGTCGGTGCGTTTCGCTCTGTAATGCGGCCCTAACGAGCCATACGTGCGATTTTCCCAGCTTACGGCTCGTGCAAAGGGCGATGCAGTTCCTCCGCCCCAGATAGCACTGCAAACCGGCGCAAGGTGCGCGTTTGCGACTACGCTGATCGTCACGAATGGTATGCAGTCTCCCCGTGCGAACTGACATCGAGCCCCTCGCGTTCACCCTCGCCGTCGACTCGCAGACCTATCGTCATATCGACGAGCTTGAATGCGACCACCGACACGACCGCAGACCAAACGAGCGACGTCCCGACGCCCCAGCACTGTGCAATCAGCTGTTCACCGATGTGGTAGTCGCCGACCTTGTTCGCGACGTAGTCGTAGATCCCGGTTCCGCCTAGCGACGGCGACGCGAATACGCCGGTGAGCAGCGCGCCCGCGATGCCACCGATGCAGTGCACGCCGAAGACGTCGAGCGAATCGTCGACGCCAAGAAGGCGCTTGAGCCCATTGACGCCCCAATAGCAGACGATGCCCGCGATCAAGCCCATCGCGATCGCGCCCATCGGCCCGACGAATCCACACGCCGGGGTGATCACGACCAGCCCGGCGATCGCGCCGGACACCGCGCCGAGCATCGACGGCTTCTTCTTCAGCGACCACTCGACGAAGGTCCACGACACCGTTGCCGCACATGTCGCCAAAAGCGTCGTGACGAATGCGAGCGTAGCCGCGCCGCTCGCCTCGAGCGCGGAACCCACATTGAATCCGAACCAGCCGACCCACAGCAGCGAACCGCCGATCATCGTCATCGTCAGGTTGTGCGGCGCCATTGTCTCCCTGCCGAACCCCGCCCGCTTGCCGATCATGATCGCGCCGACCAGTGCCGAGATGCCCGCATTGATATGCACGACGGTGCCACCTGCGAAATCGATCGCACCCTTCTGGAACAGGAAACCAGCGGTCGCATTGGCCTTGTCGGCCGCCGCAGCGCTCGTATAGGCATCGGGGCCCGGCCAATACCAGACCATGTGCGCGATCGGCAGGTACGAAAAGGTGAACCACAGCACCATGAACGCCAGCACTGCAGAGAATTTCGCGCGTTCGGCGATGCCTCCCACGATCAGTGCGGGCGTGATCGCGGCGAACGTCAACTGGAACGACACGTAGATGAACTCCGGAATGACGACGCCCTTGCTGAACGTCGCAGCGGTGGAATCCGGCGTGATGCCGAGCAGGAACGCTTTGGAGAGCCCGCCGAAAAACGCGTTGCCCTCGGTGAACGCGACGCTGTAACCGTATACCGCCCACAGGACGCCGAGCAGGCAGAACACCACGAGCGTCTGCATCAGGATCGACAGCATGTTCTTGGCGCGCACCATTCCGCCGTAGAAAAGGCCAAGCCCAGGTGCCGCCATCATCACGACGAGCAGCGTCGCGACGATCATCCACGCGGTGTCGCCCTTGTTCGGCATCGGCACCGCGGCCACCTTGTCGTCCGCGAACGCGGGCAGCGCCAACATCACGAGCCAGGCCCACAGAATCCAGCTAATCGTCTTTTTCATGTCGTTTCCCAGAATCAAGGCATGCGCCGCACCACGATGCACGTGCGAACCGATGACCCACCAGCAACATAAGGAATGGCCGCGACACCTTGCGGATATACCGAGCGAGTCGCGCCGTCCGAATCGGCCGACGACACGGCGCCGCATACCGCGATGCGGCGCCGTGTCATGCGAACCGTCACACCCCGGTCACGACCGCTCGCCGGGAATCCACGACGTGCCGGCCAGTGGCACGCGCGCCATCGCGGCCGCCTCCACCGTCAGCGCGACGAGATCTTCCGGTTCCAGGTGATGAACGTTCTGCTTGCCGCATGCGCGCGCGATGGTGGTCAGCTCCATGTTCAGCGTCTTCAGGTAGTTCCGCACACGGCGCGCGCCCTCTTCCGGCTCGAGACGCTTTTCGAGGACCGCGTCCTGCGTCGTCACGCCCACCGGACACTTGCCGGTATGACAGTGGTGGCAGAAACCCGGCGACGTATGCAGCGCTGCGTAATCCGCCGCGGCCGAATGGAGCATGCCGTCCTGGAAGTACGATTCGCTGTTGCAACCGAGTGCCATCAGCACACCCTGGCCGATCGCGACGGCGTCCGCGCCGAGCGCGAGCGCCTTGGCGACGTCCGCACCGGTGCGAATGCCGCCCGACACGATCAGTTGAACCTGCCCCTTCATGTTCAGGTCCTCGAGCGCGGCGACGGCCTGACGAACCGCCGCCAGCGTCGGAATGCCGACGTTCTCGATGAAGCAGGTCTGGGTGGCCGCCGTGCCGCCCTGCATCCCATCGACCACGACGACATCCGCGCCCGCATGCACCGCGAGCTTCACGTCGTTGAACGTGCGCGTCGCGCCGACCTTCACGTAGATCGGCTTTTCCCAGTCGGTGATCTCGCGCAGCTCCTGGATCTTGATCGCGAGATCGTCCGGGCCGGTCCAGTCAGGATGGCGGCTCGCCGAGCGCTGGTCGACGCCCGCCGGCAGCGTGCGCATCGACGCCACGCGCGGATTGACCTTCTGCCCGAGCAGCATGCCGCCGCCGCCCGGCTTCGCGCCTTGCCCAATCACGACCTCGATCGCATCGGCACGCCGCACGTCGTCGGGATTGAACCCGTAGCGCGACGGCAGGCACTGGTAGACGAGCGTCTTCGACGAACGGCGCTCTTCCTGCGTCATCCCGCCGTCTCCGGTCGTCGTCGACGTGCCGGCCGCCGTGGCCGCCCGGCCGAGCGCTTCCTTGACGTTCGCCGACAGCGCGCCGAAGCTCATCCCGGCCACCGTGATCGGGATGTCGAGCACGATGGGCTTCTTCGCGAAGCGCGTGCCGAGCACGGTCTGCGTCGTGCACTTCTCGCGATAGCCTTCGAGCGGATAACGTGACAGCGACGCACCGAGAAACAGCAGATCGTCGAAGTGCGGGACATGACGCTTCGCCCCGAGGCCGCGAATCTCGTACAAGCCGCGCTGGGCGGCCGTGTGGATGTAGTCGATCGTCTTGCGGTCGTAGCCGTACGACTCTTCCTGCTGCAAGCGGGCGAAATGAATGGGTTTGACTTCCATGGCGTTGTCTCGATGGAACGTGGATTCAATATTCCTGGTTCGCGTCGGCGTTCCAGTGGTAGAGCGTGCGGGCCGAAGCAATGCGCCTGAACGCGCGCGGATCGTGGTCGAGCCCAGCCGCATCGAGCAGCGCCGCGACGGCACTGATGTCGGCGTCGGCCATCGGCTCGAACTGCGCGTCCGCGCCAAGCGACTTCACTTCACCCTTCACGTAGAGCACCGCTTCGTACAGCGAATCGCCGAGTGCGTCGCCCGCGTCGCCACAAATCACCATCCGGCCGGCCTGTGCCATGAACGCGGAGAAGCTCCCGACCGAACCGCCGACGACGATGTCGCCGCCCTTCAGCGAGATACCGCAACGCAACCCGGCATCGCCGTCGATTACGAGCAGCCCGCCGTGCGCGGAGGCACCCGCGCCGTTCGACGCGAAGCCCTTCACGTGCACCTTGCCGCTCATCATGTTTTCCGCGACGCCGGTCCCGGCGCTGCCCTCGATGACGATCGTCGCGCGCTTGTTCATGCCGCCGGCGTAATAGCCCGCGTGGCCGTCGATCGTCACGGTCACGTCGGCGTCCACGCCGACCGCGATGTTGTGCGCGCCGTTCGGCGAGGCCACGACGATCGCCTGTCCGTCGAGCACGTCCGCGCTGCCGTGCAGGTACTGGTTGACGTCCCTGACGGTGGCGCGTTCAAGGTCGAATGTCATGCGTTCCATACGTACATCTCCTCGGGTGCGGGTTCGAATACCTTGGCGTTCCTGATGTCGGGCAGATGCGCGAGCGAGCGGAACTCCGACGCGATCGCGACGTAATCGTCGTTCTCGGCGACGACGGCCGGCTTGCACGCGAACGGGTCGCGAATCAGCGCCAGCTCGGTGGGCGTCCCCATCAGGAACGTGTAGAAGCCGTCGAGCTCCTCGAAGCCCTTCTGCAGTGCCACCGGCAGCGTGTCGCCCTCGCGCAGTCGCCATTCGAGGAAGCGGCACGCAGCCTCGGTGTCGTTGTCGGTATCGAAATGAATGCCCTTCGGCTCCAGCTTTCGGCGCACGCCGTAAGGGTTCGACAGCGAGCCGTTGTGGACCAGGCAGAAATCCTCGCCGGCCGTGAACGGATGCGCGCGATCCGGCGTCACCGCCGACTCGGTCGCCATCCGCGTATGACCGACCAGGTGAGAGCCCTTGAGGCCACCGAACGCGTAACGCGCGGCGATGTCGGCGGGCAGGCCGATGTCCTTGTACAGGTCGATCGAGCGCCCGGCCGACAGCAAGTACACGCGTGGGTAGTGTTCGTTCAGCCAGTGCCTGACCGTGTCGGCCTGCGCGTGGACGGTCAGCACCGCGTGGTTCCCCTTCGCATCGACGCGCGCCCCCGTGTCGACGGACGCCTTCAGCCGGTCGAGCAGCACGTCCCACGGAAAATGCTCGCCTTCGTCCGTAAAGCCCGAGTACAGGCTCAGCTTGCGCTGGTTCGGCTCGACCGCGTCGCCGAACACCGCGAGGCCGGCCGAGTCCGGGCCGCGTTCGGTCATGCCGATCAGCATCGGCACCATCAGCTCGCCGAGCCGGTCGCGCAACGCCGGTGTCTTGACCAGCAATCCTACGATTCCACACATGTTGCTTGCTCCTCAGAAAAATTCGACGTACTGCTTGATTTCCCAGTCCGATACGTGGCGCATGTATTCCAGCCACTCCATTCGCTTGAGCTTGATGAACTCGTTGACCACCGGTCCGAGCGCATCGCAGATCGTCCGGTCGGCTTCGAGCGCGTCGAGCGCCTCGCCGAGGGTTTGCGGCAGCACGCCGATGCCGTGGTCGCGGAGTTTCTGCGCGGACCACTCGTACAGGTTCTCGTTCGCGGGCGCGCCCGGCGACAGGTCGCGGTCGATGCCGTCGAGCCCGGCGACGATCACGGCGGCCGTTGCGAGATACGGGTTGCATGCACCGTCAGGCAAGCGCAGTTCGATCCGGCCGCCCGGCATCCGCACCATCGTCGAACGATTGTTGTCGCCGTAGCTGATGTACGCAGGCGCCCAGGTCGCGCCGGTCAGCGAGCGCCCGACAACGAGGCGCTTGTACGAGTTCACCGTCGGGTTGCAGAGCGCCGTCAGCGCGGGCGCGTGCGCGAGCAGGCCCGCCGTGAACCGATAGCCGAGCGTCGACAGACCCATGCCCAGGGCGTCGCCGTCGTCGGCGAACAGGTTGCGCTTGCCGTCGCCGATCGACATGTGCATGTGCATGCCGTTGCCCGGACGGTTCGCGAACGGCTTCGGCATGAACGAACAGATCATGCCGAGCTCGTTCGCAATTTCCGACGCAGCCATCTTGAAGAACACGTAGTGATCGCACGACGTCAGGCAATCGGTGTACGTGTAGTTGATTTCGAACTGGCCGTTCGCATCCTCGTGGTCGATCTGGTAGACGTCGATGCCGACCGCACGCAGCGATTCGGTGAGCTTTTCCAGGAACACACGCGTGCGGGACAACCCCTTGTAGTCGTAACAGGGCTTCGCCAGCGTATCGCTCGGATCGCACGGCTCGAGCGTGCCCGACGCCGAGCGCTTCAGCAGCGAGAACTCGGGCTCGAGGCCGGTAAAAAGCGTCCAGCCGCGCTCGGTCAGGCGGGCAACCTGCTTCTTCAGCGTCACGCGCGAATCGAACGCCCACGGTGCCCCGTCGACGTGACCGTCGCACGCGATGCGCGCCAGCCCGGATTGCCACGGCACCGGCGTCAGCGTCGCGAGGTCGCCGACCGCCATGTAGTCCGGCCCGTTCGGCTCGATGCCGACGCCCCAGATCGCGAAGCCCGCGAAGCCCGCGCCCGCGGTCAGCACGCTGCCCAGATGCGCGACCGGCACCGACTTCGCCTTGGCCACGCCGTGAATGTCGACGAATTGCGCGAGCACGTACTTCACACCGTGTTGCGCAAGATATGTCTGCGCTTCGTCCACCGAGTCGAAGCGGGGTACGCTTCCGAGCGCGTTGGCTGGCAACGGGCTCGCATCGTTCAGGTTCATCGTCTCTCCTTGCAACTGCTTCGTTCACTGGTTTGCGGAAGCCGCCCGACTGGTGAGCGGCCCTATTGCGCGACATGGGCAAGCACCGTGTCCGGTACGTTGCGACCACTTTCTGCATGCGAAGGGATTTATTGATGTGAAACAATAATTCCCTCCATGAAACTTTCGGCGCGCAAGCCGGCGATCCTGACCGTGCCGGCGCGCACGCCGCAATCTGCTACCCTTGCCCCTTTTTCGAGGTCGACGATGCATACCGCTGACGACAGCAAGCCCCCGCTCGAACGCTATCTCGGGTCGACCATCCGCGAGCTTCGCCAGCGCCATGGCCTGACCATCGCCCAGGTCGCCGAACAGGCCGGCATCAGCCGAGGCATGCTGTCGAAGATCGAAAACGCGCAGACCTCGACCGGCCTCGACGTACTCCACCGCATTGCGCAGGCGCTCGGCGTCTCCATGGCCGTGCTGTTCCGCAACTTTGACGTCCCGCAGGGCGGCGCCCAGCTCGTGAAGAAAGGCGCCGGCATGGAGGTCGTCCGCAAAGGTACGAAAAGCGGCCACACCTACCATCTGCTCGCCTACGACCAGGGTCCGCGCAAAATCTTCGAGCCCTTCCTGATCACGATGGAGGACCAGGCGGAACGCTTTCCCGTATTCGAGCATCCCGGCACCGAGTTCATCCACATGCTCAAGGGCGTAATCGAATACCGGCACGGTCAGCAGACCTACATCCTGCATCCGGGCGACACCTTGACGTTCCGCGCCGACGTACCACACGGCCCGGAACGCCTGATCAAGACCCCGATCCAGTTCCTGTCGATCTTCGTCTACGGACCACCCGCCGACGAATAAGCATCTCGTCGCAAGAAGTAACGCAAGCCTCGTGCCAGGTTTATCTACAGGAATCAAAGATTCCCATGGATAAACAATTCGAGCGGAACGGCGCCTGTGCGTCACCGGGTGACGACCCACCCGCTGCGTGTTACGGGTGCGGCTCCAAGCCAACTTCGGTGCAACGTCGCACTGATACGGGAACCACGGTTACGAAGATGTATCAGTGACCCTTATGCTGCGATCGGCGGCAGTGTCGCCAGTGCATCCAGCGCTGCGCAGATCATCTGGCGCACCGTCGGCTGCACGCGCGCCGCGCGCACGGTGTCGTAGGCGAATGGGAAGGCTTCGTCCATGTATGTCGACTGGCACATCTCCAGCTGGATCGCGTGCACACCGTGCGACGGCCGGCCGAACGAGCGGGTGATGAAGCCGCCCTTGAAGCGTCCATTGGCGACCGACGTGAACGGGCTTGCGGCGGCCTCGCGCTCGACCGCGGCCTGCACGGACGGCGCGACGGTCCTGCCGTCCTGTGTGCCGATGTTCAGGTCCGGCAGCTTGCCGTCGAACAGCCGTGGCAGTGTGCCGGCAATGGAGTGCGCCTCCCACAGCAGCACGTGCCCGTGACGCTCGCGCAGCCGTGCCAGCTCGGCCGCCAGTACCGTGTGGTACGGCTGCCAGTACGCGTCGACCCGACGGCCTTTCTCCGTCGCATCCGGTTCGTATCCTTCGCGATAGACGGGCTCACCCCGAAACGTTTCGGTCGGACACAGTCCCGTCGTCGTCTGGCCGGGGTACAGGCTCTCGTCGTCCGGCGGACGATTGAGGTCGATCACGTAACGCGAGACCGTGGCACCGAGCATCGTCGCGCCGAGCGTGGTCGCGAACGCATACAGCCGTTCGAGGTGCCAGTCGGTATCGGCGAGTCTCAGCGCGCGGTCGGTGTATGCATCGCGCAACGGCGCGGGTATCGCCGTTCCCAGGTGCGGAATCGAAATCAGCAGCGGCGCATCTCCGCGTTGCAGCGTATATAGGTCACTCATCGAGCGCTCCGTACAAATCAAAGCAATGCATCTTCGGGCAACTGCGGCACGGCACGCGCGAGCGCGGGCCGGATCGAATGGTCGAGTACGGCGCGCGTCAGCTCGACGATCTCCGTGACGAAGTCCTCCCACTCCCCCTGCCGATGCAGGAGAAAGAAATCCCGCCGGCCGAGCCGGCCGGACGGCAACGGCACGACCACAACGTCGCCGAGGTAATGGCGCGCCTGCCACAGGCACAGCGGCGTCGAGATCGCGAAGCCAAGTCGAGCGGCAACCAGGCTCAGCAGCGGGTCGGTCGCGTCGAATTCGAAGCGCCTCGGGCAATCGATGCCGAGATGGCGCGCGAATCGCTCGACCTGCTGGCCGATCACCGAACGCGCGGTGTAGCGGATCAACGGCAGTTCGGCAGCCAGCGTTCGCCAGTCGACCTTCGGGCGCCCGGCCAGATGCGCGCGCGCGACGACCGCGACGAAGGCCTCCGAGAACAACGGCACCTCGACGATGCGCGCATCGCTGAGCGTGGTCTGCGTACATACGACGACGTCGATCTCCCGGTCGTGCAACTGCTTGCTCAACCCCGGCGTGATGCCCGACCACATCGAAATCTGCCGCGACGTGCCCGACACCGCACGGATCAGCTCCGGCCCGACCGTCGCCGCGAACGAATCGACGCAGCCGAGCCGCA
Source organism: Burkholderia contaminans (assembly GCF_029633825.1). Lineage (NCBI taxonomy): Bacteria > Pseudomonadati > Pseudomonadota > Betaproteobacteria > Burkholderiales > Burkholderiaceae > Burkholderia > Burkholderia contaminans. Next base: position 132,998 of record NZ_CP090642.1, on the reverse strand, counting down.
CGGGCAGCCGCCCCGCGTCCGACGCGTCGCCGACGCGCGTGCTGACCATCTGCGCATGCTCGAGCAGCGGACCGGCCAGTTCCAGCAAGGCCCGGCCGGCGATATTGGGGCGCGGCGGGCGGCTGTCACGATCGAACAGCACCGTCCCCTGCTCGCGCTCGAGTGCGGAAACCGCCTGGCTGATCGCGCTCTGGCTGACGCCGATGCGCCTGGCCGCGCCGGTCATCGAACCGGTCTCGCACACGGCGACGAAGGCCTGCAGCGCACGCAGGTCGATGGGCGGTGGGGTACGTCGCATAGCGGCTCCAGTGGCGGCGGGACGGCCGTTCGGCAATACGGGACGAATGGTGCGCCGGTTCGGCCTGCCCGGGCGCTGGATGAGCGCTTCCGGGCACGTTGCATAAGTTTGCCTAATACAAAATTCGGCGCCGCCGCGGCTCCCTAGAATCGGCTCGTCGCCTACCCAGAGGGAAACCATGAGCCACTTCGACTTCATCGTGATCGGCGCCGGCGTGATCGGCACGTCGGTCGCGCATCATCTTGCGTCGCTTGGTGCACGCAACGTACTCGTCATCGAACGCGGCATGATCGGCGCCGGCACCACGTCGCAATCGTCCGGCCTGCTGCGCACGCATTACTCGGTGCGCCAGAATGTGGAGCTGGCGCGCTCGTCGTGGTCGGCCTTCAATAACTTCGCCGAGTACGTCGGCGACGACGAGGCGTCGTGCGGGCTCGTCAAGTGCGGCTACATGATCTGCGCGCCGGAGGGGGCGAAGCTGGAGCCACTGCGCGCGTCGCTCGACGCGCAGCGCGCGATGGACATCGAGGTCCAGTTGCTCGATCGCGACGAGGCACGCGCACGCCTGCCGATCGCGCAGTTCGACGACGCGGCGCTGATCGGCTTCGAGCCGGAAGCCGGCTTCGCCGATGCTTACCTCGTCGCGACGAGCTTCGCGAAGTCGGCACGCCGGCGCGGCGTGAAGATTCTCGAAGGCACGACCGTCACGGGCGTCGTGCGCGACGGCCGCCGCATCGTCGGCGTCGACACGAGTGCCGGCCGCTTCACGTGCGGCACGCTGATCAGCACGCAAAACATCTGGACGCCGGAACTGTCCGGCTGGATCGACGTGCCGCTCCCCGTCAAGCCGGAACGGCATACCGTGCTGGCGCTCGAATGCGACGCACGTTATTCGTTCCAGATGCCGGCGTTCAAGGACCTCGGCTCGCCCGGCATGCTCTATTACCGCAGCTACGGCGGCAGCCAGATGCTGGTCTCGGAGGGCATCGTCGGCGAAACGCTGAACGCGCCCGAAACCGAACAGGGCGACATCTCGCTGGATTACGTCGCCGAAGTCGGCGCGCAGGTCGCCGAGCGTTTTCCCGCCTACGAGACGGCCGGCCTCGCGTCGTCGTGGACCGGCGTCTACGACGTGACCCCCGACTGGAACCCCGTGCTCGGCAACGTCGGCGACCTCGAAGGGCTCGTCGTCGGTTTCGGCTTCTCGGGCCACGGCTTCAAGTTGTCCCCTGGAATCGGCCGGCTGCTCGCGCAACATGCGCTCGGACAGCCGACCGACGTGTCGCTCGCCCCGTACGCGCTCGAACGCTTCGCGACCGGCGCCCTGCTCACCGGCAAGTATGGCCTCGGCGCCGTGTCCTGATTGTCATCCTTCCGACGAGATATTCCCATGCCCCTGAAGATACTGGTGCCCGTCAAGCGCGTCGTCGATCCGAACGTGCGCGTGCGGGTCGGCTCCGCCGGTTCGATCGAGACGACCGGCCTCAAGATGTCCATCAATCCGTTCGACGAATGCGCGCTCGAAATGGCGCTGCGCCTGCGCGAAGCCGGTCATGCCGCACAGGTGAGCGTCGTCACGTGCGGCCTGCCCGCCTGTCAGGACGTGCTGCGCACCGGACTCGCCATGGGCGCCGACGACGCGATCCTGATCGACACCGGCGACACGAGCGCGTCGCTCGACTCGCTGGGCGTCGCGCGGCTGCTGCACGCGTACCTCGGCACGTCGCCGTACGACCTCGTACTTTGCGGCAAGCAAGCGATCGACGACGACACCGGCGGCGTCGCGCCGATGCTGGCCGGCCTGCTCGGGTGGCCGCAAGGTCTCGACGCGACCGCGCTGTTACCCGACGGCGACGGCTGGCGCGTCACGTGCGGCGACGACAGCGGCACCGCGACCTGGCGGCTGGCCGGACGCGCCGTCGTGAGCGCCGACTTGCGCCTGGCCGAACCGCGCCGCGTGACGCTGCCGAGCATCGTCAAGGCCAAGCAGAAGCCGCTCGCGATCGCTCCCGCCACTCGATTCGCGGTCGATCTCGCACCGTCGTCGCGCGTGGTGCAACTCGACGAGCCCACCGTACAGCGCTCGGGTCGCCGCGTGGCCGACATCGACGCGCTGATCGCCGCGCTCGCCGCACACAATGTCTTTGCCCATACAGGAGTCTGCGCATGAGAACGCTCGTTGTCGCCGAAGCCGCGGCCGACCATACGCTGCCGGACGCGGTTCGGCGCGTCGTGACTGCCGCAACGGCATGCCGACATCCCGTCGACGTGCTGGTACTCGATCCCGCGACCGCCGCGGAAACTGCGTTGATCGACGGCATCGACCGGGTGCTCCGGCCCGGTCTGCCAGACGCTTCCGGCACCGTCACGCCGGAAAGTCTCGCCGCGTTGCTGGCCGAGCTGGCACCGCGCTACACGCTGATCGCGGCGGCCCATCGCACGCTGGGCCGGAATGCGTTGCCGCGGGCCGCGGCGCTCACCGGTGCGGCATTTGTCGCGGACGTCACCGATATCGCGAACGACGGGCGCTTCGTGCGCGGCTGGTATGCAGGCAGCATCGTCGCCACCGTCGAAAGCGCGCGCGAGACCACCTTCGCGACCGTGCGCGCATCGTCGTTCGCGGCAGCCGGTGCGCGAACCGAACCGGCACCGATCGATTCCGTAGCTGCCCCGCCCGCATTCACCGCGACTACGCTGGTCGAACGCAACGGCACCCAGACGGCCGGCATCGATCTCGTGAATGCACCGATCGTCGTATCCGGTGGGCGTGGGCTCGCGTCCAGCGAGAACATGGCGCGGCTCGGCACGCTCGCGTCGCGTGTCGGCGCGGCCCTCGGCGCATCGCGCGCGGCGGTCGACGCCGGCTACGCGCCGAACGCGATCCAGGTCGGACAAACCGGCAAGACCGTCGCCCCCGACGCCTATCTCGCGTTCGGGATCTCGGGCGCCATTCAGCACCTCGCCGGCATGAAGGACTCGAAGTTGATCATCGCCGTCAACAAGGATCCGGATGCGCCGATCTTCGCGTTTGCGGACGTCGGCTTCGTCGGGGATCTGTTCGACGTGATGGCCGCACTCGAACGTCACGTCGATGCCAGGGGTGGCGCATGACGAACCCGGATTCCGGGCAGAACGGCATCGGGCGCGCGCCTGCACTGCGTTCCTCCACCGGGTGGGCACCGTCGGCATCGCACTACCCGTCCATCCGATTCATCGATTGCGCACAAGTCGAGTCAGAAGCCTGGGCAAACGGCGCCGGCGTCACGCGAACGCTCGCAAACCGCATCGACGCCGACGGTAACGTCGACTGGCGTATCAGTCTCGCCACGCTCGACAGGTCGGCCCGGTTCTCGCAGTTTCCGGGCATCGACCGGATACTCGTACCGGTCGACAACACGAGCGTCGAACTCCGCACGCAGGACGGACATCTCGTCGCCCACCCGATCGTGCCAGCACATTTTCCCGGCGATTTGCCGGTGTGGACGACCGATATCGTGCGGCCCACGCACGTGCTCAATGTCATGACGCGCCGTGTCGCCTGCCGCGCCATCGTAACCGTGGCGACGCATTCGCGTCGCATCACGCCAGCGCCGACGCATCTGCTGATTTGCGCGGCCGGTCAATGGCGCTTCAGCAGCGCGTCGCTCAGCACCCAGACGCTGCTGCCGATGCATGGCCTTTGGCTCGACGGCCGCAGCGAGGAACTCGATCTGCAGTCCGACGCACTTGACTCCCGCCTGATCTCGATCGCAATCGAGCCAGTCGAACGCTAATCCCAGCTCCTTTATCCGCTCATGTCTCACGTTTCGCTTATCGAACAACACGGCCCGCGCGAATCGATGGAATACGACGTCGTGATCGTCGGCGGCGGCCCCGCCGGGCTGTCGGCGGCGATCCGGCTCAAGCAGCTGGCCGCCGAGAAAGGCACCGAGATCGGCGTGTGCGTGCTCGAGAAGGGTTCCGAGATCGGCGCGCACATCCTGTCGGGCGCGGTGATGGACCCGCGCGCGATCAACGAACTGTTCCCCGACTGGAAGGAACGCGGTGCACCGCTCGACGTCGAGGTGACGGAAGACCGCTTCCTGTTCCTGTCCGAGAAGAGCGCAGTCACCACGCCCAACTGGGCGCTGCCCGCCAACTTCCAGAACCACGGCAACTACGTGATTTCACTGGGCAACGTCACGCGCTGGCTTGGACAGCAGGCCGAGGCGCTGGGCGTCGAGATCTTCCCCGGATTCCCGGCTGCCGAGATTCTCTACAACGACGACGGCTCCGTGAAGGGTGTCGCGACCGGCAACATGGGCGTGGGCAAGGACGGCGAGCCGACCGAGAACTTCCAGCTCGGCATGGAGCTGCACGCGAAGTACACGCTGTTCGCCGAAGGCTGCCGCGGCCACCTCGGCCGCCAGCTGATCTCGAAGTTCAAGCTCGACGCGAATGCGGAACCGCAGGCCTACGGGATCGGCATCAAGGAACTGTGGGAGATCGACCCGGCCAAGCACAAGCCGGGCCTCGTGATCCACACGGCCGGCTGGCCGCTGAAGTCGGATACGTACGGCGGCTCGTTCCTGTATCACATGGACAACAACCAGGTCGTGGTCGGCTTCGTGGTGGGCCTCGGCTACACGAACCCGTACCTGTCGCCGTTCGAGGAATTCCAGCGCTACAAGACGCACCCGTCGATCCGCGCGTTCCTGGAAGGCGGCAAGCGCGTGTCGTACGGCGCGCGCGCGATTACGGCGGGCGGCCTGCTGTCGCTGCCGAAGACGGTGTTCCCGGGCGGCGCGCTGATCGGCGACGACGCGGGCTTCCTGAACGCGTCGCGGATCAAGGGCAGCCACGCGGCGATCAAGACCGGCATGCTGGCGGCCGACGCCGCATTCGACGCGGTGCAGGCCGGCCGCCAGTCGGATGAGCTCAACGCGTACCCGGACGCGTTCAAGCAGTCGTGGCTGTACACGGAGCTGTACCGCGCGCGCAACTTCAAGCAGTGGATGGCCAAGGGGCTGTACCTCGGCACGCTGATGGTCGGGCTCGAGCAGAAGGTGATGGGCGGCAACGTGCCGTGGACGCTGCACCACAAGCATGCGGACCACGAGATGCTGAAGCCGGCGTCGCAATGCCAGCCGATCGAGTATCCGAAGCCGGACGGCAAGCTGACGTTCGATCGCCTCTCGTCGGTATTCATCTCGAACACGAACCACGAGGAGAACCAGCCGGCGCACCTGACGCTGAAGGACGCGAACGTGCCGGTGAACGTGAACCTGCGCACGTACGCGGGGCCGGAGGGGCGCTTCTGCCCGGCGGCGGTGTATGAGTTCGTGAAGAACGACGACGGCAGCGACCGCCTGGTGATCAACGCGCAGAACTGCGTGCACTGCAAGACCTGCGACATCAAGGACCCGACGCAGAACATCGTGTGGGTCACGCCGGAAGGTGGCGGCGGGCCGAATTATCCGAACATGTAACTACCGGAACGCGCCGCCGTAAACTGAACGGGGCGCCGTATTACGCAGCGCCCCGCTTGCATTCATCGTTCGACGGTCCGCTCCGGCTCCCCATCGACATCGAACCCGAATTCCCTGCATCGCCGGTTGCAAGCCTTGGCGACATACCCGAGGCCGCGGGCCACTCGCCCCGTCAGTCCCGGTTCAACGCCTCTTCCCACCTCTTGTCAAAAAATCATCCTTTTGGTTGATTCAATCAATTTCCGCGACTACCTAGAATCGGCTCGATCCTATTCGACAACATGATTCGAAGCACTCGTCGCTCCTTCCCTGGTCGCGCGTTGCCCAATATCCGTTTCCCGTAGCGGGATCGATTGTGCAATCGAACAGGCAGATGCAGCGATTCCTGCTTCAAGGAGGCCCCATGGATTACAGCATTACCCAAGCGATCGAGAACCACCAGTTCGTTCCCGTCGACGAATGGCCAACGCTCGAGCAAATGGCTGACGGCTTCGCGGAGCACAAGTATCCGCGCACCTCGGTCCTGGCAGGCGTACGCGAAGTGTTCCGCTTCGACAACGGTTGGCTCATCGAGCACCACTTCGTTGACGAAAACACGCTCTCGTGGAAGCTGCTGGAAGGAGAAGGCGCGGGTGCGAGCGGGACGCACACGTACGAAGCCATGGAAATCCGCCCGGGCGTGGTATTCGTCGAGTTCTTCAAGGACGGCTTCGACGAAAGCGTGACCCTCGTCTGGAAGCTCGAAAGCGGCAACCTGTTCGCCGCCGTCTCGGGCTTCGTCGATCGGAACGGCGAGAAACGCACCACCACCGCCTATCAGACCGCGACTGTCGACGGAAAGCCCGGCGACGCACCTATTCGCCAGTCCTCCTCCCTGGTCGGCAAACGTGTGCTCTATCGCTACAGCTCGGACGACTGGTACGAACACGTCTATTTCGGCCGCGAGGTGATGGCCTGGCATTGCGTCAACGGCGCCGAAGTCGGTGTGGCAGACGTCGAGAAGTGCGCCTACTTCGATGTCGCGCCGGACCTCCACATCCTGTTCTGGACAGAGACCATCATGCCGGTGGAGTCGATCGTGGTGATCGATCTCCAGCGCATGCGTTCTACCGGCCGGTTCTTCTGTTGGGATCCCAAGCCGAACCGGATGGTCCACCTGACGTTCGGCTCGAAAGCGACCGTCCTCAACGATACGGCCTATCCGACCACGTTCGCGGAGTGAGACTCGGGAACCGGCAGTGCCCCCTCGCGAATCGATGAACCGGTTCACCCGCCCGCCAACGTAAAACGAACAGCCACCCATGCATGTAGACGAAACCGCGACCTACTACACGGCAACCACCAAGTACGCATTGAGCTTCCCGTCGCTGGAAGCCGATCTGGAAACCGACGTCGTGATCATCGGCGGCGGGTTCTCCGGTATCCACACGGCACTCGAACTCGCCGAGCACGGGCTCACCAATACGGTCGTACTGGAAGCCCGACATCTCGGATACGGTGGCTCGGGCCGCAACGGCGGCCACGTCATGGTCGGCGTCGGGCACGATCTGGACGGCATCAGGCGCGACGTAGGCGAGGACGGCTTGAAGGCGATCTTCGCACTCAACGATCTGGGGCCACAGATCATGCGGGAGCGTATCGCCCGGTACGACATCCAGGCTGACATTCGCAGCGGTTATGGCTATCTGGCCTTCAATGCGCGCCAGGCACGCACGCTGCAGCAATGGCAAGCCGAATTTGCGTCACTGGGATCGCCACACGAAGTCCGCTACCTCGAAGGCGGCGAAGTGAAGCAAATCATTGGCTCGGATGTCTATCATGCAGCGCTCCTGCATAACGGCTGCGGCCACGTTCATTCGTTGAACCTGCTGTTGGGCGAAGCACAGGTCGTATCGGAGCGCTACGGTGTGCGCATTTTCGAACACAGCCCGGCTCTGCAAGTCACCTATGGCGATCGCATCCATGTCCGCACGGCGAAGGGCAGCATCCGGGCGAAGCAACTGGTATGGGCCGTGGACGGCTTCAACAACCGCATCGAGCCCGAACTGCATCGAAAGACACTCGATGTCTGGGCGTTCAATTCGGTTACCGAACCGCTGCCGGCCGCGCTGATCGAGCAAATCAGCCCGATCCGTGGTGCGTACAGCGATATCCGGCCCGTCATCGATTATTTCCGTGTCACCAACGACAACCGGCTGATGTTCGGCACCGCGCACCAGTTGCTCGAATACATGCCAAGCGACCTGTATGCGTTCTGCCGGGCTCGCATGCTGCAGATCTTCCCGTACCTGACCGACGTCAGGATAGACATGGCATGGGGCGGCCCCCTGCCCTGCAGCCTGAAACTCTTTCCGCAACTCGGCACGCTCGTCGACCGCCCCAATGTCTTCTATGTACAGGGCTACTCCGGTTTCGGCGTCACGCCCAGCCAACTGCTCTGCAAGATCCTGGCGGAAGGGATCATGGGCGGCTCCGAGCGCTACCGCCTGCTGAGCTCGATTAGCCATGCCTCGATCCCCGGCAAGGATCATTTCCGCGCGTTGCTGGTCAGCCTCGGCAAGCTCGCCCATCAGACGTCCGGCTATTTCCACGGGCGCCGTTGAGCCCCACTCGAACTTTCCCGTTCAGGAGTACACCATGTCCATGATTCCTCTCCAGCAAGGCAAAACCATCGCCGAACTCGCTTCGATCGGCAGCCTGACGGCGCTCGGAGGCGAGATTCTCGAGGGCGGCGACGTGCAAGCGTACGCACACAGTACCTACGGCACCTTCACGGACGCAGTCAATGCAGGCTATTTCGGTACCGGCAAGGGCAAGTACCGCCTCGTCTACCCGTTCTCGGAGCAGGCGACGATCATGCACGGTGAAGTGCGCATCACCGATGAATCGACGGGCGAGACCCGGCACTTCAGGGCCGGCGATTCCTGGTTCGTCACGAAGGGCACATCGACTGTCTGGGAAGTCCTGACCGACAGCTACACGAAGCATTTCCTGCTGTTCGCCTGACGACACACCGGTACTTCGCAGCACTCGTCAACATCCATTTTCGGTGGGTTCTCCATGACAGCGATTTCAATTCTGCCGGAAGTCACGGCCTTTCTTGCCCGCCGTCACGGGCACTACATCCACGGCCGTGCCGTCGAAGGTCGAGGTGACCGCATCGCGGTCGTGAACCCCTCGGACGAACAGGAAATCGCCGATATTGCCGACGCGACGCGCGACGACGTCGATGCAGCGGTGGCGTCGAGCCGGGCTGCGTTCGAAGGCGCCTGGGGACGGACTACACCGGCCGAGCGGGCGAATGTCCTGCTGCGGCTGGCGGATCTGTTCGAGAAGCATCGCGAGGAACTCGCGCAAATCGAAACCCTGCAGTCGGGGAAGATCATCCAGATTTCGCGCGCGTTCGAAGTCGACCAGGCCATCGGTTTTCTCAAGCACTATGCCGGCGCCGCCACGCGCATCCACGGCGAAACCATCACGCCCTCGCTGCCGTCGTTCAACGGCGAGCGATACAGTGCATTCACCCGGCGCGAGCCGGTTGGCGTGGTCGTCGGCATCGTGCCGTGGAACTTCTCGATCCTTATCGCAGTCTGGAAATTCGCGTCTGCGCTCGCGACCGGCTGCACCGTCATCATCAAGCCGAGCCAGTTCACGCCTTTGACCCTGCTGCGCATCGCCGAACTGGCTACCGAAGCCGGTGCGCCGGCCGGCGCGCTTAACGTCGTCAGCGGCGGCGGCAATCCCGGGCGCTGGCTGATCGAACACGAAGGGACGGCCAAGGTCAGCTTTACCGGCTCGGTGCCGACCGGCATTGCAGTCGGTCGCAATGCGATGGACGCCAAGCTCACGCGGGCGACGCTCGAACTCGGCGGCAAGAATGCCGTTGGATTTCTAAAGGACGTCGACGCCGACAAGGCCGTGGCCGGCATCCTCGAATCCGGCTTCGTTCACCAGGGGCAGGTATGTGCCGCCGGCGAGCGCTTCTTCCTGCATCGCTCGCGTCTCGACGAGGTGCTCGAAAAGCTCAAGCACGCGCTGGCGGGCCTGCAAATCGGCGACCCGATGGACGAACGCACCCAGTTCGGTCCGCTCTCGAACCGCGCCCATTTCGACAAGATCGTCGACTTCTTCGATCTGGCACGCAGCGAAGGCAGCACGATCGCGTTCGGCGGCCAACCGCTCGACCGCACCGGCTACTTCGTGACACCGACCGCAATCCTCGTCGACGATCGCCGCGCGAAGATGCTCAGCGAGGAAACCTTCGGCCCCATCGCGACGTTCCTGGCCTATGACGATGAGGCAGAACTCGTGGACCTGTTCAACGACACGCCGTACGGGTTGGCGGCGAGCCTGTGGACCAACGACCTGGGCAAGGCGATGAACCTGATTCCTCGAATCGAAGCAGGCACCGTGTGGGTCAACATGCACACGTTCCTCGATCCTGCGCTGCCCTTCGGCGGCGTCAAGGCATCGGGTATCGGCCGCGAGTTCGGCTCGGCCTTCATCGACGACTACACGGAACTGAAGTCGGTCATGATCCGGCACTGAAGAACACCGGGCATCATCCATTCAAGGACCGGCGCGGCGAGGCACCGGCCCTTTTGCATTCATGCCGCGATCAGAAGGTGTGCTTGATTCCAACCGATACGGCCACTTGCGACGAGGCATTTGCGCTACCCACATAGGCCAACTGTGCGTAGTTTCGCATCGCGCCGGTCAGCGGGTCGATGCCCAGACCATCGCCTGCCATCTTTTCATAGTTCACCGTCGCGTACAGGGCGGTCCGCTTGGAGAGGTTGTATATGCTGCCCACGCTCACCTTGTGAATGTCGGTCCGCGAATCGGTGGCCGATATCTTCGCAAGCGTGTAGCTGTACGCGATGCCTGCCTGCAGCGCCGGCGTCACGTTATAAAGCGCGCTGGCTTCAGCCGTGTCGAATCGAATATCGCTGACCGGCCCGGCAATCGCCGTCAGGTAGCGGCTGCCCAGCAGCGTTGCCTGCGTGACTGTGGCCGACAGGGTCAACTTGTCGAACGCATAGCTGGCGCCCGCTCCGAACGTGCGCAGCTCGTCGCTGTCGTGCATACCGCAGTAACTCGACGGACTTTGCCCGCAACTCAGTTCGCCGATATACGCAGCTTCTCCACGTAGCCCGGCTGTCAGCGGATTGCGCATCGACAGATAACCGGCCGCGGCCGAGAACGGACCGTTCGAATAGTTGATCGCCAGCGCCCATGCGCGGTTTGTCGCGAATGCGCCGGCCTGATTGCCGAAGCTGAACGTACCGCCAAACGACAGACCGGAAAAGCTCGGGCTCAGGTATTTCACGGCATTGTTGACGTTGAAGGCTGCATTGAGATTGTCGATATCGCCGAAATGCGCGCCAGCAGGCCCCGCCCAAGTGTTGCTGACCGCGAACGGCCCCAACGCATCGGTATACGAATCGAACTGCCGCCCTAATGTAAGCGTACCCCATCGGTCCGATTGAATTCCAACGATGGCCGTCGCGTCGAACAATGCATTCTGCTCGAACAGCGCACCATTATTCGAGAGGAAATAGTTCCTCAGGTCGAAGACGGCGTTGTATCCCCCTCCCAGACTCTCGGTACCTTTGAACCCGAGGGTGGTCGGGGCGACGTTTCCGCTTGTCATGCTCCACGCTTGCTTTCCGGCGACGCCACCCGCCACCGATTGCTGCTGATTGTTGACGTACGTGATGCCGGTGTCTATCACACCGTATAGCGTGACGCTGCTTTGTGCGTAGGAACTGCCGCAGACAAGCATTGCCGCAACCGCAATCGCTCCACCCCTGCCTCCGTGACATGCCAGATCGAAAAGACATGCTTTCATAAGTAGTAATCCTTATCTTTTTCTGGGCGCGTGCCTGACAGATTTTTGCCAGCCCCCCGCCTGTCTGACTTTGCGGACTAACCGCACTATCTCGCAGCTAGCCGCCGATTCAGCGGAACGGATAATCGTTCTGCCGAATCGATTGTCCTGCACCGATCCACTAATCCGACATCAACCGTTTGGTTGATTTCGCGACCTGGACGGGTAAACACTTAACGGGATTGGCGCGGAGAAGACCGCGAAAGCGGAGAGCCGATACGGGCGTAGCGGAATGATGAAGCGCGGAAGGGATGAGTGGCATGTTGCTGCCGGGCGGCATAAGCCACGGCAGCGAGCATCAGTGGAAACCGTACTCGGACAATTTCGACACGAGTGTCGAGCGATTCGACACTCCGACCTTGTGGAAAATCTTCAGTACATGGGTCTTGACTGTCGCCACGCTGATGTGGAGGCTCGACGCGATATCGTTGTTCGTGGTCCCCCGCATCATCAAATCGACCACATCGATTTCACGCGACGACAACAGGAAGCGTTGCGCAGCCTCCCGCTTTAGGGCCGGCGTACCGCGCGTGCACGCCCGGCAAAGATTGAATTCGATGTACGGCTGCATCACATCGACTGCAGACAGGATCGCCGCATCGTCATCGCACTCGTGAAGCAGCAGCGACATGCCGCCAACCACGCGTCGTTCGCTCCGAAACAACATCTCCACGACATCGGTATAACCATGTGCGCGGAGGAATCGAACGTAATGCTGATCTTCCGGACAGTGACCGACTCGCTGCGTCAGCATTGCGCTGCGCAAGTCCGACAGGGCGACCCGATGGATTTCGAACGGGTCGTACTTGCACATGCCGGTTTCGTACTGGCGATGGAATGTCTCGGGCACCTCGTGGCGCTGAAAATTGCAATAGCCGGTATCGTCGTCGACAAAATAGAACGCCACCGCCCTAACCCCCGTTGTCCGCGCCACGAAGTGAATGGTCTCTTCCGCAAAGCGCGAGTCCGCCGAGAACTGATTCCGCCGCCCCGCATTCGTCAACTCGCACTCGTGCATTTCAACTACACCTCGCTCAATAAACGCCCCAGATTCGCGTACAGCGCCGGGCGAGCCGACCTGAGCCACATCGCAAACGCGGCACCGACGACCGCAACCGCCAGGGTCGCGAACGGCACCAGACGCGCGACGATCGAATCGCTGCCGCTGAGCAGGTCGATATGCGCAAATATCTGCCACAGACAGAAAAACAGCCCCAGCGACGCCAGCGCAGGCGCCACGAGCCGCTGCCAGATCGACACGCCACGGCCATTCTTCCAGAAAAAACCCACCACGGCCAATGAAGCGAAACCCTGAACCGCGACGATGCCGACCGACGCCACGACGCTCGACCAGGGGAGCACGCCCAGCAGCGGATCGACATGCTTCACGGCGCAAACCGCCAGCACCACCAACGCACACGCCGTCTGCACCGTACTGGCGACATAGGGCGTTTGCTGCGTTGCATGGGTACGCGCCAGGACGGGCCAGATCACGCCCTCTCGAGCAAGCGAGAAGAAGTAACGGGAAATCGTATTATGAAAGCTGATCAAAGCGGCGAGCAGGCTCGTGATCATCAGCACGCCCATTACATCGGCCGCCCATCCGCCAACCAGCTTTCCCGTCATCGTAAACCACATGTTGCCCGGATCCTTCCCGGCTTGCGTGATCGCGTCGGCCGGCCCGTAGGCGGTGATGATCATCCATACCGAAACGGCATACAGGCACATGATGGCGGTAATCGCCAAGTACGTTGCGCGCGGGATACTGCGCACTGGATCTCGCGCCTCTTCAGCGTAGATCGCCGTGGTCTCGAAGCCCATGTACGAGCCGACGACGAACACCAGGGACGGTCCGAACCCTGCGGTGAACACTGTCGACGGTGAAAACGAACTCAGCGAAAATCCCTGAGGCCCTCCATGGCCGACAACCGCGGCATCGAAGATCAGGATGATGGCGATTTCGCACGCCATGAGCACACAAAGGAACTTGCCGCTGAATTCGACGTTGCGGTAGCCAAAGTAGTGCACGACCAGCACCACGGCTGCAGCCGAGGCCCACCACGGCACATGCACCGCAAAGTGGGCTTCCAGCGACTGACTGATGAAGAAACCGACCAGCGCGTAGCAAGCGAGCTGCATCGCGTTGTAGGCCAGCAGCGCGAGAAACGCGCCACCGACGCCCGCAGGCCGGCCAAGGCCCGTCGCGATGTAGGCATAGAACGCCCCAGCGTTTTTCACGTAACGGCTCATGGCGGCGTAGCCGACACTGAAAAGCAGGTAAATCAGGCCAGCAAATACGAATGTGCCGGGAACGCCAATCCCGTTGCCGAGACTGATGCTCACTGGTATCACGCCGACAAGCGCGGTCAACGGGCCGTTGGTTGCGATGACAAGAAATACGATCGACAACATACCGAGCGCGTTTTTCCTCAGCGCTGGCTTGCTTTGGACGTTTTCATTCATTTTCGACTGTCTCCTGAATTCACGACCTTCTCAGCAAGGCCGGATTGAGACAATTCTTCAAAGCCAAATCACCGCACACAATCAACCGTTCGGTTGATTTTTCCTTTCAATTTCGATACACCAACCTACGCCGCCTGCTCTCGTCAGCGGCAGCGTGCGAGCGGCAAAAGCGCGAACGACGACCAACCCGTGAACCGCACCGGATTTTGTGGGGCTTGAGCGCATGAGAGCCTAGGGTTTTCCCTAAAACCCGAACGCAAAACGGTGCGCCTGATGCGCGAGCAAGGTAGCGACCTCCATCGATGCGGACTTCAATCGAATTGGTCGCGCGGACCGCTTTTTGCCGGTGTAATAGTCAGCGCTCCCATCTTCATCGCCCACAGCGATGAACAATGTAATGGCACTTTTTACCCGACCGTTTAGGACCATTGGGAGCCTCAAAGGTGATTTTGGAAGAATGCTCAGTCTATTGTGAATCTGCCAATGTTCGACGCCAGCGCATCTGCCTGTGTCTGCAAAGCGGCAGATGCAGCTGCCAACTCCTCCACCAGCGCCACGTTCTCCTGGACCATTTCGTCGAGCTGCATGAGTGCTCGATTAACCTCCTGGATACCGCGTGTCTGCTCGGTCGCCGAACGCGCAATGCCCGAGACGACGGACCGGACGTCGGCAGCGCCGGCGACAATTTTTCCCATCGTCTCACCGGCCTGGTGCACCAACGCCGCTTCCACGCGGGACACCGCTTCCTCCACCAGCTGCTTCACTTCGCGCGCAGCCTGCGCGCTGCGCTGGGCCAGACTGCGAACTTCGTGGGCGACGACGCCGAAGCCGCGCCCTTGATCCCCCGCACGCGCAGCTTCCACAGCCGCATGGAGTGCGAGGATATTGGTCTGGAACGCGATGCCGTCGATGACGCTGATGATCGCGCCGATCCGATCGGACGCTGCCTCGATCTCGTTCATCGTTCCGACCGCGTCGGCAACTACCTCCCCGTCACGGAACGCCATCTGCGTCGCGATGCCAGAGCGCTGGTCGGCCGCCAGCACGGCCGCGGCCGACCGGTCCACCGTACCGGAGATCTGTTCCATCGACGCAGCCGTCTGCTGCAGGCTCGCCGCCTCCGACTCGGTGCGGGACGACAGGTCGCTGCTCGCTGCGGCAATCTCGTTGGCCGCCGCCCGCACGGATTCGCTCGCGCCGCGTATCTCCAGCATCACGTGCTGCAATTGTAGGAGTTCACAATCAATGCTAGCCGTGCCCAAAGGAGTGCTAGCAATGTTCACTAATACTGCTAGCGTAGTGTTTTGCTCAGCCTAAGCGGTGGGCATCGATAACGTGATTTCGCCCGCAGCGCGGCGTCGAAATTCGGAGCTCTGGCGAAAATCGATTGCGGAACAGTCTCGAGCAGGCTGTGGTGCACTCGGCAGTTGTCGGCTGACGGATCGAGCCACTCCCTCTTCCACCGTGATGCAGTGACATCGGCGTCGTTCAGAACAAGACATCTGAAGCAATACACCAAGTACTTCTGGTCGAAGACCCACTCATGCGGCGTCTGGATCATGCTTAGAATGCCGTCGTTGAGCCGCGCAACGCGAGATAGACGACTCAGGGTTGGGGATGGAACTGGGGGAAAGAGGATCAAGCCGGCCTTGGTCAGGCTAGGCATCGCTACGCCTGCGCCCGATTCCCAGATCAAGTCTACGCTCGTCTGATACCGCGCCGCGATTCGACCCAACCAGCTACCAAACGCATCTTCCAGAAAGGGGCAAGGTGCGATGGGCCACGGCCTGTGGGTGTCGGACATGCGCGCGGGCAACTCGTTCAAGGTGAGCGATATCGATGCACTCGTCATCGTTCCTGATCGCCAACTCTGCTGCATTCAGCATGGCCGAGCGTGGACAATTTAACCAGTGCGGCCTTAAGCAGCGCGCTGGCAGCACCAGATCTCTGTCTGGCAGGAGCACTTGCGATGACGGCTACCCAGATGGTGTGAATTATGCCACCCAAAACAGAATCTACGAAATTACAACCAATCTTAATATTTACATATCACAATTGATTATTTGAATATCGACAAAGCATTTGTATGATCAAAGCGATCAAGTCAAATCGAAAACCCCATGAATGCAACTGATCGTCAACCTTGCGATGAGCTGGAGTCGAACAGGACTACAATTATCCGCAGTGAAAGATCAGAAAAAATATGCGTCGAAGGAATCCCGGAGTCGGTACGGTTAGCTTTGGTCCGCTTGGCGCCAAGCAAGCTTCCAATCCTAATTGGAGGCGAAACCGGCACCGGAAAGGAAGTCGTAGCGCGATTCATCCACGATGCGAGCGGCCTGCCCGGCCCATTCGTGGGCGTGAATTGCGGTGCGATCAGCGAACAGCTTGCCGACTCAGAGCTGTTCGGACACGAAGCCGGATCATTCACAGGGGCAACGAGTCGACAAAAAGGCTGGTTCGAAGCGGCTAATAACGGCACCCTGTTTCTCGATGAAGTGGGGGATCTAGCGTCGCCTCTCCAAGTGAAGTTGTTGCGCGTGTTGCAGGAAGGCGAGTTGTTCCGGGTCGGCTCCCGATCGCCGATCACGGTCAACTTGCGAATCATCGCTGCGACCAATGTTGACCTCGACGACGCAGTCGTCGCTGGCGTGTTTCGGCAGGATCTCTTTTATCGTCTCAACGCAGGCCAGGTCTATCTGCCGCCGCTTCGAACCCGCCCGGGAGACATTCCATTGCTGGCAAATCATATTTTGCGAAGCGCTACACTTGCGACGGGCAGGCAATACGCGACGCTCACCGTCGCAGCACTTTCCAAATTGTGCGCATACTCATGGCCTGGCAACATTCGCGAACTCGCCAATGTCCTACATCGCGGATTGATCGAATCCAATGACGGAGTGATTCATCCCGAGCACCTCCACATCCATCAGGGTCTCGGCGACACGCCGCAGCGCAGCAGCGCCGCGGCGACCCATTCGCCTCCGCAGGCCTCCGGAACGCCAAGCGGCGTCGAACCTCTCGATGTCATTCGCGCGGAGCTGGAGCGACTGCTCGTAGCCTCACCGACGAATCTTTTCAATAGTGTCGAAGCGCTGCTGGTCAAAACCGCACTCCGGGCCAGCGGAGCGAACCAAGTTCGCGCGGCTCAGTTGCTCGGCATCACCCGCAGCGTCATGCGTACCCTGTTGACTCGTCATAAATTTATCGATGACCAACAAAAATAAGTCATTCGGATTCGAATTGATATCATCTGGTTCAATCTTACCTGGGATATAGCATGCGAAAGTCTCAAGCGTTCGTCATTCCACTAATTGCCGCCAGCTCGTTGCTAATGGAACAGATCGACGCGACAGTCATTTCCACTGCAATACCGAAAATTTCTGCGACATTAGGTGTAAGCGCACTCGATCTCAAGATGGCCATATCGGTTTACCTGATTGGCGCCGCTGTATCGATTCCGGTGTCGGGGTGGATCGCTGGCCGGTTCGGCACAAGAACCACTTTTCTTTGGGCAATGGCCATCTTCGTCGGTAGCTCGATTTTATGTGGTTCGTCATCGTCCTTCGGCCAATTTGTCGGCGCTAGGCTACTGCAGGGCGTCGGGGGCTCCGTGATGACGCTGGCAGCTCAGATGATTGTGTTGAAAACCATTGCGAAGACGGATACCGTTCGGGTGCTGAGCTATCTGTCGATTCCGGCCTTAATCGGGCCCGTACTAGGACCACCGATCGGTGGCTTTATCGCTACCTACTTTTCCTGGCGCTGGATCTTCCTCATCAATGTGCCGATCGGTCTTGCTGGCATGGTGGCGGCCGCCTTGTGGATCAAGAACAATCGTGACGAGCATAGCTTGCCGTTCGACTGGCCGGGTTTCAGCCTCGCGGCGTCGGGTCTCGCTCTGACCATGTTCTGCGCCGCGACGCTCGCTCAGAGTTTCATCCCGGCCCCAGTGTCGCTCACCATCGGCGGCATCGGTATCGCCGTACTCTTTGCCTATCAAGCACACGCTCGACGTACACCGCGCTCACTGCTGCATCTCGCACTCTTGCGTATTCCAACATTTCGAATTGGCGTACTCGGTGGCGCCTTCGCCCGCGTAGGCCTGGGCGCAACACCATTCCTGCTCCCCCTGATGTTGCAACTTGGCTTCGGCCTGACGCCTCTCAAATCAGGGTTGCTGACCTGTGTGCCTGCGGCTGGATCGATCCTATTGAAGACCGTGGCGCCGCTCGTGTTGGGGCGCTATGGCTTTCGCCGAGCATTGCTGTGGAGCATCCCATTGTCGTCCCTATCCATCGGTCTGCTCGGATACATGACGCCGGCCACACCTTACTGGATCGTGGTGGCCTTGCTTTTCGCGGGCGGATGTGCGCGATCGCTTCAGTTCGCCGGCCTGAATACACTCACCTATGCTGACATCCCGGCCAAGGAAGTGACCCATGCAAGCAGTCTGGCCACCGCCTTCCAGCAATTTTCACTGAACCTTGGCGTGTCGGCCGGCGCGCTGTTCCTCGCCGGGTCAGGATGGGCACAGGATCATCGAGGCATAGCCGTGCTGGATTTCTTGCCGGCATTTGTCGGCGTCGCACTTGTCTGCCTCTGCGCGCTGGTGTTGGCCGGACAATTGACGTCGGACGCCGGCTCGCAACTCACCAATTCCCGTAAATCGGCCTGATTGGCTTTCCCTCCCCATCATGAATAACACGTATCGATTCAACGTCTTCGGAAGAATGGTGACGATCGTTCGCGAGGCCGCCCAATGGCGCGCATTCGATCTCGGCGTCGATGGCAAACGCCGACCGGCCGACTTCCAGATTCCCGATTTCGTTCACGGCCACGAGTTGCGGCAATACCTCGAAGACCTGTTCCATGAAAATGCTACCCCCGAACGCGAGGGCGTTCTGCAGATGCCGTCGTCAGGGCAGCCGTAAGACATTCTCCGCGCATCGACATTGCGACAACGGCGACGTTATGCCACCTTGTCCGTTTCGTCTGTTCCGAGATGTGCAAAGAGTCCCGCATAAAGCATGCGTTGGCCGGTGAAAGGGCGTCGTCCGTGAAGGCAGAGTACATTGTCCAGTATGAGGAGATCCCCGGCCTGCCACCGGATTTCCAGCTCAGATGCACGCAAGACGTCCCATATGTGGCGAACGTCTTCGTCAGCAACAAGATTCCCGTCAGCATGTCGAACGCTGTTGAGCATTTCGGGGGAAGCGCGCAGCGCGCGGGAAATCCGCAGCAGATTCGTCGCGCGCGCATCTTCGCGCGCCCATTGCTCCATACAGGCCGGCGCAAAGTAATGTGCCTGATTGAACCACAGCCGTTCGCCAGTACGCGCATGAACCCGCATCGCCGGAAGATGTCCGTGGTGCACGCGCAATGCGCCGTTCGACAGCCAGTCGCAATCCCAGCCCCGACGCGCGCAGGCTGCCACTGCGACACTTGGATCGCGCGTTGCGAATACGGCTTGCCACGACTTGGAAACGCCACTCGCCAGATGAATCGAACCGTCCGGCGGCAGAACCCGCGTGATATTGACGCCGCCTTCATCGAAACGTTTCAAAACGTCTGAATCAATACGCTTCGTTATGGTTCGCGCGCTCGCCAGCGTGGTCGCACCGCCTTCGTTAGCGGGCGTAGCGCAATAGAATGCCAGCACTGCCGGATAGATGGGCAAATAGGCCATCTCCTGGTGTAGCGCCACGCTGTACGTGCCCGGAAGATCAGTTGCGGTGAATACTCGCGGTCCCAACCGCGTTCTCGGGGAACTGCCACCCACGTAGTCGTCCATACCTTGACCAAGAGCGGTAAATACCGCACCGACGTGGTCTTCCGCTGCGATGCCGCACAATCCCTTCAGGAGTACGGCCCCATGAGCGTCAAGCGCCGCACGAAGCTCAGGGAGTGCCTCCTTCACCCAGCCGACGATGTCTCCCAAGTCGTATTGCGCACGGATACTGAAGTCCCATACAACCGGGCCGCCCTCGTCGTTACTGCTACTCCGCACGTATCTCATGTTCGATCCCTCGATGTCAGGCTAGGTCCGGTGTCCCGCGAATAGGTTGCGCAGCAAAGCGAGGCATTTCCGGACGATTCGGATTGGCACGATACAGTCGACGCTTTGCCGATATACACCGTAGCTCGGCCCGATAGCTGTCATGAGCATGCGTTCCTCGAGCACCACCCGATAACACGTGGCAGCGCCGACGAACACGACGACAGCGAGCGCAAGAAGCATGCTTCCCGGATATAGCATTGACGGCGCCGACAGGATCAGAATCAGGCCGAGATAACCTGGATGCCGAACGAACCGGTACGGACCGTGGTCCACTAGTCGGTGACCGGGTGCGACGGTCAGCTTCATCGTGAAGTACTGATTCAGCGTCGACATTGCATTCAGCCTTAACAAGAGACCCGCGACGTAACTGATCAGGCCAGCCATTGCCGTTCCGATCGCCCCCTCCGGCATGTCCCCGAACACTGCGATCAGAAACGGAATGAGCAATGATAGGTCTCGGGCCAGGACCAGCACCTGCCGCGACCCCCTGTCCTGAAACTGTCGAGGCGCGGAGACGTGACGCCGTTCCATCAAGGCTTCCGCCAAATACCAGACAGTGAAAATCAGCCATGCCACATCCCCGCGCACGGGCCACCCTCGCTGAGAAAGCAGATATCCCGACGCTCCGAGGACCAGCACGATCCGCACATGTGATTGGATAATTGTGCCGATCTGATTGAGTGCCTTCATTGCTGATTTCCCCAAAGTCGCAACGATTCTCGCAAATGATCTAGCACCTGTTGCTCGTCCGCATTGCGCGACGACATGTGCGAATAATAAGGCGGTGCGACAGGGTGCTTACCGCTCGGCTTGACCCAATAACCGATCGCTGCCGTGCTCACGCGTTGAATCGCGTCGCCCT
Source organism: Burkholderia contaminans (assembly GCF_029633825.1). NCBI lineage: Bacteria > Pseudomonadati > Pseudomonadota > Betaproteobacteria > Burkholderiales > Burkholderiaceae > Burkholderia > Burkholderia contaminans. The sequence continues at coordinate 111,956 of NZ_CP090642.1, read as the reverse complement.
CACCGATATACGTGCGCCGTGGTGGCTGAATGCTCATGAGACGATACCCGCGTCGCGCAAGCGCCCTCTGCAATCCCACCTGCCCGGGGTCACCAAGATCAACCACGGCCACCGTGCACGCGCACTTCAGCCGTCGTGGCTCGATGTCGTCGAGTGACAGTCCCAAGGACCCTCTCATTTCACCGGACAAAGGGCTGAAGGCCAAGTGGTTGTATTCGCGCAGAGACTCCGGGACGCGGTTGCGTTGCCGCAGAAGGACGGTGTCGTCAGCCGCGTCGCAACTCACGTGCGTGTCGAATGCCACATCCGGCAGATTCAGTCGCAGCAGGCTGGCCACGAACGCGGCGTCGCCCGTCTCGCTGAAATGAGCACGTGGATGCTCGATGACGCCGTCTCTAACATCGGCGAATCGACGACTCACTTCACGGTACTCGAGGCACTCGAGAATCCCGCCTTGCATGACGTACCACGGTGCGAAGCCCCAGAATCGCGAACGAATGTACTTGCGGTGAATGGTATTGACCGCCTTGCCGCCGCGAATCTCCCGCGTCGCAGCGCGCACCCTCGGCACGGCACAGAGCGTATGAAAGCGACTTGTGAGCGCTCGATGCTCGCCAGTCACATAATCGAGGATGCGTTTCACTGCAAACGGTAACAGACCGACATCAGACATCGATCCCGAGCGGCACAGCTCTCCCGCCCCAGGTCCGAAGTCATCGCGCGAATCAATGACGCTAACCGTTCCAAGAGGGAGCGCATCTGCGCTATCTGCCGCCTGCGGGGCGTGGATCAAGGAATCGACAGCATCTACCGTGCCCCAAAACCAGATGAACTCATCATACTGTCGAAGCTTTTCGGCAAGGCGATCGATGTCGTGACTGTCCGTGTGATATTCGCCGGCATAAACTCGCGTGAGGATATTCAAGCGCGCAATCACTGCATGCCGCCCAAGCTGCCTCGATAGAGACGGTGGCACCTCACGGGCGGCAACCGGCGGGGGCATAAAGGTACGACACGTTTCGCTCAGGTGCTGCTCGTAGTCGTGATCGTTCAGCGACGGGTAGCAGAAGATGCGTCCTTCAAGCGACATGTTCCGCTCCTCGTCCAAGGACAAAGTGCTGGATCGCTCGCGAAAACGCCGCCCCGAGCTTCCTCGCATCGGCGTCGTTCAGCAAGCCCGCGTAGAGTCGCAGGAACGGACGCTGCCCCTCCGCCATCGACGAAGCCGCCGACAGACGCGGAATCGAAAAACCAAAGCTAACGCCTTTCACCAGAATGCAATCGAGACGACGTGCATGCTCGATGGTCAGCGAGATGAATGCATTGAGGCTGTCCTGCGTGTTGAGCCCGTCATCCCTGAACTTCAGGCACAGACATCCGCCAACGAAGCCAAGCGTGCTGGCTGCGGCAGCGTCCACATGATCATGCTGTCGAGGGTAGAAAACCTGCAACCGGGAGGCAACGACCTCGTGACTCGCGAGCAGCATGGCCATGTTTGTCGCGCTGCGCTCGATCTCGGCGAGATGTCGCAAATATGATTCGCGGCCGAAACGAGGAAACAGGTCTGCTTCGGCAGCGTAGATGATGCTGCCGATATTCCGACGCATGCGATCGAAATGCGGCCGACGCGCGACGTTGTGAAGTATGAGCCCCGCGAGGCTGTATTCGAAGCCCAGTTGCAGATACTTTGAACAGCTCTCGTAGTAAATGACGTCGATCAGTGGTGACCTGACGTTTTCCTCGGTGTAGAGAAGCTGCGGCAACTGGGCCGACGCCATCGTGCCGTCAACGACGATTGTGACGTGGTGTCGCGCACGGCGGCTCAGCAAGGACACGAGCCGCGACACGTCACAGGTACGCAGCTCCGCGATGTTCGCGATCGGATCTACGAACACGACGGACGCATTGTTCTCGATGATTTCGTCGGCCATCTGCTCGGCGGCATAGGACGACAGCCGGTACGGCGTGATCCCTGGCAGGCTGACAATCTGCTCGTCTGCTTCGAAATAGATGTATGGCGCAAGGGCGACCACGTCGCCCGACTTCAGCCGATAACGAATCAAAAACGATTCGATCGTACTGTAGGCCGCCATGCCGGACGAGGTCACGGTACATCCGATGTTCGAATGGCGGACACCCATCACCTCTCGCAGCTGCGTCTCCATCTCGCTTGCCGCGCGATTCTGATAACGATCATAATTGGCGTTGGGGCTCTCCTGGTGTCCGAGCGAGAAAAACTGCGGCGTGATCGACTGATCGTAGGACGCCGAACGCCACTCGAACATCTGCCTGATCGCGGACAGGACGATATTGACGCCTCTCAGCGTCGACATCTGAACAAATTCGTCCACGATGCCGTTGCCGGTCATGTCGAAACAAACAGCCTGCAATGCGACGTCGGTTCTGTCTAGCACGTCCCTAGCCAGCCGTTCAAGTTGCTGTGGGCGCGCAAGCTTACGCAGCGTGCAGAATGCCTGATAGTCGTCGAGCGCTTGATTGAACTCAGCGATGCGGCGCTGATAGTTTTCGCGTGCGTTGCCCAGGTAAAAACGGTCTTGCACCGGGACATGCAAGGAATCGACCGCTCCTTCTGGCAACTCGAATTGTGACGCCGCGTCGATGGCGTCCACACGTTCGCTCGCGAGTCCGAGCAATCCGTCATACGAATTTTCTTTGAACGGATAGGAGATCAGGCGCGCCACGGTCGATTTCTGGACATTGCCTCCACTGAGCAGCAGTACAGCCGGCCCATCCAGCGGGCCACGCTCCGCAAGTTTCAGCAATGCCGCCACGCAGATGGCCCCGGACGGTTCGACCAGCCAGCTTTCCTTCTGCAGGAGGCTCACGGTCCCCATCGCAATCTCTTCTTCGGTCAGCGTGTCGATCTCGACCCGCGCGCTCATCAGTTCCGGCAGTGCGTTTTCTTCATCGGTCAGTTGCACCGCCAGTCCGTCAGCGAAGGTCGGCTGATTGACGACGCGTTGGGCCCGCGCCAGACCTAACCCTTGCGAAACGGATGCATAGTTCTCCGGTTCGGCGCCGTGCAGGCGTACCGCGTGGCCAAGCCGGGCCTTAGCCTGTATCGCACCGAGAAGCAAACCGCCGCCACCGACAGGTACGATCAGCGTACGCGTGTCCGGCGCCTGAGCAAGCACTTCCGCGGTCAGCGTGGCGTTGCCAGAGATCACCCGCCTGTCGTTGAACGCAGAAATGTAATCCCATCCATAGGTTGCCGCGAGTGAACGTGCATACCGGCTCGCATCGCCGAGCGAATCGCCATATTCGAGAATTTCGGCGTCAACATATTTCAGCTTGTCACGCTTGAGGCGGCTCGCGTTGACAGGCAGAACGATCTTGGCCTTGATGCCGAGCGCTTTGGCAACCGTTGCAACGGCAACACCATGATTTCCGGCGCTCGCGGCGATAATCACATCGCTTCGACGGTGTGCGAGTGCGCAGAGCGCGCCGCGATATTTGAACGACCCAGTGTGTTGCTGAAACTCCATCTTCGCGTACACCGGAACCCCGACAATTTTCTCGAGCCACGGGAGCCTCTTCACCGGCGTCGCGACGGCATTGCCGCGAACGAGCTGCATCGCGTCTTCCAACGAAATAGTCATATTGTCCATATTCACGTGGGAGTTGAACGTCATTACCTACATCGACGCTGCGATATCACCGCGCGCAGCTTCAGGACGGAGGTTCTCGCCTGACGAGGAAATCGTCGATCACGAGGAAGTCCAGTGACGTCCTCGCGAAGCAGCTAATCGCGTCGGACGGCGACATGACGATCGGCTCGCCGTTCTGGTTGAATGACGTATTGAGGATCATCGGAATGCCCGTCACCGCATCGAACGCCTCGATCAGCCGGTAGATGAAAGACTCTCGGCTCGACACGGTTTGAAAGCGGCAACTTCCATCGACGTGACAGACAGCAGCAATCGCATCGCGCCATTTGGGTCGGACGGGCATGACCATGTTCATGTAAGGCGATTCAAAGTCACAAGCGGCATCGACATATTCAGCGATGCGCGGTGCAAGAATCGACGCGGCGAAAGGCCGGAAAGGCTCGCGAAACTTGACAGCCGCGTTGATCCGGTCACGCATGGCGCGTGGGCGCGGATCGGCGATGATGCTTCGTCCTCCGAGTGCCCGCGGCCCGAATTCCATGCGCCCCTCGAAGAGACCGCCGATTTGACCGGTCGCCATCAAGCCGGCAATTTCAGCAACAAGATCTGCAGGTTCGGTGAAAGGCAGAGCGGCATCCTTCAGAGCCGCGATAATTGCCTCCCGCGAGAATTCCGGGCCAAGCCTTGCGCTGCGGTTGGAAGCTACATGCGGCCGGGTCTGACGATGAGAAAAAGAGCTCAGCGCCGCGCCGATTGCCGCACCCTGGTCGCCCGGTGCAGCCGGGACGAACACTCTCTCAAACAGTCCGGAGCGAACCAGCTTGCCGTTGAACACGGAATTCATTGCGCATCCGCCCGCGAGTACAAGTGGCAGATGCGGATGCCTTTCCTTGTATCCCTTGAGGAATGCGAAAGCGACAGCTTCGTAACGGGCCTGAAGCGCGCGTGCAATATCGGCGTGATGCGGCTCGACCGGCTGGTCGCGAAGCCTCGGGGGACCGAGCCACTCGAACGCACGCGAATTCAGCCAAGGTCGATCCAGATGCTCGGAGCGTTGATAGTCCGTGTATCGATGGTCGACGATTAGTCGCCCGCGTTCGCAGCGTAGCAACCGCTCAAAGAACCGATCGAGGGATTCGCGCGCGACGCCGTACGGAGCCAGTCCCATCACGCGATACTCATCGGATGCCGGCCTGAATCCTAGATGCTGGGTAATCGCCCCATACACGAATCCAAGCGATGCCGGCATGTAGGTGCGGTCCGTCAATGTGAGCCCACTGTCCTCGCCGACATAGACCGAAGCCGACGCATTTTCCCCGCGGCCGTCCAGCACGACGACGAGTGCGCGCTCGAAACCGCTGACGCTGAATGCGTAGTGTGCGTGAGCGTGATGGTGGTCGACGAATCTCACGCTAGGTACGTCACGATTGTCCCAGCGTTTCCGAACGATCTGCGTCAGTTTCCGGTTGCTGGAGGTGGCCACGATGCGCCGCAGCAAGCGACGCACGGTCGGAACACGTAGATCCAGTAGCGAGCGCGCTTCCGCCCGAAACGCTTCGGGCAAGCTTCCCAAGTCGTTCCAGTAGTATGCGACGTCAGTGACGTCTTTCAGCGCGATGCCGCAATAACCGAGCGCGTGGTCGAGCGCGCGGTGGGGGAAGCACCATTCGCCCTTGACCCTGCTCACGCGCTCCTCTTCAACCGCGTACAGGATTTCGCCATCGCGAACGATCGCTATGGCCGGGTCGTGTGCGAGAGCGGAGATACCGATACTGATCACGAGACTAACCCGCGCTCTTTCAGCTCATGTGTTAGTACGATGCTGCTGGCGATGAACTGCCGTCTCAATTGGCACCGGATTCGATCATTCTTCATCGGATCACCGTGCTTATAGACCCCGAACGCCGGACAACCGCCGAGGCAGACGAAGCGCGCCCAGCACTTCGTGCAATCTGCGTCGGCGTCCGCGAGCCGCCATTTGTTGCCCCAGTACTTCAGAAACGTCTCATCGATGCCGGTGGTGACGTTACCCATCTTGAACGCGTCGTTACCCTCGGTGCGGTGGCATGTGTAGATGTCTCCTGTCGCCGAAACCGAGATGACATTGACGCCGGCGCCGCATTCCACCCCGCTATTCTCCAAAATGGAACCGCCAGCAACCAGCTCGCCCTTCGCATCTTCTGAATAGAGATTGGTCGCGACCGGCTTCTGAACCAACCTTCCCATGTACTTCGAATACGGATTGAAGTTACGCCAGTCATAGTTTTCGTCGAGCACATGGCTTGCGAACCATTCGCTCAGATGGTCAATACCGTTGAGCGTCAACTGCAGATTGTCTTCAGTGACTTCCCCTATGGTGCCGTCGACGCCCCAGATGAAGTCCATCTTGATGCTGTCATAACCGAGCGATTCGACCATCGTCCGCGCCTGGTCGACCAGACGGTCGCCATGATCACCAAAGAAAGACGCGCGAACCTGGAAATCGATCCGGCTTTCCTTCAGCAGCTTGCCGTACTTTTCATTGACAAGATCGAACGTACCCCCGCCCTTTCTATCAAGCCGGTACGTGTCGTGAATGTCTTTCGTACCGTCCATACTGAGGCGAACACCGACGCGATATCGCTCGAAGAATTCGATCAATTCCTGATTCAAACCGATACCGTTCGTCGTGATCGAAAACTCCACTTCGACGCCCTCTGCCTCCCCTTTTTGTGCTGCATATTCGATGAAATGCGTGAGGCAGTCGCGGTTCATCAACGGCTCACCGCCAAGAATCGCAAAGCCGAGAGAAGAGGAACCGCGATGCTCGAAGGAGAAGTTAATCACCTGTTCAGCCATCTCTCTGCTCATCATCAGCGACTCGCCACCGCCATACAAACCTTCATCTGCATAGCAGTATGTGCATTTCAGGTTGCATGCGTAGGCAATCTGTACAACGACGTCCTGCAGACGAAGACGCTCGGACGTGCGATGGTTCTTTCTATTCTCATCGGAACTGAATAGCTTGCCCCGCTTGATCAGTCCGGCGACGAACGGGGATGCTTCTAATATCGCGCGGTCCTGGTCGCTATCGGCGAATTGCTCGACGACTGCGGCGTCACTGGGTTCAAGGCGGTAGCTTTCCGACGATGCCACGTCGAACAGAAATTTTCCGGACGGATGTGAAATCAGCAGTGCGTCGAAATCGTCCAGTCGCAGCCGGCGAAAATTGACCAGCGAACTGTTTTCGCTACGCTTGATCACGTTGATGAGTTTTCCCATCATTTTCCTCGCATTGAGAGAGAGTTGACGATCAGCAGGAGGATGTCGCTAGGCCGCGGCGAGCAGCAGAAAGCGGTGATATCCCGACTGTTCCGGCGAAACAACTTCGACATGACGGAAACCAGCGCGACGGATCAATTCAATGGCTTGCGTTCTTCGTAGTGCCCGGTACACGGCGGTGAAGTGCATGGCTTCCCATCCCGTGTCGACTCCACGGACGATATGGAGGTGGAACTGATAGGTATGGTCGTCGAGCCAGTCCCAGATTTGATGGACGATCCGGCGTTGCTGACACGCACTATGAAAAGCGACGGCATCAACGTCAGGGTGCCTATCGAAGTCGGCATCGTAGTCACGCAGCGCCACGACAAGACGTCCGTCGTTGCGCAACAGTTTTCGTGCGGAAACGAGAAATCCCACCGCTTCTTCGTCGGTCGTGGCATGACACAAGTAGTTGTCGAGGATCAGTGCGACATGGAAAGAGCCCGCGTCACTAGAACTGAGCTGATCGGGCGCGCCCGTATGGAAACGCATGTCGACGCCGCGACGCGCCGCTTCGGACCTCGCTCTTTCAATCGAGAGCACTGACGTGTCGAGTGCGAGAACGTCATGCCCCGCACCGGCGAGCGGTATCGTATTCGTGCCAATACCGGCGGCACAGTCGACGATGCGGATGGCGCGGTCCGACGGAGCGACAAGTCGGCCGATCTTTTCGGTCTGCCAGGTCATGAAGCGCTCCCAGTCGCCGTAGAGAAGATGAGCGTGAGGGGCAAGCTGGTCGTAGAAGACGGTTTCCACTGCAAACTCCAGTGAGGCGACGTTAACTGGGATACGGCACAAGGGCCAGGGCGGGCCAGTACGACTTCGAATCAATATGTACGCATCTGCAGCGCGGCCCCCACCCCGTTCAATGTCTTAGCGGATTCACGTGACCGGACCAGGGTCAATGATTCGAGCCCCCGGTAAAGCGGCTGGTCGACCCAGCGTGGTGGCTCGCCCGCTAGGGAAAGTGCAGGCCAGCGATGAAGGATGGCGTTCAAAGCAATCTCAAGCTCCATCAGCGTCAGCCCTGCTCCGATGCAGACGTGCGGCCCGGTACCGAACGACAATGGCATGCCGACATCTCGGTCGATCCGGATTTCATCAGGTGCAACGTATTTTTCGGGATCGCGATTGGCCGATCCGATAAGCGGAACGAGCAGATCCCCGCGTCTGATCTGTCGACCGCCAAGGACAAAATCGGTCGTCGCACGCCTGCCGGTGTATTGCACCGGGCTGTCGTACCTCAGCAACTCGCGTATCGCTCGCGGAAGCAGTGCCGGGAACGCCTGAAGTCGATGCCACAAGTCCGGGTTCGACAGCAACCAGTAGACGGCCGTACCAAGGCTGTGCCGAGTCGTTTCGTAACCGGCGAACAGAAGCATCGCGCATTGGGCGATCAGTTCCGCCTGCCCGCGAATCTGACCGCTTTCCTCGGCCCGAACAAGGCGGCTGATCATGTCGTCGCGCGGGCACTGCCGACGCAAACTGATCTGCGCCTCAAAAAAGGCGCTCATCTCCACGATGCCTTCGCGCGCTCGCAACACAGTGCCAATGGATGGTCTCGTTACGCCAAGAAACAACGCTAGGCTGGTCGTCCACGAAAGAAACCTGTCCGGAGCGACGTCGTCTAGTCCAAGCAATAAAGCGATCACCCTAGAAGGCAGTCGTCTAGCAAATTGCTCGATGAATTCGAACGGCTGACCTTCTGGAGCCGTGTTGATATCGTCGATTAGTTCGTCGACTATCCCCTCCACGCCGGAACGAAGCGCTTCGATCAGCCCGGGATGAAAGCCCGCTTGCATGGCCCTACGCACTCGACCGTGTTCCGGACTGTCCAGGAACAGCAACGCCCGGCCAAACAACCTTTGAAGGTCCATGAGCTCGCTTCGCGACACCCCCCCGCGGTCTGCCGCGCCCATCACCCACCCACCGGTACGTTGGGCGGAAAGGCGTGGATCTTTCAGGGCATTCTTTACGTCGTCATAGCCGGTTACCACCCAAGCGCCATCAAAGTATTCACCACGCCACAGCACTCTCGCCTGCTTCCGCCAGCTTGCGTAGTTCGAGTAAGGAGCAACCGTGTCTGGCAACGCGAATATCCGATTCTGGTCAATTGTCGACATATTGTCGCTGCATCTCCCATGGGGTGTATTAATAGGACTGGAATTTTTTGCCCACCCGCGACCCGGAATGCACACTTCACGGCAGTACCACATCAATCTCTCGGTTGCTGGCAGTCGGCTCCTTCCTAATAAGCGATTTTTGTACCAGCGGGCGACAGCCCGCATGAAGGCTGCGTGCTTTCATTCGGCTCATGAATTACCGTTATTCGATGTTCAGATTTAGCCGCGGCTGGCTATTTTCATTCACAATGGTTGGTCAAATTTGACCGCAGTTGATTTCGACATTTCAACGCGGTTATATCGTCCGGGAATGCGTTGGACGCATTGTTGAAAGGCCTCTCCTCCGCTTGGCCCACGCCATCTTTTAGCGAGCAGCCAACTCGACGCTTCACATCAAAAAAGCGGCTTGTGCCTGGGCTCGACTCGTTTCGACGAAGTCCGATTAGAACTTCTGACGAAGTCCAACCACCGCACCCAATTGGTTGCTCGAGGCGACCTGGTTGTCGTTCGACAACAGCGTCGCCGGGTTGTCCACCGACAGACCGTCGAAGCCGGCCACGCCCAGCGCCGCACTCTTGTTCTTCGCGTACGCAACGTTCATGTAGACGTCAGTACGCGTGGACAGTGCGTAGTCGATTCAGACATGAAGGCCCACGCGCACGCCGCGCGCGGCCGGTTCCTTCCACATGTGCGGTCAGCCGTATTCGCCTTTGACTTGGGCGTCAATCGCTTGACGTACGCCAGCAAGGCGTCGTTCACGATGCGATTTCTGTGCGGTCTGTCGGGCACTGCGCGTTGTTGGTACTGGGGATGACCGCTCGGACTAACCTCCAGCACTTCGCACAGCATCGAGACCGGCCAGAGGCGATGGTTTCTCTCGAAGAAGGCGTACTTCACCGCGGTTCCTTTGCGAAGTACACCGCTGCATTTTTTAGAATGTCGCGCTCCATCTTCAGGCGCACAACTTTCGCTCGCAGGCGGGACACCTCCATCTGTTCCGGGCTCACAGGTTTGGGGTCTGCGCCAGTCAGCCAGCCTCACGATCGGCCTTGACCCAGTTTTATATCGTCTGGTCCACCACACCCAGCGTGGCGCCTACCGCCGCCATGCTTTCCCGGCGTCGACCAGCCGCACCGCTTCCAGCTTGAATTCGAGCGTGTACCGCGCCCGCATAGCCTCGCTTGTCTTACTTCTCTCCTTGCTTGAGTTTGTCGGCTCAGTAAGGGATTCGTTTGGTGAGGGGGCAAGGTCACATATCGAGAAGTCCGATACATACAATCCGAAAATAGGCCTTTTTGAAATGCCTCCAGCTTCTTTAGATTGCTTCCTCAAACCCGGCTACACGGGTCACACATGAGGAGACGTAGTATGAAGAAGCTCAGCTATCTCGCGCTGGCGACAGCGTGGATCGCGTCTTTAGCCAGCACTGCAGCGCAAGCCACCGAAAACGGCGGAAGCGTCTACCCGCTTGGCGTCCAGACCGTCGCCAATGGTCTGATGATGGCGCCCGGCGATTATCTGCTGTCATATAACCAGTGGATTCATGCCAACAAGATCGTCGACGGCAGTGGCAAGAATGCGCTGCCCGACCCCAAGCTGAATGTGGAAGCTCATGCGCTCCGCTACCTGCACGTATTCGAGAACCTGAAGATAGCGGGCGGCAACCTGTCGCTCGAAGCAGATTGGTCATACGTCGACAGCAAGCTCAATACGCCGTTCTTCAAGGCGCACGCCAGCGGTTTCGGGGACCTGACCGTGGGGCCGTCGATCGGCTGGCACAGCCCGACTTTCCACCAGCAGGTGAGCCTGCTAGCCACGCTGCCGACCGGTTCCTACGATGCCAAGAGCGCGCTGAATATCGGCCGCAACTACTATGCCGTGACGGCGGACTACGCCTTCACTTGGTTCTTTGCGCCCCAGTGGGAACTGAGCTCGATGTTCATGGTGATCGCCAACGGCAAGAATCGCGACGATGGCTATAAATCGGGCATCGAAACCAATGTCGAATTCTCTCTCGACCATTTCTTCCCCAACCGGTGGTTCGCCGGCGTGGGTGGCTACTGGCATAACCAGCTGACCGATGACACGCTCAACGGCCAGGCGTTCAATGGCAACGGCAACCGGGTGCGCGATTTCGCCATCGGGCCGCAGGTGGGTTACGCCACCGATAAAGTCGGCGTTTATCTGGCCTGGCAACACCAGGTTTACGTGCGCAACGCCGCTAAGGGCGACCGGCTCTGGCTGAACGCCTTCATCAAGTTCTGATCGAGCGCCGTCCATGGACACCCACACTCTCTCGGTGCGTGGGCGCTAGGCCGGCCCGCCGCAGCGGCTCTTGCTGCGGCTCGGCACTTGCCTGCCCATTCTCGGCGCGGTGCTGATCGCACCGCTTGCGCCGAAAATCCGCATGCACTTGTACCAGGCGGCGCACGCCGACATCCGGGTGCCGGTGGTATTGACCATGCCCCCCTGCTGATCGGCCTGCTCGGCCCCTCCGCCGGCGCGCTTCTTGTTCGAACCGGGAGCCTGTCATGACCCGCCGATTCGTCAGCCTGTCCATCTTTCTCGAGAACGGCGTGCTGTCGGACCCGCCGCCGCTAGCGTCGCGCATCACCTATCAAAACCACCAGGACATCGTGGCCGAATTCCAGCAACTGTTGCCCGGCCTTAAAGCCGAGGATCTACTGGACGGCGAAGCCGCCGCAGCCTAATGGGTGACGCTGACCATGCATAGCGGTACCCATCTGGATGCGCCCTACCATTTCCACTCCACCATGAACAACGGCGAGCGCAAGATCATCATCGACGAGGTGCCGCTGGAGTGGTGCTTCCAGCGGGCTATCAAGCTGGACTGCCGCCACCTGCCGGACGGCTACGTTATACCCGCGGAAGACGTGGAGGCGGAATTGCAGCGGATCGGCCATGCGCTGCACACGCTGGAGATGCTGGTCAACACGCGCGAGCCGCCTGGGCCGGCTGGACGTGCGCGGTGGCGATCTTCGACGACGCCTTAATCGCCCGCCGCGCCTGATTCCGGGGGGACGCTCGGGACGGCTGGCAAGCCGCCGGCCAGTTCGGCCGCGGCCTGCCGGAACAACTGGCGCATCCACTGATGGCCCGGGTCGTCCTCGAGATAGCGCGGCCATTGCAGGCACTCCCGCAGCACTGGAATCTCCAGCGGCAGCGGAATCAGCCTGAGCGGCAGGTAGGCGGCGTAGCGCTTGGCAAGCTGGCTCTGCATCGTCGCGATCAGCGAAGTGCCAACCAATAGCTGTGCCATCGAGGTGAAGTCGTAGGTCACCACGTCGATGCGGCGCACCAGGCCGTACTGCTTCATGAACCAGTCTTCCAAAGTGGGCTGGCGGGCTCGCCCGAAGCGCGGCGTGATGTGACCCAACTGCATGTACTGGTCGAAATCCAGCGTGTCGCCGATCTGCTCGTTGCCGGCCCAGGCCACGCAGGTGTAGCTGTCCTCGAACAGCACTTCGTACGGCTGATCGTCCGCCAGGAAACGGTCCGGAATGACTAGGAAATCCAGCTCGCCGCGCTTGAGCACATCCCCCGGACTGCGGGTCTGCGCGATCAGTTCGAGGGTGACGTGGGGCGCCTGGCGGTCCTTGGCCTGCAGCACGCGGTTCAGCAGCACGGTCACCATGTAGTCCGACGCGCAGATGCGGAAGTGCTGCGCGGTGGTGGCCAGATCGAAGTCTGACTTGATCGCCAGCGTGGCCTGTACCTTCAGGATGATGTCTCGCACCGGCCCGGCCAGGCGCAGGGCCAGCAGGGTCGGTTCCATCTTGCGCCCCACCTGCACCAGCAGCTCGTCCTCGAAGTAGCCGCGCAGGCGTGCCAGCACCCCGCTGGTGGCCGACTGGCTCAGGTGCAGCCGCTCCGCCGCGCGCGTGATATTGCGTTCGGCCAGCAGCGCATCCAGCGCCACGAGCAGGTTCAGGTCCAATCGATTGAAGCGCACGCCGTCTCCACTATGTATCTTGTTTTTCAATATATTCAGTCCGACCAAACGATTAGTCAAATACCTGTGCGCCACTTACCAATGCCTTGCTTGGAGAAAACAGAAACCGACCAGGGGGCCACCCATGCACCCGCCCTATCGGCGCATCGTCACCGGCCACAACGCCGCCGGCAAAGCCGTCATCGTCAGCGATGGCGCGTCACCGCGTGGCATCGCCTTGCTGACCGTGGCCACCGGCGGCGCCCTGCGAGGGCGGGCCTTGCAACGCCCGCTGGCCAGTCTGTGCCAGGAAGTGGAAAAGATCGAGCTGGAACTCGCATTGACACGGCTCGTGCCCGTGCTGCGGCGCGATGAAATCGGCAGCGCCGTACAAACCTTCAACCGCCTGCTGGTAGCCATGCAGCAAGGCTGGCGCTAGATGTACGGCCAGATTGGCGAGCTGGCCAATAACGCGGGAACGCTGTCGACATCAATCGACACTCTGAGCGAAAGCGCTCAACAAGCCGACAGCGCCGCCATCCAGATGGCGAGCGGGATGCAACGGGTCGGCGGCCAGATCCGGCATATTCCCTCGTAAGCCGCCTAAGTGGAGGACGCGGTGCGGCGGAAGAACGGCCGGGGCCGGTGGTGGCGTGATCGAGCAGACCATCGCCAGCATCTACGCCATCGTCAACGTGATCAAGGACATCGCCGATCAGACCAGTCTGCTGGCGTTCAACGCCTGTATCGAGGCGGCGCGCGCTGGCGATCAGGGGAGCGGCCTCGCCGTGGTGGCCGACGTAGTGCGCAAATTGGCGGAGCGCACCGGCCAATCCGCCGACGACATCGCTCGCACCGTCATATGCGCCAGTTAATGGCTACGGCGTCCGACGGCATGCAGTAAGACGGCACCGCGCCCGCCCAGATCGGCGCCGACGCGATCGCTTCGATCCGCGCCAGTGCTCAACAGGTACTGCCCCTGGTGCACAGATCACGCAGGCCTTGCGCGAGCAGAGCGCGGCCGGCGCTGCCATCGCCGGCCAGGTGAACCGAATCGCCGGTGGCAGCCGCGAAAGCAGCAAGGCTGCCCGGCGACACTGCCGAGGCGGCGCGCTTTCTGGATCGGCTAGTGATGGAAATGAAGCACGATATGGCGCGCAAACCCCTCTGCATAAACAACAAGGCCCGCTTTCCGGCAAGGAAAGCGGGCCTTATGCCGATCTGGATAGGGTCATGGGCCAGCGCCTGCAGCGACTCGCGCATGATCTGGCGGTGCTCGTCCAATCTCGATCAAATCGGCCTCGACGCCGATCTTGCGCAACTGGATGGCGGCCGACATGCCGGAAAGCCACCGCCCACCAACAGAACCTCATGCGCTACGGCCATGGTGGGCTGCTCTTCATTGCATTGTTAAATCCAGGCGAACAACTCGCCTGTCATCTTGTCGATTTCCAGTGCCACCGGCTGCAGGCTTTGCCCCAGGCAAGGCCCAAGGACGCATCGCCCGTCTTCCGGCCGGAATTGCGCCCCGTGGGCGAAGCAGACGATGCGACTGCCGTCGCCGTTCAGATAAGCATGCTTGCGCCAGGCCATCGGGGCCCCGGCCATATGCGGACAGGCATTCCGATAGCCGTACAGCGTTCCGCCCTTCGCCACCACGAACAAGCTGTCACGGCCGGCGCCGTCGGGGTCGAAACCACGGGCGGCGCCATCGGCGATTTCATCGCGACGGCCCAGTAGAACGCGGCGCGGCACGGCACTCAGTGCTTGCCACCAGGCGGCGGGCCGGACGGCGCCCACTTTTCGCGATGCTGGAACAGGAACAGCTGCGAGGCATCGGCGCCCATCGGCGCTTCGCGCGCGGCCCACTGCTCGTCGTGGAGATCCATATCGGCGTCGTATTCGATATGGCAGCCGAGCGGGCTGTTGAAGTACCAGAACCAGTTGGAGCCGAACTTGTGGCGGCCCGGCCCCCAGAACGACTGGTAGCCCTTGTTCACCAGACGCGTGCCGGCCTGCATTACCTCGGTGGGGCCGCCCATGTGGAAGGTGAAGTGTTCGCAGCCCTGCATGAACGGCGGAGTCTGGATCAGGAACAGCGTATGGTGGTCCAGCGTGCCGGCCGGCTGCAGGAAGGGGCCGACGCCGGTGAAGCGGTCGGTGCAGCGGAAGCCAAGGCGCTCGACATAGAACGCCTCCGCCTTGACCGCGTCCGGCACGAAGTACACCACGTGCGACAGCGTGCGCGGGCGTGCCTCCGCGTGCTCATCTGCACCGATCACGTTGGCCGGACGCTGCGCCGCCGCGCCGGGTGCATTCACGGCTTCTGCCGGCAGCGCGAGCGGCTTGCGGCAGCTGACCTGGAATCCGAGAACGAAACCGAAGTCATCCACCGTCTCCAGCGAACCGTCCGGCAAACGGCGCACGTCGCGGTCTCGCGCCAATTCGTCGTAGATCGCCTCCAGTGCCGTCTGGTCGGCCATACCATAGACGGTCTTGCGCAGCATGGCCCCGGTGGGCAGCGGAGCCGGCAGCGCCGGATCGTCCTTGGCGGCGATCACCACCGCGGTGCCGTCCAGCGCCTCGAAGCGGCCGCCCGTCGCCGTCACGTCGACTGGTTGTAGACCGTAGTCGGATAGAAATTGCGCGCACGCGGCTACATCATCGACGCCGAACACCAGCGCGTCTGGTCCGAGAATATTCATGGGAGTCTCCAGCTAATGGAAAGACGCTCAGCGCGCCGTGCGCCCGCCCAGCGTCTCGGCGACCCAGTCGGCGATATAGGCCGGCGTTGGTCGAATTGTCGAAGCTGCTGTGCTGCACGCCGCCCTCGCGTTCGGTGAAAATCTTCAGTTCACGCTTAGGGCTGTTGACCAATTGCTCGTAAGTGCGCTCGGCCCAGTGCAGCGGGATCTGCGAATCCCGGGCGCCGTGGGTGAGCAGGAGCGGCACCTCGATGCGGTGGAGGATGCCATCGAGGTGGACGTTCTCGGCGATGCGCACGAATTCGTCCGTGTCCTGGGCGCCTCAGACCCAGCGCGCGTGCTCCCAGTAGTGCGGCACCGGGAAACTGCCCTCGCGCGCCACGCGTTTCTCCACAGTTCGCCGTTGTACACCGCATGCATGCCGTGCAGACGCAACGCGTCGCCATTGCCGGCGAACACGTCGAGGAAGCGGCGGTACCGCTCCAGGCGGTCTGCGGCGCCATGCGCCTGCAGCCGTTCCGCGGTCAGGTAATAGGTGGCGGCGCGGCCATACTTGTCGCCGACCGAAATCAGCCGGCCGCGGGCCTCGTCCTCTTCGGCCAGCGCGCACTGCTTGTCGGCCATGCGAGCCCAGGTTTCGCGAAACGCCGTGGTGCCGGCGGCATCCGGCTGCATGGCCACTTCCTGCTGCAGCGTGCACATCTCTTCGATCTCACCCAAGCGGACGCCCATCTCGATGGCCAGGTTGACCGACAGATTCCAGACGTAATTGGTGGGGAAATACTTGAACACCGTGGCAGCTCCCTGCGGATGACCAACGAGAGCTTACCGAGCGGCCATATATTCCAAAAATCGATTCTGCAGATCGGAGCCATCGCATTTTTGGATACCACTCCGAAGAGTGCAAACAAGGCTAATCCTTAGGCGCTGCCGTGAGCCTAAAGGCTTCAGCTAAGTTGTCGGCAACACCCCCCACCGGGAACACGTACAGAGGAAAGCCCCTCCCTTTGCTGACCCTAAACGAAGCCCCCAAAGCGCTGGCGCTGCTACCCACTGAACGGTACGATCCGCTGCTCGATCACACCGAAGAGCGGATCACCGCTATCCGAGCGCGCTTCCAAACGCACAACATCGCCGAACGCCAGAAACGGCGTCACGGCACTGCCCGTGGCGATCGCTTCGATGGCGCGCCGCTCGGCGATGCATGCCGAGCCGCATTCGGCATAGTCAACGTTGGAGACGGTGCCCGAACCGATGATCGTCCCGGCAGGGAGATCACGGGTTTGAGCCGCATAAGCGATCAGATCGTGAAAGCCGACATCCATCTCGCTGCCGTTTGGCCGACCAAACAGTTCGCCGTTCCAGGAGACATGAAGCGGCAGGCACACGCGCCCCTCCTCCCAGGCGCCGCCCAGCTCGTCCGGCGACACGCAGACCGGGGCGATCGACGAAGCGGGCTTGGCATGAAGCCAACCGAAACCGCGCTTCATCTCGCTCATCGTGAAGGCGCGCTGAGACCAGTCGTTGATGACCACGACGAGCTTAATGTGGCCCAGCGCGTCCCGCGCGCTGACCCCCATGGGAACGGCGTCCGTGATAACGCCGAACTCGCCCTCGAAATCGAGGCCAAAGTCCTGCGTGCGAAGCACAACGTCCTCACGCGGCGCAAGGAAACGGTGCGACAACCCCTGGTACATAAGCGGTGGATCAGTTGCCACCGGCTCGAGCTTGAACGCCTCCGTGATCAGCCGCCCATGGGTACTGAAGGCGGAGGCGTCGAGCCATTGCCACGCGCGCGGCAACGGCGCGAGACAGAACGCCGGGTCGAGTGGCTCGCCCTCGCCGGCATCAAGGCGCCGCGCTCGCTCCGCCACAACGGCGCTTTCCTCGTCCCATCGTTCGAGAAGTGCTTGGAGATTGGCGGTCGGACCGGGAAGGAACCGCATATTGTCGCGCGACACGACTACAAGCTGTCCGTCGGGCGTCCCCGAGCGCAAGGTGGCTAGTCTCATGATTCGAAATCCAAACTGTTATCGATGGGACGATGGCGGCCGCCGATCAGGCGTCGATGATTGCGACGGCGCGGGTCCAACCAGCCGAAGCGCCTTTGATCTTGTGCGGAAAGCAACTCACCGTGAAGCCGTTCGCCGGCAAGGCTTCCAGATTGTGCAGCTTCTCCAGGTGGCAATAGCCGATATCGCGACCCGCCTTGTGACCCTCCCAGATCAGCGCGGTGTCGCCGGTCTCCTTGACCTTCTGCGCGGTATAGCTGAACGGCGCGTCCCACGACCAGGCGTCGGTTCCGGTCACCCGCACACCTCGGCTGGTGAGATACATGGTTGCCTCATATCCCATGCCACAGCCGATGTTGACAAAGTCCGGACGTCCCAGAGCTTGACCCGCCGAGGTATTGACCAGCACGATGTCCAGCGGACGGAGTTCGTGACCGATCCGCGCCAGCTCCGCCTCGACTTCGGCGGCCGTAACGACGTGACCATCGGGGAAATGGCGAAAATCGAGCTTCACGCCCGGCTGGAAGCACCATTCAAGCGGCACCTCGTCGATCGTGATGGCACGTTCGCCACGGTTCATCGTGGGGTGGTAATGATAGGGTGCATCAAGGTGCGTTCCGTTGTGCGTCGTCAACTTCACCCATTCCGCAGCACAGAAACCTTCCCCACCCGCCAACTGCTCCGCCGTCACGCCTGGGAAGAAATGCCCCAGTTCGTTCATCGTGCTCTGGTGGGTCTCGTACGTGATCTGCGGCTTCATGAACGGTGGATCGCTCACGACATCGTTTTCGAGCGTGATCGACAAGTCGATAAATGTCCTGCTCATAGCCGGTCCTTCTCCTGTTTCAAACGCCGACGCTGATGATCGGCTGGTAGTACATGCGTGTTTCGAAAGCGCGTCGATGAACAACTCCCGGAAGGGATCGATGCTGGAATTCGGCCTGTACTATCCCAGCTGCCGAAACCTGCGTCGCAATTCCTCGGGCCCGAAGACCCCGCTTTCAAAACGATATGCAAACTTCCGGTCACGTCATGACGCAGCCGCCATCAACATGATATGAACCGCCAGTCATATTGGCTGCCCAATCCGAAGCCAGATAAAGAGTCATTCTTGCGACATCGAGGCAAGTCTGCGGATGGCCTTGTGGGATATTGGAGACTAGGTCGAGCCAAGCGGAATCGCGAGAAACACCGGCATCACTCGCGATCCGGCCGACGACATGCTGGTTGATTGGCGTGTCGATAATCCCAGGGCAGATAGAATTAACAGTTATGCCGGATGCAGCGAACTCTTTTGCAAGGCTCTGCGTGAAGCCAATAATTGCAAACTTCGAACTGCAGTAATGAGCTATGTTTGGGTAGCCCTGTTTTCCGCAGATCGACGACATATTGATCACCCTGCCATAGGATCGAGCAACCATACCAGGAAGAACCGCGCGGGTAGTGAGGAAGTGTCCCTTCAGATTAATGTTGACGACACGGTCCCACTCCTCTTCCGTCATCTCAAGAAACGGCGAGTTGCCGCTGACACCGGCATTGTTGACCAGGATATCAATTGCTCCAAGGTCCGCTTCCGCCTTGGCGACGAGCTCGAAGGCGGATGTTGCGCTGGTCACATCGTGCTCGACGGCGATTGCTTTATACCCTTGACCGACGATGCCCGATTTCACTGCTTCTGCCGCATCAAGGTTAATGTCCGAAATTACGACAGCTGCGCCAGCTCCAGCCAGCTGCCGCGCGATCTCCGCACCGATCCCGCTGCCACCACCAGTGACGAGCGCCACCTTATCTTTCAGTTCCATGAGATCCGGTTCCCGCATTTTGGTCGCGCCTCGTTAAATTTTCTCGTACGGATTCAATACAATTGATTCCGAATTAACTTAATTAGTGTATGTTCGAGTCTATTACGAGGGAGATATGGATGAAATTCAAATTTCTGCAATACTACCGGACCTCGTCGCTAACGTGACGACGCCACCATAGCGCCACAGGGGCCGGATCTTTAAGGAGAGGGGGCATAGTATTTGCTCCTCAGCAGGGGGGACGACCAATCATGTCCGCGCTATCAGGATCGTCGGCTACTGGCAATCCCTAAGCGACGAGCCCCTGCCGCGGCATTTTCATGAAGCGATCAGGCATCCGTATTGCCGGGGCCCGTAGCGGTCCGCCGCTACGTCGCCATCCGACAATAAAGAGTCGCAGACATGTCAGGGTTCATCGGGAGTCCCGCTTTTCGATATTCATATTGTCTTCCTCCTGCAAGCCATTCTATATCTCTGAACTGATCGGGACGACCATGTCAGCGGAATGCAGCTTTCCGATTTATCGATAGCTCGATTTTGTAGGCGTCGTCACGTTAGCGACGCGGTCCGACAAGAAATTCGGTGCTGGCTTTGCGCCTCGCGCCAAGGCTGCTCGGCAGCAGACCGGGCAGCACCTGGCATGTGAATGAGATGTTCGTCTCGTTACATGTCGCGCGCCTCGCCGTCCGGAACCTCATCGGAACGGCACAGCCGCACCAGTCCTTCGTCATGCCCCCGCTGTCTGCTTCCCTAAACCGCGTCAAACGGCGTCCAGGCCGTCCCAGCAAAGGTACTTGAGCTCAAGGAACTCTTCGATGCCGTACTGAGACCCTTCGCGCCCGAGGCCGCTCTGCTTGACGCCGCCAAACGGCGCCACCTCATTCGAAATCAGGCCACAGTTGATGCCGACCATACCGGATTCGATCCCCGCCGACACACGCCAGATACGCGAGGCGTCACGGCTATACAGGTAAGCAGCCAGGCCGAATTCCGTATCGTTGGCGAGCCGCAGCGCCTCGTCCTCGGTGTGGAAGCGGAACAATGGCGCCACCGGACCAAAGGTTTCCTCGCGCGCGACCATCATCGAGGGCTGGACATCGACCAATATCGTCGGCTCGAAGAAGCAGCCGCCCAAAGCATGGCGCTTGCCGCCAAGCTTGACACGCGCGCCGCCAGCAACCGCGTCGGCGATGTGCTCCTCTACTTTAGTCACCGCGCCATCATCAATCAGCGGACCCTGCTGAACGCCGTCCGCCAGGCCATTGCCCACCTTGAGTTGCGCGACGCGTTCCGCCATGCGTTGCGCGAAGGCGTCGTAGATCCCGTCCTGGACATAGATACGATTGGCGCTGATGCAGGCCTGTCCGGTATTGCGAAACTTGGAAGCGATGACACCCTCCACTGCCGTGTCGAGATCCGCGTCGTCGAACACCAGGACGGGGGCGTTGCCGCCCAGCTCCATCGAGCATTTCTTCACGGTGCTCGCCGCCTGCTGCAGCAATACCCGACCGACTTCGGTCGATCCGGTGAAGGTGATCTTGCGAACCAGCGGATGGGTGGTCAGTTCATTGCCGAGGATACGGGTATCGTTACCCGTCAGGACGCTGAACAGGCCGGCAGGCACGCCGGCTCGCAGCGCCAGCTCGGCCAACGCGAGGGCCGTCAGCGGTGTCTGGCTGGCCGGCTTCACGACCATGGAACAGCCTGCCGCCAGCGCCGGCCCCGCCTTTCGGGTGATCATCGCAGCCGGGAAGTTCCAGGGCGTGATCGCAGCGCACACGCCAATGGGCTGCTTGAGCACGACGATGCGCTGGGTGTCCTTGGGCGCGGGAATGACGTCGCCGCGTACGCGCTTGGCTTCTTCGGAGAACCACTGGATGAACGATGCCGCATAATCCATTTCGCCACGCGCTTCTGAAAGGGGCTTCCCCTCCTCAAGCGTGATCAGCGTGGCCAGGTCCTCGCGGTTCTGGACAATCAGCTCGTACCACCGGCGCAGCACCTCGGAGCGATGCTTCGCCGTGGTCTTGCGCCAGTCCAGGTGCGTACGGTGCGCCACCTCGATGGCATGAACGGCTTCCGCCTGCTGACAGCGCGGAAGTTCCACCAGCACATCGCCATTCGCCGGATTACGCAGCGGATAGCGGCCATGGGGCGTCTCGTTGAGCCATTCACCGCCAACATAGGCGCCCTCGCGCCACAATGACGTGTCCTTGAGCAGATGCTTCATAACAATCACCTTCAAGCAGGATGGCGGCCGACGAAGAAGGCTTCATCGGAATCGTCGGTGGGGTTCAACCCGGACGCTTCCAGGCCGCGTCGCAAAGCCACCATGTCGCGCGAGTAGACGCGCCCGGTCGGATGGCGCAACGGACCGCCGTTGTAGCCCTGCAGCCAGTTTTCATATTTCCACATCATCCGGTTGATCAGACCGTTGCCGACCTGCGGCACGCTGAACAAGGCCTTGCGGGCTGCGTCGAGCTTGTAGAAGATCGCCGTGGCTTCGTCGAAGCGACCTTCCTGGATCAACTTGTACACTTTCGGCAGCGTCGGACCAAAAAAGGCAGAATAGTTGGTGCCACAGAACGGAATCGGAATGAGCTGCGAGAGCGGCACGAATTCGTGTTCCATCGGCGAGGAAATCACGACTTCCTTGTGGAATGCGCGGTGCACCTCGATAGCCGACATGATATGGGGCGCTCCCCCTTCGGCTTTGATCGCCGCGACGTTCGGGCAATCGTCGATCAACCGGCGCAGCAAGGGGACCGGCAAGTCAGTCGGATCCAGGCGCGAGAAACCCCAGGTCGGAATTGGGAACAGCATCACCGCCAGGCTGGTGGCATCGCATAACGTCTTGGTGTACTGATAGACATCCTCCATCGACTTCGGATAGAAGTACGGGGGATAGCCCAGGAGAACCAGCTCCGCGCCAGCTGCCTCGGCCAACTTCAGCGCCTCGATGTTGTCTTCCAGGGTATTGAAGACCGCATGGTGCACCACAAATACCCGACCTGCAGCCTGGTCCACCGCGATGCGAACGAACTGTTCGTACTCTTCCAACGTGATCGCCACCTCCGAACAGGTCAATGTGCCGACAAAGCCATGGGAAATGGTTGTCTCGACGTCGTGGCGAATTGCCTTTTCGTTCAGGTGCTTGAAGTCCGACGTCATGGTAGGAATCAGCACATTGGCGACGCCCTTCAGGTGCTCACGCGCCCATTCACGGGCTTCCTTGCGAGTGTAACTGGCCATATTGCCTCCTTTCGTTGCTGTTTGTTAGATGGTCGCGCGCCGGGTCACCTTGCCGGTCACCCGTGTACGGCGATCGGCGGGTTACTTTGCGACCGGAGCGATCGTGGAAGGAAGCGGGCTGCCATGGCCTTGCGCCTTGGCAAGCGCAAGCAGCATCTCGGCGATCACCACATCCTGAAGCGCCGAGCCAACCGACTTGTACAGGACGATGTCGTCGGCACTGCGCCGCGGCGTGACCTTGTCCGCCGCCAACTCGGCCAGCGATACGGTCTTGCCCGCCACATCGATGCCGGCCCGAATGGCCGCAAGCGCATCACCAGTGTCGTGCAGCACCTCCTCCGGCATGTCGGCAACGATGCAAGCCGCGCGCGCCAGCGTTTCCTCGTCGACTTCGCGCTGCTCGGGCAAAGTCGACCCCAGCGACACGACCGTCACGCCTGCCGACAACCAGGCGCCGCGCAGGACCGGAGATTCGTCGCGGCTGCGCGCCGCGCAAATGATCACGTCGGCGTCCTGGACCGCAGCCTCGGCGCTGGTAGCGACAGTAATGTCGATATCCGGGCGGAAGCTCAAGGCGAAGCGTTCGCGGCTGGCCGGCGTCGGGCTGAACACACGTACCGACGCCAGGTCGCGCACGGTCCGCAGGCAGTCGAGTGCGCCGCGCGCCTCGAAACCCGAGCCGATGACGGCGACACGCAGTGGCTTCTGAGGCGCCAGCAGATCGACCGCCAGGGTCGCGGTACCGGCCGTGCGCAGCCCCGTGACTCGGTTACCATCGATCAGCGCGCTCAACGCCGCCGTCTGTTGGTCGAACAGGGAGATCAGATAGCTGGCATAGCCCCCCCGCAGCGATGCGGCGATCAGCTTGCAGCCAAGGTGGCCGCCGGATGGAGACACCGCCGTAAGACTGCGCAGCCAAACACCGTCGCCGCGCGCCATCGAGCGCGGCGGGACCATGGCTTCCGACATCCGACACGAATACGCGGCTGCCAGCGCGCCCACGACAGATGGCCAGTCGGCCAGGGATGCCACATCGGCATCGGACAAAAACAGGGTTGGGCTGGTGCCGGGAGTGGATTGTTCGGACATCTTAAGGTCCTCCTAGTTTGGCTGACCCTCACTGTACGAAACTTGCCCTTGTCTAGGAACCACGAGGAAACTAAAGCAGCTTTGCGCGGAGTCGATGGCTGGACTTAGCCTTTCGGGCACTGCAAACACCGGCGTGTCCGCATCCCCCTATAGGGATGCCCCACCTGCATCGGACAGCCGACCGGATCGAAAGCAAATGTCCGGCTACTGGATGTATTCAGCCGTTCTCGCGAAGCATCCTGGCGACCTGGTGAATCAGCCGCTTGATCGACGCCGTCGCGCGTGTAGCGGGCCGGCGCGGCGATTCGACGAGCACCACGAAACGCTCCAGTTCGGGCTGCACGATGCGCGCGGAGACGAGTTCGTTGCCCAGTTGATCCGCGAGCACGGAGGCGATCGCAAAGCCCCCGCCGGCCGCCACCACCGCATATTGCAGATCGACGGAATCCGCTTCCACCGCGACATTGAGGGTCAGCGCATACTCTGCGGCGAGGCGATCGAGCCGCGCGCGCAACAGGTGCGGCCTGCTCGGCACGACGAGCGGCAGACCTTCGAGCATCGCGAGCGGCACCTCGGACCCGCCGAGTGGCGCGTCGCCACGCAAGCCCACCAGATGCAACGGAATCCGCGCGATCACGTGATCGTCGCGTACCGTGCTCTCGTCTTCGCGCAGCACCAGAGCCATGTCGAGCCGCCCTTCCCGCAGATGCTCTTCGAGCTGCGCGCTCGCGCCCTCGGTCAGATGCAGGCGCACGCCGGGAAACTGCTTGCGCGCTGCCGCATACAGCAGGCCCGCGAAGCGTTTGACCGCCGACGGCAGCAGTCCGACACTCACCTCGCCGACCGGCTGCCCCTTCGCGCTGCGGATGCTGTCTGCCAGTGCCTCGGCGTCGGCGTTCAGACGGGCCACGCGGGGCAGCGTCTGCTCGCCGAACTCGGTCAGGACGACGCCGCGCCCGGTGCGCCGGAACAGACGCTCACCACACTGCGTTTCGAGTTGCGCGATGCTGCGGCTCACCGTCGACTGCGGCATATCCAGCGCCGACGCCGCGCGACCGAAGCTGCCCGTGATCGCAGCCGACAGGAACACCGCCCAGCGCGGATCGAGAATGGTCAGCGAGGCCAGCTTGCGCGTATCGAGCTCCTGAGCCGCGGCGGCCCGCAGCGTATTGTTCTTCCATGCACGTTGAACCGGCGGCGGCAATGCGTCGGTGCGGGCCGCTCTCGGCGCGATTCGCGTCTCTGCGGCGCGGCGGCGCGGCGCGTGCAGGCTCGCGTCGCTCAATTGATGCACGAGTTGCATACATGCATCGATCACGGCTGCCGGTGGGCTCACGCGGCCGCTTTCGTAGCGGCTCACCGAACTCTGTTTAACCCCGAGCAGATCCGCGAAGGCCTTCTGGCTGCGGCCATTACGCGCGGTTCGAATAATCTCGCCTATTGTCATCGCAGGCATTTCGTCGACATCCCGTTCTGGTGCACACTGCGCGTCGCACGTTGACCCCGTGTCCGGCCACGCAGGGTGGAACAGCAAACAGGTGGGCGACGACAGTGTGCCAAAGCGCGGGGGCACGTCGCGCATATGAAAACCAGGGGTGCCCCTGGGTGATTGTGTCAAATTCCGGCCGGCTCAGAAATTGTGAAGAATCCCTACGTTCACCGATAACTGATTGCCACCGGATGCCGCGCCGAGCATGAACATCGGTGCGTAGCCGCTGCTCAACACGTGCTCGAAAACCAGCGCGATGAACACATCGGTTCGCTTCGACAACAGATTGTCGAACGAAACCTTGACGTTGTCGGTCGCGAAGTTGCCGGCAGGATAGTTCGTATGCCCGTAGCCGCCCGCGAGCGCCAGGTCGGGCCGCAGCATGCGGCTCACGTTGAAATCGACCACCAGCATCGAGCCGGGATGACCGTCCTTCCCCTTCAGCGAGTCGGACACGCCTGCCGCCGCCTTCGTCGCGCCGAACTCGTACGAGGCGCCCGACACCGGCTGGCCGGTCGCGCTCGAATCGGGCAGCGCGTACATGAAACCGAACGTCACCGGGCCGAGCGAGTGCCGATACTTGATCGCGTTGTTGAATCCCGGCGCGTTGGAACTGCTCAGATATCAGCGGGCCTGCTGCCCCGGGTTGCATGCATCGCTCACGTGCCCGGGCTTCGGTAACGTGTCGGCCGCCTTGTTTTCCAGCATCGCCACCAATTCGGCGCGTACCGTGTGGTAACGCGATTGGCCTAGCCAGCAGGCGGCAAAGCCGACCAGCGACAACGGCACGATCACG
Organism: Burkholderia contaminans; assembly: GCF_029633825.1. Taxonomy (NCBI): domain Bacteria; kingdom Pseudomonadati; phylum Pseudomonadota; class Betaproteobacteria; order Burkholderiales; family Burkholderiaceae; genus Burkholderia; species Burkholderia contaminans. The sequence goes on along the minus strand of NZ_CP090642.1, from coordinate 85,804 downwards.
ATTTGCAGCGAGACGCCCACCTGGCTCGCGTCGTGCAACACGTAGTCCGTCACTATCGCGACAGCGGTCGGTCCGAGCGACAGGCCGATCAGCCCGGCGAAGATGAAGTGAAGTGCGGCCGCCTGTCCACGCAATTGGTTGGGCACGACGTCCTGAATCACCGCCGGCGCACTCGACAGACCCAGCGCACTGCCGAACGCCAGCACGCCAAGACAGATCAGGCTCGCCGTCGCGTTCGGACTGTGCGTGATGCCGACGATCGATACGAGCGCAATCGGCCACCACAGCAACGGAATGCGAAAACGCCCACCGTGCGCGCCAGCAGCCACCCAGCGGTCGCTCAGATAACCGCTGAACAGGCATCCACCCACACCCGCGACGATCGAGAGCACGCCCATCGATAGGCCGACGTCGGCGGGACGCATATGGAAGTGCCGCATATAGAACGACGGCGCCCACGCGACGATGATGTAGCCGACCATCGCGGTCAGCGCATAGACCGTGTAGACGCTGGCGAACGCCGGTTTGCGCGCGCGCAGATAGGACCACAGGCTGAACGCGTTCGACGATGATCCGCTGTTTGTGCACACCAGCTCGGTCCGCGCGGGCTCCTTCAACGTCAGTACTACGAAGGCTAGAAGCACACCAGGCAATGCTGAAGCGATGAACGCAATGCGCCAGCTCTGCACGCCCGGCATATGCAGGAAGCCGGAGTTATTCGCGTGCGACAGCAGCGAGATGATGAGTCCGCCGAACAGTAACGACGCACCGACGCCCACGTAATTCGACATGTTGTAGGTGGCGAGCGCGCGGCCGCGCCGTGCTTGCGGGAAGCTGTCCGCGATCATCGAGAAAGCGGCCGGCCCGAGACACGCTTCACCGACTCCGACGCCCATCCGGGCGAAGAACAATTGCCAGAAGCTCGTGCTGACGCCGCACAGCATCGTCATAGCGCTCCACACGAGAATGCCGGCGACGATGAGGTTCTTGCGCGTGTAACGATCGACGAGGCGCCCGAACGGCAGCCCCATCACCGCATAGAACAGCGCGAAAGCAGCCCCTTGTAGCAGGCTCACCTGAGTATCGGACAGCCCCAGTTCGCCACGAATAGGGCCGACGAATAGCGAAAGAATGTAGCGATCGAGATACGAGACGACGCTGGCGCAAAACAGCACAAAAACGAGCGACCACGCGTACCGCTGCGAAGGAAAGTGTTTCTCCAGAACCATTGTGTCCCCATCTGCTTTTTCTGAACCGGCAGCATAGCCGGGTACGCTGCGAGCCGCGTATTGTCTTGCAAGGCTTCTGCAGGAAGCTTCGCCTGAGCAAAATATACACAGGTGCCCACCCGCGAAAAACCGCATGGGTTAGAAACCAGATATCGCTCGACTAGATGGCCGTGCGCGACGGGCCGTCCAATCCCGATCCGCGCCGCCGCCGTCTTTGCCTGCTTTCGGCCTACGTCGCGGTGAACCGGCACGCTGTGAAGCTCGCGCGTTCGGCTGTTCGTGCCGCCGCAGGCATTTGCGCGGGCTTGATGACCAATGAAATACTTATCGGCGGACTCGCGCAACGCATCCGCGAATATGCATCTGATGCATCTGATGCATCGGCGTAACGTCGCCACGGCAACAGTGCATGTATGGGATTGATGTTTCCATTGATATCGATACAGGCAGTAGAACATCAGCTGGATGCGGCAGGAACCGCATCCGCTCTGATGGGTGCAATCCAGTTCGGGTTTGGCGCGTTATCCAGTGCTGGGCTGAGTGCGACAGGCAGCGATAGCGCCTTGCCTCTGGCGGGCGACCGTCCCGATATGCGCCATGTTCGCTGCCGCCAGCAACTATCTGCCGCGCGGCCGATGCACATCGGACCGTGATTCCGTGCCCATCGAGAATGAGCACCTCCCCCGCGTCGGCTCGTGCGCGTGAGATACGAAGGTCAACGTGTGGCGTTGGCCTCGGCCATGGCAAGTGCCTGGGACCAGCTGGAATTTTGTTCGAGCAGCTTGCGATAGCCGCGCAGTGAGCGCGGACGGCCGCTGGCGATGACACCATGGAAGTGCTCGTTTGCGCCGAACAAGGCAAGGAACTCGCCGCTGGCCAAGTCACCTTCGACAACGCGCGTGCTGTCGCCCGATTGACGGCGCCCGTAGCCTTGCAACTTGCAGCTATGCTGGTCGGTCCAGAAATACGGGGTCAACCTCGCCTGCTCGCCCAGGAGCAGATGGCGGGCTGCGGCACGGCCCTGCTCCACCGCATGGGTCCAGTGCTCGATGCGCATCACGCGTCCCGATGGAGCGTGATGCGTTGCCGCCACGTCGCCGGCAGCAAAGATGCCTGCCATCCCCGTACTACCGCTGGCATCACACAGAACACCAACATCGCTGCACGGCACACCGGAGCCCTGCAGCCACTCGGTGTTGGGGCGCACGCCAATGCCAGCCAAAACGATACCCGCTTCGAGTACGCGGCCGTCGGCCAGCACCACCTTGTATGTTCCCGGAGCGCCCTCCACTGCGGCGACCTGTATCCCGGAAATGATGCGCACACCTTGGGCAGCATGATAACCACACAGCCAGTCGGCCAGTTCCGGCCCAAGGCTATGCTGAAATGGCGTCGGTGCAGATTCCAGGACAGTGACATCGAGTCCTCGCCGACGCAGTCCAGCCGCCACCTCAAGACCGATGAAGCCCGCACCGATCAGCACGGCGCGTGAATTGACAGCGGCCGCCTTGGCGAGCCAGCGTGCATCGTCCAGCGTGCGCAGCACGGGCAGCGGATCGCCGCTCGTGGTGGAGATGGTATTGGCGCGGCACCCTGTTGCAATGACCAGGCTATCGAACGGGCGCACTTCGCCATCGGAAAAGGAGACGGTGCGGCGTTGAACGTCCAGGGCGCTTGCTGTCTTGCCGAGCAGGAGTTCGACCTGCTGTTCGCCGTAGTGGGCCGCTCCTCTCAGCGGATACAGCCCCTCGCGCGAGTCCTCGATATCAAGTGCCTGCTTCGACAGCGGCGGACGGTCATAGGGGGTATGAGGTTCGGCGCCGACCAAGGCGATCGATCCATCGAAACCGGCTTCGCGCAGTGCATCGGCGGCGCTCACGCCGGCTACCGAGGCCCCAACGATCAGCACGCTGCGCATTACGCCTCCGACTCGAGCGCGCGGATCGTCAGCGCCCGAACCGGGCAGCTGCGCACCGCTTCCTGCATCTCTTCAAGCTCGTGCGCCGCCACTTCACGTTTGAGCAGGATCACCGCCTTCGCCCCGGAGGGCAGGTCGAAAACGTCCGGCGCAATGCTGACGCAGTTACCGTACGCAAGACACTTCTCCGGATCCACATGGATTTCAAGCCCGTTGTCCATATTGCTCATGATGCTTCCTCTTACAAGATAACGCCGAGATTGGGGGTGGTAAGGACCGTGTCGGCCAAAATCACGGTACGCGCAAGCAAACGCGGTCCGTTCTCGGTCAAGCGAATACGATCACGCCGGCGCGCGGCGATCAGATCGCTCCGCTCATCCTGGGCGCGGTGCCGATAGAGCGTCACGGCACTATTGACTGCGACGATGTTCGGGTCGTCGCTTGCTTCGACCAACAGGCTGCCTACCATCCGCACGGTGCGCGAGGGCGGGTCCTCAGCCCAGGCCGACCCGGTGAACAGGCGCTTGATCCGCGTTTCCATCATGGCCTTGTCATCGCGCTGCCGCCACGCGTTCGCCGGGAATTCGTCTTTGCCGAACTCGCGGACCGAGCGCAGCGGAATCTGGTAGACGATCTCGTCGTCGAGCAGCGCAAACCAGTCCCAGAATCGACGCTCGTCCAGCAGCATTGCCTCGTATCCGAGGAACTGGGACACCGTATGGACCACCGCTTCAGTGGCGAAATTTTTTATGAAGGAATTCGTGGAAGTTGACATCACACTTTCCTTATTTCTGCTTTTGCATCATTTCGAGCCACTGGGCATAAAAGTTCATTTGCCCGAACTCGCCGTACGCTTTCCTGCGCAGTACACCAGGACCGCGCCATGTCGGGTCGGCCGGACGCTCGACCTTGCCCCCCAGGCCCTGCTGGTAGTGGAGGCGGGTCTGCACGTTACGGTTCCAGACACTTTGCGCAACGCTGCGTGCGCCTTCCCAGGCAACGGTATCGTCCTGCTCGAAGATGCCGGCGGAGCTGAAGTTGTACTGGCCCACGGTGTAGCTAGGCACCGACTCTTCATCGCTCATGAAGTCCCAGGTGAACTGCCAACTCCACATTTCCATCACGCCTGGACCCAATGGCTGCCACTGCCGGAAGGAGGTGAACACCGCTGGTGGCTTGCCTGCCTCCGACGCTGCAGGGAAGCGGATGAAACCGAGGTTCGGGAAAATATTGCCGATCGACGCCGCGCGCTCCCGTGCGAGGTCGCGTTGAGTCTCATCAAGTTTCGACAGGTCGAAACGCTCCTTGACATGTGGCGGATAGCCCGAGAATTCGCCGAACGGCCCGAACATTTCGACAAACGAGTGGCAAAGGAAGGAATGGCCACCGTCGAGCACTAGCGAGTTGGCGAAGTCATTGTTCTGCCGCAGCCCTTCGACGTACTTGACCTGCTCATTGCCGAAATGCAGGGTGTCGATGTGATAGGCATCGCCCGCAAAATTCTCCGCGCCGGATTTCCAATCCGCTCGAACCTGCGTACGCTCCGGCACGCCCATCACCCGCAGACCGCCCGGGTGAAGGCCGCAAATCGTATCCAACACCCATGCGGCGCCACCCAGGAATTCTTTCAGCGTCGGCCCCTCCTCGCTGAGGCTGGCAAAAATGAAGCCTTGATAGGTATCGACGCGCGGCGCGCGCAGCAGACCCCATTCGCGCCCGTTCAGGCGCCCGCCGTAGGCCTCGCTGGAATGCGGAGCCCCAGCCCAGTCGCCGTCGTTCTTGAAAGTCCAGCCATGATAGGGGCAGCGGAAGTGCGTCGTATTGCCGTGATCGGACTGGCACACCTGAGCGCCCCGGTGGCGACAATAATTGGACATCACGCGGATCTGGCCAGTGTCGTCACGCGACACGATGACAGGGTCCAGGCCGATACGGCGCAATACGTAGTCACCCTTGTTCCGAATTTCCGATTCATGAGCGACGAAGACCCAGGATTTCGCGAAAATACGCTCCATCTCCGCCTGGAAGACGGCTTCATCGTTGAAGACTTCGATGGGCAGCAGGCCTTCGGGGAGACCTTCAGCGACGCGCTCGAGCAGTTTGCTCACGCCCGCCGACCCCATGCTCATGCGAATGGTGGATGTGGAGCTCATTTGCTTGCTCCTTGTTTCACGGGGGTCAGAACATTGCGGTTCATCAGTCCTTGATCCGCGGCCACGATGGTGCCGGTCATGACACGCGAATGCCGCGATGCCAATAGCGCGTACAGGGGACCGTAGTCCTTCGCCTCGGGCAGCCATGTCAGAGGCCAGATCCGATCAACACCCTGTTGGAACATTTCACGCGGAATGTCCGCTTGGCTGTGCTTTTCCATCCCGAAAGCCTGCGGTCCACGCAACTGGCTACCCATAATTATCGACGGCGCCACACCGTTCACCCGCACGGTCGGCGCGAACTCGAATGCCAGTTGTCGCACGATGCCGAGTGTCGCGTGCTTGGTGGTGGTGTACAGCACACCGCCGCCGTCGGCGCAATAGGAGGCGCCAGACGACCCGGTCAGCACAATGGCACCCTGCTCTTTTTCCAGCAGGTCGAGGAATACGCGGGCGCTCAGAATGTAGCTCTTGACGTTGATGTGGAACACCTCGTCAAAGGCTTCATCTAATTTCTCGATCGGAATGTCGCGCAGCGGTACGTTGCCGTCCCAAATCCCCTGCGCGCCGATGAAGGCATTGAGACGGCCGAACCGGCCAAGGATCGCTTCGCGACACGCCTGCAAATCGGCCAGCTTGGTAGCATCGCCCTGGAACAGCAAGGGCTCGTCGCCGAGTTCAGTACGCAGGCTGTCCAGCTTGGCTCCGGAAATGTCCATGATCGCCAGCTTCGCGCCTTCAGCCAGGCAATGCCGGGCGACACCGGCGCCCAGGCCCGAACCACCGCCGGTGATCAATACCACGTCGTCTTTCAATAGTGTTGTCATCTTGTCTCCTTGTAAGCGGCGCGGATGCGCGGCGGATGTTGTTCTTTAAATGCAGGTATTAAACAGCCTTGACACTGGTGCTCAACGCGCCGGTCCCGGCTTGTCAACTGTATGCCGATACCAGTCCATCCCAGCAGCGATTGCGCATGGAATGCGTTCGCTCAGCAAGGATGGGGCGACCGACGATGTATGCGCTGTCCGGATTCTGCGTCACCGTCCATTTGGCGACACTGCGGTCGATCCACGCAGCCATGTGCCGTCGCCGCGCACCACGGAGCGCGGCGGCACCATCGCTGCGGATACCTGGGGGCGGTAAGCATTCGGCGACGCGTCGAACGCTGACTTCCAATCTGCTAGTTGCGCGACGTCCGCGTCGGTGATAACGCGCGTCGGCGGGACGCGTTCGGCTGCCTCTTCAACCGGGTTACCCACGATATGTCTCCTGTATTGGTGTAGAAATCTTAAGCGTGCCTCCAGACACGAGCAATCGTCGATGCAGGAAAGCAGCTTTTCTATTTCGGGGGGGCTCAGTGAACTCGTCGATAACCGCTTCCCCATTTTTCACGGCGAATATCTTCCTCGATCGAGTCCATTCGCGCCTGGAGTTGGCCGGCCTGCTCTGCAATGCGCCTAGCGGAAGAGTCCGTCGAATCACGGGAATGCCATTGTCCGGACAACACTTCAGGCACCCCTGTCATCCCAGTGAATTACTACGGCCAGCATCCAGCCAGCGGATGGGCCGCGAATCTTACGCGGATTGCAGCAGCTGATGTATTCGAGGGGAGGCAGAAATTCAAGGTTGTGCAGCTTTCCCAGCTGGCTGCAGCCAGCGGAAACAGAGTCCCTCTTGCCGTAGCGTGATCCGCCGCAAATCTGTTCGCTGCATTATCCTTGGGTAAGATTCGCAGACACAATGCATTGGTCGATCACGCCGAAGAGGGGCTTCCCCTCGAGCAATGCTTCCATTCGGACCCAATCCCCATACTTCATGAAGGGCGTTGACGGCGCGCCTTGATCAATGACCTCGATGGCGCGCCGCTCGGCGATACAGCCCGAACCCCGGCTACGCTCCGCGTTCGACACGGTGCCACTGCCGATTACGGTGCCGGCCGACAGACGCCGCGTCCTGGCAGCGTGCGCAATCAACTGATCAAATCCGAAGTTCATCTCCCTGCCGTTTGGGTTGCCGAACCATGCCCCATTCCACGAAATCTGCAAATCGAGCTGAACTCGCGATTGGTGCCACGCGTCGCCGAGTTCGTCAGGCGTCACGGCGACGGGCGCGAATGCCGAGGACGGCTTAGCCTGCAGGAAGCCGAACCCCGTTTTCATTTCACGCGGCCCCATGCTGCGCAGACTGACGTCATTGATCTGGACCAGGAGAATGATGTGCGCGCGCGCCGCCTCAACGGAACATGCCATGGGTACGGCGTTGACAACGACACCGAATTCGGCCTCGAAATCGATTCCATCGGCCTCGTCGGGAAGCGGCACGTCGTCATGCGCGCCCAGAAAATCGTCGGATGCTCCTTGATACATCAACGGGATGGTTTCTACGTCAGGGACGGGCGGCAGTCCGAAGGCTTTTTCCATCAGCCGGCCATGATTCAAGAATGCCGAACCGTCGCACCACTGCGGAGCACGCGGCAACGGCGCCGCGGCCTGGCGGCTATCGAAGGCAAATGCGTCCGCTACCGCTCCGGCATTCAGATTCTCGTAGATCTCCAACAATTTCGGTTCACATTCGGACCATCGCTCGACCGCATCGAGCATGGTCGCCGCAATCGCCGGAACCGCAACGGCCCGTTCCAGGTCGCGCGAGACAACGACCAGTCGACCGTCCTTGCCGTTTTTGAGTGATGCCAGTTTCACGAATACTCCTCTGATAGTTGAAAAAACGGTCTTAGTTGAGGTGCCGTTTGATATGCCGGTGTTGACGGAACTGATGTGTTGGCCGCGTCACTTCGGCCATGATCTGGCACGCCTGGTTGCGCAAGGCACTGATGGATGCCGTCCCCGATGCCGCTGGCAAATTCTCATGGGGACGGCCCCCTTACCATCAAACGAAGACCTTCAGCATTCCCAAGTGCCCTTCGGGGCGCGGAACAGAAAATTTAATGGACTTCCACTCGGCGGCGGCTGGCCGTTCAAGGCAGCGGAAGGCCCAGTCGTTCATGGCCGGCCACGCAGTGAGATCCATACCGGATAGGGGCGCGAGCATCAGCACCGCCGACACGTTGAGATCGGCAACGGTGAAGCGGTTGCCGAACAAATAGTCTTGGGAGCGCAAATGAGCGTCCAAGACGGCGAACGGTCTCGCAAGCTTTTGCAGCATGACGTCGACTTCCTCGGGCCGGCGTTCTTCCGGTGCGAAGAGAATGAGATTTGCGGTCGACAGCAAAAGCGGTTTCTCGATCTCGGTTGTCGTCCAAAGCGTCCACTGCATAGCCAACGCATCCTCGCCTGCATCCACCGGCGCCAACGGTCCTCCATAGCGTTTGGCGAGATAGAGGTTAATGGCGAGAGATTCGAACAGCGTCAGCTCTCCGTCCACAAGCGCGGGCACCCGGCCATTCGGATTGATGCGCAGGAAATCCGGCGCGTGCGTGCTGCCGTCGAGAAAATTTGTCGGCACGTGTTCATAGGAGAGGCCCAATTCCTTGAGCATCCACACGACGCGATGCGCGCGCGAAATGGGGTCTCCGTACAGAGTAATCATGACGTCTCCTTGTGATTGTCAATCGTTTCGTTTTGTTGGGTGCGCATAGCCTGGCAACCAGGCAGCAACGGCACCGTGGTGCCCGTTGTTCATACTTATTTGGGGGCGGCAAGCAAGTATTTGTCCCTGCGTTCGGCGGGGTCATGCATGAAGCTCACCTCGAGCTTCCGGAAATCCGTATCGGCAAGCGCACCCTGGCGCCGTGGCTCACCACTAACGCTACGGGCGTCAGCGGTTGGCCAAGGCAGCGCGTCGCCACGCGCCGTCCTGTGTCGATCTCGAACGGGGTTCCAGTTCGTCGCAGGGACACTGCAGCATCTCGGCGCCTTTAGTGTCCGCCGGCCGCCGGCGGCGGGCCGCCCGGCGCCCACTTTTCTCGGTACTGCAGCAGGAACGCCTGGGAACTATCGGCGCCCGCCGGCATCGCACGCGGTTGCCACGACGGATCGTGCAGGTCCATGTCGGCGTCGTATTCCACATGACAGCCAAGCGGCGAATTGAAGTACCAGAACCAGTTGCTGCCCATCTGATGTCGCCCAGGCCCCCAAAAGCTCTGGTAACCCTTCTCGACAAAGCGCGTTCCCGCGAGCATTACTTCCGTCGGCCCCCCAAGGTGGAAGGTGAAGTGCTCGATACCTTGCATGTGCGGCGGCGTCTGGATCAGAAACAAGGTGTGGTGGTCATGGGTTCCTGCCGGCTGCATAAACGGGCCCGCCCCCAGGAGGCGATCAGTGACCCGGAAGCCCAGACGGGTATAGAACGCTTCGGCCTTGGGGACATCCGGCACGAAGTACACGACGTGCGACAGGGTGCGCGGTGTAATAAGCGCGTCGACACGAACACCCAGCGCATTGATGCCGCGCTGCATCACGGCACCCGGTGCATTGACCGTCTCCGAGGGGAGCGCGAGTTGGCGGCGCACAGTGACCTGGAAAGCAATCGGGAAGCCGACATCGTCCACGCAGCGCAGCACGCCGCCGTGACGGGTCACCTCGCGGTCGGAGCGGAGTTCTGCCTCGATGGCATCGAGTGTGGCACTGTCGGCCACCCCATGGACGGTTTCCCGCAGCATGCTGGCTGTCCCCATGCCTGGGGGTAACGACGGGTCATCCTTGTGGCGCAGCACAATAGCAGTGCCGTCGAGCGCTTCGTAGCGGCCCGCGCCGACATCCTTCAGTCCGTAGTCGATCAAATAACGCGAACACGCGGCCACGTCCTCCACACCGAAAACAAGTTCGTCTAGACCAACGATTTTCATAATGAGCCTATGCTTAAAGTGAGTGGGAGGTGCGTCCGCCCAGGGTCTCGGCGACCCAGTCAGCGATGTAATGACCCGGGTTGATGGTGTTGTCGAAACTGGCGTGCTGAACCCCGCCTTCGTGTTCCGTGAATATCTTTAGCTCACGCTTCGGACTATTAACCAATTGCTCGTAGGTGCGGTACGCCCACTTCAACGGAATCTGCGAGTCCTTCTCGCCGTGGGTTACGAGAAACGGCACACGGACTCGTTCGAGGATACCGTCCAGGTGTACGTCCTCGGCGATGCGCATGAAGTCGTCGATGTCCTTGGCACCCCAGACCCAGCTGACATGCCCCCAATAGTGCGGCACCGGGAAGTCGCCCTCCTTCTGGAGTCTCTGCTTCTGCACATCCCGCCAGTCGTGATTCGCTCCCCATACAACGCCACAGGCAAAGCGCGGCTCCATCGCGACCGCGCGGGGACAATAGTAACCACCGAGTGATACGCCGAGGCAGCCGATGCGCGCGGGGTCGACGTCAGCGCGCGTCTCCAGCCAGTCGACGACCCGGCTCGCCCAGTGCTCGGTGTCATATCGGGCGTGCAGTCCATCCAGCCGCAGTGCCTCACCGCTGCCGGGTTGGTCGATCACCAGCGAAGAAACGCCTCTCTTTGCCAACCAAGCTGGCAGCCCGACCAGGTGGCACATCTCCTTGGTTGAGTCGAGCCCGTTGACCTGAACCAGCAGGGGGGCGCGTTCACCAGGCTTCATGCCCTCTGCAGGGAGGTACAAAGCGGAGAGGTGCTTTCCCTCATAAGGAATTTCCACACGCTGAACCGGGTCGCCGACGAGCCGCGCGCCCTGTTGGAAGAGCGCCAACTGACGTCGGTAGATAGCCATTCGCCCCGGAGCGTCATGCGCCTGCAGGCGCTCTGCGGTGAGCAGGTAGCTGGACGCACGAAGTAACTTCTGGCCCGAGGATATCAGCCGGCCACGCGACTCATCCTCCTCGGCCAACGCACACAGCTTGTCCGCCATGTGCACCCACGTTTCGCGGAAGGCCGCCGTACCGACGGCATCGGGCGCCCTCGCAGCTTCTTGCAAGGGGGCGCACATCTCCTCGATCTCGCCCATACGCGCGCCCATCTCGATCGCAAGATCGACCGAGAGGTTCCAGACATAATTGGTTGGAAAGTACTTGAACATATTGGTTATAGCGGGAATAAAGTAAAGGCGGCGGCCCACACCTGTCACCGCAACGCGGCAGCGAAATGAGGCGCTTTTTCATCCAGGCGGCGGCTGGGGCTGCAATGCGAAGGCGGCGCAGCACGCGAGGTCACGGGTGTCGTGCAGGCGGCGGGTTCCAACACCGTCCTCGTCGGGCTCGACAGTGCAATGACCTCGTCTGCAAATATGTCTCCTAATGTTTTTACAAATGCTAGGTGTACGCCCTGGCCAGAGCAACTGTCGCGCTAGGAAAGCAGCTTTGACTATTTTGGACAGCTGCGTACCGTAGCCGTCTTGACCCTGGCCCACCAAACTGTCCCATTTGGAAGTGGAAAATTCCGGCGTGACGGTGTCATCGAGACCAGAAGGTCATGCCGTGAAGAAGAGCAAGTTCACCGAAGAGCGGATTGCATACGCATTGAAGCAGGCCGAGCTGGGCACGCTTGTCCCGGAGGTCTGTCGCAAGATGAGGATCAGCGACGCGACGTTCTACGTATATGGACTGTTCCCAAGAGCAAACGGGAGTTGACGGACACGGAATTCGATTGCGTACACTCACGATCGTGGACAACTACACACGGGAATGTCTGGCCATAGAAGTCGACGGCTCATTGCGTGGCGAACATGTTGTCGCCGCACTGACCAGTGCTTGCGCAGCCTCGCCCGCTTCCACGCTATATCAAGGCAGACAATGGCAGCGAGGTCATTTCGAAGACGTTCGACAAATGGGCGTACGAGAACGGCGTGGAGATTGACTTCTCGCGTCCTGGCAAGCCAACCGACAACGCGAAGAACGAATCCTTCAACGGACGTTTCCGGAAGGAATGCCTCAACGCGCATCGGTTCTTGTCGCCGGAGGACGCCAGACGCAAAATCGAAGTCTGACGCGAGTACTTTAACGAGGCGCGTCCTCATTCTGCGCTGCAGTGGATTACACCGGCGGAATTCGTCCACCGGTGCACCGATCGGGCCGATTCGGACCGCCCCGAAGAGCCGGAATATTCCACCTAAGACCGGACGGAAACTGGGCCGGCCACAACAGCAGATTTGCCATAGCCGGAGAGCCTGAACGAAGTGGGCAAACCGCTTTAACTTACCGGCGGCGCAGGTGCAATTTCAGCAAACAACAATTTGATCAGGTCGCCGATGCTGCGAGCCGCCAAGGTATTCGGGCGATGCTGCGTGGTGCCAAGCACGACATGCCGGACCATTTCGGGCTGGACAATGCGCGCTGCGCCCAGTTTTAATCCGGCGCGCATTTCTGCCATAGAGGAGACGATCGCATACCCGATACCACTCGTGCTGAGCTCGCGCTGAAGCTGTACGGTGTCGGCTTCTACCACCACCTTGAGACTGATGCCGCGTTCTCGTGCCAGCTCGCCGAGGCGTCGGCGTAACACGTGCGGCTCTGCCGGCAAGATGAGCGGCAGATTGTCCAATGCCGCAAAGGCCACCTCTCCCGCCCCGATCAACGGGTCGTCGACCGGGCCGATCAGGTCGAGAGAAATGCTAGCCAGCAATGGCTCGTCGATATCTTCCAGTGGCCGCTCCCTGAGCAGCAAGGCCATATCAAGCCGTCCAGTGCTCAACCACTCTTCGAGCTGGGTACTGGATCCTTCCGCCAAGTGCAGCCGAACCTTGGGAAACTGAGCCAGCGCGGTTTGGAACAATTTAGTGGCTATCCTGGGAGCCACTGATGGCAACAAGCCAATATGCACTTCGCCGATCGGAACACTACTGGCGGTGAGGATATCGTCAGCTAACTGATCAGTTTGAGCAATGAGGGGCCGGATGCGCAGGTAGACGACCTCGCCGAATTCGGTTAATAGCACGCCCCGCCCAGTACGTCTGAACAATTTTCCGCCGCACTGCATTTCCAGCTGGGAAATTTGCCGACTGATCACCGATGATGGCGTGTTCAAGGCGTGTGCAGCAAGGGTCAGACTACCCAGCTCGGCGACTTTTGCAAACAGGGACCAGCGCGAATCGAGAATAGGTAACATGGCCAAGATTTCATGAGAACTGGGCGAAGACATCCAGTTTCGCAAATGTATCAAATCAGCAGATCGGCTGGCATGCGAAGTCATGCAATTGACCATCTGATATTGAATTTTAGTGGCTTTGTTGCATAAATAAGCCTCGGCACGCAAAGCCGCATTCCCCGGACGGACCGGCACACCGTGCTGCCACAAAGCCTGTTCGGCAAAGCCGTGCGCTACTTGATGGGCAGAGTCCCAAAGTGACCCATTACGTCGAGAACGGCGCCTGCCCGTCTCGAACGAACCGTGCGAGAACGCCATCCGGCCGTTCGTCGTCGGGTGCCGCAACTGGTGGTTCTGCGATACCGTGGCGGGCGCCAACGCCTCGGCCAACCTATACTCGCTGGTGGATCCTGCTCAAAGCATCGCCTTGAGCAGACGCGCCATTTCCGACGGGTTCTTGGTGGTCTTGATGCCGCACTCTTCCATGATGTCGAGCTTGGCCTGTGCCGTGTCGGCTCCGCCCGAGATCAGCGCGCCGGCGTGCCCCATGCGCTTGCCCGGAGGCGCGGTCACGCCAGCGATGAAGCCCACCACCGGCTTCTTCATGTTGTCCCTGATCCAGTAAGCCGCGTTAGCTTCGTCCGGACCGCCGATTTCACCGATCATGACCACGGCGTCCGTTTCCGGATCGTCGTTGAACATCTTCATGACGTCGATGTGCTTCAGGCCGTTGATCGGGTCGCCGCCGATACCAACTGCCGACGATTGGCCCAAGCCCAGCGCGGTCAACTGGCCCACGGCTTCGTACGTCAGCGTGCCCGAGCGCGACACCACGCCGATGCGGCCCTTGCGGTGGATGTGGCCCGGCATGATGCCGATCTTGATTTCGTCCGGCGTGATCAGGCCCGGGCAATTCGGTCCCAGCAGCAGCGTCTTGCTGCCACCCTTACGCATCTTGTCCTTGACCATCATCATGTCGCGAACGGGGATGCCCTCGGTAATGCAAACCACCAGATCCAGTTCGGCTTCCACAGCTTCCCAGATCGCGTCGGCAGCGCCTGCGGGAGGCACGTAGATCACCGAAACGGTCGCGCCGGTTCGTGCCTTGGCGTCCTTGACGGTTGCGTAGATGGGAATGCCCTCGAAGTCTTCGCCAGCCTTCTTCGGGTTCACGCCGGCGACGAAGCAGTTCGTGCCGTTGGCGTAGTCGCGGCAGCCACGGGTGTGGAACTGGCCGGTCTTGCCGGTGATTCCCTGGGTGATGACCTTGGTGTCTTTGTTAATCAGAATCGACATGCGGTAATCCTTGTATGCAGCGAGCCGTGCCGTCGTACCGTCTCGTACTTCGGCACGCCGCTCGAGTTCGCGTATGGTTGGGTCAGCGGGCGGTTTACTTGCCGGCGGCTGCGGCCACGACCTTCTCGGCGGCCTCTGCCATCGTGTCTGCGGCGATGATGGGCAGACCCGAGTCGGCCAGCAACTTCTTGCCAAGGTCTTCGTTGGTACCCTTCATGCGCACGACCAGCGGCACCGACAGCGACACCGCCTTCGCCGCAGCGATCACGCCTTCGGCGATCACGTCGCAACGCATGATGCCGCCGAATATGTTGACCAGGATGGCCTTCACGTACGGGTTCTTCAGCATCAGCTTGAAGGCTTCGGTCACCTTCTCTGTGGTGGCTCCGCCGCCCACGTCGAGGAAGTTGGCCGGCTCACCGCCGAACAGTTTGATGGTGTCCATCGTGGCCATGGCCAGCCCGGCACCGTTCACCAGGCAGCCGATGTTGCCATCGAGCGAGATGTAGGCCAGGTCGAACTTGGAGGCTTCGATTTCAGCCGGGTCTTCTTCATCCAGATCGCGGTACGCCACGATTTCCGGGTGACGGAACAGCGCGTTCGAGTCGAAGTTGAACTTGGCGTCAAGCGCGATGACCTTGCCGTCGCCGGTCAGGATCAGCGGGTTGATTTCGGCTTGCGAAGCATCGGTTTCCCAGAATGCCTTGTACAGGCCATGCAGGGCTTGGCGGGCTTGCGCGAGCGAAGCATCCGGCACGCCGATCTTGCTAGCGATGTCGTCAGCCTGAGCGTCTTGCAAGCCAGTTTGCGGATCGATCAGCAGTGTGTGGATCTTTTCCGGATGCGTTACGGCGACTTCTTCGATGTCCATGCCGCCCTCGCTCGAGGCCATCAGCGCCACTTGCTGCGACACACGGTCCACCACCAACGACACGTACAGTTCCTTCTTGATGTCCGCGCCTTCTTCGATCAGCAGGCGCTTGACCAGCTTGCCTTCCGGACCGGTCTGGTGCGTCTCCAGCGTCATGCCCAGGATGCTGCTGGCGTATTCCTTGACCTGGTCCATGCTCTTGGCAATCTTCACGCCACCGCCCTTGCCACGGCCACCCGCATGAATCTGTGCCTTCACGACCCACACCGGGCCGCCCAGGATTTCTGCAGCCTCGATGGCTTCGTCGACCGAGAAGGCCGGAGTGCCGCGCGGAACCGGCACATTGTATTTGCGCAGGATTTCCTTGCCTTGGTACTCGTGGATATTCATGCGTGTTTCCTTTCCGTCTGAGAGTTGGGTTGAGTGACTAGCCAGTGATTGCTTCGTTGACTACAAGATGGCAACGGTCAGATGCATGCCAAGATTCACTGGTGTTGCCAAGCAAAAGAGCACGCTCCCGCCAATAGCAGAACCGAGCGCTGTATTTGGCGCGACCGCAGCCGAATTTCTCACGCTCTTTCTTCAACAATTGGGTGTTCGAAACGGGTCACAAAAGCATCACTGAAAAAGCTCGTCGTCGGCAGCCCGTTCGCTTGCGTGAAGGTGTGCCGCGCAGCTTCGACCATCAACGGATTACCGCATGCATATACTTCGTGCCGCGAAAGATCAGGGAAATCCGCAGCAACAACCTCGTGCGCGAAGCCGTTGCGTCCGGTCCAACCAGGCTCGTCTCCTGACAGCACAGGAACAAAACGGAAGCCAGGATGGACCTGCTCCCACGCATGTACCTCGTCGTGAGCGTAGAGATCGGCAAGACGTGCACCGCCCCAATAGAGCACCGCGCCGCGTTCAACGATTTTCGCTGAGTGGGTCTTGAGCATGGCGGCGATCGGCGCGTAGCCGGTACCGGTGGCCAACAGTATGATCGGCGCCATCGTGTCACGCAGCATGAACGTGCCAAACGGGCCCTCGATGCGCAGCAAGTCGCGCTGCTTCAGCGTGCGATACACGTGGTTGGAGAAGCGCCCGTCGGGCACGGCCCGCACATGCCATTCAATCGTACCGTTTTCGTCGGGCGCATTTGCCATCGAATAACTGCGGCGCGAACCATCACGCAGGATCACCTCGACGTATTGCCCCGCCTGGAACGCGAAACCCGACTCCGGCGGTACGCTGAGCCGCACACGCGCCACGTCGGCGCTGACGCGATCGACGTCGAGCACGCGTGCGCCGGTCTGCACGATGCGCTGCCCCGCCGTGGACGCAACCTCGGGGGCTTCAATTGTGACATCCGTCACGCACCGCGCCTGACAAGAGAGGACGTAGCCGTCGCGCACGCCTTCCGGCTCGAAGTCGTCCGGGTAACGCACGTCACCTGACACGACCCGCGTCTCGCAAGCGTTGCATTGGCCACGACGACAACTGTGGCGCGGAAAGTAACCGGCCGCCAATGCTGCATCGAGCAGGCTGCCATCGGCAGAGCATGGGATTTCGACACCGGCCGGCTCGATTCTCAGCTTGAACGTAGTCATGACACTACCCGATCGCGCGATTGGGTTCTTTTGCCTGGAGCAGGTCAAGCGCGACGTCTACGATCATGTCCTCCTGCCCTCCCACCATGCGGCGCTTGCCCAGTTCGACAAGGATGTCGACGGTCTTGAGGTTGTACTTCTTCGCGGCGGCCTCCGAATGACGCAAAAAGCTGGAGTACACGCCGGCATAGCCCAGCGCGAGCGTCTCGCGGTCCACGCGCACGGGACGGTCCTGCAGCGGTCGCACGATATCGTCGGCTGCATCCATCAACGTGTACAGGTTGGTACCGTGATTCCAGCCCATGCGCTCCGCGGCAGCGATAAACACTTCCAGCGGTGCGTTACCCGCGCCGGCCCCCATGCCTGCCAGACTTGCGTCCACCCGGTCGCAACCCTCTTCCACTGCCACGATGGAGTTGGCCACACCCAGACTCAGGTTATGGTGGGCATGAATGCCGGTCTCTGTCTCAGGCTTGAGAGTGTCTTTGAACGCGCGAAAGCGCTCACGGACGTCGTTCATATTCAGCGCACCGCCCGAGTCGACCACATAGCAACAAGTGGCACCATAGCCCTCCATCAGCTTGGCCTGCTGGGCCAGTGCCTGCGGCGTGGTCATATGGCTCATCATCAGGAAGCCGACCGCTTCCATGCCGAGATGACGGGCATACTCGATATGCTGACGGGAGATGTCAGCTTCCGTGCAGTGCGTGGCGACGCGCACCACGCGAGCTCCTGCCTCATACGCGGCCTTCAGGTCGTGCACGGTGCCGATACCCGGCAGCAGCAGCGTGGCGATCTTGGCGTGCTTGACGACGCTGGCAACGGCCTCGATCCATTCCAGATCGGTGTGGGCGCCGAAACCGTAGTTGAAGCTACCGCCCTGCAGGCCGTCGCCGTGGGCGACTTCGATTGAATCGACTTTCGCTTCATCGAGTGCACGGGCAATCTGTTTGGCTTGCTCAACGCTGTACTGGTGACGAATGGCGTGGCTGCCGTCACGCAGCGTCACGTCGGAGATATAAATCTTTTTGGTGCTCATGTCGGTGTTCTCCATTCCCTCTACGCGGCGACGACAGACACCTTGCGCTCTGCCATGTGCTCGGCAGTGCGCAGTGCTGCGCTGGTCATGATGTCCAGATTGCCGGCGTAGGCCGGCAGGTAGTGCGCTGCGCCTTCGACCTCCAAGAAGATCGAGGTCTTCAAACCGGAGATACGATCGGCCACACCCGGAATGCGGATAGGCTGTTCGATGCGGTCGAATTGCACGCTCTGCTTGAGGCGGTAGCCCGGTACATAGGCCTGCACATCGGCGGCCATGCGCGCGATGGAGTCGGCAATGGCCTGTTCGTCCGCAAAGTCGCTCAGGGTATAGACCGTGTCGCGCATGATCAGTGGCGGCTCGGCCGGATTCAGAACGATGATGGCCTTACCCTTGGTAGCACCGCCGACAACTTCGATGGCCTTGGAGGTAGTTTCGGTAAACTCATCGATGTTGGCGCGAGTGCCAGGGCCAGCGCTCTTGCTGGAGATGCTGGCGATGATCTCGCCGTAGTGCACCTTGGCCACGCGCGCAACGGCCGCGACCATCGGGATGGTCGCCTGCCCACCACAGGTGACCATGTTGACGTTGAGCGCATCAAGATGCACCTGACCATTGACCACCGGGATGCAGTAGGGACCGATAGCGGCCGGGGTCAGGTCGATCATGCGGATACCAGGCTTGATGCCGCGCAGGAAGGCGTCGTTTTTGACGTGGGCGCCTGCACTGGTGGCATCAAAGACGATGTCGATGTCGGCAAAGACGGGGAGCCGAGTCAGGCCTTCCACGCCTTCGTGAGTGATGGCCACTCCCATTCGGGAGGCGCGCGCCAAGCCATCGGAGGCGGGGTCGATGCCCACCATCGCCCCCATTTCGATATGCCTGCCGTGGCGCAGAATCTTGATCATCAGGTCGGTGCCGATGTTGCCTGAGCCGACGATGGCCGCTTTGAGCTTGCGGGTCATGACGTGTTCCATGTAGATCTGCGTTCGAAAAAAGGAAAGCGACGATGCTGAAAGGCTTGTCGGGTTCAAGCGGGTCGGATCACCGACGCGCAGTCCGAATACAGCCGCGACACATCGTCGGCGCGCAGCGTTAGCACCGCGCGCTGGTTGATATAGCCTTTGTCTGTGATCTCGCCCCGCTCGATCGAGGGTGGCGAAGACAGCAGCACCGCGCGGGCAGCCCGCTGAGAGCTGCCGGCATTACGGCCCAGCCGCGCCAGCGCCTCTGCCAGCGCGGCCCGTACAGCCGGGTGCTCGCCCAGCGACTTGCCGCATGGCTGCGGCTCTGCGTCGCCAGCCAGCGCACGCAGTGCCGGTGTCGGAAAGATCAGCAGACCCACTTCGTCCCGATCGTGGCCCGACACGACCACGTCCTGCGCGAAAGGAGCCAGCGCCGCCACAGCGTTTGCGCGCAGCGTGCTGACGGACACCCATGTGCCAGTAGTCAACTTGAAGTCCTCTGCCACACGGCCGTCGAAGATTACGCCTGCGCTGGGGTTTTCCGGGTCGGCAAGCTTGCCGGCGTCGCCTGTGCGGTAGAAACCCTCTTCGTCGAAGGCATCGCGTGTCTTGTCCAGATCGCCTAGATAGCAGGGAAACACCGAAGGACCACGCACGCGCAGTTCGTACTTGTGGTCGCACGGCACGAACTTCAGTTCGATACCCGGCACCGGCACACCAATGTTGCGCGTATCGACAGTCTCGAAATGAGCGCTGGTGATTACCGGCGAAGTCTCGGTCGAACCCCACTCGGTGGTAAGGAACAGCGGGGCCGAACGCACCTTCGTGGCCACTGCGCGCAGACGCTCGGCGAGCTGCTGTGGCAGCGCCGCGCCGGCAAAGAACAGCATGTCAAGCCGTCCGAACAGCGCAGCGGCCAGCGTGTCATCCGCCTCGAGGTATGGCAGCAGGACGTCGTAGCCGCGTGGCACGTTGAAAAACAGCGTGGGGCGGACTTGCTGCAACGCCTGTAGGGTTGGCCCAATAGCGTCTGGCGCCGGGCGCCCACCGTCGATATAAAGCGTGCCGCCGTTGCGTAGGACCAGGTTGAAGTTGTGGTTGGCACCGAAAGTGTGACTCCACGGCAGCCAGTCCAGCACCACTGGCTGCGCCCTATCAATGAACCGCCAGCACTGCGCGATCATCTGCTGATTGGCGCACAGCATGGCGTGCGTGTTGAGCACCCTCTTTGGCGCACCGGTCGAACCGGACGTTAGCAGCAGCTTTGCCACGGTGTCGCCGGTAACGGCCTGGAAGGCAGCATCGACCGCCGGGCCGGGCTGCGTTGACAGCAGGCGATCAAACGAAAGCGCTCCGGCCTGCTCTGCATCTACTGTGTAGACCACCGGGCACTGAGGCTGCCACGTGGAAATGGCTGCACCGTAGACGTCCGCCTGCTCGCCATACAGCAACCCCGGCTGCAAGCGATCGAGAATCGCATGCAGCTTGGAGTGATCGCGCGCCATCCGCGTGTAGGCCGACGACACTATGGCGATGCGGCGCCCTATATGCATCGCCGCCAGTGACAGGATCGCCAGATTGACGCTGTTGTCTGACAGCGCCACCACTGGCGCATCCGGTGCCACACCCAGATCCAGCAGGGATTGAGCAACGCTGCGCACCGCTGCTAACGTGTCGGCATAGCTAAGCGAACGCCAGTCGGTGCCGGCCTGCTCGGCGATGAAGACTCGGTTACCATCCTCATGCGCCCAGTATTCCAGCCAGTCGCCCACGCAGCGTGCATACGGCTGCAGCGGTTCAGTCGATCGCAGTAGAAAGCTGCCGTCGACGCGATCAATCCGGTCGATAGAAGGTGTGGCCAGCAGCGCCATGCGCGGCAGGTCAGCGGTCAACGGGACGTTCATGGTTTGCCCCCCCAGAAAGCGGATGCGCCCACTGTATAAACGCGGTCTCTAGCTGCCCGACGGCACGCCCGGTCTACCCTGTGCGGGGCAGTTGGTTCTAGTTGTTGCTTCTGTCGCATTGCGGTCTCCTCGCCCCTCCCTGCTGGGGCCGGTCGTTTGTGAGGCGGATCAGATCGTCTGGCAGGTCACATCCCCAAGCCCATCCACGCGCAGGTGCAACGCGTCGCCGCGCACGAGCGGGAACATCGGCCCCAGCGCTCCCGACAGCACCACGTCGCCAGCACGCAGTGGTTCGCCCACGCGTTGCATGGTTTGCGCAAGCCACCAGGCCGCGTGCAGCGGATGCCCGAGGCAGGCAGCGCCACTACCGCGCGATGCGGCCTCGCCATTGCGGTCGAATTGCATGGCGGCGGCGGCGAGGTCGAGATCGGTGATGCGTTTGGGATTGGTGCCGAGCACGTAGAGGCCGCACGAGGCGTTGTCGGCCACGGTGTCCACCAGCGTGATGCGCCAATCCTGGATCACGCTGTCGACAATCTCGATGGCAGGCAGCGCATATTCGATGGCCAGCAGGAAGCGGGCCCAGGTCAGTTCGCCGTCAAGATCGCGCCCCATGACGAAGGCGACTTCACCCTCCGCCTTGGGCTGGATCAGCATGTCGACCGGCACCTCGGCGCCGCTGACAAACTCCGTGTCGGTGAACAGCACGCCGAAATCGGGCTGATCCACACCAAGCTGCTGCTGCACCGCGACCGAGGTCAGACCGATCTTCTTGCCGCTGATGCGCCGGCCTTCAGCCAGGGCACGGCGCGTGTTGACGGCAGCAACCTCGTAGGCAGCCTCAAGGCCCGAGATGTCATGCGTCTCGGAAATACGCGCAATGGTGGTGCGTGAGCGGCGCGCCTCGTAGAGCGCTTCGGCGGCCTGCTGGATGGAGGATTGCGTCATACCGTGTCTCTTCTTGGATGGGGTCCGTGCGTGCACAGGGGTGCGCAGGATGAAGTGTTTGCGAACAGGCTCAGGCTGGGGCCAGCGTCGGCTGTGCGGCGTAACGGCTTTGCAATTCCAGCAGTGCCTGCACCTCGGCCCGCACGCAGGCGGCGTAGCTGGCTTCCAGTTCAGCCACCACGTCGGCGACTGAAGTCACCGCTTGCACCGCGCCGACGCCGTGGCCAGCCGACCAGACGTCCTTCCAGGCTTTGGGGACGGCCACGATATCGCCGGAGAAGTCGATCGTCTTTTCCGCCTTGAGTTGTTCGACGGAGAAGCCGGCGGCATCGAGGGTGGGCTTGAGCCAGTTGGCGGGCACGCCGGAAACAGCGCTGGACAACACCAGATCCTCCATGCCGCTGGACACCACCAGATCGCGATAGGCCGGCACAGCCATGCTTTCGCTGGTGGCGATCAGCCGGGTGCCAACCACAACGAAATCCGCGCCGAGCAATTGAGCCGCGCGGATATGCTCGCCGCTCGATATGGCGCCTGCCAAGCCGATTGGGCCGTCCCAAAAGCGCCTCACTTCAGCAAGGAAGGCGAACGGATGGTATTTCCCCGTGTGGCCGCCTGCACCGCTGGTAACGAGCACCAGCCCGTCAACGCCAGCCTCGACGGCCTTGCGCGCAAGCGCGGGCGAAATAACGTCCGCCATCACCAGGCCGCCATAGCCGTGCACCCGATCGAGCACGCGGCGTGGGGTACCCAACG
Source organism: Burkholderia contaminans (assembly GCF_029633825.1). Lineage (NCBI taxonomy): Bacteria > Pseudomonadati > Pseudomonadota > Betaproteobacteria > Burkholderiales > Burkholderiaceae > Burkholderia > Burkholderia contaminans. The sequence goes on along the minus strand of NZ_CP090642.1, from coordinate 63,140 downwards.
CAGTGGTAACGATGCCAGGCCGATAACGCTCGACGAGCGCCATTTCGGCATCGAAGCGATCGTAGCTGCTGTGTACGATCATGTTCAGCGCCCATGGCACCACCGTGTGTCCGGGACCTCGCGCGCGGCCTTGGGCTTTGGCTTGTTCAGCAATGCTGCCGAGCGCCACGTCGAGCGCCTCGATATTGCGTGCGTTAGGCGCAGCGTAGGTACCGACAATACCGGCGCTCATACTCGCGCCCACCAGTTCCGGACTCGACACCAGGAACATCGGCGCGGCCATCACCGGCAGACGAGCGTCGCGAAATATCTCACGCAGCCGCGCTTGAGGAGACGGCGTGCTTGGGTTGGGTGCGTTCATGTGTTGGGGTCTCTGGTTGGAGTCTCTGTCTCGTGTCTTGTTCTGCGCCTGAGCCGCCTAGGTCTTTCGTCCAGGTCTGCCACGCACTTCCCACCCGCCATCGCTTTGCAGGATGGCGGCCGTGGTCGCCGAGGAGTTGCGCCGCGAGGCCAACAGCACGTAGTGGCCGGTGTGGTCCTCCGGCTGCGCAATAAAGCCCAGTGGCACCGCATTGGCAACCGCATCGGAAAAACCAGGAATCTCGGATAGCTTCGAGGTCTGCTTGCCGAGCGATTCCGGGCCCTTGAGTGGCGTGACCGTGCCACCTGGGGCCACAGCATTGACGCGAACGTCCGGCGCCAACTCGTAGGCCAGTTGACGGACCAGGCCAACACCGGCGTGCTTGGAGGCCACGTAGGTCGGTCCACCGCCGCCCGCATAGAAAGCGGCGTTGGACAGCGTGAAGATCATGCTGCCGCGCGTTTCGCGTAGCGCCGGCGCCGCCGCATAGGCTGCAAGCAGATAGCCCAGCACGTTGATATCGAAGATTTCCCGATACGTCTGCGCGAGCTGCTTGCCGTCGGTAAATTTGCGCAGCGAGGCGAAGTAGTCCCACACCCCCGCGTTGGCGACCAGCGTGTCGAGTTTGCCAAAGGCGGCCAGTGTGGTGGCAACCGCCTCTGCGTTGGCTTCATCGGAACGCACATCGCCGACCGTGACGGCCACGCGATCACCGAATTCCGCACGCATCGCATCTGCGGCGCTTGCGCTGCGTACCAGCGCGCCGATCCCCCGCGCGCCCTCAGCCAAGAAACGGCGCACCAGCGCCAAACCAATTCCCGAGCTGGCACCAGTCACCAGCGCAACGTCGTCGTCAAGCCAGCCCATGGTCAAAGGAAGGTATTGAGGTTCTTGGACATCAGCAGCGACTGCGTGATGACAATCTTGCGCCGCGCAATGCGAAAGTCGTCGCCATGCGCGCGCAGCAGATCTTCACGGCGGCCCAGCAGCATGTCGTTGTCCGCCTCGCCGCGGCTGCGGTAGTTCACGAACACGGAGTGCACGGTGAATTCGCCTGCGTTCGGCCCTGTCAGCACCTCCACGTTGCTGATGACATGCACGTGCCGGGTCGGAGGATCTTCCGCCCAAGCGGACGGTTGCTTGAAGCGCGCGACGCGACGGCTGAGGTCGAAGTGGTTGTCATCGAAATAGGCGCCCCGCCCGTGCGCGTAGGCACCGAGCTTGTCGGCACGGCGGCGGTTCTCGATGGCCGGCATCCAGTAATGGACGTCTTCCGCCACCATGGCAAGCCAGTCATCCCAGCGTTCGTTGTCAAGCACACGTGCCTCACGGAACAGGAATTGTTCGACGCGGTGTGCGGTCTCGCGGTCCACGGGACGACCGGTGTCCTCCGTAGTCACGTCACCTACAATCGGTTCAAGCAACGCGGTCATGCAACCTCCTGGACGCCGGTGCTGGTATTGGAATAGTCAAAAGCAGTCTCGGGCAGTTTGGCTTGATCACGCTGGGGCACGTCGCTCCAGTGCCGTGCCTGCATCAGATCTAGCCAGCGCTGGTAGAAGGCGCGGTGGTTAGCCTCATTGACCTGATTGCAATACACATTGCCTGGCAGGTCGGTGTCTTCCCGACGGCTGCCGCGGCCCAGACCCATGTACAGGTCCTGCTGGCGCGTCACGAAACCGGCGTTGGTACGCGTTGAGAATTCGAAGTTCTCGCCGTCATCCATCTCGAACACGCCGGTCGGTGAGAACGTAATCATCGTTCCCTTTAGCCAGCGGTCTTTGATGTCCTGCGGCGCGCTCTTGTTGACAATGGTCCAGGTGTGCAATTCGATCTTGCCGGGTCCGCGCGGGTGCCAGACGCGAAACGTGTTTTGCCCCGGCAGGAACGACAGGTTCGGGAACACGCTGACCGAGGAGATCGAACCGATCATCTTGGAGCGGAACTCACCCAGGCGTTCGGCCACCTTCGGCTGGATGCTATACAGATACTTGCGGATTTCCTTGTCGCCCAGCGTCGCGGCATTGCCGACCACATCAAGGTTGAACTCCCAGCCGTGGCCGTTGAAGTTGACGTGGTAGGAGTCCGGGTCCTTGTAGACCTCGGCAACCGGTCCGCCCAGCATCGCGCGCGCGGCCGAGTCATGCGTCCACAGCGCGTGATAGATATCGCCGATGAAGTTTTCGACCGGCACCTTCCAGTTGCAATTGATGACCGACTTCACGCAACCGCCGACGAATTCCGTGCCCTCCCCGTCCATGTCGAGCATGACGTCGAGGTAGTAGCGAAAGTCCCCCAGGTACTCCTCCAGCGAGGGGGCATCGGGATCCATGTTTCCGAAAACCAGCCCCTTGTAGCTGGCCACCTGCGCGACTGGATGCAGGCCGTGCTCGGCCTTGTTCATGCCGCTTTGATCGAACAATTCCTGGCCGGCCATTCCTCGCAGCGCGCCATCAATGCCGAAGCTCCAGCCGTGATAGTTACAGACGAAGCTGCGTGCATTACCCGCGTCGGTAAAATTCAAGCGATTGCCGCGGTGGGGGCACGTATTTAGAAAAGCCTTGATCGATCCATCTTTCTGCCGCACAACCAGGACGTTGTCCTCCGCCATGTAGGTGGATAGGTAGTCGCCGGCATTCGGAATCTGCGACTCGTGCGCAAGAAACAGCCAGCTGCGCGCGAAGATCTTTTCCAATTCTTGTTCGTAGATGCGGTGATCCCAATAGACCCGGCGCGACAGGCGGCCGACATCCAGGTCGAGCAGCTTATCGAGATCGTGCAGCGGCTCGCTGACAGGATCCTTGTGCAATCGATCGCAATTGCCAATGCAGTTCAGTGACATGGTCGGATCTCTCAGATGGCCGACGAGGCGACTTCGGATTCTTCGTCAAGGTCGGCGTAAATCTCGTCGCCTTCCTCGATAACGCGGTACGTGCGCAGATCGACCGTGCACGGGAAGGTCATGGCCTGACCGGTCGGGATATGGAACTGGCCGTCGTGCACGGGGCAGGCGATCAGGTCACCATCGACAATTTCGCCCTCGGACAGCGATGCGGTCGCGTGGGTGCAAACGTCGCTTGTGGCGTAAAACACGCCATCAATGTTGTAGATCGCCAGCGGGCAGCCTGCCGTTTCAACCTTGCAGACCTTCCCCGGCTCGAGCGCATCGCGCTTAATCAGGAAAACCTTGTTGCTCATATCTACCTTCCGTTTGCCTCATTGGCAGTGCAGTTGTACAAAGCCGAGGCCAGTCACCCATTCAGGCACCGCCTCATAGGCCAGGACCTCACCGCGAGCCCCCTCCAGGGCACCCATCGCGCAAGCCCAGTTGCGAATTTCCATGCCGCCGTTGCCGCCGTTCGCGAGGATGTAGTCGTCGCTCAGCGCTGCGAGCGCGGCTGTGTCGCCTCGCACGGCGTAGTCGATAATCTCGCGATCGAATGTTTCGTTGACGCGCCCCATCTCGGCCGTGCCAACCCAGTGGCTGATGCCACCGCTGCCAATCACCACTACACGCTCGTCCGCAGGGAAAGATTCGACTGCTTCGCGAATCTGGCGACCGACCTCAACAGCCCGCCCGATGCGGATGTACGGGTCCACACCTGCGGCCACATAAACTGGGATCGTGCCGACCGCCATGCCCGCCTCGCGCAACGGCTGCACGATCATTTGATTTGGAATGCCAACTGCGTGATCCACCGTCAATGCACGCGCCACCGCCCAGTCGAACCCGCGTGCAAGACCATCGGCGGCGATGTGGGTAGCGAGCGCTTCGTTGTTCGGAATCACGCCGCGCTTGAGGCCTGGCATTGCATCGAGCGGACCGTCGACATCACCGGTGCCGATCAAATAGCTCGGAAGGCAAGTCGTGCCGAACAGCATGTAATGGTCTGCGCCCACGATCACTACGCTGGTGGGCTCGAGCGCCGCCAACCGCTCGGCACACTGCCTGAAGGCACTCCACATGCGCTCGCGCACGGCCGGCGCCGGTGCTTCCGGCGCGACGAACATCACGGGGTCATGCGGCACCAGGAAGCCGCCGACGATTTGTCCCATTGCTCTCTCGCTGTCTATTGCTTGAGTGCGGCGCTATGCACCGCCTCGGACGCGCCAACCGGGCGCAGCTTTTTCATGTAGGCACGTATGTCACGCTCGGGCGAAAGCTCCTGCCAGAAGCCCATGGTCAACATCGGGTTGACGCCGGCTTGCTGCAGACCGAGCACATCGAAGTGGGTCAGCATGCCGCGCTCGGCGTCCGTGAGCGCAAAGCGCGCCAGGTAGGCACCGGCGTCCTCGCGGAAGCGCTGCTTTGCAGTGCGATCCACGGTGAGCTGGTGCAGCACGCGTTCGAGAACGTTTCGGCTCATGGCGTCACGCACAGAAATGACGGACCAGATGCAGGAAATCGGCGCGGCGCTCGGTCTGCACCCAATGGCCACAGTGGCCGAACAAATGCAGGTCGGCGTTGGGAATTGCACGCGCCAGCAGTTGTCCGCATGACGGCGGCACAACGCGGTCCTCACGCCCGTGCAGCACTAGCGTGGGCGCTTCGATCTTGGCCACCACATGTTCTGGGAACCCTTTGACGATGGTCGGTCCTTCAGCATTGGGCTTGGGCAACAGCCTACGCAGCGCATCCTGCGCGCCCGGGCGTGCGCTCGCCTTATAACGGGACTCCACCATCTCCGGCGTGATGATTGCCTGGTCGTATGGAAAGAGGCGCATGGCGCGCTCCATGTTCTCCAACGACGGCTCGTACTCCCATGCAGAACGTAGACCAAGCGTCTGCTCGAACTCGCCAGCCGGTGTCCCCAGCAACACGAGCCGCTCCACGCGCGACGGATCAAACGTGGCCAACCCAAGAGATAGCGCACCGCCAAACGAGTTGCCAACAAGCGAAGCCTTCTCGATACCGAGCGCATCCATGATGCCCAGCAGATGGCGGACCCAAAGCTTGATGTCGTACTTGTTGTCTTCCTTGAACTCGGTGAAACCGAAGCCCGCGATATCCGGCACGATCACCCGAAACTGCTCGGCAAGGTCGGACATCACGCCGCCCCAGTTGGTCCAGCCAGAGACGCCGGGCCCCGACCCGTGCAGCAGGAAGAGCGGCTTGCCTTTACCGACATCGAAGTAGTTCGTCTTGTGCTCTGCAGCCAGCAAGGTCTGCCCAACGCCATCAAAGTTTGACATACTCCAAATCTCCATACGCATACGTATGGGTATGCTAAGAACGAAAGGTCGATACGTCAATCATCATTTGATGGGGGTAAACGCGCAAATTCGCGATTTCATGCTCCGGTGGGCCCTGCAAATCATAGATACGCACCCGTATGTTTTGGAGGCGTACAATACCAACTTTCGTTGGAGTCGTGATGGCAGAGATTCAAGCATCGCAAGGCAACCGAGGCCAATTCGGCCCCGAAGTCTGGATAGCCGGCGCCCGCAAGCTGCTAGTGACCAAGAGCATCGACGCCGTGCGCGTGGAGGCTCTCGCGAAGGAAATGGGGGTCACCAAAGGGAGCTTTTACTGGCACTTTAAGGACCGCGAAGACCTACTGCGGCGGATGCTGACAGCTTGGCGCGATGAAGCAACTGAGCAGATCATTTTTCGGTTCGAAAGCCGTGGCCTGCCTGCGCGAGAATTGATTCGAGATCTGCTTAGCCTGCCGTTCCATGGCGTAGCTGCACAGGAGGCAGCCGCCACCGAACTCGCGATTCGCGCATGGGCGCGCCGTGATGAGATGGCTCGCACCATCGTCGACGAGGTCGACGCAAAGCGGCTGTCGTATATCGCGCAGTGCTTCAGCGCGCTCGGCTACGGAATTGCCGAGGCACGGTCGCGCGCCTTTGTGCTCTACAGTTACGAACTGTCGGAATCGCTGCTGTCGGATCAAGGCACCCCGACGCAAAAAGCGGAACGCAGGACATTCGTTGAGAAACTACTGATCGAGCCCTGCGCAGGTGGCAGCATTTAAGATCTCGCAAGGTGGTGTCTCCCCCATCATTGGTGGGTCATTTACGTTGTATTAGCTTCTCGTGCCGCGCTACTGTGGAGCACAGCTGAGCGCCCTCCAGACAGCCTTCGTCGCAGCGCGAAGTGATTCATCGTCTGACGATGCGCCATGTGTCGGCCGGACTAACACGATTAAACCGGCCAAATGGGAGTACAGCAGACGACCGCGTAACGCACACTCCCGAGGTGTAAGCGATCGATTGATCTTGGCCAGCAATCGGGCGAACGTCTCCTGGAACCGACGGTTGAAACCTGCCACCAAGTCTCGGGCAAATTCTTCGCGCTCGGCCATGCTCCAGACTTCCAGGCAAAATGGTGCAATGTGCGTACCACGCTTGACCAACTCGTCAAACGCGATATCTGCGATGACATCTAGTCGCGCCTCCGGCGATAGATCATCGTCGTCGACCACATTTTCATAGAGCGTCAGATATCGTGTTGCCACCGCCTCCAACGCCGCTCGCAAAAGGTCTTCTCTGGTCGGAAAGTAGTATTGCAAGGTCGCCAGGTGGATTCCAACATCGCTCGCCACGCGGCGCAAAGCGAAGCCGACGTTACCGTACTGCGCGAGGACATTGATCGCGGCCTCCACGATTTCGGGGACTCGTGTCGTTCTGTTGCCGCGGCGCTTCGGCTCGTCGGCCAACTCTTTAGCCCCTGCCAGTTCAATCGCCAGCTCCCTCATCTTTGACCTCTTGCCGGCAGCCGCCGGTGTGCGCTTCGACCAGTCCAACCGCTCAACCATCACCATTCCCTCGAGCGATCGCAGTCAGTTCATCGGTGCTCGCCCTAGCCACCATAGCGAGCAACCACCTTGTCACAAATAATATGTCACGCGACTGATAATTACCAGTCAATCGAACATAAAGCGATATGACCCTTTAAATATCATCCATATTTATCAGGCGGATAGGTGATTCTCCTAGGGAAGATGGCATTGATCTATCAGTCGCGTGACTGTATAAATAAGTCATGCGACTGATAACTGCCGCCCAGCCCTCGCCCGGAAGTCAAGTTACCCCGAGGGCAATCGAAGCACCCGCGCCTTGGCGGTACCGCACGCGCCAAGGTGCGGACTCAAAGGTGGCCGAGTCACGGTGATGGGTCATGGAGCATTCGATGAACTACGATGGGTATTGTTTGCGCAGGTTGATCGACAAGTGGCTTGCCCCCTCCGACACGTCACCGATTCGCATCAAGCGCTTCCCGCTCAGCGACAAGGTATATCGCGAAGGACGCTGTATCTGTGTTGAGTCCACCAAGCCTGGTCGGTCGTTGGCGATATTTTTCTTCCGACACGATGACGGCTTATGGTATGTATTTCCCCCAGCAGCAACGCGACCGGCAATGCGCGCCGCTTGACTTGATGACCTTCCGTAACATGAGACCACCGCGTCATTGACCTGCTCAGATCTGCTCGACCGAACACTAAAGTGCGGCGCTGTCCAAGAAATCCAGGAGGTTCAAGGTGGACGGCTGTAAGGGCAGCGCCGTCCAACTGTCAGGATGCCTTTTCCGATCCGTCCACTTCTGACGGCTGCTTGGCCTGCACGCGATCGATAACTTCCAGCGTTCGCTTCCAGGCCGAACGGATTCCGGAAAGAGCGCATATCCGCCGCGAGTTCGGACATTCCGACGTTATCGAGAAATCGTGCGTAGTCGTCGTTGTGAATGGCGTGTGTCGCGTCGACGTCGCGCGCCCCGCGCGCCACGAGCGCGACGTGGGCCGGGGTCAGGCGCAATGTCGCGCGGCGGGTTAAGCACGCACGTCACTGGCCTTCGGTCGGCGCCGGGTGCAGGAACTCCAGCACCATCCGGTTGAATCGCTCGGCATGCTCCCATTGCGCCCAGTGCCCGCAACGCCCGAACACATGCAGATCGGCGTTTGGCATGCCCCAAACGAGTCGGAGGCCGACATCGAGCGGCACGAACCGGTCATCGCGGCCCCAAATCACCAGCGCGGGCGCCTTGATTTCGTTCAGCCGGTGACCGTAGTCCGGAAACTGCTTCGGATTGGCCGCCAGACTCTTCACGAAGTTCTCGAGATGATCGCGTCGCGCGAGCATGTTATCGAGCCGTGTCTGCATCAGCTCTTCCGTCATCGTGCTCGCATCGTGGACGAACACGTTCAACATCTTCTTCAGGTTCTCGAGCGTCGGGTCGCGATACAGCCCTTGCAGCAGCTTGATGCCTTCCGTCGGCATTGGAACGAACTGGCTCGGACCGCCCGTGCCGCCGCCCATCAGCACGAGCTTGCCGACGCGCTCCGGATTCGACAGCGCGAAGGCCACCGCACTATGCCCGCCCATCGAGTTACCAACGAGATGCGCGCGCTCGATACCGAGCATATCCAGCACGCCCTTCAGCACGCGCGCGTTCAGGTCGGAGCGCGAGCCAGTACACACGATCGAATCGCTCTTGCCCCAGCCGGGACAGTCCACGAGGATCACGCGATAACCCGCATTCGCGAACGCGTCCACATTGCGATAGAAGTTGGCCCAGCCGCTCGCGCCCGGCCCAGAACCGTGCAGCAACACCAGCGTTTCCGTGCCTGCGCCGGTGTCGTTGTAGTGCACGCGCAGTTCCTTGCCGCCTTCCACCACGTTCACGAACTTGCTAGTTGCGGCCTCTGTATGAATCACGGTGTCAGTCATGTCGATGTCCTTAGTCAGATCGATTCGGTTCCAAAAGTGTGCGAGCCGTTGGCCGACTCGCGTGCAGATTTCGCTACCACGGCGAGCGCGCCGAGCGCCGCGATCACGATGAACGGAATGCTCGAAATCACGAGCATCGACGCGCTCTGGCCCAACGCCAGCAGTTGCCCGGCGATGAGCGGGCCGACTATCGAACCCACGCGGCCGACGGCGACCGCTGCGCCGACGCCCGTGCCCCGCACCAGCGTCGGATACGTTGCCCCCGCGAGCGCATACAGCACCGACTGCGTGCCAACGAGAAACAGGCCCGCCAGCAGGCCGCCCCATGCCATCGACACGCTGCCCGTCGCGCCGGCGAGCGCCAGCAACGCAATAGCGATGCCGGTATACATGCCGATCACGACCGGCCGCTTGCCAATGCGATCCATCAGCCCCGCGATCACGATCGCGCCGACGACGCCGCCGATGTTGAACAACATCTGCACGATGCTCGCCTGTACCGACGTGAGGCCGCGCGAGAGCACCATCGACGGCAGCCAGTTCATCAGGAAGTACAGCACGATCAACGTCCCCAGGTAGCTAATCCACAGCGCGATGGTTGTCGCCGCACGCTCGTCACTGAAGAGCGCGCGGACGATGCCGTCGTTCGATTCGGGGATCGCCGTCCGGCTCGCTGCGACAAAGTGCGGCGACTCTTTCAACAAGAGCGCCAGGAGCGGCAAGGTCAGCAGCGGCCCGATTCCGCCGACATAGAAGATATGCCGCCAGCCCTCGGCGCCCGGGCTGACGATGCCGATCACGGCCGCGAGCGCCGCGCCGAAAGGCATGCCGCAGTACATTGCGCCGACGGCCGTGCTGCGTTGTCCGGGCGCTGCCGCCTCCGCGCACAATGCGATCAGGTTCGGCATCGCAGCGCCGAGACCGAGACCCGTGAGAAAGCGGGCGACGAGCAGGCTCTGCAGATCCCACACCTGAGTCGTTGCAATCGAAAATATCCCGAACAGCGCGACCGACATCATCAGCACGCGCTTGCGGCCAATGCGATCCGCGAGCCTGCCGCCAATCGCCGCGCCCGGCAACAGGCCGAGCGCGCCGATGCCGAATGCCCAGCCGAGCTGCGCGATCGCGAGATGAAACTCGTGTGCCATGCGCGGCGCGGCGATGCCGGTTGATTGCAGGTCGAGCCCTTCGAGGAGGGCAACCGCGAGGCACAGGCCGATGGTGATGGCACCGCCTGCGCGCGCGGATAAAGCCGTTGACGTTTTCATCGATGTCTCCAGGTTGAACGATGCGGCGCTCTTCATGGCGCCTGGCATACTGGGTGGTTCAGGCGCGTGCTTCGCGCTTCTTCAGATCGAGCGCGACGTCAACGATCATGTCTTCCTGACCTCCCACCATGCGGCGCTTGCCCAGCTCGACGAGAATATCGACGGCTTTCAGGCCGTATTTCTTCGCCGCAATTTCGGAATGCCGCAGGAAGCTCGAATACACGCCCGCATAGCCCAGCGCGAGCGTTTCGCGGTCCACGCGCACCGGCCGGTCCTGCAACGGGCGCACGATGTCGTCGGCCGCATCGAGTAGGCGATAGAGATCGGTGCCGTGATGCCAGCCAAGGCGCTCGGCCGTCGCGATGAACACTTCGAGAGGGGCGTTGCCCGCGCCCGCACCCATGCCCGCCAGACTCGCATCGATACGGTCGCACCCCTCCTCGACCGCAACGATCGAGTTGGCCACGCCAAGGCTCAGGTTGTGATGGGCATGCATGCCCGTCTCGGTCTCGGGGCGCAGCACCGCCTTGAGCGCCCGGAAGCGTGCACGAATGTCGTTCATGTTCATCGCGCCGCCGGAATCGACCACGTACACGCAGGTCGCGCCATAGCTTTCCATCTTCTTCGCTTCGATCGCGAGGTTTGCAGGCGTGGTCATGTGGCTCATCATCAGAAAGCCGACGGTGTCCATGTCGAGGCGGCGCGCATATTCGATGTGCTGCTTCGAAATGTCCGCTTCCGTGCAATGGGTCGCGACACGCACGACACGCGCGCCCGCGTCGTACGCGGCCTTCAAATCGTGAATCGTGCCGATGCCGGGCAGAAGCAGCGTCGCGATTTTCGCGTGCTTCACCACATCCGCTACCGTCTCGATCCATTCCAGATCGCTGTGCGCGCCGAAACCGTAGTTGAAGCTCGAGCCCTGCAGGCCATCGCCGTGCGCGACCTCGATGCTGTCGACCTTCGCGTCGTCCAGCGCGCGGGCGATGTCCTGCACGTTCCGAATCGAATACTGATGACGGATCGCGTGCATGCCGTCACGCAGCGTCACGTCGGAGATATAGAGTTTCTTGTCCATGATCGAGTGTTTCTTACTTCAGGCGTTCACAAGCGACGCGGCCATGCGTTCGGCCGTTGCCATTGCGGCGGAAGTCATGATGTCGAGATTGCCCGCGTAGGCCGGCAGATAATGTGCCGCGCCTTCCACTTCGATGAAGATCGAGGTCTTGAGTCCGCTGAAGTGGCCGAGTCCGGGAATATGCAGCGGCGCAGCGGCGGGGATGTCGTCGAACTGCACGGACTGCTTCAGGCGATAGCCGGGCACGTAGCTGTGGACCGCAGCGGCCATCTGCTCGACCGACGCTTCGATCAGCGCCCGGTCCGCCGCTTCGGACAGCACATAGACGGTGTCGCGCATCATGAGCGGCGGCTCGGCCGGATTGAGCACGATGATCGCCTTGCCCTTGCCCGCGCCGCCGACCGCTTCAATGGCCTTCGACGTCGTCTCGGTGAACTCGTCGATATTGGCGCGCGTGCCGGGTCCCGCCGACTTGCTGCTGATCGATGCGACGATTTCCGCGTAATGGACCTTTGCGACCCGCGACACCGCGGCAACCATCGGAATCGTCGCCTGTCCGCCACACGTGACCATGTTCACGTTCGGCGCATCGAGATGCGCGTCGAGGTTCACCACCGGCACACAGTACGGTCCGATTGCAGCGGGCGTCAGATCGATCACGCGAATGCCGGGCTTGTGCGCGCGCAGGAACGCGTCGTTCTTCACATGTGCGCCGGCGGACGTCGCATCGAACACAAAGTCGATCTCGTCGAACACGGGCAGGCGCACCAGCCCCTCCACGCCTTCATGCGTCGTCGCCACGCCAAGCCTCGCGGCGCGCGCGAGGCCGTCCGAGGCCGGATCGATGCCGACCATCGCCGCGACTTCGAGATGCGTGCCGCGACGCATGATCTTGATCATCAGGTCGGTGCCGATGTTGCCGGATCCGATGATCGCGGCTTTGCACTGGGTATTGCCTGTTGCCATTGGGATGTCTCCGTCCATCATTCGCTGAAACTGGCGCGCACGCTGCCGAGCCCTTCGATGTGCGCCGTATAAGTGCCGGCCGCCTTTACCGCGACCATCGGGCCAAGCGCGCCCGTCAGCACGATGTCGCCCGCGCGCAGCGGCGTGCCGAGTCGAACCATCCGATCCGCGAGCCACGCGGCCGCATTCAGTGGATTGCCGAGGCACGCGCTTCCATTGCCGCGTGAAAGGACTTCGCCGTCCTGCGTGAGCGTCATGGCACACGCGCTCAGTTCGATATCGCGCAGCAGCATCGGCCGGCTACCGAGCACGAACAGCGCGCTCGACGCGTTGTCCGCGACGGTGTCGAAAAACCGGATGTCCCAATCGCGGATGCGACTGTCGACGACCTCGATCGCAGCCACCGCATACGCGGTCGCGGAGATCAGATCCACGAAGGTGTGTTTTTCGGCGGTCAGGTCACGTTCGAGCACGAGCGCGATCTCCGCTTCAACCTTCGGCTGGATCAACGAGGCAATCGGCATCGGCTGGCCGTCGCCGTATGCCATCGACGCGAACAACGCGCCGAAGTCCGGCTGATCGACGCCAAGTTGCTTCTGGACCGCGGGCGAAGTCAGGCCGATTTTCCTGCCGACGACGCGCTCGCCGTTCGCCTTGCGCAAGTCGTTGTTGATCTGCTGGATCGCGTAGGCGAGTACCGCGTCGCCTTCGGGGCACGCATCGCGTAGCGGCGCGATCGTCCGGCGCGAGTCCTGCGCTTCACGCAGGCGCTCGGCCATCGCCAGCATGCTGTCGTCATTTGCCATGGCTCTATCTCCTGGAATGGGCCTGTTCTCGCGCATGCATCGCGCCGAAGCCCGCGATCCACTCCGGAATCGCGCGGTAGTAATCGATCGATGCCGCGTAAGGACCGCTCGCCGCGAGCGCACCGAATGCGGCAACCCACGTACGGATCTCGTGCGCCGACTTGCCCGCATCGCGCGTGATCGCATCGTTCGTGAGGCCATCGGCGGCAGTGATTTCACCGCTCTCGAGCAATTCGAGAAACATGCGGTCCCATGCGGGATTAAGCGGATGCAGGCGGCTGTCGCCCACCGCGAATGCCTTGGCCGCCGCGACGGTGCGGGATTGCCGCGCATCGCGCGACGCTGGTGACGGGTTGCGCCCCGCGATCAGCCGTTCCGCGACGATATCGTCTGCGCCCGCGATTTCCGGCACCGGCGGCTCATGCGAAATGCCGCCCGAGCCGATCACCAACACGCGCCGGTTCATACGCGCGACGGCACGGCCAATCGCATCGCCAAGCAGCCGGGCCCGGCGGCACGACGCCATCGGCGGTGCAACCGAGTTGATGAAGACGGGCACGACCGGATAGCGGTCGATGCCGCCCGTGAGCACCTCGAGCGCCTGCGCGCAACCGTGATCGACCTGCATGCGATACGACACGGCAACGTCGATATCGCTCGCGAGCGTCGCATCGGCGAGCGCGAGCGCCACATCGCGCGCAACGGGCAACGGGCCGGCCGCGCTGCCGAAATCGCCGATGGCCGTCGCGCTCACGCCGATGCAGAACTGCGGCATCACGTCGTAGAAAAATCCGTTGTAGTGGTCAGGCGCGAACACGATCACCAACTCCGGATCGAACGCGTCGACCCGCTCGCGCGCCACGCGCTGCACCTGCTCGACTTCCGCGACGACCGCCGGCTCCGGATCGAAGTAGCCGTGCAGCGGCGAGTGCGACATGCATTCGAGATGGACCGGCATCTCAGGCTCCCGCCAGGTCGGCGACGTGCGTGAACGTCGCGTCGTTGGGCGTTGCGCCCGTCGTCATGGGAAGCGACAGCCGATGTGCCAGCCGCGACACGCAATCCGATACGCATTGCGGCGAACACATGCCGGCCACGAAGCGGTCCGGACGCAGCAGTACGACCGATTCCGGCACGCGAGAAAACCAGTCGCGCAAGCGCGAGTCGATGTCGCCAATGGCGATCACGTCGTCGGGCACGTCATCGTGGAAGGCGAGCTGCGGATCGGGCTTCGCGATCACGAAGCATCCCCCGAGCGCGCTCCAGATGCGGCGCGCCTCGGGAGTCAGACAGAAGGTCGGGTCCGTGCCCCACCCCACGATCGCGAAGCGGTTACCGATCGCATCGTCGAGTCGAACGATGCTGCCATCCGCCGCACGCACTCGCGGCTGAATGAACATGCGGCCTACGGGGGTGCCCGCCTGCGCATCACCGCCGTGCACCATCCGCCCTATCAGCGATTCACGTTTCTCGCTCATCAGCCCGACCAGCCGTCCGAATGCGCCGTGCCCCCGCTTCGCGATCAGGCGCGCGAGCAGGCCATCGGACCGCTCGCGTCGCGCCAGCAGCACGACGCCCTCTTCATAGCGCGGCATCGGCTTGAAGCGCATTTCGACGAAGTAGCGCTTCATGGAAGGCAGCACGTCGAGGCAGCGCACGAACGCGTCGCGCACTTTCGATCCGAAGAAGCTCGTCGGCGCGAAGATGTCGCCCGCGACTTCCGACAGGTGGATCATCGAGCGTGCGTGGGCGCGCCGCTCCAGCGTGTAGGTATCGAGCAGGGAATCGCGCGCCGTGCCCTTCACGACCATAGCGAGCTTCCAGCCGAGATTGCTCGCGTCGCGAATGCCGCTGTTGTAACCCTGCCCCTGCCACACCGGCATGATGTGCGCGGCATCGCCCGCGAGCAGAACGCGCTTGACGCGGAACGTGCTCGCGAGCCGCGCGTTGTGCGTATAGACCCGCTGACGAATGTAGTCGACCTTGTCGGGATCGTCGACAACCCCACGCACCAACGCCGCCATGTTCTCCGGCTTCGACAGTTCCGCTTCCGTCTCGCCGGGCATCACCATGAATTCGAAACGCCGGATGCCGTGCGGCAGCGCCGCCGACACATAGGGACGCCGCGCGTCGCAATGCAGATAAACATGCGGAGAACCGATGGGATCATTGCGCACGTCGATCACGATCCATTGATTCGGCTTCGTGCGGCCTTCGAACGGCACGTCGAGCGCGCGGCGCACGAAGCTGTTGCCACCGTCCGCGCCCACCATGTAAGCGGTGCGGATCGTCGTCTTCACGCCGTGCACGTCGGTCGCCTCGATGGTTACGCCGGACTCGTCCTGCGCGAAGCTGTCGACGGTGTGGCCAAGCAGCGTCGACACATTTTCGAAGCGCTCGAGGCCGCGGTACAGAATCTGATCGGCGAGCGGCTGGATGAAGGCGTTGCGGCGTGGCCAGCCAAATTCGTCGGTGCGCGGCTCGATCGACGCGAAGCACTTCCCGTTCAGCGTGAAGCGCATCCAGTGATTCGGCGTGGTGTGCGGAAGCAGCTCGTCGACAAGGCCGACCGACTGGAATACGCGCAGCGCTTCGTCGTCGAGGCCGATGGCACGCGGATAGTCGATGATCTGCGCGAGCTTCTCGATCACGACGACACGCACGCTCTCCAGGCCGAGAATGTTCGCGATCATCAGGCCGACCGGGCCCGCGCCGATGATGGCGACATCGGTTTCGATCGAACGATGTGTCGTTTCGTGAGGATGAGCGCGGCCGTTGCCGGCCGCCGGTTCAAAGGCGTGGCGCATGCTTGTCTCCTGACTGGGCTTGTCCGATGTGCTGAACCGACGAAGCGCGTCGCTCTCGCTCGATCAGCTTATGAATGCAGTTTATGGACGGCGGAAAACGCCCTCAACAAAATCTCCGGAATGTGCATAGAATGCACATGATTGATTTAAAGGGGATTTTTTGACGTGACAACCTACACGAATGTACGCGGACTGGCACGCGGCCTTCAGGTGTTGCGAACGCTGAATGCGATGGACGACGGGCGTGCAACGAGCCAGCAGATCGCCGATCTGACCGGCCTGCATCGCACCACGGTGCGCCGCCTGCTCGAAACCTTGATGGAAGAAGGGTTCGTGCGCCGCAGCGCATCGGACGACAGCTTCCGCCTGACGCTCGCGGTGCGTTCGTTGAGCGAGGGCTTCACCGATACCGAACGCATCGCGACCGTGGCGCCGCCGATCATGGGGCAGCTACTGCAGCGTGTCGCGTGGCCATCGGATCTGACTACGCCCGATGGCGACGCGATGATCATCCGCGAGACGACCCATCGCTTCAGCCGACTGTCGTTTCATCGCGCGATGGTCGGCCGGCGTTTGCCGATCTTGCTGACGGCTGCAGGCCGCGCCTACTTCGCGACGTGCCCCGACGAGGAGCGCGAGGATATTCTGGAACTGTTGCGTTCCGGCGCGGGCGGCGAAGAGCAACAGGCGTTCGCGAGGAACGATGCGCTCGTACGCAAGCTGATCCAGCGCGTGCGCGAGGATGGTTTCGGCTCGAATCACGGAGACTGGGCCGCACAGGCGAAAATTGGTGCGGTTGCGGTCGCGATCAGCGCGGACGAACGCGTGATCGCCAGTCTCAATGTCGTCTTCCTGTCACGCGCGGTGAGTCTCGAAGATGCCGCTCGCCGCTATGTGCCCGAACTGCAAAAAGCAGCGCTGGATATTGCCGAAGCACTGAGGCAGGAACCAGCAACTCGTCCCCATGTATCAACGTAGACACTTGGACCGACTGAATGTCGTGAACGAGAGGCGGATTCAACCGACCGACGCTACACACTACACGCTACGTAAGCAGTCGTAGACCAAAGCAAACGGGTCACCATTTGCGGAATAAAAGTATCACTTCGCCGGTCAGCACCGACGCGGAATCGGAAAATTGTCGCAAATTCATGGGCTCGAGTGCCGCACAATAAAGTCGGCACCCGTCCCAGCGTTGCGAAGGCCGGTCTCAACTCCCCCAGGACGCACTTGCACAGCCAGCAGTCACGGTCACACGTTCCGCGGAACCCGAGTTTCAATGGGCCATCGTGCTGTCATGATAATCATTGCGGCGGATATCCTCGATTAATGCCTGCTCCGATAATGCCAGCTCATTGGTCCCCATAGCTGCCCTCGATTTTTCTAACTCGTTCTGATATCACATCATGCACAGGGGACCATCTCGATCAACGCAAGAAATCGTCCCGAAGCGGCCGGCCGTCGCATCTTATCGATTGACCGCACGTCAAAAGAGGCTTCGATTTTCCAACTGACACGCTTCACGCCACAACTTGTCCGCGAGCGGATGCCGAGCAATAAGGCATAGCCAATACATGGTCGATTCCTTGCTGTTCCTGACCGGGTACATGGCGTCACAAACGTGCATCCCCGCCTTGCTCACCAGGGCTCTCCAATACCCGACGAAAGCGCCCCGCATTGCATGCTTGGAGCTCTGTTTCTTCACAACGTGACGCCAGCCAGGAGCGAAGTTGTCCAGCGGCGAGTGGTCCGCTTCAAGGCCCGCCGCGATGTTGCGTTGGATATCGCCGGTGCTGAGATGAACCACGATGTCCATCGTGGGTTTGGTGGCGAGCTTCTCGATGATAGAGAAATGCAGATGCCCCGCGTTGAACGGATCAAGCAGAGCGAGATGGAAGCCCGGTCGTTCAGCTGCGGCAAGACCCAGTCAACGGTTTCATCAGCACGGCCGGCTTTGGACTTGAGCGGTGCACCGCGTGTACGCAAACGTGCATCGCACGCGACGAGGAATTCCGGAACCGCGTCGGCGATGAAAAAATCCGAAAATGGCCCCCGCTTCTGCTGAGCGATTTGCCGCGCGGCGAGCGGCCCACCGTCCTGAAACAGGTCGGTATGTTTGATCTTGACGCGGCCCGTTCCGGCGAAGAGGTCGATGTATGTGCGCTGGCTCGTGAATTTCTGTCGTGCGGCCCAAGAGGCGTCGATGTATCGTTTGATGATTCGATGTTTCTCCTCCGTCACCCAGCGCCCCACAACCATGGCCGGGAGTCCGTCGAGCGGATCCGGTACAACCTTTTCCTCGTCTTTCATGTGTTCCCCCGTATGCTTCGCTGATCGAGCTTGGAAAAGCCTGCCGCCCACACAGACCGCCCGCCCCGCTCCTTTTTAGGTACATTGAGAGGAGTACAATAACGCGTTAGCACATTCACGCGCAGGCAATGGGAAAAGACTCTCGCATCGAGTGGACGCATCATACCTTCAACCCCTGGTGGGGTTGTGTCAAGGTTTCGGCGGCCTGCGATCACTGCTACGCGGAGACGTGGGCAAAACGCCTCGGAGAAGGACTATGGGGTCCACATACCCCAAGACGATTTTTCAGTGATGCCCACTGGAAAGAACCTCTCAAATGGGATAAAGACGCTGCCAAGGAAAAGGTCCGCAGACGTGTATTCTGCGCGTCGATGGCCGATGTGTTTGAAAACCGCCCCGACTTGGTTGCCGAGCGTCAGCGACTGCTCGACCTCATCGCCCAAACGCCAAACCTCGACTGGCTGCTCCTCACAAAGCGAATCCACTTGGTCCGCAAGCAACTGCCCAAAGGATACGACTTCCCGAAAAACGTCTGGCTTGGAACGACGGTTGAAGATCAGGCGACGGCACACAAAAGAATCAAGCACCTACTGGAATTCTCATCGCCCGCCGTGAGATTTCTCTCCTGCGAACCGCTTCTATCGGCCGTCGACCTCTCGCCATATCTAGTATGGAACGACAAGGGCAACCGTGTAGA
Source organism: Burkholderia contaminans (assembly GCF_029633825.1). Taxonomy (NCBI): domain Bacteria; kingdom Pseudomonadati; phylum Pseudomonadota; class Betaproteobacteria; order Burkholderiales; family Burkholderiaceae; genus Burkholderia; species Burkholderia contaminans. The sequence continues at coordinate 44,177 of NZ_CP090642.1, read as the reverse complement.
CTGGGTAATTGCTGGAGGCGAGTCCGGCCCGCATGCGCGCCCGATGGACCCGGCTTGGCCTGCGGCGTTGCAGCGTCAATGTGCTCGAGCGAAAGTGCCCTTCCACTTCAAGCAATGGGGGCACTGGGCACCTGTCGACCAAGTAGTTGACGTCTTAAAAAAAAGCACCCCCATCCGGGTTATCCGGCAGGACGGTACCGAAGTCTCCGTCGCGGCTATCGGCAAAGGCAAGGCGGGAAGAGTTCTGGCCGGCAAACACTGGGATCAATTTCCGCGCATTGTCGTTTAGTTTGCTCAATCAATCCCGAAGGTCCTCACCTTGGCAAAACGTCACTACGATTGGACCAACGGTCCAGCTGAGCTCGAACCGCACAGCCTGACGAAACACCAGGTACTTGTTGACTATCTGATTCGCTATTTCCAGCAACGCCTGCTCAATGCCCGTGGACGCGACCGCTTCCGCATCACCTTGGTTGATGGCTTCTGCGGTGGTGGGCGATATCAGGTGAAGGGAACGGGAGAACTTGTACTGGGTTCGCCCTTGCGCCTACTGCAGGCGGTAAAAGAAGCGTCGTTCAAGATAAATGAAGACCGACCGAAGGCTATTTTGTTCGATGTGCGCTTCATCTTCATCGACAAGGACAAGAAGGCGCTCGGACATCTGCGTGAAGTCTTGCGTCAGGAGGGATACGAGAGAGCAATCGGCGACACCATTCACATAATGCATGCCGAGTTCGGTGCGGCAGTCGACGAAGTCCTCGCCCGCGTTGCTCAACACACGCCTCGCTCTGGCACCGCGCTGTTCTTTCTCGATCAATACGGCTATGCAGAGGTGCCAGCACCACTAATCCGCAAGATCTTCGCCAGTGCACGTGACGCTGAAGTCGTTCTGACCTTTCACGTGTCGTCGTTTGCGACGTACACGAATGACGAGATTGCCAGGAAAATTTCGTCGACCTTGCAAGTCGACATCTTCAAGCGCTTGGGTGGACGGTCGATTGACGAGATCAAGCAAAACGAAGCGGACTGGAGAAGGTTCATTCAGGCCGCTCTCTACGAAGCGCTGGTCGACGGTTGTGGGGCAGGCTTTTTCACCCCCTTCTTCATTCGGGGGACCGGCGCTGGTCACGGCGAATATTGGCTCGTACATCTGTCGCAGCATCACCGGGCCCAAGACGTCATGAAACAGGTTCACTGGCAGCACAGCAATCACTTCGTCCACTACGGTGGAGCCGGCCTCGACATGCTTGCCCCTCAAACCATGGGCTTCCTGCAAGATTTCGATGGAGGCTTCAGGTTCGACGACGTTGCCCGCGCGAAGTCAGATAAGGAACTCGTCGTTCAGCTCGCAAGACGAATCTTCGACCAAACCAATCCCAAACCATTCTCCCTGGTCTTCTCGGAGACGTGCAATGGGTCCCCTGCGACGGCATCCATGTATAAGGATGCACTGGCCATTTTGGTATCCGAAGGAGAAGCAACAGTGCGTTCGGCGGATGGAAAACCTCGATATCGTGCGCGATATATGCGCGACACCGATGTAGTTGACAAGCCGAAACAGTTCAAACTATTCCTCGGGAACAACCCGTAGAGCCTCAATTCGTCATTGCGCTTACGGATGTACGCTCGAACCGAAGTCTTTGCTTCGATGTTGAGCGCTCGTTCCTCGGAGCGGATTGCATTGCAGTAATGCTATTCCCTAGATGTACTTTGAAGATCGAAACAAGCCCTCCCCCTTCGAACGATCATCGTCAGCGCCGGGAATACAGCTTCATTAGCTTTCCCTTACCATTATCCGGCGTAACCGTAGACATCCCCAGTCTTCTAGCAGTACAGACGAGCTTGATGCTTTGGCTGAAAGCGCTATCATGTGCGGACCGCACACTAGAGGAACGAACATGGCGACCTACAAGGAACTTCGCAATCAACTTGAAGCCTTGACCGAGAAGACCGAGGCCGCTCGCTTAGCAGAATTCCAGACCATTGTTGATGACATACGCGTCAAGGTCGCGGAATACGGCATCACCGAGAAAGACATCTTCGGTCGGCAGCACAATCGTACTTCGAAGAAGGTAGTCGCGCCGGTAGAAGCGAAGTATCGCGATCCGAAGACCGGCGCAACCTGGTCCGGCCGCGGTCGTGCGCCTGCCTGGATCAAGGACGCCAAGAACCGCAATCGCTTTCTCATTCAAGAGTGATCTCGCTGGTGGCAAGTTGGCACACGAAGCGCTGCCGCTACGTAGCGGCAGCGCACCCTGAATCGCCCCGTCCGCCGGGGACGTAAAGATTTGCTACCAAGTGTCGTTATGTCCGCATGTCAGTTCATCGACATTTTCAAGGACAACACGAATGCAATTGAAGAAAGTGATACTGGTCCCCGCATTGATTGCTGTCGCGATCATGTCGGGCTGTGGCGATAAGCACGACAGTAACGAACCGAATTCGGTGGCAGGGTCACCGGCTCAGCCAACGCCGAGCAAGGCATCGTCCGAGACGCCTTCGGTCGGCGGGCCGGTCAGCCAGGCGCAGCTGGCAAACGTGCAACAACCTGCGGTACCTTCGGCACCAACACCTGACGCTGAGGGGCTAATTCGCGCGCATTTCGATGAGTTGTTTGCTGTCGACGCCAATGGAAACCTCAGCCCGAAGGTTCCGATTGAAGTCAACGGCACTCAGATGACGCCAGGCGTCTCGTTCGGCGGCCGCGATCAGTTTGGCGGCTTCGCCTTCGGTCAAGCAGTTGGTCACGATTTCGGCGTTCGCCGACTACAAAGCGGTTTCGTACAGATCGTGAAGTTGTATAACTAATCGTCAAGTGCCGGACAATCTGCACGATTTGAGACGTCCGGCATTATCCCCGCTCGACAGCGACTTACTCATCGCGTCGGGGCGCCTTGCGCTCAATCACGTACGAGAATCATCGCCAGTTCCAGCGAGTAGCTGCATGGTGACGTCGGAGTACGACTTCACGTCGTTCACCGTGCACCACCGTTTCCACACGTACTCTGCATCGAGTGACCAGCCATCCCGGCCGACCAGTTGATAAACGCGGCCCGACCGAGTCTGGCCACGCAGCGTTGCACGATCGAAATTCGTAATCGCGGAACTGACACGACCAGTCGAATCGAGCACATCGGCACCGACGAAATGCCGGGTCCCAGCATCCGTCTCGAAGATGCGCCAGCTCGATAGCGTGACGTTAGGCACTTCGTCGGTCGACGGCAGTCTCCAGATTGGCACCGCGGTCTCCTGTGCTAGTTGAGCTTCCAGCGTGCAAAGGTACAGCTGAGCAATATGCGGGCCATAAGGGCCCGGCGCCGCACCCACCACTTCACCGGTCGGGCTTCCGGCGCGACGCCGGCATTTCCCAACATTCGGGGTACATGACGCACGTCAGCTCGATGTCGGCCAGACTCGGATAGTGGCGCAGCACCCTCTGGACGACCGATGCTACGTCCCGAGGTATGGTGTTGGCCGGCGACCTCGATAGCTCCACGAGAAACGCGCGCGTCCTAAGCACCGCAGCCGTGCGCTCGCTCGGCGTCGTCACTGCTCTGCCCCTTTACGGACCTGCCGGATCGCGGGACTCAAATAACCGGCAGGTCAAAACCGTTACCAATATACGGTTTCATTCTAGCCGTTGGCCTGTAATTGACAAGGCAACTTCGGCGCGGAACGACTACTCGGATGTAGGGTGGATACCCTACATCGCGGCCGAAACGAGCGCCCGAGAATCAACATACGCGTCCATGCTTTGGCTTCTGAGCACGGTCATACATTGCAGAAAGAACGTCAGCGAGAAGTCTCCGGCGGAGAGATGCGACAGCATCGTCTTTGCCGTGGTACTCACGCCTACAACTGCGAGACGGTGTAGCAATTCGTCTGGTGTAACCCACGGCTGTTGCGTGAGCTCAGCCGCGAGAACGGCCTGCGCACGGGCTTCCCACGTACCTTCCGACGCAAATGCCTCCATCCACAAGGCGGGCGGGCGCGCACCCGTTACGTGAATGATCTGAAGGAGCAAAGTGAACTTGACAGAGCCACGCGCGACACGCGCGATAAGCGGGCGCTCCACCTCGTCAACTCCCGCCTCCGCCAAGGCATCGATCAACCGGGCATAACTACATCCTTCGCGCGCCATCGCGACATGTATCACGCGAGAAGACAGGCTCGCCCAAGGCGCCTCCGCTGCACTCACAAATATATCCTTGTGTTCTAGCCGATTCCGGTTAAATTAGAACGTAACGATGTCTCGATCCTAACTTGACCGAGAAGGTATATCTAGAGCAGCGTAGCAAATCCGCGGCTGTAGCGACAACCCTCAGAGACGGTTCCTCATCAAGCTCCTGGCGTCCAGGGACTTGTTCAGCAGCACCGGAATTCCACAGCCCCGTCGGTCGCGGCGTACTCGAACATAGACCGCATGAGAGCATAGTGTTCGTAGAAGGCATCGTCCTTGATGGACCGTGCACGCTCGTCCCAAGTACCGAAGTCGGAAACAAGCTTCGCTGAAGCGATTGCCCCGATAGTCCCGGTATGTCGTCCGTAGAGAATCAGTTCACGAAATGGGCCCGGCCCATTTGCGTCAGGATTCTGCCAGTGGTAGCCGACTAGGCGTGCTAGGGCATTGAGCCAGTCCCAATACTCACGCCGGTTGTCGCTGACTCTGAACCACTGTTCCGCCTCGAACTCATAGCTGGACCCAACCTCCAATCCCTCTGCATTCTGAGGGCAATCCGGATTGCCGGTCACGACTACAACGTCCTCCAAGCGCGTGCCCTCGAGCGATGCTTCTGTATTATGAGGAGCAGCCTCAACAGCCAGTTTCTTCAGCCCCTTCCAAGCTACAAAATAGACTCCCATACAACTCCGTAAGTGTAGGTACCAAGCCTGTTGCTTGGCTATGCGCGCCCGGTGATCCGACGCACCTTTGATCTGCCGAGTACTCGCGTCCGGTTCAGTCGATGCTTCACAGGCTGACCATGCACTGCTACCTCGAAAGTGAGTTTTATTTAGCTAGCAACGTGCGGTATGTCGACACGGTCGAGCGTTCTTCGCTTGTCTGGGCAAGGACATGCGCGGCCGCTGCCGCGCATGTCAGAATATTCTCAACATGACCTTTCAACCGAGCAACACACCTCCTACTCCATTAGCACTTCTCACAAAAACAGGCTTCCTAACCAACGGCTCCTGTTCGGCGAAATTGGCGTATTGCTTTGTCAGCAGCGCACTGGCAAACACATGCCGCAACGGAACGTGGTCAATGTCCGTGGTCGCTTGTTGCTGAACAACCCCGGTCACCAGTCCTGCCATTTCATGCCAGTCATGCACCGTTGCATCCCGCTGCGGGGCAGCACGGTAACTCTCGTCTCTCAGCGGTCTGTCGTGGAAACAAACTTCGAGGAATTTCGCCGCCCAACCGTCAGCATTGAGGACCTTCAACCCAATTGGCAGTCGTTCATATTTTCGCCACATGTCGATAGCCGCCCAAAGCTCCGGGTCAGTCATCTCCGCAACCCAGTAAAACTGAGTACCTTCAAGCTGAAGTCGCATCGTCATCAGCATTCGGTCAGAGAGTTGCATATGCCCAAGTCCAAAATTGAAGTTTTCGACACTACTCGGGATGCAACGCGCTTCATGAGCCTTCAGCGGGAAGGTCAAGAAGGGCATGTTTTCGGGCAGCCCACGAGCCATCGCTGGTCGATTACCAAACGACTGAAGCTCTTCAAGTCGACCGATTGCTACCTGGGCTTTGTTGCCGTTACCGACAGTGTATGCGTTGCGTACTTTCATCATCTTCCCCATGAAATAGGACTCGACTCACTACTCTCAAGAAAACCTTGCCTACGTTTTTACAATTTTGTACAACGAAATATTTGATAATTGACCAATCATCCCTGCGTAGTGGTATAGCGCCAAATCACCACATGACGAGTGGTTGATGCTCACGACCGGCAGCGAACACGTCTCTGGATCCACGCGCAAGAATCTTGAAAGCTTCCGGTCCACAAATGATGCTGCGTCGCACCATGTTTTATCCCGTTACCGCAGACTTTGTTGCACTCGAACGGCGGTTCTTACGTTCCCGCAGACTTTGTTGTACGCCCATACTCGCCGCGATCCGTGCCAGCGCCGGCCCGAACGGCGCGTTGCTGATCGTGAAGAACTACACGGGCGACCGGCTCAATTTCGGGCTTGCCGCCGAACTCGCGCGCGCCGAAGGCATTCCGGTCGAGACGGTCATCGTTGCCGACGACGTGTCGCTGCGCGGCCGCGTCGAGCGCGGCCAGCGGCGCGGGATCGCCGGCACCGTGCTGATCCACAAGCTCGCCGGCGCGGCCGCCGCGCGCGGGCTGCCGCTCGCCCGCGTCGCGGCGATCGCGCGCGACGCCGCGGCCGAACTCGGCACGATGGGCGTCGCGCTCGACGGCTGCACGATCCCGGGCGCCGACAAGTCGGGCTTCAGCCTCGGCGATCACGAGATCGAACTCGGTCTCGGCATCCATGGGGAGAAAGGCGTCGAACGCCGCGCGCCGCTGCCGGTCGATGCGCTGGTCGACACGCTGCTGTCGAGCATCGCCGCCGATCTCGTGCTCGACCGCGGCGAACGCGTCGCGCTGTTCGTCAACGGCCTCGGCGCGACGCCGGACATGGAACTCGCGATCGTGCTGCGCGCCGCGCACGACAACCTGCACCGGCGCGGCATCGTGGTCGCACGCGCGTGGGCCGGCACGTTCCTGTCGGCGCTGAACATGCCCGGTTGCTCGATCTCGGTGCTGCGGCTGAACGACGAACGCGCGGTGCTGCTCGACGCGCCGACGCAGGCGCGCGCATGGCCGGGCGGCGGCGCGGTGAATACGCAGATCCGCGTGGCCTCGGCCGCTGTGCCGGAAGCCCCGTTGCCGCCGCTCGATGCGGCCGGCCGCGCGTGGGCCGCGCGCCTGCAACCGGCGCTGCACGCGGTCGCGCAGACGCTGATCGATCACGAGCAGACGCTGACGGACCTCGATGCGGCGGCCGGCGACGGCGATCTCGGCGCGAGCATGCTGCGCGCCGCGCAGGCGATCCTCGCGTTGCCGGAAGCCGCGTACGGCACGCCGGCCGGCGCACTCTCGGCGCTCGGCGCCGCGTTGCGCCGCGCGATCGCCGGCAGCTCGGGGCCGTTCTATGCAACCGCACTGCTGCGCGCATCGCGCCGGCTGGCCGATATCGCCGAGCCGTCGTCGCGTGACTGGGCCGCGGCGTTCCGCGGCGCGGTGGATTCGATCAGCGAACTCGGCGGCGCGCGCGCCGGCGACCGCACGATGCTCGATGCGCTGGTGCCGGCCGTCGCGGCATTCGAGCGTGCGCTCGACAACGATCGCGATCCCGCGAGCGCGTGGGCCGCGGCAGTCGAAGCCGCCGAGCGCGGCGCGCAGGAAACGGCAGGCATGTCACCCCGCGCAGGGCGCGCGAGCTATCTCGGCGAACGCGCGATCGGCACGCCGGACGGCGGCGCGGTCGCGGTGTCGTATTGGCTGCGTGCGTTGCAGGCACACATCGGATGAAGATCGAAGGCCGGGCGTCCGGCGTCGCGGCGCGCCGCCGGACACACCTGATGCACGTCGTTCAGACGCCTTCGACCAGCACGGCGCGATAGCGCGCGCCCTTGAAGCGGTGCTGGGCGACGGCCTGGTATTCGGGGCCGTGATACCACGCGTGCGCGGCTTCCTTCGACGGGAATTCGACGATCACGACGCCTTCCGGGCCTTCGCCTTCGAGCGTTTCCTGCGGCCCATAGGCTGCGAGCACTTTCACCGGATGCCCAGCGAGCGTTGCGCCGACCTTGCTCTGGTAGAGGTCGAATTCCTGCTGGTCCTGCATGCTTTCACGTGTAAACACGATGTAGGTGGCCAAGATGCGTGCTCCTGATGCGCTGCGTGGAAGGGGGACGGGCCGGCCGCGCATCGCCGGGTCCGGCGAACGGCACGCGACCTGCCAGCAGCTTACAGGGGTTTGGCGACGAACGTCGGGGCTGGCAGAGTGCGCGTCCGGCCGGCTCGCCGCGTGCGACAACGGTCACCCGCGACGGATCCTGCCGCGCGCGGATGACCGGCACGGAGCCCGTCACGCAAGCGTCGCGGTGGCCTGCATCGTCAGCCAGCCGTCGCGATCCTTCGCCCACAGCTCGATCGTCTGGCCATCATCCGACGGCTTGCCGCACAGCGTGAACGGCTCCCCGTCGAACGTCGGGCGCACCGCGCGGAACGCGAAGCTCGCGAGCGTCGCGTCGGGCCGTTCGCGGTGCACGAGATCGACGAGCAGCGTCGCGATCAGCGGGCCGTGCACGACGAGACCCGGATAGCCCTCCTCCTGCGTCACGTAGCTGCGGTCGTAGTGGATGCGATGACCGTTGAAGGTCAGCGCCGAATAGCGGAACAGCATCACGGCGTCGGCCGCGACCGAGCGCGACCACGTCTCGCCTTCCGGCGCCGCGACCGGCTTCGGCGCCGGCGAGCCAGGCTGCGGCGCATCGCGATAGACGATGTCGTGCTCTTCCTCGACGCACAACGCGCCGTCGCACTCGATCCGGTGCTGCACCGTCACGAATACGAGCCGGCCGCTGCGGCCCGTCTTGTCCTCGATGTTCTCGATCGTCGATTCGCGCGTCGCGCGCTGGCCCGTGCGCAGCGGCGCATGGAACGTCAGGCGGCCGCCGGCCCACATGCGGCGCGGCAGCGGCACGGGCGGCAGGAAGCCGCCGCGCTTCGGGTGGCCATCGGGGCCGACTTCGGCCAGCGGCGCGACGGGCAGGAAATAGAGCCAGTGCCACATCGGCGGCACGACGTCGCCGGGCGACGGGCGGTCGAGCGTGGCGGCCAGCGCGTTCAGCGGGAACGCGGTGATGTCGTCGCCGAGCGTTTCGGTCTTGCCGAGCCACGCATCGAGCGACGTCGGGACGGGAGGCTGCGGGGATGAAGTGGTCACGTGCGGAATCTCCGGGAGGCTTGCAACGGCCTCAATATGCACGCCGCACGCCGTTTCGCGAAGCCGGATTTCCCGAACCCCGGCTTCGAACCTGCCTGACCTGCCGAGCGGCCTGCCGAACCTCTTTCGTCTGACCATTCGATCGCGGCCGCGGATCGCACCTCCTGTGCCGGCAAAACCTTACGGCTTGACCATCGCCGGCACGCCGCCTAAATTGCTTCAAACGGGCGGGCCGAACCGCGTGCAGCGTGTCATCCGGGTGACAAAAACGATAGTTTGCTATCGAATTAATTTGCCCCTATCATCTCGCCCATGACCAATCTGCACGACCTCCGCCTCGCCGTCAGCAGCCTGCTGGTGCTGTCCGCGCGCAAGTGGCGCCGCACGAGTGACGGCGTGCTGACCGCGTACAACGTGTCCGAGGCCTGCGCGACACCGCTGCTGATCACCGGGCGCCTCGGCGAAGGCGTGCGCCAGGGCACGCTCGCCGAATACGTCGGCATCGAAGGGCCATCGCTCGTGCGCCTGCTCGACCAGTTGTGCGCGGCCGGCCTCGCGCGCCGCGACGAGGATCCGCACGACCGCCGCGCGAAAACGATTTCGCTGACGGCCACCGGCCGCGCGGTCACCGCGAAGATGGAGGAAGACCTGCGCGTGCTGCGCGCGCAGGTGCTCAAGGGCGTCACGCGCGCCGATCTCGAAGCGACGCTGCGCGTGCTCGACGCATTCAATGCCTTCGAGTCGCATACGCCCGCCGCGCGCGCCTCCCACACCGGCGACGCCACGTCATGACCTATCCGAGCCTTCGCGACTGGCTCTTCTCGGGCAAGACGTTCGCCGCGTCGATGCTGGCGCTGTATCTCGGCCTGTATTTCCAGTTGCCGCGCCCGTACTGGGCAATGGCAAGCGTCTACATCGTGTCGAACCCGTTCGTCGGCGCGACGCGCTCGAAGGCGCTGTATCGCGCGCTCGGCACCGCGCTCGGCGCGGCCGCCGCGATCTTCTTCGTGCCGCCGTTCGTCGAGACGCCGCTGCTGTTCGCGATCATCGTCGCCACCTGGTGCGGCACGCTGCTCTACCTCGCGATCTCCGACCGCACCGCGCGCAGCTACGTGTTCATGCTCGCCGGCTATACGATGCCGCTGATCGCACTGCCGACCGTCACCGATCCGTCCACCGTGTTCGACGTCGCGATCGCGCGCACCGAGGAGATCGTGCTCGGCATCGTGTGCGCGAGCGTGGTGGGCAGCGCGATCTTCCCGAACCGGCTCGCGCCGACGCTGATCGAGCGCACCGACGCGTGGTTCAAGGACGCCGCGTTCTACGGCCGCGAGACGCTGTCCGGGCACATCGCAGGCAAGGCGCTGTCCGCGTGCCGGCAACGCCTCGCGGCGACCATCACGGGCCTCGAATTCCTGCTGAGCCAGCTGAGCTACGACCATGCGCACCCGCGCATCCTCGCGCGCGCGCAGGCGCTCGCGGGCCGGATGCAGCTGTTCCTGCCGCTGATGTCGTCGCTCGCCGATCCGTTGATCGCGCTGATGCGCGACCTGCACATCCGGCCGCCCGGGCTCGACGCGTTGCTTGCCGACGCCGCGAAGTGGTTCGACGCGCCGCTGCCGGCCGTGCGTGCCGGCGCCGATGGCGACATGGCCGACGACCCGGTCGCGGACCGCCTGCGCGAACGCATCGCCGCGCTGCAGCCGGCCGACGAGGCGCTCGCGAGCTGGGACGGCGCGCTGCTGTCGAACGCGCTGTGGCGGCTGCGCCAGGTCATCGACATCTGGCAGGACTGCCGCTCGCTGCGCGCGTTGATCGGCAACGAAGCGGGCGTCTGGCAGCCGCGCTATCGGCACTGGCGGCTCGGTGGCACCGAACGCTTCTTCGATCGCGGGATGATGCTGTTCTCGACGCTGACCGTCGCCGCCGCGATCGTGTTCGCGAGCTGGCTGTGGATCGCGTCCGGCTGGCACGACGGCGCCGCGGCCGTCACGCTCGTGGCCGTGTCGTGCAGCTTCTTCGCCGCGCTCGACGAGCCGGCGCCGCTGGTGTTCAAGTTCTTCCTCGCGACGACCGCGAGCGTCGTGTTCGCGGGCCTGTACCTGTTCGTCGTGCTGCCGCACGTGCACGATTTCGCGATGCTCGTCGTGATGTTCGCGGGCCCGTTCATCCTGATCGGCACGCTGCTGCCACGCCCGCAGTTCAACATGGTGACGATGCTCGTCGCCGTGAACACGGCCACCTTCATCAGCATCCAGGGTGCGTACGACGCCGACTTCTTCGTGTTCCTGAACAGCAACCTCGCGGGCGTCGCCGGGTTGCTGTTCGCGTATGTATGGACGCGCGCGACACGGCCGTTCGGTGCGGAACTCGCGGTGCGGCGCCTGCTGCGCTCGGGCTGGGAAGACGTCGCTCGCTCCGCGTCGACGCAACCGCTCGACGACCAGCGCAACCACGCATCGCGGATGCTCGACCGCGTCACGCACCTGCTGCCGCGCCTCGGCGCGTCCGACGATCATCGCCACCCGTCGATCGAGAGCTTCCGCGACCTGCGCATCGCGCTCAATGCGCTCGACCTGCGCCGCTCGCGCCGCCGGCTGTCCGGCGACGTGCCCGATGCGATCGATCGCGTGCTGGCCGGCGTCACCGACCACTACGAACGCTGCGTCGCCGCGAACGCGCGCCAGCCGGCGCCGCCCGCGCTGCTCGCGACGATCGACGACGCGCTGCGCCGAGTCGCGGGCCGCAACCTGCCGGGTGCCGCACCGGCGGAAAACGGCGGGGAGCCCGCCGCGCCGGCCACGCCCGCCACGCATCGCCGGCTGCGCGACACGCTGCACGCGCTCGTCGGCCTGCGCCTGTCGCTGTATCCGGCCGCGGCCGGGCAACCGCCGCGGGCGCCGGACGGAGCACGCGCATGATCCCGCTTTCCCATCCGTCCTTCCGACCGCAACCATGATCGGCGAAATCGACATCTTCGGCGTATTCGTGCCGGCCCCGCTCGTGCTGATGCTGATCGCCTACCTGATCAACATCGTCGTGCGCGCCGTGCTCGAGCGCGTCGGCTTCTACCGCCTCGTCTGGCACCGTTCGATCTTCGACCTCGGCATCTACGTATTCGTGTTGGCCGCCGTCGTCATCGTTTCCCACCATCTCGTGGCTACCTAACGTGAAAAAAACCTGGCTCTCGGCAGGGCAGATCCTGCTCACCCTGATCGTCGTCGTCGTGGCTGCCATCGTGCTGTGGCGCATCGTCAACTACTACATGTTCTCGCCGTGGACCCGCGACGGTCACGTGCGCGCCGACGTGATCCAGGTCGCGCCGGACGTGGCGGGCCTCATCACGTCCGTGCAGGTCGCCGACAACCAGGAGGTCAAGCGCGGCCAGGTGCTGTTCGTGATCGACCAGGCCCGCTACACGCTCGCGGAACGGTTTGCCGAAGCCACGCTCGCGCAGCGCCGCGCGACGCTCGCCCAGGCGAAGCGCGAGTACGCCCGCAACCTGCAGCTCGGCAACCTGGTCGCGAGCGAACAGGTCGAGGAAAGCCGCACGCGCGTCGAACAGGGCGAAGCCGCCGTCGCCGATGCGCAGGTGTCGCTCGACACCGCGAAGCTGAACCTGCAGCGCACGACGATCGTCAGTCCCGTAGACGGCTACCTGAACGACCGCGCGCCGCGTGTCGGCGAATACGTGCCGGCCGGCCGCGCGGTGCTGTCGGTCGTCGACCGCAATTCGTTCCGCGTCGACGGCTACTTCGAGGAAACCAAGCTGCGCGGCATCCACATCGGCCAGCCGGTCGACATCATCGTGATGGGTGAGCCGCGTGCGCTGCGCGGCCACGTACAGAGCATCGTCGCCGCGATCGAGGATCGCGACCGCACGCAGGGCGCGAACCTGCTGCCGAACGTGAACCCGGCTTTCAGCTGGGTGCGGCTCGCGCAGCGCGTGCCGGTGCGCGTCGTGCTCGACGAAGTACCCGACGATTTCCGGATGATCGCGGGCCGTACCGCGACCGTCTCGATGCGCGAAGCCGATACGCGCCGCAAAGACAACGCGAAACCGGCGGCCGGCGCGTCGGCGGCAACCACCAGCTCGGCATCGGCCGTCACATCGGTATCGACGGCTTCCGGCACGGCCGCCGGCGCAGCAGGAGCATCGCAATGAAGCGCCACGGTCTGCGCCTCGCCGCGACGCTCGCGCCGCTTGCGCTCGCACTCGGCGCGTGCAAGTCCGTCGGCCCCGATTACACGCTGCCGCAGCAGGCGTACGTGAATGCGCCGCTCGCGAACCATGCGCTCGACGATGCGAACGGCACGCTCGTGTCGCGCGACGCCGTGCCCGGCAACTGGTGGCAGCTCTACGACGATCCCGTGCTCGACGCACTCGTGCGCGACGCACTGAAGTCGAACACCGACCTGCGCGTCGCCGCGGCCAACCTCGCGCGCTCGCGCGCGGCGCTGGAAGTCGCAAGCCAGCAGGGCGGCTTCTCGGGCCGCGCGGAAGCCGGCGTGCAGCGCGCCCAGGAATCGGCCGAGCAATACCTGCTCGAGAACAAGCTGCCGGTCGTCAACGAAGGCGCGGTCGGCATCAACGTGTCGTACGAAATCGACCTGTTCGGCAAGCTGCGGCGCGGCGTCGAAGCCGCGCGCGCGGACAGCGAGTCCGTCCAGGCAGCCGGCGACCTGGCGCGCATCACGGTCGTCGCCGACGTCGTGCGCGCCTACGTCGAATCGTGTTCGGCCGGCGACGAGCTGGCCGTCGCGAAGCAGTCGCTCGCGCTGCAGAAGCAGCGCGTCTCGCTGTCGCAGCGGCTGCGCGATGCCGGGCGGGGCAACCAGACCGACGTGACGCGCGGCGTGACGCAGGTGCGCACCCTCGCCGCCGATATCCCGCGCTTCGAAGGCCGCCGTAAAGTCGCGCAATACCAGCTCGCCGCGCTGCTCGCGCGCTCGCCCGCCGACCTGCCGAAGGCCGTCGCCGAATGCGAGCGCCTGCCGAAGCTGCGCCAGCCGATTCCGATCGGCGACGGCGCCGCGCTGCTGCGCCGCCGCCCCGACGTGCGCGCGGCCGAGCGGCAACTCGCGGCCGCGACCGCGCGGATCGGCGTGGCGACCGCCGCGCTGTACCCGTCGATCAGCATCGGCGCGTCGGCCGGCTCGGTCGGTGTCGCCGCGGATCTGTTCTCGTCCACGACGAATCGCTGGTCGATCGGCCCGCTGATCAGCTGGTCGTTCCCGGTCAACGGCCAGCGTGCACGCGTGCGCGAGGCCGAAGCCGCGACGGGTGGCGTGCTCGCGCACTTCGACGGCGTCGTGCTGAACGCGCTGCGCGAAACACAGTCGAGCCTCGCGACCTATGCAGCCGACGTGCAGCGCATGGAAGCGCTGCGCACCGCGTATGAATCGGCACGCAATTCCGCCGACGAAACGCATCGCCTCTATCTGGCCGGCCGCGAGTCGTTCATCTCCGATCTCGATGCGACGCGCACGCTGACGAGCGCGCAGGCGCAGGTGGCGGCAGCCGAAGGCCAGGTCGCGACCGACCAGGTTCGACTCTTCCTCGCGCTCGGCGGCGGGTGGGAATCCGACGGTACGACGGCCGCACCGGACGCCCGCCGCGACGCCACACGCGCCGCCGCGACACCCGCGACACCCGCGACACCCGCGACCAGCAAATAACACGGCAGCGCAGTCATCTTCAGGACATCACGTGCACCTGGCGAAACGCTCGGTGGCGGCGGCCTTTCCTGATGCGCGCCATTGCGCCGGAAGGACGACGAACACCCTGGTTGACGTTACACTGACCGATGCATTTCCATTCATCTCTCGCCGCCGAACTCCCAGCAGCATCCACCCGGAGATCCATCATGCGAACCAGCGCCCGCAACCATTTCCCTGGCCAGGTCAGCGCCGTCAAGGCCGGTGCCGTCAACGACGAAATCACGCTCCGCACGCAGGGCGGCCTCGACATCGTCGCCGTGATCACCCACGGCAGCGCGGCTTCGCTGGGCCTCGCGGCCGGCTCGAAGGCATTCGCGCTCGTGAAGGCGTCGTCGGTGATCGTGATGGTCGACGTCGACAGCAGCAAGGTGTCGGCCCGCAACTGCGTCGCGGGCACCGTTTCGTCGGTCGCGAAAGGCGCGGTCAATTCGGAAGTCGTGATCAAGGCCGCGGGCGGGGCCGAGATCGTCGCGATCGTCACCAACGACAGCGTCGATCGACTCGGCCTCGCGAGCGGCACGGCTGCGTCCGCGATCTTCAAGGCATCGAGCGTGATCGTCGGCGTCGAGTGAACGCGTGACGATCGCGATAGTGATCCGTTTGGCACCGCGCATTCACCCGAATCGCGCCGTGCGGCTGCCGGCCGGATGCGTGCGATGACAACCGCGTTCGATCACGCTCGGCAACGGGCGCTGCAGTCGTTGCTGTCCGCCGCGGCCAGTGCCGACACACCCGACGCACGCCTGTTCGGCGCACTCGTTGCGGCACGCGCGCAGCGCAACGAGCTCGGGCTGCTCGGCCTGTCTCATCCGCAGCTGGCCGGCCTGCTGACGCGGCAGTTTCCGCACCTGCCTGCTGCCGATGTCGCAGCGCTCGCGCCAACGGCCGTGATGGCAGTGCTGCCATCTACTCACGCGGCGTTCGTTACAACGCTGCACACGCGGCTGATGGACGACGCGAATCCCGCCGCCGACCGCGACGATGCAGCCTGTCTCGCGTCGATCATCGCGCACGCCTGCCTGCGCCCCGATCATCTGTGGCGCGATCTCGGGCTTGATGGGCGTGACGCGGTATCCGCGATGCTCGATCGCTATTTCCCCGCGCTTGCCGCGCGCAACGTCGCTCACCTGCGCTGGAAGAAATTCCTCGCACAGGAAGTGGCCGCCTCGCTTGACGTGCCGGCGAGCCCCGCCCCCGGGTGCCCGGGCTGCGAGGATTTCGGCTTCTGCTTTCCTCACGCACGATAACCACCGCGGTGACCGGGCTGCCCATTCGACTCGCGAAGCCTGGGACGGCACGGTCGGTGCACTGATCGATCCGGCCGGTTCGCTGATCCGGTTGATCCAGACCGAAGACCAGGCTCGCACCGCTGCTGCGGTCGCGCTCAGGCGACGCTGGAAGCAGATGCGCACACGATGCGACGCACGCCCCATAAACGGTTACCTTGTGAACCGTATCGCCTGCTGTTCATGACGCGGTCAATGCCGGTGCCGGTGATGAATGTCCGGAAAATGCGCATGGCTGTGCGTGATCGGCAAATGCACGTGCGGATGCGAGTGCGGTTCGTTGCCGTCGTACGCGAAATCGTGCGCATGCTGGTGATGTTCGTCGTGCCGATGCCGATGCGTGTGCTCGAACTGCTCGTGCGTATGCGTATGTTCATGCCGTTCGCGAACGTGCAGCCAGATGCCGAGCGCCATCAGCACCGCAGCGATCCAGAACGTCGCGGGTGGCAGCGCGGGCCAGATCAGCAGCGACAGCACGACGCCGAACAGCGGCGCGATCGAGAAATACGCGCCCGTGCGCGCGCTGCCGAGATGGCGCAGTGCGACGACGAACAGCACGAGGCTGATCCCGTAGCCGCCGAGCCCCGTCAGCATCGCGGCAGCCGTGACCGGGACAGCCGGCAGCGTCGCGCCGGTCGCCAGCGCGATGCCGATGTTCACGGGTCCGGCGATCAGCCCTTTCGCGCACGCGATGACCATCGCGTCGTTTGCGGCCACCTTGCGGGTCAGGTTGTTGTCGACCGCCCAGCACAGGCATGCGCCGACGATCAACAACGCGCCGACCGGCACGCCTGCGTGGCCCGGCGTCCACGACAGCAGCGTGCCGCCGGCGACGATCGCGACCATTCCGAGGAACACCTGCGAATCCACGTTCTCGCGAAACACGACCCACGCGATGACAGCCGTCAGCACACCCTCGAGATTGAGCATCAACGCGCTCGTCGCTGCCGGCGTGCTCGATAGCCCGAGCATCAGCAACGCCGGGCCGGCCACCCCGCCTGCCGCAATCGCGCCGGCGAGCCACGGCAGGTCTGCGCGTTGCAGCGGCGCAGCGTTTGCGGTCGGTGCACGACGGTTGTGCAGGCGGCGAAGGAAGATCCCGATACCGAGCCCGACGCCGCTGCCGAGATAGAACAGGCCGGCGACCATGAACGGCGACATCGCGCCAATCAGCGCCTTGGCGAGCGGTGTCGCGGCGCCGAACAGCGCGGCAGCGGTGAGCGCGACGAGAATCGCGGAATGTCTCGAGTGCATGATCCGGTTTGAATTGACGTTGAAAGGCGCTGGCCGTCGCAGCGGGTTACGTCGCGGTGAGCTTTTCGTACCTTTCACATTGCAAGCTGCATCGCAGCCGGCCGGCTTGCTCGCGACCTGACGACCTCGGCGAGATTATCGCGCGTCATCATGTCACGATGACAGGACACGAACGTCCACGCGCCAGTCGATGGTTTCGGCACGCCCTTATCTTAGGAAAACGAATTAATTGAACGAAGCGTTGCCGTGTTCGGGGAGTGAGCGACGTCCATGCGCAAACGACAAAGTCGAAACAACGCGCGTGCAGCACTGATCGGCGAACTTTCTTCGTCCGGTCGCGTGGTCTGTTCGAGGTGGGATAGGTAAGCGCCCGGCGCGTCGAGCACCGGTGGGAGCAGTCCTGACCTGCCTCGGTCGAGGCAGGTCAGTCTGTCGTGCATTCACCGCAGGCGTTGTGACTGCGGGACAGCGCCGTGCGGTATGCAGCGGCGCGGTGCGGATTACTCGTTTCCGGCCGTTTGCTGCTCGACCTGCGGCGCTGCGTCGGCTTGCGCTTCCACGTTTGCCGGTTGCGGCTCGGCGGCCTCGGCCGGCTGTTCGGCCTTCGGCTGCTGCTGCGCGCCCTTGGCCGCTTGTGCCGCGCCCTTGCCGGGGCGGCGCGCCTTCAGCCGGCGTGCCCGCGCTGCGTCGTCATGCGTGACACGCCCTGCTTCGTTACCCTGCAGATCGACCCGCACGGCGTCTTCGACGAGGCACGACCAGTAACGGTTGCCACGGCACCACGTCGACATCGCGTCACGCAGTTCGGCTTCGTTGAGCCCGACCGCCTGTGCTTCACGTGCGAGGTCGTCCCAGATACCGACCTTGAGCGGCACTTTGGGGGCCGGATTCTTCGGGAACGCACGCGGAAACTTACGCTGCAGTTTGCCGATCGCAACGATGACCGGATCGACCGGCGCCGTCGGCTTCGCCGAAGCCGGCTTCGCGCGGTGCGCTGCTTTGCCGCCGGCCGCAGCCGGCTTGGCACCACGCTGCGGCTGGTCGCCGGACTTCGGCTTCGCGCCGGTGTCCGCCGGCGCTGCCGGCCGCTTCGCGTTGCGCTCCTGCTTGGCCTTCGCTGCGAGCTGCGCCCGCAATTCGGCAAGTTGTTCAAAACCCATAAATTCAATCCACCAGGAATATAAGGTGTGGTTCGTGCGGCCATGCCGCGCGGCGCACGAGCTTCGCCGCCATGCGTGCGACCCGTCTGCCGCCGATGCGGAATACTACGGGGCCGCATCGCGCACGCCACTCTGTTTTCAGGCACCCGGCCACGATGCCGGACAAGGCAGGAGTGGAAGTATACCGGTACGCGCGGCGGCCGGTTGACTCACTGGTCTGCCTTGGCCCGATTCGGGGTACCGGAAATGCGTCCATGCGGTCGTGTTGCGCATTATAGGGATACGTTTCCGGAAGTCACGCCGTTCACTCTCGTTGGCGGAAATCGGGGCCATCCTCCGTACTGCGTTTGCCTCGGCGGTATCGATCGACGCCCGACCCGTGGTATCCCGCCTACGAACGTCGAACGCGATCCCGCCGCATCGGTGCGTCGCGGGCCCCGGCTGCGATTCTGCGTCCTGCTGCATCCCGGGAAGCGGCGTCGGCTGCGAGCGAATCAACGATCACGGCGATGAATCGGCGCAAGAGCCGTACCCATTCAACAGCGTCGGTGCCCGCACACGACTCGTTGCGTCCGCATCCATCCTGTAGCGCACGAAGAGGCAGAAAAGTGCGTAGTATGGCCGGATCGATGTCGTCAGCAGCGTGCCTCAGCCCGTTTCGCCGCGCCCGACCGGCGAGCCGCCGACATCCCGCTTGCCTGCCAGAAGAACGAACCGGTTGCACGAAACGGAGCAGATACATGGTTCCCCCACACGACATCCCGCACGACGGCGTCACGCGCGAGGAAATTCACCATCGGCAGATCGACATGCGCGGCTATCGGCGCAGCGACGGCCTGTTCGAAGTAACGGCCTGCCTCTCGGATCGCAAAACCTTTGATTTCACGCCGCCGGGCGGCACGCGGACGGTCGCTGCGCTGTCGCCGATCCACGACCTCGGCGTGACGCTGGTCTTCGACGCCGACATGGTCGTCCGCGCCGTGTCCACTTTCCTCCGGTCGCATCCGTATGCGCAGTGTCCGGGCGGCGGCGACTCGCTGCAGGCGCTCGTCGGACTGAGCATCGGCGCGGGCTGGAACAGCGAGATTCGCAAGCGCCTGCCGTCCTGCGATACGTGCACGCACCTGAAGGAGTTGCTCGGCCCGATCGCCACCACGGCCTATCAAACGATGGTCGGCATGCGAAAGTCGTCGCTCGAGGCACGCGACAGCGACGGGAAACCGCTCAAGATCGACAGCTGCCATGCCTATGGCGCATCGCGCGATCTCGTGAAACGTCTTTGGCCCGAATATCACCGGCCTTCCGAGACAACAAAAGGCGGCTGAGGGACGAGCATTCGGCCAGCCCCGCGCACCGCGCGATCGGTGCTGCTCAAGAGCGCACGTCGCGTGCACAAACGTGCGTCGACCGGTCATCGCAGCCGCAGCGCCGGCGATCAAAAAACGCCCAGTGCGAGTCCCGCTGCGAGACCGGCGCCCAATTCGGCGCAGCGCGCGAGATCGTCGCCGTCGATCGTCTTCGCCGCGAGGATGCGTTCCGGCGTCTGCGCGTGCGTACAGACGATCAGGCCCGGCGCCACGTTCTTCAACCGCCACCCGGTCGCGATCCGGTCGATCTGGCGCAGCGCGTTCTGCCCATCGCTTCCCGCGCAGATCATCACCGCATACGGGCGGCCGTTCACGCGATCGAGCGCCGCGTAGTAGCAGCGGTCGAAGAAATCCTTCATCAGCCCGGACATTGCCGCGAGATTCTCCGGCGTGGCGAACAGATACGCGTCGGCGGCCAGCACGTCGGCCGGGCTCGTCGCATCGGCGCGCTGCAGCCTCACGTCGACGCCGGTTTGCTCGCGCGCAGCGCCGGCGGCCGCTTCGGCCATCTGTTGCGTGCCTCCGGTCATCGTGTGATAGACGATCAACAGCGTCTTCATTCGTCGTTACTCACGTTCGGTTTCAGGTGTGCCGACGGCATCGCCGATTTCCGCCGAATGGCCGGAGATCCGATGCGGCAATCCGCATTCGCTCCCGCGGATCTGCCGGTTTGCCGGCGCGACGTTGCGAGATACGTACGGAGCGTGCACGTTGCGCCAGGCTCGATTCACGCAAGTTCGACCGTATACACGATCAGTCCGTTACGTCGCGCGGTGCGTCGGTGTGTTCCGGTTGCGCGTAGTACGCGAGAAACATGTCGGCAGCGGATTCAGCGACTTTTTGTTGCGCCGGCTCCGGGAGCGGCGGCTGGCCCATCGTTATCTGCGGCCAGAACGCGAATGCCTTCACGACACCATGCAACTGATTCGCGGCAAACACCGGATCGGTGACGGACAGGCGTCCAGCCGCCGCGGCCGTCCGCACCCAGACCGTCATGTCTTCCTCGCGCTCGCCGAGACGCTCGACCATGTCACGCGCGCGTTCCGGCGAATGGATGGCCGCACCGATCGCGACACGTGCGAGCGACAGAAATGCCTCGTCGCCGAGCAGGCGCATTTTGCGATCCAGCAATGCGAGCAACTGCTCCCGTAGCGGCACATCGGCACGATAGGTTGGCGAACTGCCTGTCCGGGTCGCATCCCACAATTTTTGGAGGATTGCGGCGAACAACGCTTCCTTGCCCGGGAAGTGGTTGTAGACCGTGCGCTTCGACACGTCCGCACGCGCCGCGATGCGGTCCATGCTGGTCGCGTCGTAACCCGACGCGAGAAATTCCTCGATGGCCGCATCGACGATGGCCGCGCGCTTTCGATCGGTCAGGCGCTGAGGGGGAGTACTGGTATCCATGGAGAAATTTTACACCGGGCAGTTTACTTATCCCAAAAATAAACTACACTGTTTAGTGTACTTTATTTTCCGGACGAACCGATATGGCATCGCCTCTCGTTTTGATTCATCGCATACTGGGTTTTGCGGCTGCCCGGCGCGGCCGCACGCTGTCCGGCGGCTCGCCGCAGCACAATGGCGAGCGCTTCAGCAATGTCGCGCCTCGTCCGGTCGAGGGGCTCGGCAAGACGCTCGGGATCGCCTGGAACATGCTGTTCAACAAGCCGCGCAATACCGTGCCTGCGGGGGCACTGCCCGTCGATTCGCTGACGCGCGCGGAACTCGACGCGGCCCCCGATCGCAGCCTGTACCGGCTTGGTCATTCGACGCTGCTGCTCAAGCTGCGCGGCGAATTCTGGCTGACCGATCCCGTGTTTGCCGAGCGCGCATCGCCGTTCCGGCGCGTCGGCCCGAAGCGCTTTCATGCGCCCCCAATCTCGCTTGAAGATCTTCCGCCGCTGCGCGGCGTGATCCTGTCGCACGATCACTACGATCATCTCGACCGCGACACGGTGCTCGCGCTCGCGGCAACCACCGACGTGTTCGTGACAACGCTGGGTGTCGGCGACCGCCTGATCGAATGGGGCATCGACGCGAAGAAAGTCCGCCAGCTCGACTGGTGGCAAAGCGTCGACGTGACCGGCCTGACGCTGACCGCGACACCTGCCCAGCACTTTTCCGGGCGCAGCTTGTTCGACGGCAACAGCACGCTGTGGGCGTCCTGGGTCATCGTCGACGACGACTTGCGCGTGTTCTTCAGCGGCGACACCGGCTACTTCGACGGCTTCCGGACGATCGGCGAGCGCCTCGGGCCGTTCGATGTCACGCTGATCGAAACAGGCGCATACGACGCGCAATGGCCGTACGTGCACATGCAGCCGGAAGAGACCGTGCAGGCGCACATCGATTTGCGCGGACGCTGGCTGATCCCGATCCACAACGGCACGTTCGATCTCGCGATGCATCGCTGGCAGGAACCATTCGAGCGCGTCACGGCACTGGCGATCGTCCGCGGCGTCGATCTGTCGACGCCCAGGATGGGCGAGCGCCTTGCACTCGACGAGCCGCATCGCGGCGAGCGGTGGTGGCGCACGGTCGACGAGCGCGTGACGTCCGTTGCCGCGAAATCGCGCCGCTGGACGCTTTGCGCGTCGCAGGCCACGAAGTAAGACCCTCCGACCGTTGTCCATTTTTCCCCGGAGCGCGGCAATGCCGCGACTCCGGCAGGCGCGTTGCCGGCGTACCCGCACGTCGACGGGCTGTCTGTAGACCCGATTCCTGAGTAGAGAAGTCATGCATCCGGCACCCGGCCAACCCGTCAAAGACGCCACCATCGCCGCGTTCAACCCGGCAATTTCCCGATCGACGTGCTATCGCCGAGAGAACGACCTGCGGCAGACGCTCGCAGAGCGTGTCGCGAGATGGACGGAAGGCGTCGATCACCTCACCACGGCCATTCCAAACCTGAGCTTCCATCGAAGGGAGGCGACAACGCAGCCGATGGACTGCATGGTCGAGCCGAGCTTCGGTCTCGTCGTCCAGGGCACGAAGCGACTCATTCAGAGCGGCGATGTGTATCTCTGCGATGCCAACCGCTTTCTGATCACGTCCCTCGACCTGCCCGGTTCGACGCAGGTCATCGAGGCCAGCCGCGAAAGGCCGTTTCTCGGAATCGGGCTCAAGCTTGATTTTCGCGTCATGGCCGAACTGATGGCGCAGGTCGCAGCGGATCACGAGGAAGCTCCGGCCGGCCGCGGCCTCGTCGTCGGCGATATGAACGAACCGCTGTACGACGCAGTGAACCGGTTGCTGGCGTTGCTGGATGATCCGAATGCCATTGCAGTTCTTGCACCGTACGTCGAGCGGGAAATCTATTACCGGCTGCTGACGAGCGACCAGGGTGCCCGTCTGCGTCAGATTGCGTCCGCCGGCAGTCAGGGCAACCGCGTATCGCGGGCGATCCAATGGTTGCGGACCCATTACGACGAGTCGCTTCGGGTCGACGACCTGGCGGCGCAGGTACAAATGAGCAGTTCGACCTTCCACCACCACTTCCGCCAACTCACCGGCATGAGTCCACTGCAGTACCAGAAATGGATACGGCTCAATGAGGCGCGTCGACTGATGCTGTCCGAGCGGCTCGACGCCACATCGGCCTCGTTCAGGGTCGGATATGCGAGCCCGACTCAGTTCAATCGCGAATACAGCCGGTTGTTCGGAAATTCTCCGAGGAGAGATATCGATAGCCTGCGAAGCGGAACGGATGTCGTTCTTTCGGTGGCGGCGACGTATTGATCACCGGGACGGTACTGGAGATGCGAGATACCTTGCTTGGTGGTATCCGCGAAATGCTCGGGTCGCCCCTTCACACGTGAAGGGGCGACCCGCTTGAGCCAGACGAGCGCAGCAAGATGCGCGCTTGTTGCTAACTCCGGATTGATTGCTCGGCAGCCCACCACGAATTCAAATTATGTATCGAGCGGGGCGTGGGCACCTCGCAGCGTCGAACCTGTATCCGAACTCGCAAGCATTCATCGGCCAGAGGCAAGACGTCTCATACCGACCTCATGAACTGATGAGGATTTTGCCGTCTCCGCAACCAAGTCGTCTCAGTACCCTCTGGACACTCGGCCACAAACTCTGCAGTGCCGTGAGTCTCGCGTCACGCTGCGACTACCGCTTTACGCGTTGTCACGTGACAACTCTCGAAGATTGATCGGCGCAGGCACCAGGAAGGGCCTGGGCGCCGTGTCGAGATGTATCTGATTAGCCTCACTTCGATGTATCTCTGCGTCAGGCCGACTTAAATCGTTTCAAATACGACAAATTACGTATCCCCTAATACAACTTCAGGTATGTTCACGCCGCCTCTGGCTTGAGGAACGTAAAATAGCCATACGCCCCTATTTACACGATCGATCTCGGCGATTTTGCGTGAAACAACATGAAGAATATAGCGCAACCCATTGCCAGACAAGGATTTCCCCGAACACCGAATTTCTTGGAAATGTTTCACGATCCGGCCCGTTTGAGCCGTTGTCGGGCCTTCAACACCCAAGTTCGTCGCAAAGCGGAGCCTCGAACGCCTGACCGGTGCACAGAAGCTCTCGAGTGCACTGGTCGTAACTCCTGCGCACACGCGGCGAAGCCCGTACCCTCCCCTTCCGTACAACCCAAGCGCAATGTTGATCTGAACACCCCCATTAAATGGGGTCATATCAATTGCGCTCATGATACCCGTTTGTGAGCGCAGTCCCGCAAGCTGAACAGCATCGTTCTTCAAGCACGTCGTTGCGAATAGCCTGCGCCGTAGCCCCGTGTCTGCAGGCCTATTGATGTCTAAGGCTCGTCGACATAGGCGCCCCCGTCCTACAAGCGGCCAATTCAACGCCACGCAAAGCAAGCCCCCGATACAGCACTCCGGTTGTCACGTGACAACGCCCCAGCCAATTCGCCCAGGAAACTGCCTGTTGCGACGAGACAGCGAGGCGAATCTTCTCCTTGGCGCTCCATGTGTTCATACCCTAGGAGTCCCATCACAACGCCTTCTGACGGACGATTCGGCACTGACGTTACCTTTCACTCCGGATCGATTGTCACGTGACAACTCATCGAGCGAGACGCGTCATGCCAAACCCAGATCCGATTTCGAGCCTCGAGTGACTCGCCCATAGCTATGAGAGCGATCAATTCAAAGATTTTTCGGCACCGGCTTGGATTGAGCCGGTGCGAATCCCCGCCACTTGTCACGTGACAACAAGTTTCCCGGTAATGGCCATAAATTGACTGCCGAAGACTGAGACGAGCTCTGTCGGGAGCACTACGACCTCGAGCGATTTGTCTTCATTCGCTAGCGCTGGCATCGACATTGAAATCTGTCGAATTTTCTCTCGAACTTTGGACGTTCATTTTGATCGTGGTAGCTATTTTTATTTTTATTAGACCGTCAACCGCGACTGATTAGTTAGCCATTCGGCCCACTTGTCACGTGACAACCACGGCGATCCGTAAGGCCTCCATCGCGTCGAAGGCTTTTCTGGACATTTTGATAATAACTGCATATATTACGCAAAACACCGTGGAGGAATTTAATGGCTTTCAAGATCGCCGTCAGCAATCAAAAAGGTGGAACTGGAAAGACAACCATCTCCGTCAATATCGCCGCTGCTTTCGAAGCCGGCGGCAACAAGGTCGCCCTGATCGATGCCGACCCTCAAGGCACGTCCGTCCGATGGGTGACGAGCGGCGAGAACACGCTACCGATGACGGTGCTTTCTCTGGCCCCTGCCGGTCGCGGCATCGGCGCCGAGATCAAGAAACAGGACGCGAACTTCGACGTGATCGTTGTCGACTGTCCCGGCAACCTCGAAGACCCGCGAATCGCCTCCGTACTCGAGGTCGCCGACTTCTGCCTCGTGCCGCTGTCGCCATCGCCAGCCGATCTCTACAGCACGGTTGCGATGATCCGCATGATCGAGTCGATGCGGTCCGTCCGTAACCCGAATCTTTCTTCCGCATTAATGCTGAATAGTGTTAATGGAAAAACTAAAATGCGTGAAGAAATTTTAAAAATTCTAAGGGCTGAAGAAATAGGGGAGCATCTGCTCGACAGCCAGATCGCGCAGCGCGAGGTCTACCGTCAGACGTTTGCGCTCGGCACCACGATCCATCACCACAATCGATATCTGAAGGGCCTGAAAGAAGCCCGCGCGGAAATCGAAAAGCTGGTCACGGAAATGGCCCAATACATCGCGTCGACGCGCGCTACCGGAGCCGCCCATGGCTAAGGACACATCGAAAGACAAGAAGCCGACCGGCAACCTGCATCTCGCAGCCGGCCTGCTGCGCGGACTCGCGCAGGAGAATGCGGCACTCGAAACGCGGCTGCCCGAACCGGCGGCTGCACCGAATGTCGTCGGCGAAACGGCACCCGCCACCGCTCCGGCCGCGGCCTCGCCGGCCGGCACGCCGGATCTTGGCGCGCCTCAGAAGGTGCTCGTCAAGGATTGCATTCCGAACCCGTTCAATCCGCGCGTGTTCTACTCGGAGTCGAGTCTGCACGAGCTCGCTCTGACACTGAAGCGGGAAGGGCAGATCGAGCCGATCAAGGTTACGCGGCTCCCGGAGTTTCCCGGCAAGCTCGTGGTGATCGACGGGCAACGCCGGCTCCGTGCGACGAGCATCAACGGCGATGAAACCATCAACGCCACGTTCCGCACGGATCACACGCCTGAGCAGCTCTACACGATCGCGTATCGCGCGAACCACGACCACGAACGCCAGACGATCTTCGACGATGCGGTCGCGTGGAAGCGTCTCCTCGACGAGAAGGTCTTTTCCGACCAGAACACGCTGGCGGAAAAGATCGGCAAGGACAAGGCATCGATCAGCAAGACGCTGTCGCTCAACGCGCTCCCGAACACACTCCTGGAACGGATGGCGAGCGCGAACGACGTGGTTGGCCTGCAGGCGGCGTATTTCCTGAAGCTGATCTTCGAACGCCTGGGCGAGCCGACTGCCGACCGGCTGTTGACGGCCGTGATCGACCGGAAAAAGTCGGTTCGTGATCTGGAGAATTTCCTGCGTGCACAAAGCGACGGCAGCAAGAAAGCGGGACGTACGCGTTACAGCGTTCGCCATGACTTCGCGCTCGAATCGCGAGCGATCGGCCAGTTGAAAACCTATCCGGACGGACGTCTGGATCTGCAGCTCAAGGGCGTCGACGCATCGCACCAGGAAGCGCTTGCCGACAAGCTCAAGACCGTCATCGACGCGTACGTTGCCGAACTGGCAACGGCCACGCAACAGTAACGCGCGTAAAGCAGAAGGCCTCGCATCCGTGTTGCACCGCGAAGCCGGACGACGATGTCCGGCGCGCGACGCACCTCCGGCTGCGAGGCCTTCGTTCAGTTGCCGGCGAGACTGCTTTTCAGCAGGAATTCCAGCAAGTCGTCCGAGGTCGGTTCGCCCCACGTATCCAGCGCGAGCCATCGGAAGAAGCTGGTCTGCGCGAGCTTGCTCGCCTTCTTCTTCGGCGACAGCGTCAAGTCCTTCGAGCCTGCCACCGTCTCGTTGTAGCGCTCGATCAGCTTGGTCTGGTCGTCGATCTCCAGTTCGCGGAAATACGCGCCGGCTTCCTCGACCTTCGCCGCCAGATATTTGTCGCGAATCTGTTCCTGCTTGCTCTGCGCGGATTCCTTCGCCGGGGCCGCCGCTTCCGTTCCCTGCCCGTCGGACAGCGTGTAGCCGTGCGTCAACGCCTTGCGGAAATACGCTGCCACGTTGTCGACCGGGGCCGCATTCTTCTTCGTAGTCCGATTGAGCGTATAGGCAATCGCCGCCTTGATGCGCTGCACGCCATATTGCGTGATCAGCCGGCGCGCTTCCGAGCGCGGGATGCCGAACTTGGCGACCTCCTCGACCAGCGCTTCGTTCTTGACGTCGCCGTCCTCCACCGTATCGGTGCTTTGCTTGCGCGTCACCTTGAACTGAACCGCCTCCACGCTCCGGCCGGACTTGTGTTCGATCAACTCGAGCGTGTGATCCGAAACTTCGTTCACCTCCTGAATGCACGGCACCAGGACCTTGCTCTTGAACAGCTTGTATTCCTTGTACGACTGCGACGCCTTGTCCTGCCCGAGAATGAGGTCACGAAATTTCGGCAGCGGGATCTTCGCGGTGATGCCGATCCCTTCGTAGCGCACCGTGTTTTCCCACAACGCGAGCGAGTGCGACCGCCGGAACTCGCGGGCGATCCGCATATCGATCAGTGCGTAGATCTCGGGGTTGAGCAACTCGCTGCGAATCTGGTCGGAGAAGCTGTACTTCAGCACCGATTGCTCGAGCTCCGCGCCGGCGAGCAGGCCCGACGCTTTCCAGACCGTCGACCGATCCGCGGCCAGATAGTCCCAGTTGACGACGGTACTGATCAGCGAGTTGACCGTGTCTTTCACGTACTTCGTATTGTTGCTGTTCAACCCGCTCTCGTGCGAAAGCGACGCAAGCGAGATCGAGAAACTCGTCCGGCCCGGCTCGAACGCCTCCTGTCGAAGCGCGTTCTTGATCAGTGAGCTGAACATCTTGCGCTGCTGCAGACCGATCTTTCCGGACTTGGGCGCGATATGAATCGCCTGGACCGCCTTGCGCAGCAAGTCGGGAGGCTCTGGTGTCTGAAACAGCGAAACCTGTTTGTCTGAGCCTTTGCTTGCGGGCTTGCGCGGCATCGTAATGTCCGGATAAGGTGACCTTGTTGAAAGCGGACTTTATACCTTTTCGCGTCGACGAGCAACGGCCTTGCTCCAGCTTTACTTGCACTCTCGCTTCTAACCTACCGATATAAAAGGAAAATTTACATTCAGAGGATATTTGCGGAACCCCATATCCAGCTACCTTTCGACAAAAATGCTTCCCACAAGCCGCTACCTTTCATGCCCGGACGCAGAAACCCGGCATGAGACTTGCCCTCGGCAAGGTAACCATCCATGGGAAGCAAACGCGGAGAATCGAGATCGTTGGGCGAATTCGTGGTGCTCTGCAGCACAGACCTCCTTTCTTCCCATAACTCGCTACCTTTGCGGATTCCCACAGGAGGGTACCTTTCGACCCACTTGAGCTGTGTCGGCTGCATCGATTTCAGCGCTGAAGGCAAAGATCGCTCCCATAAACGGCAACCTATTGGTTTCCCCATAAAAGGTTACCTGTCGATGCCATCGATCCTGTCCATGGGAATCCACCACGGGAAATCCTGGAGACAGGCAATCGAGCCGCCCCAAATGGGACCCATAAGTGGCTACCTTTGGCGCGCCCCATAACCGGCTACCGAGAAAAATCACTGTGCGACCCAGCGGTCATTGATCAAAAAAAAGCGCCCCATAAACGGCTACCCTCGGGCGTTCCCATAGACGGCTACCCAACGCGTTTCCGGGCCGATTTCCCATAACCGGGTACGCTTGCCCCATATCCACAACCCCGATTCCCCACAACCCGGTACCCCAATCCCCAAATCCACAGACCTAAACTCCCAAGCCCTTACACCTATGCTCCCATAAATGGGTACCGAACACCCATCAAAGCCTTGTCAGATAAGGCTGTGAGCCGTCTAAAGGTAGTTAAAGAAGTAAACGTGGTTTACAAAAGATGTAAACACACGTGCGCTTCCGCAGAAAGACGAACCCCATAAACCGCTACCAATGGGAGCCGTCTATGGGGTTGCTGGCACCTCGAACCATCGATTCGAGCCTGGAATCAGTCGCTTGGCTACCTGTTCTGCACAGCTTCCAGGCCTGACAAGGCTCTCGGGAGAGGTGAGCACACACTCACATAGGCCCGAAACGTAGAAACCTATGGGAGAAAAACGGGAAGAAAGCCCCGTTTCCCGGCACAGGTTCCCATCTATGGGATCAAAAAACCCGCTCCGTGACCTCGGCAGCGCTCGTTGGCGACCCGCGAAGCCGTTCAACGATCCGGAAACACGAATCTCTTTGGTTTCGTTCACAGCAGTTTGAAATCATCCGGGACGGCAGCCGAAGGGTTTTTTGCACTCATGCGTCCCTGGCCGTGGACAAGTTTTTCCGTTTGCTCATGCGCGTCTCTCGTCAAATTTAGCCTGTGGACTGTGGACAGAGGAAATCGATGCCGCTCGCTTTGCTGCCTCCGTGGTCTTCCAACTTTCTACCTTTGGAGCGACCAACCGAAGTGCAATGCTGTGCGCCAGGGTCACAAGGAGAGGCCCGGGAACGGCTTCCGGCCGATGAACGGGGGGGGGGGGGGTCCCATCGCCGGCTTCTGGAGCGATCCAGGGCACGCTGCGAACCAACGTGAAGATGTCGGCGACCAGGAAGCTCACCGCAATCGAATTCGAACGATGATCCCGAACATGCTCACCTTCCGGCAGGTCCGAATCCTGTAAACGCTCACCAACCAGGTGTAGCCGTACGACTCGACACTCTGTGCAGGCAGCGGCGCCCGTCTGGATGCCGGGCGACCCAAGCTGCAGAATGAAAAACCTGTGATTCGCGCGCGCAGCGCGATGCTTTCCTGAGCAGAATCGGGCGGATCACAAGCATGGCCGCGACATCGCAACCCGGCGTGCCACGGTCGCCGGACGAGCGCAGCGACATCAGTGCGGCACCGTTGGCGCAGCCGTGAAGTGAATTCCGCCGATGTCTTCACCGCACGCAATGTGTTCACGCCATTCGTCATACGGACCACAGAACCACGCGGTGACGCGTCATACCGGCTCAGGTAACGCTCGGCATCACAGTGCGGCGATTGGTTGCCGGATCGAATGCTGAACGCCGTGGCGATGCAATCGTGCATGCCTTGATCGCCGCATAACCGAATCGTGGTCGTTTATGGGAGGAACCGTCGCTTGAACCGCGTCGACTGGCAACGCGGCACACAGTTCGACTGCTGATGCTGTGATCATGACTGGTCTGGTAACGGTCACGTCACGCGTGAGCGTGCCGGCAACACCACCTATGAAACAGTCCTGGGTAACTCACATCGCACTGCGCCGCGCGTAGGTGGTCCATCCTCGGCGTCGAATCGCGGGTACACCGACCGCTTCGAGTCTCCACCGCAGCGCGATCGCCCTACGTATCGACGCGCGCCACACAGTTCGTCCTGTCCGTGACAGTCGACCGGCATCCACGTGTTCTCCCATACGTGTATCCCCAATTCCGTTCCCACGTTGGCGCCACATTTTTCTCGGCGCGGTTATGATGCACAGGTCCCGAGCTCTGCATGACAACCGATCGGGGCAGGGGCGGTATCTCGATGGTCTTTCAATCCGTGATAAACCAGAAAAGAGAGTTCAGCGATGCAAATCCAGATCAGAAAACTCGCGTTGGCTGCTACCGCAGCCGCGTTCCTGTTCGGCTCGGCAGTTCCTGCGTTTGCGCAGACCGACGCCAGCGCACCCGCGGCACAGGACGCAAAGGCAGCGAAGAGCCAGGCACGCAAGGCGGCCCGGGCCCAACGCAAGGCAGAGCACAAGGCAGCGCGTGCGAAGAACAACGCCGAGCTGAAGAAACTCGAAGACGCTGGTTACAAGCCCGCGGCCAATGATCCGAACTATCCGCAAAACCTGCAGAACGCGGAGAAGAAAGCCGCCGGCGCTAGTCAGTAAGCGCCGGCCGGCGGCAAGCCACGGTTCGATCCGCGGCTTGCCGCGTGCGTCGCGTCTTCGCGGCGCACATCGAAACCCGCATTCCCCGTATCGACGAAGGCATGACGCGATCCAGGCGCTTGCGTTATTTGTTTCGCATTCCTGTATGTCTCGGCACGCTCTCCGCACACCGACGCTGTCAGTTCCGCACTCGCGGCGCGGCCGTATTTCCCGCCACCTTCAACCAATCCTTGAACGCCCGCACCGCTTCGTCGTTCGCGCGTGCCGAGGCCACGTACGTAAAGTAGCGCCACGGCGGCAGTGCCGGTTCGCTGAACGGCTGCACCAGCCGACCTTCAGCGATGTCATCCGCGACGAGCGCGATCGGCCCCATTGCGACGCCGAGGCCGTCGAGTGCACCTTGCAGCGTCAGGTAGAAGTGCTCGAGCGTGAGCGAGTGGCGCGGCACGAGATTCGGCTGTCCGGCTGCCGCGAGCCATTCAGGCCACATGCCGGGATAGGTGGCAGCGTGCAGTAACGTGAAGCCGGCCAGATCGGCAGGCGTATGCAACGGCCGGCCCTCCAGCAGCTTCGGCGCACACACCGGCAGCCGGACCTCGGACAGGAATTCCTCGGCAACATAACCGTCGACGGCCTGCGGGCCGCCGCGAACGATCAGGTCGACCTTGTCGCGCAGCTTGTCGATCGGCTCGTTCGACGTCGACAGCCGCACCTCGATGGCCGGATGGGCGACCTGGAACGACGACAGCTTCGGCACCAGCCAGCGCAACGAAAACGTCGCGGGCGCGCTTACGCGCAACACGCGCTGCTGCGCGTGGCCGAAATGCTGCGCGGTGGCGAGCGCGATCCGGTCGAACGACGCGCCGACCTCGGCGAGATACGCGCGGCCCGGGTCGGTCAGCTCGACCCGCCGGTTATGGCGTTCGAACAGCGGCCGCCCGAGCCAGGCTTCCAGTTGTTGCACGTGCCGGCTGATCGCGCCGTGGGTCACGCACAGTTCGTCCGCAGCCAGCGTGAAACTGCCGAGGCGCGCGGCGGCTTCGAACGCACGCAGCGAATTCAGCGGAGGGAGTCGTCGGGCCATTGCATCTTTCGTGTGATATTTTCTCACACGACGGTTCAGGTTTAATCGTTTGATCGGGTGCTCAAGCTCCGCCAATATGGCACACAAACGGCCGGCTCGGCCGAGTGACTGTCTGAATTTCTCACATGGAGTGCGGAGCATGCCGAACGTGGTGGTCGTGGGCGCCCAATGGGGCGACGAAGGGAAGGGGCGCGTCGTGGACTGGCTGGCGGCACAGGCCGATCTCGTCGCACGCTACAACGGCGGCCACAACGCGGGTCATACGCTGGTCGTGGGCGGCAAGACGTACAAGCTCGCGCTGCTGCCGAGCGGTGTCGTGCGCGGCAAGCGCGGCGTGATCGGCAACGGCGTGGCGCTCGATCCGGAAGCGCTGCTCGCGGAAATCGGGCGAATGGCCGAACTCGGGCTGTCGGTGACGCCGGATAACCTGTCGATCGCCGAGAACGCAACGCTGGTGCTGCCGATCCACCGCGCGATCGACCAGGCTCAGGAGCGTCTGCGCCGCGAGCCGATCGGCACCACGCTGCGCGGGATCGGGCCGGCCTACGAGGACAAGGTCGGACGTCGCGGGCTGCGCGTCGGCGATCTCGCGGAACCCGGCCAGCTCGCGGCCAAACTGGATGTGCTCGTCGACCATCACAACGCGTGGTTCCGCGGCCTGGGGCTCGACGAGTATTCCCGCGACGCGATGCTGGCGACGCTGGTCGACCTTGCGCCGCGGATCCTGCCGTTCGTGCGCCCCGTCTGGGCCGACCTCAACGACGCGACCGACCGCGGCGAGCGCATCCTGTTCGAAGGGTCTCAAGCCGTGATGCTGGACATCGACTGGGGCACGTATCCGTTCGTGACGTCGTCCGGCACCGTTGCCTCGGCGGCAGCGGCTGGTACAGGGCTCGGTGCGTCGAAGCTCGGCCACGTGCTGGGCGTCACGAAAGCGTATGCGACGCGGGTCGGCGGCGGCCCGTTCCTTACCGAGCTGTCCGACGCGACCGGCGAAACGCTGCGTGCGCGCGGGCAGGAGTTCGGCGTGAATACTGGCCGACCGCGCCGCTGCGGATGGCTCGATGCCGCGCAATTGCGTCAGGCCGTCAGGATCTCCGGCATCGATTCGCTGGCGCTTACGAAGCTGGACGTGCTCGACGGTTTCGAGTCGATCGCGCTGTGCGTCGGATACGAACTCGATGGCGTGCGGGTGGATCATCTGCCGGCGAGCCTCGATGCGCAGTCGCGCGCCAAGCCGGTGTACGAGCGGTTCGACGGCTGGCACGGCACCGTGAAGGGGGTACGTGAACGTGCGGCGCTGCCGCGCGCCGCGCAGGAGTTCATTGCGCGCGTCGAAGCGGTCGCCGGCGCACCGGTATCGATGATTACCACCGGCGCGGAGCGCGACGACACGATCGTGTTGCGTAATCCGTTCGATGCGGCCGCCGAGGCTTGATACGTCATACATGCCGTGAATCGCGTCGCGGCATCGTGGTTGGCACGTAGTTTTTGCCGAGCCGATGCCGGTCGTGTGCCGGTTCGACAACGCGCGTATGCGCCCGGTCCGTACACCGTGCGCACGGCGACTCGGCGAGACGATTCGGCATCCGGATCACGCCGCATACGGCGAACTGGACACGTCTGCACTGCTGCTGTACTGTTCCGCACAATTCGCGCCAGACCGGCCTGCGCCGGCGCTGCCGGCACCATCGTCGCGCGGTGGCGCGACGTGATCTCAATCCCGGGGACAGGTCGATGGACACGTTACAGATGATGCGCATTTTCGTCCGGGTGGCGGAAGAGGGCAGCTTCACGAGCGCAGCCCAGCGCCTGGACATCACGACGGCTTACGCATCGCGGTCCGTCGCGCAGCTCGAAACGCACCTGCGCACGCGCCTGCTCAACCGCAGCACGCGCCGCATCGCGCTGACCGACGCCGGGCAGCGCTATCTCGACCGCTGCCAGCGCATCCTCGGTTATATCGAAGAAGCCGAATCCGAGGCGGCCGACGCACAGGCAAAGCCGTCCGGGCGGCTGCATGTCCATGCGACGACGAGCTTCGGCCAGGCCTACGTGGTGCCCGCGGTCGTGCGCTACCGGCAGCGCTATCCATCGGTCGCGGTCGAGCTGACGCTGTCGCAGCACGTGCCCGACATCATCGACGAAGGCTACGACGTGTCGTTGCAGTTGAGCGCGACGGAGTTGCCCGATTCGGGGCTCGTGTCGCAGCGGCTCGGCGAGGTGCACAGCGTGCTGTGTGCGTCGCCCGCGTATCTGAAGGAGCGCGGTACGCCGCGCACGGTGCGCGATCTCGATGGCCATGCGTGCCTGCAGATCGTCACGCCCGTGTTTCCACGCGACCGCTGGCATCTCGACGGTCCCGACGGCCCCGAGACGTTCGACCTGCCATTGCCGGATTTCCAGGTGAACATCGCCGATGCGCTCGGCGCCGCGCTGCGCGCCGGCCTCGGCATCGGTTCGTTGCCGATGTCGTCGGCGTTGCCCGCGCTGGCGAGCGGCTCGCTGGTGCGCGTGCTGCCCGACTACCGGTTGCAGAAACTGACGGTCTACACGCTGTATGCATCGCGCCAGTATCTCGATGCGAAGATCCGTACGTTCGTCGATTTCCTGCGCGAGTGCGTGCCCGAAATGCTGGCCGCCGACGAAGCCGCACTGCATGCCTCCTGCAAGTCCTGAAGTCGAACCTTCGGCATGTGAGTACGAAGTTGCGTGTCGATCGCGCCAATAATATGCAGTCCTGTATTTCGCGCGGATATCGGCCACATCCTCACGACCGACCCGGGTAACGATGCCCGGGCGACCGGCGTGCCCAAATGAAAGCGCTTGCCTTCGATGTCGAGCATCGTTGGTTCGGCGCGTGGCGCCAACCCCCTGGAATCGGTTCGACCGGCTTCATCGCATGCGTGCGCAAAGCTGCATCCGCTTGACGGTCCAGCCGGCCACGCAACGGCTCAACGGTGCAATGGCTGTGTCACACCGCCCGCAATCGGGCATGTGTCCAACCGGCCTACGGCGCGACGCGGGATAGCGGCACGGCTTCGTCGCGCAGCTTCAGCACGTCGCGGCCCGGCGCATCGCCGAACAGGCGTGCGTATTCGCGGCTGAACTGCGACGCACTCACATAGCCGACACTGCGGCACGCCTGCCGCGCATCCATTGCCGACAGGCACATGAGGCGCCGTGCCTCCTGCAGCCGCAATACCTTCTGGCATTGCAACGGGCTCATCGACGTGACCGCACGGAAGTGGTGATGGAAAGTCGACGGGCTCATGTCGACCTGCCGCGCGAGCGATTCGACCGTCATCGGGTCGAGGTAGTGGTCGCGAATCCAGGCGACGGCGCGCGAGATGCGCTGCGTCGTCGAATCGGCCACGCCGACCTGCGCGACGCGCGCGCCCGACGGGCCGCGCAGCAGCCGGATGAGGATCTCGTCGACGATCAGCGGCGCGAGCAGGTCGATGTCGTCCGGTTGCGCGATCAACTGCATCAGGCGCGCGATGGCGTCGACGATTTCCGGCGGCGTATCGTGCGTGTCGAGCGCGCCGTAGTCGACCGCCTTCGGCAGCCCGTGCGGAAACACGCGCGGCGTGAGTGCCGCGATGCGGTCCACGGCGAGATCGAGTTGCACGTAAAGGAACGGCTCGGCCGGGTTCGCGCGTATCACGCGGCCGGTGACGGGCAGGTCCGCGGTCGCGACCATCATTCGCGATTCGTCGGTCACGTAGGTGTCGTCGCCGACCCGCGTCGATTTCGCGCCTTGCCCGACGATGCTCAGGCACGCGTGGTGCACGCCGTGGTTCCAGTGCGGCGGAGACGCGGATGCACGGCCGATGCGCATGCCGCGTACCGGGAGTTCGAACGTGCCGTCGTGCGGTGCATAAGCGGCGATCAGCGTAGCGAGCCGGGCCGTGGGCGACGGGGCCGGCAACCGAGCGGCGTGATCGGGCGTGATGCGCTTTAGCTGCGGCGTTCGGGCGTCGATTTCCATAGTGCGTGAGCGGATGGCGGAGTAGTCACTGCAAGGTGCGCGGCTGCGATTCCCTGTTCGTGTCCCGGCAGGGGTGCCGGCACGGCGGTCACATCGTACGGCGAGTCGCGTGCACGTGATTGCCTAAACCTGTGGGAAATTAGCCCGATCATCCGGATCTGCATGGCCGGCGACCACATCGCTGGTCGCTGCGCGGTGTGCAGCGCACAAATTCGGAAATTAAGGCAAAACAATCGCAGGATCGGGCAAGCCATTTTCCGGCCGTTTTCATACCATTGCACCTGCTGAAACAAACGTGTCCCAGTGCGCGCGGGCGATGCGGGCATGACCGTCGGATGGTCGGCGCACGCCGCCGGTGTTGTCGCGGCGAACCACTGGAAAAGACTCAGGACTGCTATTCGAATATTCATGCATCGGGCCAGCCGAGGCCGGCTTGCGTCCGTTGCATGCCGGCGCGCGTCTGGCGCGAGCGTGCCGACCGACCCCGCGTAGCCGGCGTCGGTGCCGCCGCATTGGTCGGGCCGTTTCATTTCGGTCTCGACGCAGCCACGAAGCGGCGCGTCAAGGCAGTCAACCGCGCAGGGGAATCCGGACAAATGGACCAACTTCAATCGATTCGGGCATTCGTGACGGTGGCAAGGGAAGGCGGGTTTCGCCGGGCGGCGACGCGGCTGCGCGTGTCGACGGCGATGGCGAGCCGGCTGGTCGACGCGCTCGAGACGCGCCTCGGCGCACGCCTGCTTCAACGCAGCACCTGCCACCAGTCGCTGACGGAAATCGGCGAGCTGTATCTCGCGCGCGTCGAGCGGATTCTCGGTGCGATCGACGAGATCGACGGTCGTTTCGTCGCGATGGGCAGCAAGCCGGAGGGCGCATTGCGCATTGCCGCGCCGGTCGCTTTCGGGCTCAGCCAGTTGAGTGCATTGCTCGATCGCTTCGTGCACCGGTTTCCGGACGTGCGCCCGACCGTGACGCTGACCGATGCCCATGTCGACCTGACATCCGAAGACATCGATGTCGCGTTTTTGACCGACGGCATGCCGGTGACGGGCGCGCACGCGCTGCACACGCTGGCCGCGTACGAATCCGTGCGCGTCGCGGCGCCGGGTTATGTCGACGCGCATGGCGGCGCGGCTGCGTCGGGCGACTGGCCGGACATTACGGCCGTGCGGCTCGATCTGCCGGCGGCCGGCGATGACGATGCGGCGGCATTTCGACCCGACGCGTCGCCCGGCGGCAGCCCGGGCGTCGGCCATCTCGAGATGGCACGGCGGCTGGCCGTGGCCGGCATGGGCGCCGCGGTGCTGCCCGCGTATCTCGTCGAAGCCGATCTGGCGGCCGGCACGCTGGTGCGCGTTGCTCCGGTCCGCCCACTCGCGCCCGTCACGCTGAAGCTCGCGCATGCACGCACTGTGCATCTGCCGGCCGCTGCACGCGCATTCATCGAATTCGCCGGCGCCGCGTTCCGGCCCGCGAGCTAGCGGGCCGGTTGGTCGCCGCAGCAACGCCCGCCTGCCCGTGCTGCGGGCTCACGGTTTTTTCCTCGGAAGCAGTTCGATGAACGAACGCTCCGCAGGGCGCAACGCACGCCCGAAATACGCGACCGCATCCACGGCAAACGGGAGGCGACAGCATTCCGGCCGCGCGTGCAGGTCACGAGGAGATCTGGTGATTCCCATTGAAGGTCGTCTATTTGTGAGAGGTCGCTCCATGCGCGTCGAACGGGTTCCATACCGCTTAATCACTGCTGCAACGGCTGCCGTTTTCCTGGCCGCGTGCGGGAAAAAAGAATCGGCACCGCCGCCGCAAACGCCGGAAGTCGGCGTCGTCACCGTCCAGCCGCAGGCTGTGCCGGCGGTGACCGAACTGCCGGGCCGCACCAGCGCGTTCCTCGTCGCGCAGGTGCGCGCGCGGGTCGACGGCATCGTGCTGCGCCGCGAATTCACCGAAGGCACCGACGTGAAGGCCGGTCAGCGTCTGTACAAGATCGATCCGGCGCCGTACATCGCCGCGCTGAACAGCGCGAAGGCGACGCTCGCGAAGGCGCAGGCGAACCTCGTCACGCAGAACGCACTGGTCGCGCGCTACAAGGTGCTGGTGGCCGCGAACGCGGTCAGCAAGCAGGACTACGACAACGCAGTGGCCACGCAAGGCCAGGCCGCGGCGGACGTCGCGGCCGGCAAGGCGGCGGTCGATACCGCGCAGATCAACCTCGGCTACACCGACGTCGTGTCGCCGATCACCGGCCGCGTCGGCATCTCGCAAGTGACGCCGGGCGCCTACGTGCAGGCGAGCCAGGCGACGTTGCTGTCGACGGTGCAGCAGCTCGATCCGGTGTACGTCGACCTCACGCAGTCGAGCCTCGACGGGCTGAAGCTGCGCCAGGACGTGCAGAGCGGCAAGCTGAAAACGAGCGGCCCGGGCGCCGCGAAGGTGTCGCTGATCCTGGAGGACGGCAAGACCTATTCGGAAGCCGGCAAGCTGCAGTTCTCGGACGTGACGGTCGACCAGGCCACCGGCTCGGTAACGATTCGCGCGATCTTCCCGAACCCGGGCCGCGTGCTGCTGCCGGGCATGTTCGTGCGTGCGCGGATCGAGGAAGGCGTGAACGAGAACGCATTCCTGGTGCCACAGATCGGCGTCACGCATGACCAGAAGGGCCAGGCGATCGCACTGGTCGTGAACGCGGCCAACAAGGTCGAGACGCGCCCGTTGACGACGGCCGGCACGTACGGCCCGAACTGGATCGTCGAAGGCGGCCTGCAAGCGGGCGACCACGTGATCGTGCAGGGCGTCGACAAGGTACGCCCGGGTGCGACCGTGAAGACCGTCGCGGCGCAGCCCGCACTTGCGCCGGACGCTGCGTCCGGCACACCGGCAAGCGCGGCGAATGCATCCGGCGCCGCACCGGCGAGCACCGTCGCCAATGCCGCCGCGCGTTCGACCGCTGCGTCGTCCGCGCAATAACAAGGAGTCCGTTTCATGGCCAAGTTCTTTATCGATCGCCCGATCTTTGCGTGGGTGATCGCGATCGTGCTGATGCTGGCCGGCGTCGCATCGATCTTCAAGATGCCGATCGCGCAGTATCCGACGATCGCACCGCCGACGATCCAGATCCAGGCGAACTATCCGGGCGCTTCCGCGAAGACGGTGGAAGACACGGTGACGCAGGTGATCGAGCAGCAGATGAGCGGTCTCGACAACTTCCTGTACATGTCGTCGACCAGCGATGACTCGGGTAACGCGACGATCACGCTGACCTTCTCGCCGGGCACGAATCCGGACGTCGCGCAGGTGCAGGTGCAGAACAAGCTGTCGCTCGCGACGCCGAACCTGCCGCAGGTCGTGCAGCAGCTCGGCATGCAGGTCACGAAGTCGAGCAGCAACTGGCTGATGTGGTTCGCGTTCAACTCCGAGGACGGCAGCATGTCGAAGGAGGACCTGACGAACTACGTGGCGTCGCACGTGCTCGATCCGCTCAGCCGCGTGAACGGTGTCGGCCAGACGCTGCTGCTCGGTTCGCAGTTTTCGATGCGCATCTGGCTCGACCCGGTCAAGCTGACCAACTACAGCCTCACGCCGACCGACGTGACGGCCGCGATCACGCAGCAGAACGTGCAGATCGCGGGCGGCCAGATCGGCGGCACGCCGGCGAAGCCTGGCACGATGCTGCAGGCGACGATCACCGAGTCGACGCTGCTGCGCACGCCCGAGCAGTTCGGCAACATCCTGCTGAAGGTCAACCAGGATGGTTCGCAGGTGCGCCTGAAGGATGTCGGCCGTGCGGCGCTCGGCTCCGAGAACTACACGTTCGACACGAAGTACATGGGGCAGCCGACGGCCGGCCTCGGCATCCAGCTCGCGACCGGCGCGAACGCGCTCGCCACTGCGACGGCGTTGCGGGCCAAGATCGACGAACTGTCGAAGTACTTCCCGCACGGTCTCGTCGTCCACTATCCGTACGACACGACGCCGTTCGTGCGCCTGTCGATCGAGGAAGTGGTCAAGACGCTGCTCGAAGGCATCGTGCTCGTGTTCCTCGTGATGTACCTATTCCTGCAGAACCTGCGGGCGACGATCATCCCGACGATCGCGGTGCCGGTGGTGCTGCTCGGCACGTTCGCGATCATGGGCCTCGCCGGCTTCTCGATCAACACGCTGTCGATGTTCGGCCTCGTGCTCGCCATTGGCCTGCTGGTCGACGATGCGATCGTGGTGGTCGAGAACGTCGAGCGCGTGATGGCGGAAGAGGGCCTGTCACCGAAGGAGGCGACCCGCAAGGCGATGGGCCAGATCACCGGTGCACTCGTCGGCGTGGCGCTCGTGCTGTCGGCGGTGTTCGTGCCGGTGGCATTCTCGGGTGGCTCGGTCGGCGCGATCTATCGTCAGTTCTCGCTGACGATCGTGTCGGCGATGGTGCTGTCGGTGCTCGTCGCGTTGATTCTGACGCCGGCATTGTGCGCGACGATCCTCAAGCCGATCCCGCAAGGGCATCACGAAGAGAAGAAGGGCTTCTTCGGCTGGTTCAACCGGACCTTCGACCGCAGTCGCGATCGCTATACGGGCGGCGTGAACCACGTGATCCGGCGCTCGGGCCGCTGGCTCGTGATCTACCTGGCCGTGTTCATCGCGGTCGGCGTGATGTTCGTGCGCCTGCCGAAGTCGTTCCTGCCGGATGAAGACCAGGGCTACATGTTCATGATCGTGCAGACGCCGTCGGGCTCCACGCAGGAAACGACCGGCAAGACGCTCGACAACATCAACACGTACCTGACCACCACCGAGAAGGATGTGGTCGACTCGGTGTTCACGGTCAACGGCTTCAGCTTTGCGGGCCGCGGCCAGAATGCCGGTCTCGTGTTCGTGAAGCTGAAACCGTACGAGCATCGCCAGCGTTCGGACCAGAAGGTGCAGGCGCTGATCGGCCGGACTTTCGCGCACTACGCGCAGTACAAGGACGCGATGGTGATCCCGTTCAACCCGCCGTCGATTCCCGAACTCGGCACCGCTGCCGGCTTCGACTTCGAGCTGACGGACAACGCCGGCCTCGGCCACGAAGCGCTGATGGCCGCGCGCGGGCAGTTGCTCGGGATGGCCGCGAAGGATCCCGCGCTGGCACTCGTGCGCCCGAACGGCCTGAACGATACGCCGCAGTACAAGGTCGACATCGACCGCGAGAAGGCGAACGCGCTCGGCGTGACCGCTGCTGCGATCGACCAGACGTTCTCGATCGCGTGGGCGTCGCAGTACGTGAACAACTTCCTGGATACCGATGGCCGGATCAAGAAGGTATACGTGCAGTCGGACGCGCCGTTCCGAATGACGCCGGAAGACCTGAACATCTGGTACGTGCGCAACAGCACGGGCGGCATGGTGCCGTTCAGCGCGTTCGCGACCGGCCACTGGAGCTACGGTTCGCCGAAGCTCGAACGCTACAACGGCGTGTCGTCGATCGAGATCCAGGGTCAGGCCGCGGAAGGCAAGTCGACCGGGCAGGCGATGGCGGCGATGGAGGCGCTCGCGAGCAAGCTGCCGGAGGGTATCGGCTACTCGTGGACGGGGCTGTCGTTCCAGGAAATCCAGTCCGGTTCGCAGGCGCCGATCCTGTACGCGATTTCGATCCTCGTCGTGTTCCTGTGTCTCGCGGCGCTGTATGAAAGCTGGTCGATCCCGTTCTCGGTGATCATGGTCGTGCCGCTCGGCGTGGTCGGCGCGCTGCTCGCAACGATGCTGCGCGGCCTCGAGAACGACGTGTTCTTCCAGGTCGGCCTGCTGACTACCGTGGGCTTGTCCGCGAAGAACGCGATCCTGATCGTCGAGTTCGCGCGCGAGTTGCAGGCGAGCGGGAACATGGGGCCGGTGCGTGCGGCGATCGAGGCGGCGCGCCTGCGGCTGCGTCCGATCCTGATGACGTCGCTCGCGTTCATGCTGGGCGTGCTGCCGCTCGCGATCAGCAACGGCGCGGGTTCGGCCAGCCAGCACGCGATCGGTACGGGCGTGATCGGCGGGATGATCACGGCAACGTTCCTCGCGATCTTCATGATCCCGATGTTCTTCGTGCGGGTTCGCGCGATCTTCAGCGGCGAGACGGAAAACGTCGACGACGCATGGCGTCTCGTGCAGGGCGACCTGCAGCGCGGTCACGACGACGCACACGATTCGAAGGGGCAGTAACGATGCAAAAACACGCTTTGACTGCAACCGCGGCTGCCCTGGCTGTCGCGTTGTTCGCCGCGGGGTGCACGATGGCGCCGCATTACAAGCGGCCTGATGCGCCTGTCGCGCAGGCGTACCCGGCCGGCGGCGTCTACGCGACGCAGCCGGGTGCGGCCGGCGCGCGCAGCGCCAACGGGCAAGCTGCGACCGCCATCGGCTGGCGCGAGTTCTTCGTCGACCCGCGCCTGCAGCGGCTGATCGAGATCGCGCTGAAGAACAACCGCGACCTGCGCGTATCGGTGCTGAACATCGAGGCCGCGCGTGCGCAGTACCAGATCACGCGTGCGGGGTTGTTCCCGACGCTCGACGGTACGGGCACGGGCAGCATCCAGCGCGTGCCGCAGGGTCTTTCGCAGACCGGTGCGCCGTACATCTCGCGCGCCTACAACGTCGGCCTGTCCGCGTCGTGGGAACTCGACCTGTTCGGCCGCGTGCAGAGCCTGAAGGACCAGGCGCTCGCGCAGTAT
Source organism: Burkholderia contaminans (assembly GCF_029633825.1). Classification (NCBI taxonomy): domain Bacteria; kingdom Pseudomonadati; phylum Pseudomonadota; class Betaproteobacteria; order Burkholderiales; family Burkholderiaceae; genus Burkholderia; species Burkholderia contaminans. Next base: position 1,089 of record NZ_CP090642.1, on the reverse strand, counting down.
CTGTCGACGTCGTATGCACGGCAGGCGTCGGAGATCTCGCTGGTATCGCAGGTGGCGGACCAGTACCTGACGCTGCTGTCGACCGACGATCTGTTGAAGGTCACGGAGAACACGCTGAAGACCGCGCAGGCGTCGTACGACCTGACCAAGCTGCAATTCGACAACGGCACGGGCTCCGAGCTCGAGCTGCGTCAGGCGCAGACGGTGGTCGAGACGGCGCTCGCGAACCAGCAGGCGCAGGCGCGTGCACGCGCGCAGGCGTTGAATGCGCTGGTGCTGCTGATCGGCGAGCCGCTGCCGGACGACCTGCCGGCGGGCAGGCCGCTCGACGCGCAGAACCTGCTGACGGATGTGCCCGCTGGCCTGCCGTCGGATCTGCTGACGCGTCGCCCCGACGTGATGCAGGCCGAGCAGACGCTGCTGGCCGCGAACGCGAACATCGGTGCGGCCCGCGCGGCGTTCTTCCCGAAGATCTCGCTGACGGGTGCGTTCGGCACCGGCAGCCCGACGCTGGGTGGCCTGTTCAAGGCCGGCACGGCCGCATGGTCGTTCGCGCCGCAGATCACGATGCCGATCTTCGAAGGCGGTCAGAACATCGCGAACCTGAACCTCGCGCACGTGCAGAAGCGCATCGAGATCGCGAACTACGAGAAGGCGATCCAGTCGGCATTCCGCGAAGTGTCGGATGGCCTCGCCGCACGCGGCACGTACGACCAGCAGATCGCCGCGCTCGAGCGCAACGAGCACGCGCAGCAGCGACGCTTCGACCTGTCGGACCTGCGTTACAAGAACGGTGTCGACAGCTACCTGTCGGTGCTGACCGCACAGACGGATCTGTACTCGGCGCAGCAATCGCTGATCAGTGCACGTCTGGCGCGCTGGACCAATCTGGTCGACTTGTACCGTGCGCTGGGCGGCGGCTGGATCCAGCGCGCCGGCGAAACGCCGCGTGCGCCGGATGCGCCGGTCGACTACGACAAGGCGGCCGCCCCGGCGCCTGCGTCGGCAACGGCGACGAACGGGTAAGCGCAAGGAGGGGCACGCGCGGTTTCGATCGCGCTTGTCCTTCGAACCGGCTGGTTGCGGAAA